>NZ_JAEKFD010000011.1:0-218565 GCF_016650735.1 Pseudomonas sp. TH37
CGTAGGGCGATGCCCCCAGATGGATACCGGAGCGAAGGAACGCCGAGCCTTAGCGAGGGGCCGGACGCTTGGGGCGAAGACCTTTGCTTCCTTTGGGGCGTTTGCCAAAGGGAGGCGCCGTAAGGGCGAAACCATAAGCCGCCGTTACCGCAGCAATGGATATGTACTCAACCAACAAGAACCTGGTCGGCCCTAAGGCCGCCACGCCCTAAATCGCAGCCAATAAAAAACCCGCTGAAATCACTTTCAGCGGGTTTCTCATTTCAGCGACCAGGAAGATCAGAAATCTTCCAACCGCCACACCTCGTAAGCCGGCGTTTCATAGGGATGGCTCTCTTTCAGAGCCACCACCACCGCCCGAATCAACTCATCGCTGACCACAAGCTCAACCTTCCATTCCTCAACCTGCTCGACCTGCCCCGCTTCGCCAATGAACGGCTGACTGCCATCCAGTGGACGAAACTGACCCAACCCGAACACCTGCCACGCACAATGATCATAAGCCCCGATCCGCCCACCACCGGCAGCGAACACAGCACTCTTGACCACCTCGACATGACTGGCCGGAACAAAAAAACTGAGCTTGTACACGGCGCTTAGTTAACCCACACGCGAGCATTACGGAACATACGCATCCAAGGTGCGTCTTCGTTCCAGTCTTCCGAACGCCACGAGTTCTGCACGGCGCGGAATACACGCTCCGGGTGCGGCATCATGATGGTCACGCGACCGTCACGGCTGGTCAAACCGGTGATCCCGCGCGGCGAGCCGTTCGGGTTGGCCGGGTAGTTTTCGGTGACCTTGCCGTGGTTGTCGACGAAACGCATTGCCACGCAACCCGACAGATCAGCTTCCAGCAACGCTTCTTCGCTAGCGAATTCGGCATGGCCTTCGCCGTGTGCGATGGCGATCGGCATGCGCGAACCGGCCATGCCCTGCAGGAAGATCGAGTTCGAGTCCTGGATCTGTACCATCGCCACGCGAGCTTCGAACTGCTCGGAACGGTTACGCACGAAGTGCGGCCAGAACTCGCTGCCCGGGATCAGCTCGTGCAGGTTGGACATCATCTGGCAACCGTTGCACACGCCGAGGGTGAAGCTGTCGTTACGTTCGAAGAAGCCCTGGAAGGCATCGCGAGCACGGCTGTTGAACAGCGCGGACTTGGCCCAGCCCTCACCGGCACCCAGTACGTCGCCGTAGGAGAAACCGCCGCAAGCCACCAGACCTTTGAACTCGTTCAGGTCGACACGGCCGGCCAGAATATCGCTCATGTGCACGTCGATCGCGTTGAAACCGGCGCGGTCGAACGCGGCCGCCATTTCCACCTGACCGTTGACGCCCTGCTCACGCAGCACGGCAACCTGTGGGCGGATGCCTTTCTTGATGTAAGGCGCGGCGACATCCTGGTTGACGTCGTAGCTGAGCTTGACGCTCAGGCCCGGGTTGTCTTCTTCCAGCAGCACGTCGAACTCTTGTTCGGCGCAGTCGGCGTTGTCACGCAGACGCTGGATCTGGTAGCTGGTCTCGGCCCACTGACGTTGCAGCAGACGACGCTCACCTTCGAACACGGTGTCGCCGTTGAAGGTGATGTTGATCTGGCCGTTGTTCATTGGCTGACCGATCACCGAAACGCAGTCACTCAGGCCAGCTGCGCTGAACTGCGCGAGGATGTCTGGAGTGGCGTCCTGGCGAACCTGGATCACAGCGCCCAGTTCTTCGTTGAACAGGATCGCGGCGATGTCGGCGGAGGTTTCTGCCAGACCGTCGAGGTTCAGGCTCAGACCGCAGTGGCCGGCAAAGGCCATTTCCACCACGCTGGTCAGCAGACCACCGTCGGAACGGTCGTGGTAAGCCAGCAAGTGACCGTCGGCGTTGAGGCCCTGGATCACAGCGAAGAAGGCTTTCAGGTCTTCGGCGTCATCGACGTCCGGGGCCTGCTTGCCGAGTTTGCCGTGAACCTGAGCGAGGATCGAAGCGCCCATGCGGTTCTGACCGCGACCGAGGTCGATCAGGATCAGGTCGGTGGTGCCCTTGTCCATGCGCAGTTGCGGGGTCATGGTCTGACGGATGTCAGCCACGGGCGCGAAACCGGTCACGATCAGCGACATCGGCGAAGTGACAGTCTTGTCGACGCCTTCGTCGTTCCAGCGGGTGGCCATGGACATCGAGTCCTTGCCTACCGGAATGGTGATGCCCAGCTCAGGGCACAATTCCATGCCGACCGCTTTCACGGTGTCGTACAGACGCGCGTCTTCACCCGGGTGACCGGCGGCGGACATCCAGTTCGCCGACAGTTTGATGTCGGAGATTTTGGCGATGCGCGACGCCGCGATGTTGGTCAGGGTTTCGCCGATGGCCATGCGGCCCGACGCCGGAGCGTCCAGCAGAGCCAGCGGAGTGCGCTCGCCCATGGCCATGGCTTCACCGGTGTAGACGTCGAAGCTGGTGGCGGTGACGGCAACGTCAGCCACCGGAACCTGCCACGGACCGACCATCTGATCACGGGCCACGAGGCCGGTGATGGTGCGATCGCCGATGGTGATCAGGAAGCTTTTGCTGGCCACGGCCGGGTGATGCAGAACGCGCTCGACGCAGTCGGCGATCTCGAGGGTCGACGGATCGAAATCGTCGCCCAGCTCGTTTTCGCGAACGGCCGAACGGTGCATGCGCGGGGCTTTGCCCAGCAGCACTTCGAGCGGCATGTCCACCGGGCTGTTGCCGAAGTGGCTATCCGTGACAGTAAGCTGCGGTTCGGCAGTGGCTTCGCCGACCACGGCAAACGGGCAACGCTCACGTTCGCAGATCGCCTGGAAGCGTTCGAAGTCCGCAGGTCCCACCGCCAGAACGTAGCGTTCCTGGGATTCGTTACTCCAGATTTCGTGCGGGGCCATGCCCGGCTCGTCGTTTGGAATGTTGCGCAGTTCGAAGCGACCGCCACGGTTGCCGTCGTTGACCAATTCCGGGAAGGCGTTGGACAGACCGCCCGCGCCGACGTCGTGGATGAAGCTGATCGGGTTTTTGTCACCCAACTGCCAGCAACGGTCGATGACTTCCTGGCAGCGACGTTCCATTTCCGGGTTTTCGCGCTGTACGGATGCAAAGTCCAGATCCGCCGAGCTGGTGCCGGTGGCCATGGAAGAGGCAGCGCCGCCGCCCAGGCCAATGAGCATTGCCGGGCCGCCGAGCACGATCAGCTTGGAGCCGACGGTGATCTCGCCTTTCTGTACGTGTTCGGCACGGATGTTACCCATACCGCCGGCCAGCATGATCGGCTTGTGGTAACCGCGAACTTCGTCGCCACGCGGGGTGGTGATCGATTGTTCGAAGGTACGGAAGTAGCCGGTCAGGGCCGGACGACCGAATTCGTTGTTGAACGCGGCGCCACCCAGTGGGCCTTCGATCATGATGTCCAGCGCGGTAACGATGCGCTCAGGCTTGCCGTACGGCACTTCCCACGGCTGTTCGAAGCCCGGGATTTGCAGGTTGGACACGGTGAAACCAGTCAGGCCAGCCTTGGGCTTGGCGCCGCGACCGGTTGCGCCTTCGTCACGAATCTCACCGCCGCTACCGGTGGACGCACCCGGGAACGGGGCAATCGCGGTCGGGTGGTTGTGGGTTTCGACTTTCATCAGGATGTGCACCGGTTCCTGCACCGCCCCGTACTGACGGGTTTCAGGGTCCGGGAAGAAACGGCCGGCAACGGAGCCGACGATTACCGAGGCGTTGTCCTTATAAGCCGACAGAACACCTTCGCTGTGCATCTGATAGGTGTTCTTGATCATGCCGAACAGGCTTTTTTCCTGGCTCTGACCGTCGATGTCCCAACTGGCGTTGAAGATCTTGTGACGGCAGTGCTCGGAGTTCGCCTGGGCAAACATCATCAATTCGATGTCATGCGGGTTGCGCTTCAAGCCGACGAAGGCGTTGACTAAGTAGTCGATTTCGTCTTCGGCCAGGGCCAGGCCCAGTTCGGTGTTGGCTTTTTCCAGCGCGGCGCGGCCGCCACCCAACACGTCGATCGCGGTCAGGGGCTTGGGTTCGGCGTGGCTGAACAGGCCGGCGGCTTGTTCAAGGTTGTCCAATACGATCTGGGTCATGCGGTCATGCAGCGCGCCTGCGATCAGCTGCGCGTCGGCATCGCTGAACTGGCCGGCGACGTAGAACGCGATACCGCGCTCCAGGCGCTGGATCTTGGTCAGGCCGCAGTTGCGAGCGATGTCGCTGGCTTTACTGGACCACGGCGAGATAGTGCCGAAACGTGGCAACACCAGAAACAGACGACCGGTTGGCTCTTGTACTGGAACGCTTGGGCCGTACTTCAGAAGGCGCGCAAGCACCTGCTGTTCGTCGCCGGTCAGGACGCCGGTAACTTCGGCGAAGTGAGCGAATTCAGCATACAAGCCACTGACAGCCGGAACCTTCTGGCTCAGTTGCTCAAGGAGTTTGCTGTGGCGAAAGGCAGAAAGGGCAGGAGCGCCGCGCAGGATCAACATCTTCGGGACAGCCTCGGGAAGGGGTGTGCTTTGAGGCCGTGCATTCTAGCCTAAACCGCCCGCGACAGCACCCGAAACGGTATGCGCGGCTATACCCGAACGTCGGGCGGGGTTTTCGGACCTGTAACAGGTGCGTGCCGAGGGATATTTTTTCTGTCACAAAATACCGCTCGGGCCCATTCCTGCGGGCTCCGGAGCGGTTTTCAGTTGCTTAGCAGACAAGCCCTTCGCTGTCGAGATATGGCGCTCGTGGTCCTTTGCGTATACTGCGCAGATGTTTTCCCCAACGGCTTTGCGTCCGCGGTACGCCAAATGGCTGATCGCAACCGGACTCTTCCTGGTGCTCAGTGGCTGTGTTGATAAACCCAACACGCTGGAGCGCGTAAAGGAGGATGGCGTGCTGCGGGTGGTCACCCGTAACAGTCCCGCCACCTACTTTCAGGATCGCAACGGTGAGACCGGCTTCGAATACGAGCTGGTGAAGCGCTTCGCCGACGATCTGGGGGTGGAACTCAAGATCGAAACCGCCGACAACCTCGATGACCTGTTCAATCAGGTGGGCAAGCCTAATGGCCCGGTGCTGGCTGCTGCCGGTCTGGTCAGCAGCGAGCAACGCAAACAACAGGTGCGGTTTTCCCACTCTTACCTCGAAGTCACCCCACAGATCATCTACCGCAACGGTCAGTCACGGCCGACCGACGCAGGCGATCTGGTCGGCAAGAAGATCATGGTGCTCAAGGGCAGTACCCACGCCGAGCAATTGGCAGAGCTGAAAAAGAAATATCCCGGCATTGAATACGAAGAGTCCGACGCGGTCGAAGTCGTCGACTTGCTGCGCATGGTTGACGAAGCTCAGATAGATCTGACGCTGGTCGATTCCAACGAAGTCGCGATGAACCAGGTGTACTTCCCCAACGTGCGGGTCGCCTTTGATCTCGGTGACGCCAGCAATCAGAGCTGGGCCGTGGCCGCCGGCGAAGACAACAGCCTGCTCAACGAGATCAATACCTATCTCGACAAAGTGAAGAAAAACGGCACCCTGCAACGGCTCAAGGATCGCTATTACGGGCACGTCGACGTGCTGGGTTACATGGGCGCCTACACCTTCGCCCAACATCTGCAGCAACGGCTGCCCAAGTACGAACAACACTTCAAGACATACGCCAAGAAAGAGAAAGTCGACTGGCGTTTGTTGGCGGCAATCGGTTATCAGGAATCGCTGTGGCAAGCGGCGGTCACGTCCAAGACCGGCGTGCGCGGATTGATGATGCTGACCCAGAACACGGCGCAAGCCATGGGCGTGTCCAATCGCCTCGACCCCAAGCAAAGCATCATGGGCGGCGCAAAGTACCTGGCTTATATGAAGGATCAATTGGACGAGTCGATCCAGGAGCCGGATCGTACGTGGTTCGCACTGGCCGCCTACAACGTCGGCAGCGGTCACCTGGATGACGCGCGCAAACTGGCGGCCAAGGAAGGGTTGAACCCGGACAAGTGGCTGGATGTGAAGAAAATCCTGCCGCGTCTGTCGCAAAAACAGTGGTACAGCAAGACTCGTTACGGCTACGCCCGGGGCGGCGAGCCGGTGCACTTCGTGGCGAACATTCGTCGTTACTACGACATCCTGACGTGGGTCACGCAGCCGCAGCTGGAAGGCAATCAGGTCGCCGAGGGCAACCTGCATGTGCCGGGGGTCGACAAGACCAAGCCGAGCCAGGAAACCCCTCCGCTTTAAATCTTCGCCGTCTTCAAAGACGCCATCGCGGGCAAGCCACGCTCCCACAGGTCCGCGTCGAGTACATAATTGTCGTTCAACTCGGACCTGTGGGAGCGTGGCTTGCCCGCGATGGCAGCGCCGCCGATCTAGCCTTTCAAAGCGGCAGCCAGAATCAATGCCTTCATTTCCGACACCGCCGACTTGAACCCGACGAACAACGCATGGGCCACCAGCGCATGGCCGATGTTCAGTTCGTTGATGCCCTTGATGGCCGCAACAGCCTCGACGTTGTGATAGTGCAAGCCGTGACCGGCATTGACGATCAGCCCCTGGGCCAGACCGAATGCTACGCCATCGGCCACGCGCTTCAGCTCTTCAGCGACTTCGGTTGGCGTCTCGGCGTCCGCATAACGCCCGGTGTGCAATTCAATGGCCGGCGCACCGACACGGCGGGACGCTTCGATCTGCCGCTCGTCCGCGTCGATGAACAGCGACACTTCACAGCCGATCTTCGCCAGGCGATCCACCGCTGCCTTGATCCGTGCCTCCTGCCCTGCCACGTCCAGACCGCCTTCGGTGGTCAGCTCCTGACGGGTTTCCGGAACCAGGCAAATATGCGCCGAGCGGATGCGTTCGGCGAACGCCATCATTTCTTCGGTGACGCCCATTTCGAAGTTCATGCGGGTTTGCAGCACGTCCTTGAGCAGCAGCACATCGCGCTCTTGGATGTGCCGACGGTCTTCGCGCAGGTGCACGGTGATGCCGTCAGCGCCCGCCTCTTCCGCGTCCAGCGCTGCCTTGACCGGATCCGGGTAGCGAGTGCCCCGGGCCTGACGCAGGGTGGCAACGTGGTCGATGTTCACGCCAAGAAGAATGCGATTGCTGGTGGTCACGGAAGCGCTCCTGAAATAAGGGAAAGTTCGGTGCACAGCATACACGGGGAGCTTGGGTCTGTTGACGCAAGCATCAACAGTTCCTATGGCTTGAGAAACTATGGCTTGCGAAACAACTCGCGACTGACCAGAGGACGACCGCCCAGATGAACGGCCAATGCCTGACGCATCAGGCGCTTGGCAGCGGACAGCGCACCGGGCGCGGACCAGTCGGCATCGGCCATGGCCAGCAGCTCGATGCCGTTGAACAGACCCGGTTGCAGCAGATAGACCCGCTCCAGGCCCGCATCCACTTGCAAGCGATAGAGACCGTCCGGCGCGATGGGGTCGCCATGGATGTCGGCATTCAACGCAAAGCCGTAGCCGAGGTCGTCGAGCAAACGCCATTCGAAGGAGCGCAGCAAAGGCTCCAATGGACGGCCTTCGGCCAAGGCGAGCAAGGTCGCGGCGTAGTGATCGAAAACCGCGGGGTGAGGGTCTTCGGCGGGCAGCAGGCGAATCAGCAATTCGTTGAGGTAGAGGCCGCTGAACAGTGCCTCGCCGTTGAGCCAGGTGGAAACACCGGCGCTTTCCATGCGACCGACGTTTTTCAACTCACCCCGACCACGGAACTCGACTTCCAGCGGCACGAACGGCCGCGCCAATGTCCCGGCCTTACCCCGTGCGCTACGCAACACCGCCCGTAGCCGACCTTGCGGCGTAAGGAAATCCACCAGCGCACTGCTTTCGCGGTAGGCGCGGCTGTGGAGGACGTAGGCGGGTTGGCCGATGGGCTGGGTTGGGGACATGGAAATCGCAGTTCTCAATGAAGGAGCGCAGTTCTACAAACAACCAAAACCAATGTGGGAGCGGGCTTGCCCGCGATGGCGGACTTACATTCAACATCTCTGCTGAATGTTACATCCTCATCGCGGGCAAGCCCGCTCCCACAGGGTTCTACGGTGCAGCGCAGACCGGGTTTACAGATCGCCGTAACCCAGCGAACGCAGCGCACGCTCGTCGTCAGACCAGCCGCCCTTAACCTTGACCCACAGGTTGAGCATGATCTTGGAGTCGAACAGCAGCTCCATATCCTTGCGCGCCTCGGTGCCGATGCGCTTGATGCGCTCGCCCTTGTCGCCAATGATGATTTTCTTCTGGCCGTCACGTTCGACGAGGATCAACGCATGAATGTGCAGGGTTTTGCCCTGCTGCTTGAACTCTTCGATTTCCACGGTGATCTGGTACGGCAGCTCGGCGCCCAACTGGCGCATGATTTTCTCGCGCACCAGTTCGGCGGCGAGGAAACGGCTGCTGCGGTCAGTGATCTGATCTTCCGGGAAGAAGTGATCGTTTTCCGGCAGGTGCTCGGAGATCACTCGTTCCAGCGCGTCCAGATTGTGCCCGTGCTGGGCCGAGATCGGCATGATCTGCGCGTTCGGCAGCTGCTCCTGCAACCAGCTCAGGTGCGGCATCAGCTCGGATTTGTCTTCGATACGGTCGGTCTTGTTCAGCGCCACGATCAGCGGGCCGGTCACGTATTGAACGCGCTCGAGGACCATCTGGTCTTCGTCGGTCCACTTGGTGCGGTCAACCACGAAGATCACCACGTCGACGTCTTTCAACGCCGCCGAAGCGGTCTTGTTCATGTAGCGGTTCAGGGCCTTTTCGCCGCCCTTGTGCATGCCCGGGGTGTCGACGTAGATCGCCTGAACGGCGCCTTCGGTCTTGATGCCGAGCATGTTGTGACGGGTGGTCTGCGGCTTGCGCGAGGTGATCGCCAGCTTCTGACCCAGAATGTGGTTCAGCAGCGTGGACTTGCCCACGTTCGGACGGCCGACGATGGCAACATAGCCACAGCGAGTTGCGGTTGAATCAGTCATGGCCATTCTCCACGCCCAGGGCAATCAGTGCTGCGGCGGCCGCTACCTGTTCGGCAATACGACGACTCACACCCTGACCTCGGCTTTTTTCATTCAGTAAGATGATTTCACATTCGACGAAGAACGTCCGGCAATGCGGCTCACCCTGGATATCCACCACTTCGTAACGCGGCAGCTCACAACCACGGGACTGCAGGAATTCCTGCAGGCGGGTTTTCGGATCTTTGTTGGTGTCGACCAGCGTCAGGCCTTCGAACTCTCCGGCCAGCCAGGCCAGCACGCGCTCGCGCGCCATGTCCATGCCGGCGTCCAGGTAGATCGCACCGATCAGCGCTTCCAGGGCATCGGCCAGAATCGACTCGCGACGGAAACCGCCGCTTTTCAATTCGCCGGAGCCCAGGCGCAGGTATTCGCCCAGGTCGAAACCACGGGCCAGTACGGCCAGGGTCTCACCTTTCACCAAACGGGCGCGCAAACGCGACAACTGGCCTTCGCGGGCCAGCGGGAAGCGATCGAACAGCGCCTCGCCAGCAACGAAGTTGAGGATGGCATCACCGAGGAACTCCAGGCGTTCGTTGTTGCGCCCGGCAAAGCTGCGGTGAGTCAGGGCCAGGACCATCAGCTCCTGGTCTTTGAAGGTGTAGCCGAGCTGACGCTCTAGACGGCTTAAGGAGACGCTCACGGTTTACCCACGCTGAGTTCGTGGCTGGATTCCACCGCCATCGCCGTGGTGCGGCGCAGGCTTGGGACAATTAACGCTGTGTTCAAAAATAACGTCCTGAATATCGTTGTTTTCATGCTTCTGTCGCCGATTATGCCGACTCCAGAAATGCATTCGGCGCTGTGTTCAACAGCGCCGTGTGTGATTACTTGATCAGGCCAACCCGCGAGAAATTCGGCAGGTGACTGAGTTTGGGTTCCGGCCAGCTCATCCAGACTGCGAAGGCCTTGCCGACGATATTCTTGTCGGGAACCATGCCCAGCAGATCCTTGGGAATAGTCGGATCATCCCAGTAGCGACTGTCGTTCGAGTTGTCGCGGTTGTCGCCCATCATGAAGTAGTGCCCGGCAGGCACGGTCCACGAACGATCCGGCGCTGCGCGGTAGCGGCTCATTTCCTTGCGGATAAGGTGCTCGGCGATGCCGAGTTTTTCCTTGTAGAGCTCTGCGCTGCCCAACGTGCCCGGCTCGGAGCCGACCAGTTGTTCGGCAATCGACTCACCGTTGACGAACAGACGCTTGTCAGCGGTGTAGCGAATCTGGTCACCCGGCAGGCCGACCACACGCTTGATGTAATTGACGTTCGGGTCGCTCGGGTAGCGGAACACCATGACATCGCCGCGCTGCGGATCACCGACTTCGATGACTTTCTTGTCGATCACCGGCAGGCGGATCCCGTAAGAAAATTTGTTCACCAGAATGAAGTCGCCGACGTCCAGGGTCGGTTTCATCGAGCCGGAAGGAATCTGGAACGGTTCCACCAGGAACGAACGCAGCACCAGCACAATGAACAACACCGGGAAGAACGACTTGCCGTATTCGACCAGCAGCGGCTCTTTGTTCAGTTTCTCGACCACCACCATGTCAGCCTGGCTGACGCTACCCTGGTAAGAGTTAATGGCAGCCCGGCGCCGTGGCGCCAGGAACAGCAGATCGAGCAACGCCAACAGGCCGCAGACGAACACGGCGATGACCAGCAACAGCGGGAAATTTAGTGACATAGGACCTAACTATCCAACCTGAGCACTGCAAGGAAGGCTTCTTGTGGAATCTCCACGTTACCGACCTGCTTCATGCGTTTTTTACCGGCCTTTTGCTTTTCCAACAGCTTGCGCTTACGGCTAACGTCACCGCCGTAGCATTTGGCCAATACGTTCTTTCTGAGTGCCTTGACGGAAGTCCGCGCAATGATCTGCCCGCCGATGGCGGCCTGGATCGCGACGTCGAACATCTGGCGCGGAATCAGTTCTTTCATCTTCTCGGTCAACTGGCGACCTTTGTAGTGCGCATTGTCGCGGTGCACGATCAGCGCCAGGGCGTCGACCTTGTCACCGTTAATCAGCACATCCAGTTTCACCAGATTAGCTGATTGATAACGGTCGAAATGGTAATCCAGCGAAGCATAGCCACGACTGGTGGATTTCAGACGGTCGAAGAAGTCGAGGACCACTTCGTTCATCGGCAAATCGTAGGTCACTTGTACCTGGGTACCGAGGAACAGCATGTCGTGCTGCACGCCACGCTTTTCGATACACAGGGTAATGACGTTACCCAGGTGCTCTTGCGGCACAAGGATATTGGCCCGCACGATCGGTTCACGCATGTCTTCGATCGACGACAGGTCCGGGAGCTTCGACGGGTTATCGACGTAAATCGTTTCACCGGTTTTCAGCAACAGCTCGAAAATTACCGTCGGCGCAGTGGTAATCAGGTCCAGGTCGTACTCGCGCTCCAGGCGCTCCTGGATGATTTCCATGTGCAGCATGCCGAGGAACCCGCAACGGAAGCCGAAGCCCAGGGCGTCGGAGCTTTCCGGGGTGTACTGCAGGGACGAGTCGTTGAGCGTGAGCTTTTGCAGCGCTTCACGGAAATCTTCGAAGTCGTCGGAGCTGACCGGGAACAGACCGGCGTAAACCTGCGGCTGAATGCGTTTGAAGCCTGGCAGCACGTCAACGTCTGGCGTGGAGCTCAAGGTCAGGGTGTCACCGACCGGTGCACCGTGAATGTCCTTGATACCGGCAATGATGAAGCCCACTTCGCCGGCCTTCAGGTCAACGGTGGCGGTGTGTTTCGGGTTGAAGACACCGACGCTGTCCACCAGGTGGATCTTGCCGGTGGATTTAACGAGAATCTTGTCGCCCTTCTTCACACGACCGTGACGCACGCGTACCAGGGAAACAACGCCCAGGTAGTTGTCGAACCAGGAGTCGATGATCAACGCTTGCAGCGGATCTTCGTAGTTGCCGGTCGGCGCAGGAATGGTGTGAACCAGACGTTCGAGCACTTCGTCGACGCCCAGGCCAGTCTTGGCAGAGCACTCGACAGCATCGGTGGCATCGATGCCGATGATTTTTTCGATTTCTTCTTTGACGCGGTCCGGATCGGCCTGTGGCAGGTCGATCTTGTTCAGGACTGGCATGACTTCCAGGCCCTGCTCGATCGCCGTGTAGCAGTTGGCAACCGACTGCGCCTCAACGCCCTGACCGGCATCGACCACCAGCAATGCACCTTCACAGGCCGCCAGCGACCGGCTGACTTCGTAGGTGAAGTCAACGTGGCCGGGGGTATCAATGAAGTTCAGCTGGTACTTGATGCCATCGCGAGCGGTGTAATAAAGGGTGACGCTGTGGGCCTTGATGGTGATCCCGCGTTCACGCTCCAGGTCCATGGAGTCCAGCACCTGGGCTTCCATTTCGCGCTCGGCAAGGCCGCCGCACATCTGGATGAAGCGATCGGCCAGCGTCGACTTGCCATGGTCAATGTGGGCGATGATGGAGAAATTGCGGATATGACTCAAATCACTCACGGATCAACACTCAAAAAGGCTGCAGGCATAGCCCGCCGAAAAATAGCCGGGAATTGTACCTGATCCACGGCGCAAGCGTCACGTTCGCAGGTCAGACGGCGCGTACAAAAACGCCCCGGTCTTGCGACAGGGGCGTTTTGAGTGACAAGCCACATCGGGAATAACCCGCGATCAACCAGCCCGGCGCAACAACCAGACCCCGGCCAGGGCACAGACACCGGCCGGTACCAGCACCGCAAACAGCGGCGAGAAACCGAATACCAGGCTCGAAGGCCCCAACAAATCCTGGACGATGCGGAAGGTGAAGCCCACCAGCACACCGGTAAAGACCCGCTGACCGAGGGTCACCGAACGCAGCGGGCCGAAGATGAAGGAAATCGCCATCAGCACCAATGCGGCGGTCACCAGCGGCTGCAACACCTTGACCCAAAATGCCAGCCAGTAACGACCATTGCTCAAACCCTGGTCAGCCAGGTAGTGGATGTAACTCCACAGACCGGTGATCGACAGTGATTCAGGCGCCATCACCACGGTGCTCAGCAGTTGCGGGCTCAAGGCTACTTCCCAACGCTCCTCCGGAATTGTCACCACTTCGGTGTTCTTTTCATGGAACAACGTGGTCGTGACATCGCTCAGTTGCCAGTGATCCGTGTCGAATTCCGCGCGCTTGGCGAAGCTCGAAGACAGCATGTGGCGTTGATCGTCGAAGCGATAACGGGTCACGCCGTACAGCAGACCATTGGGTTGCACAGAGTTGACGTGAATGAACTCGTCACCCTGCCGGTGCCACAGACCGTGCTTGGCGCTTTGCGCGTCGCCACTGCCCTGGGCCAGCGAGCGGTTGGCCTGAGCGGTGACTTCCGTGGCCGGCGCGACGTACTCGCCAATCACTAACCCCACCACCATCAAAAGCAGCATCGGCTTCATGACAGCCCAGACTATCCGCCCCAGCGACACGCCCGCAGCACGCATGATGGTCAGTTCACTGTGGCTGGCCAGACTGCCGAGGCCGATCAGGCAACCGATCAGCGCCGCCATCGGCAACATGTCGTACAGACGGCGTGGAGCGGTCAGCAGCACGTAGCTCAGGACATCCATCAGCGTGTAGGTATCGCTGACCTCACTCATCTCATCGATGAAGGCAAACAGCGTTGCCAGACCGAGGATGATCCCCAGCACTGCCAGGATCGCGACGAATACGCTGCTACCGATGTAGCGATCGAGCTTATCCACGGGCCACCTCCAGCGCGCTGCGGCGACTCGCCATTTTCAAGCGCAGCGGCTCCCAGTACAGCAAGCCCAGGCCAATGGCCAGGAAGATCGCATGTACCCACCACAAGCCCAATGCCGCCGGGATCTTGCCCTTTTCGAGGGCGCCGCGAGCGGCAATCAGGATGGTCAGGTAAGCCATATAAAGAAGAATCGCCGGCAGCAGCTTGAGGAAACGGCCCTGACGCGGGTTGACCCGCGACAGCGGCACCGCCATCAGGGTCACGATGAAGACCAGCAACGGCAGAGACAGACGCCATTGCAGTTCGGTGCGCGAGCGGATGTCATCATTGCCCAGCAGGGAGCTGGTGGTCATTGCATCGCGGTCGGTAACTTCGTCGCTGACGTCCGGCTTGGGCAGCAATACGCCGTACTCGTCGTATTTGATGGCGCGGTAATCGGCCTGACCCGGATTACCGTCGTAGCGGTAGCCGTTGTCGAGAATCAGGTAGCGGTTACCGTCGGGGCGAATTTCCTGGCGCCCCTTCTCGGCCACCAACACGGAAATTCCACGATCCTTCTTATCGGAATTGATGTTCTTCTGCGAAATGAATACGCCGCCAAGGTTGATGCGGTCATCCGACAGTTGTTCGGTGTAGGTCACTCGAGTGCCGTCGCGCAAGGCCTGGAAGCGGCCTGGCTCAAGGGTATCGAATTCAGTCAGTGCGTCCTGTTTGTTCAGCAGCAACTGGAACTGGTTGGCACCCTGTGGCGCCAGGCTCAGGCTCAACCATGCCACCACCAGCGCAACCAGCGTGGCCGGAAACAGGGTGATGCGAAACAGTCGCTGCTGGCTCATGCCAGTGGCGGACAGCACGGTCATTTCGCTGTCGAGGTACAGACGACCGTAGGCCAGCAGGATGCCGAGAAACAGCCCCAAAGGCAGAATCAACTGCAGGAAACCCGGCAGACGGAAACCCATGATCAGGAACAGCGAACCCGGATCCAGAAGGCCAGAGGCCGCCTGGGCGAGGTACTTGATGAAGCGTCCGCTCATGATGATGACCAGCAGCACGGCGCTGACGGCGCTCAAGGTCAACAGGACTTCGCGGGATAGATAACGGAAGACAATCAAACCAGACACTCCAGGGTTGTCAGGCTAAGCGGCCAAACAAACAAACGTATCGGTCGGCCCGCAGAGCAGAGCCGCCGAAAAAGATGGCGCATTATCCTGTGATTGGGTGCGCCTGTCACTGCGCACGCTCAAGCAGACACCTGAACCACCGAAGTTCGCACGACCGAGGGTTGTCAGGCGCCGGTAGCGAGGTTCAAACTGCGGCCTTTGTCGCTGGCACTGCACCTGCGTCTTTCTACTTATAAGCAAGACTCTGCGCGTCGCGCACTTTGACCATTAATTCAGGGACCCAGACATGGAACTGGTTGTAAAAAGCGTTAGCCCGGAAACGTTGAAGACCGCCACGCTGGTGGTCGCCGTCGGCGAGGGCCGCAAACTCGGCGCCGTTGCCAAACAACTCGACGAGCTGAGCGGTGGCACCATCAGTGCCGTGCTCAAGCGCGGCGACCTGGCCGGCAAAGTCGGCCAGAGCCTGTTGCTGCACAGCCTGCCTAACCTCAAGGCCGAGCGCGTGTTGCTGGTAGGCGTGGGCAAGGATGAAGAGCTGGGCGATCGCCCGTTCCGCAAAATCATCGCCGGCATCCTCAACACCCTTAAAGGCCTGGGTGGCAGCGATGCAGTACTGGCCCTGGACGAAGTCGTGGTCAAAGGCCGCGACAGCTATGGCAAGACCCGCCTGCTGGCCGAAACCCTGGTGGATGGCGAGTACACCTTCGACCAGTTCAAGAGCCAGAAAGCCGACCCGCTCTCCTTGAAAAAAGTCACCCTGGTGACCATCAAGGCAGCACAGGCCGAAGTCGAACGCGCCGTGGCCCACGCCACCGCAATCGCCAATGGCATGGCCTTCACCCGTAACCTGGGCAACCTGCCGCCAAACATCTGCCACCCGACGTTCCTGGGCGAGCAAGCCAAGAACCTGGGCAAAGAATTCAAGAGCCTGAAAGTCGAAGTATTCGATGAGAAGAAGATCAAGGACCTGGGCATGGGCTCGTTCTACGCCGTCGGCCAGGGCAGCGCCCAGCCGCCGCGCTTGATCGTCATGCAATACAACGGCGGCAAGAAATCCGAGAAGCCATACGCACTGGTCGGCAAAGGCATTACCTTCGACACCGGCGGCATCAGCCTCAAGCCGGGCGCCGGCATGGATGAAATGAAGTACGACATGGGCGGCGCCGCCAGCGTGTTCGGTACCCTGCGTGCCGTGCTTGAGCTGAAACTGCCGATCAACCTAGTGTGCATCCTGGCCTGCGCCGAGAACATGCCGAGCGGCAACGCTTCGCGTCCGGGCGACATCGTCACCACCATGAGCGGCCAGACCGTGGAAATCCTCAACACCGACGCCGAAGGCCGTCTGGTGCTGTGCGATGCCCTGACCTACTCCGAACGCTTCAAGCCGCAAGCAGTGATCGACATCGCTACCCTGACCGGCGCTTGTGTCGTCGCACTGGGTTCTCACACCTCGGGCCTGCTGGGCAACAACGACGAGCTGATCGGCCAACTGCTGAGCGCCGGCCAATCCGCCGACGACCGCGCCTGGCAACTGCCGCTGTTCGATGAATATCAAGAGCAGCTGGACAGCCCGTTCGCCGACATCGCCAACATTGGCGGCCCGAAAGGCGGCGCCATCACCGCTGCCTGCTTCCTGTCGCGCTTCACCAAGAACCTGAACTGGGCGCACCTGGACATCGCCGGCACGGCCTGGACCAGCGGCGGCAAGGACAAGGGCGCCACTGGCCGCCCGGTTCCCCTGCTGACCCAATACCTGCTGGACCGCGCCAAAGCCTGAAACCGATGACCCAGAGGGCGTCACTTTCCGGTGACGCCCTCTGGGCTCAGGAACCGCAATGACCAAAGTCGACTTCTATATCCTGCCCAGCGCCGATCCTTCGGCACGGCTGGATTTCGCCTGCAAGCTCACCGAAAAAGCCTGGCGCATGGGCCACCGCATTTACCTGCACTGCAGCGATGCCGCCCAGCGTGATGATCTCGATGCACGTTTGTGGGCCTTCAAGGGCGAAAGCTTCGTGCCCCACGGTCCCGCCGAAAGCGAGCCGGAGGGTTTGATTGTCCTGGGTCTTGGCGAGGACTGCGGTCAGCATCAGGATCTGCTGGTCAATCTCGACCTGAAAGTCCCGGTATTTGCCAAACAGTTCGCCCGCGTGGCGGAAGTGGTGGTGGAAGATCCGACGATTCGTTCGGCTGCGCGGGAGAGTTTCCGTTTCTACCGCGAACAGGGCTATCCTCTGCAAGATCACCGTTTACAGCGACTCTGAGCATTCCGATGGACACTCCAAAACCGCAGCAAAATTCCGCGCATCTGCTGGATGACCTCGAGTCGATCCGCCAACTGCTCGGTGATGACAACCTGCAACCGCCCTTGCTGACCGACACGGTCATTGAAGGTGATCAGGAACAGATCCCCATGCTGTTCGACACGGTCGGCAATGCGCCGCAACCGGTCGAAACGACACCGCCGCCCGCCCCAGCCGCGCAACCGTCGCCTGCCGCCAGCAAAGGCCCCGACGCCCTGCTGCACCTGGACAGCGAACTGCGCGCCGCCGCGCTATTGATCATGCAAGACGTGATCGACGACTTCGCCCCGCACATCGAAACCGAAATCAAACGCCGTCTAGATGCGCGGATGGAACGGTTGTTGAGCCAGTACGAATAACACTGAGTCGAGCGGGCTTCTGTGGCGAGGGAGCTTGCTCCCGCTCGGTTGCGAAGCAGCCGCAAAGCCTGAACACGCGGAGTACCTGACACACCTGACTTGCTGATGTCGGGGCCGCTTCGCGCCCCAGCGGGAGCAAGCTCCCTCGCCACAGGTCCATTCCACACTTTGATCTGCGCCCTGTCCGCACCTGCTCGCCCTACGCCCCATGCCCCGCTATACTTGCCGGCTTTTCCTGAATAAATGCCAATAGGGTCCCGCCGCGCATGGATAAGACCTACCAGCCGCACGCCATTGAAACTTCCTGGTACAACACTTGGGAGTCTGAGAATTACTTCGCCCCGCAAGGCGCGGGCGAGTCCTACACCATCATGATCCCGCCGCCGAACGTCACCGGCAGCCTGCACATGGGTCACGGCTTCAACAACGCGATCATGGACGCCCTGATCCGTTTCCGCCGCATGCAGGGTCGCAACACCCTGTGGCAGCCGGGTACCGACCACGCCGGTATCGCCACGCAAATGCTGGTGGAGCGCCAACTCGAAGCCCAAGGCCAGAATCGCCATGATCTGGGCCGCGAAAAATTCCTCGAGAAAGTCTGGGAATGGAAGGATCAGTCCGGCGGCAACATCAGCCGTCAGATCCGCCGCCTCGGCTCGTCCGTGGACTGGAGCCGTGAGCGCTTCACCATGGACGACGGCCTCTCGGAAGCAGTTAAAGAAGCGTTCGTGCGCCTGCACGAAGACGGGCTGATCTACCGCGGCAAGCGTCTGGTCAACTGGGACACCAAGCTGCACACGGCGATTTCCGACCTCGAAGTGGAAAACCACGACGAGAAAGGTTTCCTGTGGAACCTGAAGTACCCGCTGGCCGACGGCGCCAAAACCGCTGAAGGCAACGACTACCTGATCGTCGCGACCACGCGTCCGGAAACCATGCTCGGCGACGCCGCCGTGGCCGTTAACCCGAACGATGAACGCTACAAAGCCCTGATCGGCAAATTTGTCGAGCTGCCGCTGGTTGGCCGCCGCATCCCGATCATCGCCGACGATTACTGCGATCCTGAATTCGGCACCGGTTGCGTGAAAATCACCCCGGCCCACGATTTCAACGACTACGAAGTCGGCAAGCGCCACAACCTGCCACTGCTGAACATCTTCGACAAGAATGCCCACGTGCTGCCGGCCTGTCAGGTGTTCAACCTCGACGGCAAGCTTAACGAAAGCATCGACGGCAAGATCCCGGCCGAATACGCCGGCCTCGACCGCTTCGAAGCGCGTAAACAGATCGTGGCTGCATTCGAAGCCGCCGGCCTGCTGGTCAGCGTCGACGATCATGCCCTGAAAGTGCCGAAAGGCGACCGCTCCGGCACCATCATCGAGCCGTGGCTGACCGACCAGTGGTACGTCTCTACCAAGCCATTGGCCGAGCCGGCCATCGCTGCGGTTGAAGACGGCCGCATTCAGTTCGTGCCGAAACAATACGAAAACATGTACTTCTCGTGGATGCGCGACATCCAGGATTGGTGCATCAGCCGTCAGCTGTGGTGGGGCCACCGGATTCCGGCCTGGTACGACGAGTCGGGCAAGGTCTATGTCGGTCGCGACGAAGCCGAAGTGCGTGCCAAGAACAACCTCGGCCCGGACGTTGCGCTGCAACAGGACAACGACGTTCTGGATACCTGGTTCAGTTCGGGCCTGTGGACTTTCTCCACTCTCGGCTGGCCGGAGCAGACCGAATTCCTGAAGAAATTCCACTCCACCGACGTGCTGGTGACCGGTTTCGACATCATTTTCTTCTGGGTTGCCCGGATGATCATGCTCACCATGCACTTGGTGAAAAACGAAGACGGCACGCCGCAGGTTCCGTTCAAGACCGTTTATGTGCACGGTCTGGTACGTGATGGCCAGGGCCAGAAGATGTCCAAGTCCAAGGGCAACGTCCTGGACCCGCTGGACATCATCGACGGCATCGAGCTGGAGGAGCTGGTGCAGAAACGCACCTCCGGCATGATGCAGCCGAAACTGGCGAAGAAGATCGAGAAGCAGACCCGCGACGAGTTCGCCGACGGCATCGCCAGCTACGGCACCGACGCCCTGCGTTTCACGTTCTGCTCGCTGGCATCGACCGGTCGCGACATCAAGTTCGACATGGGCCGCGTCGAAGGCTATCGCAACTTCTGCAACAAGATCTGGAACGCTGCGCGCTACGTGCTGGACAAAGGCGAAGACTGCGGTCAGAACGGCGAAGCCTACGAGCTGTCCCTGGCAGATCGCTGGATCATTTCGCAGCTGCAACGCACTGAAGCCGAAGTGACTCGTCAGCTCGATCAGTTCCGTTTCGACCTGGCCGCACAAGCCTTGTACGAGTTCATCTGGAACCAGTATTGCGATTGGTACCTGGAACTGTCCAAGCCTGTGCTGTGGGACGAAAATGCACCGGTCGAACGTCAGCGCGGCACCCGCCGCACGCTGGTTCGAGTGCTGGAAGTCGCGCTGCGTCTGGCGCACCCGTTCATGCCGTTCATCACCGAAGAAATCTGGCAGCGTGTCGCGCCGCTGGCCGGTATCGAAGGCAAGACGATCATGCTGCAACCTTGGCCAGTGGCCAACGAAGCACGCATCGATCAGGGCGCCGAAGACGACATCGAATGGCTCAAGGGCCTGATGCTCGGCACGCGTAACATCCGTGGCGAAATGAACATCGGTCCAGGCAAGCCGCTGAACCTGTTCCTGAAAAACGTCAGCGCCGAAGATCAGCGCCGTCTCACCGAGAACGAAGCGCTACTGAAGAAGCTGGCGCGTCTGGAATCGATCACCGTTCTGAAGGCAGGCGAAGAAGCACCGCTGTCCGCCACCGCTCTGGTTGGCGAGATGGAAGTGCTGGTGCCAATGGCTGGCCTGATCGACAAGGACGCCGAACTGGCTCGCCTGGACAAGGAAATCCTGCGTCTGCAGGGCGAAGTTCAGCGCGTCGGCGGCAAGCTGTCCAACGCCGGTTTCGTCGACAAGGCCCCGGCCGAAGTCATCGAGAAGGAACGCGCCAAACTGGCTGAAGCTGAACAGGCTTTGGGCAAGCTGGCCGAGCAACATGCGCGGATTGCCAGTTTGTAACGGCAAGTCGCAATGAAAAAGGGAGGCCCGCAACGGCCTCCTTTTTTATGCCCGCCTCTTTCCTCCACACACCAAAAATCCCTGTGGGAGCGGGCTTGCCCGCGATGGCGTCCTTGCAGCCACATCAATGATGGATGTGATGTCCTCATCGCGGGCAAGCCCGCTCCCACAGGGAACAGCGGCGAACTTTACAATTGGGTTCACAACGGCTGGATGTGGGACAATACCCGCCACTTTTAGCCATACCCGAATCGACAACGCCCATGAACGCCCCCCGCACACCAAGACCTGCGCGCAAGAAGCCTGACTCCGCTACCCCGGCCAAAGCCGTGGAACCCCGTGAGAAGGCCAGCCTGCATCCGCGCAATCGCCACCAGGGTCGTTATGACTTCCCGGCGCTGATCAAAACTACGCCGGAATTGGCGAAGTTCGTGATCATCAACCCGTATAGCAAGGAAAGCATCGACTTCGCCAGCCCGGACGCGGTTCGGGTGTTCAACCGGGCGCTGCTCAAGTCGTTCTACGGCATTGCCCATTGGGACATTCCGGCCGATTACCTGTGCCCACCGGTGCCGGGTCGCGCTGACTACGTGCATTTCCTGGCCGACCTGCTGGCCAGCGTCAACGACGGCGAGATTCCTCGCGGTGCGCCGGTCAAGGTGCTCGATATCGGCATGGGCGCCAACTGCGTCTATCCGCTGATCGGCTACAGCGACTACCGCTGGCACTTCCTCGGCTCGGAAATCGACCCGACGGCCGTGGCCGCCGCCAAAGCCATCGTGCAGTCCAACGGGCTGAACAAAGCCATCCAGCTGCGCCAGCAAAGCAATCCCAAGCACATTCTGCTGGGCCTGCTCGAGCCCGGCGAACGCTTTGACCTGACCATGTGCAACCCGCCGTTCCACGCTTCGATGGACGAGGCCACCAAGGGCAGCGAGCGTAAATGGCGCGCACTGGGCCGCGCCGATCCGAAACGCAAACTGCCGGTGCTGAACTTTGGCGGTCAATCGGCCGAACTGTGGTGCGAAGGCGGGGAAGCACGGTTTGTGACGCAACTGATCGCCGAGAGCGCGCATTTTCAACACAAAGTGCTTTGGTTCAGCACCCTGGTCTCGAAAGCCTCAAACCTGCCTGCGATCCAGACGGCGCTGAAAAAGGCTGGCGTGCTGGAAAGCCAGGTCGTGGAAATGTCGCAAGGGCAGAAGCAAAGCCGCTTCGTCGCCTGGACGTTCCAGACTAAAAGCGAGCAGCAGGTCTGGCGCGAACGTTGGGCGCGTAAAAGCTGAGTAATTGCTGACAAGCCAAATTACTGAGTGCTGAAATCCCTGTGGGAGCGGGCTTGCCCGCGAAAGCAGTGTGCCAGGCGTCAAAGAAGGCGACTGACACGCCGCCATCGCGGGCAAGCCCGCTCCCACAAGGATCGGCGGTGTTTGAAGAATTTATGGCACAAAAAAACCGTGCCCGGATTGCTCCGAAGCACGGTTTTTTTATAACAAGTCTTACTTGTTAACAGCGTCGGTCAGGCCTTTGGCCACAACCAGCTTGATAACTTTCTTGGCAGCGATTTCGATGGCAGCGCCAGTCGAAGGGTTGCGGCCGGTACGGGCAGGACGCTCAGTCACTTTCAGCTTGCCGATACCTGGCAGGGTGATTTCGCCGCCGTTTTCCAGCTGATCAGCAACGATTTGGCCCAGTTGGTCCAGAGCGTTACGCGCGGTGGTTTTTGGCGCGTCGATAGCTTCAGCGATGTCGGCGATCAGTTGGTCTTTAGTAAGAGCCATGTAATGTTCCTTCCCTATCAAATTCATATGGATTGCAGAGTGCAGTGTCAGCCATCGAGCCCGATCTTCTGGATCTGGCACCCTCGGCCATAACCACGACGAGTCGGGGTTATAGATACCGAAATCAGGGTTTGGTTCGACCTGACAAATGCTGAATGCACGCTTAACGCAGTGACTTCGCGTAAGACCGGGCAAAACTAGCACAGAGACGGGGAAATATCCGCCTCTAGCTACCCATTTGGTCAGCTTTATTGCTCTAAATCGGCAAAAAACTGCATAAGGGCCGGCGGACAGCTGCAAATTGCCCTTGGCACCACGCCAAAACCAGTGGTTGCGGTACACTGAGCGCTTTTTCGGGGGAGCACGCCCTCCTCTCTTCAATCAGCCGAGAAGCCCATGCCGATCCGTCATTGCATCGTCCACCTGATCGACAAAAAACCCGACGGCACACCCGCAGTTCTTCATGCCCGCGATTCCGAACTGGCCGAGTCCAGCGCCATCGAGTACATGCTTGCCGACCTCAACGAGAGCTACAACGCCAAACAAGGCAAGGCCTGGGGTTTCTTCCATGCCGAGTCCGGGGCGCATCCGTTCAGCGGCTGGCTGAAGGAATACCTCGACGGCGGTAAAGACTTCACAGCTTTCAGCCGGGTGGCGGTGGAACATCTGCAAAAGCTGATGGAAGAGTCGAACCTCTCTGTGGGCGGCCACGTGCTGTTCGCGCATTACCAGCAGGGCATGACCGATTACCTCGCCATCGCCCTGCTGCACCACAGTGAAGGCGTGGCAGTGACCGATCAGCTGGACGTGACCCCTTCGCGACACCTGGACCTTGGCCAGTTGCACCTGGCAGCGCGGATCAACGTCTCCGAGTGGCAGAACAACAAGCAGTCCAAGCAGTACATCTCGTTCATCAAAGGCAAGAACGGCAAAAAGGTTTCGGAGTACTTCCGCGACTTCATCGGCTGCCAGGAAGGCGTCGACGGCCCCGGCGAAACCCGCACCCTGCTCAAGGCCTTCAGTGACTTCGTCGAAAGCGAAGACCTGCCGGAAGAGTCCGCACGCGAGAAGACCAAGACCCTGGTGGATTACGCCAGCAGCCAGGCAAAAATGGGCGAGCCCATGGGCCTGGAAGAACTGTCCGAGCTGATCGACGAAGAGCGCCCGAAAGCTTTCTACGATCACATCCGCAACAAGGACTACGGCCTGTCGCCTGAGATCCCTGCGGATAAGCGCACCCTGAACCAGTTCCGCCGCTTTACCGGCCGCGCCGAGGGCTTGTCCATCAGCTTCGAAGCGCACCTGCTGGGCTCGAAGATCGAATATGACGAAGAAGCCGGTACGCTGATCATCAAAGGCCTGCCGACCCAATTGACCGACCAGCTCAAGCGACGCAACTGATGCTCGGCGGCGTATTGAAGAAATGCCTGCTGATCTTGCTGGTGGTCGTGGTTTACCAGAACTGGGGCAAGATCGAGCGCGTGTTTCACCCCTCGCAAGTGGTGTCCGAGCAGACTCAGGCCAAGGCCAATGTCGTGCTCTACGCCACCGATTGGTGCGGCTACTGCAAGCTGACCCGGCGCTTTCTCGACCAGAAGGGCATTCCGTACAAGGAATTCGATATCGAGAAAGATGCGCAGGCGCGCACGGCCTATGAGGCGCTGGGAGGACGCGGGATTCCGCTGATCGATGTCAACGGAACGTTGATACGCGGGTATGACCCGGACAAGGTTCTTGCGGCGCTGGAATAGCTCTTCAGACCCGACCCCGTCCCTTGTGGGAGCTGGCTTGCCTGCGATAGCGCAGTGTCAGGCAACATCAATATTGCTGGGCTGACCTCATCGCAGGCAAGCCAGCTCCCACAGGTTAGTGCATGGCCAGAAAATCAGTGGTTAGCACCTAGAGCGCTTCGATGCGAAACCCGAACCGCGGAAAGTGCACATGCACCACGCCGGCCCGCTCGTCCTCGCGACGCAAAATCAATTCTTCGCTACCCGCAAACAACAATTCACCCGCCACCGGATCAACCCCATAATCAGTCGCGGCAATCACCACCTGCTGACCAACCTCGAACCCGTTCGGCTCCTCAAACTGCTCATCCGGCAACGCAGCCGGTGTGGCGTTGCGCGCGACTTCAAGCGCTTCCTCAGAAGTCATCTCGCTGAACGCGCCATGACCAAACCCCATCACACGGCCAAACCACGCCAAAACCGCCGGATAAGCATCCACCAACGGTGATGTCACGTGCGTCGCTTTGAGGAACCACAACGAGTGGGCCAGGGCAAAGTCGGCAATCGATGGCTCACCGAACAGGAAGTCCCCCTGCTCACGCTGAAGTTGCTGCTCCAGACGCGCCATGATCGTTGGCCATTGATGCCGAGCCTGTTCGGCAGACGGCCGTGTGGCACTGCCACCGCTGAATAATCCGGCGCGATCGGCCAGGAAGGCCTTGATCGCTTCCGGTGACAACTTGCCAAAGCGCACCGCCACCGACGCCGGCTGGAACACCAGGCTGACCGCATGCTGGAACACCACCGAATCGGCCCACGCCGCGAAGGTTGCGGTAATCATTTCCTGACCTTCCGGGAAGAACGCCGGCAAGGCTTTTTCCTGCTCCAGACGACGAGCCATCAGCGCGGTGTCGCAATAGACATCAGCACCAATCTGCAACACCGGCGTCTTGCGGTAGCCGCCGGTCAGGGCAGTCAGATCGGGTTTTGGCATCACTGGCGAGATGTTCACCGAGCGCCAGGACAGCCCCTTGAAGCCCAGCAGCAAGCGGGCCTTTTCGGCGAAAGGGGACGTCGGGTAGTGATGAAGAATCAACTCGGACATGCTCGGCTCCGCCGCTCGGATAAGGAGCTCGCAGCTTAACGCGCAATCCACAAGCAGCCTACCCATCTGCCTGATGGGCGCTTATCAGTCAGATTGATAAGCCCGCAGCCGCGCTCGCGACCAGACATTCCTTGGCGCTTTTCTTGAGTTTTTTGATCAGTCGTTCCTGGCGCAGTGCTTCGCTTTTATCGCGGCAGATTTCGGTGTAGACCAATGCCACAGCCGGGCTGGACAGGAAGAAGCGTGCGCCTTTGCCACTTTGGTGGGTGGCGAAACGGCGGACGGGGTCGTCGCTGATCCCGCAGTAGAGCGAACCATTGGCCGCGCGAACGAGGTAGACGAACCAGGGTTTGCTGACGGGCAGCGGCGGTTCGGCGGCAATGACGGAAGATTCGCTCGAGGTGTTCACGTGACGATCAAGGCTTGTAGGAAACAAGCCGCGATCTTATCAGCGACTGGCCTGAAATGCCTTCAGCCCCTTCAAGGCCTGAGCGCGCACGGCGTTTTTCACCACCGGCGTCCAGCCCAACAACAGCCCTTTGAAACCCAGCGCCTGACGCGACCAGTGCCACAGATCAAAGCTGTCGTGATGCTCGCAGATCTTGCCGTCGCGAAACACGAAACGCGCCTGGATATCGTTGACCACGGTATTGCCGGTCTGGCTGAACAGGTACGTCGCCACCCAATGGGCACCGCCGGTGCGCTCATCACTGCGCACGTTATCGAAGGTCAGGGAGAAGTCCTTGGCCCGGGTGGTGAGCATGCGCCACATGTCGCCAGCATCGCGCCCGCGCAGTTCGCCGAACGCCGGATCACTGAACACCACGTCGTCGGTGTAGCAGGCACTCATGGCCTCGGCGTCCAGTCGTTGGAAGGCTTGGTAGAACCGGGTGATCAAGGCGTTGTGGGCATCACTCATGGGCAGGCTCTCTGGGTTGCAAAGTGGCGTCGAAAGATTGCCTGCACGATAGTCAACAAATGCGCAGAACACTATCGGCATTCGTGGCCCGAATACCGACAGTGCGCAGAACGTCAGACTCTCTCGCTTTGAACCTGAACGTACAACGAACGCCCGGCACCGAGGCCGGCGATGATCGCGCCGAGGCCGATGACGCCGAAGATCCAGCCCAGGGAACTCCAGCCGCCGGTCCAGTCATGCACCACGCCGACCGCGAACGGCCCCATGGACGCCAGGGTGTAACCGAAGCCCTGAGCCATGCTCGACAGATTGGCCGCGACATGAGCATCCCGCGAGCGCAGCACGATCAGGGTCAACGCCAGGCTGAACGTGGCGCCCTGCCCCAACCCCAGCAGGATCGCCCAGCCCCACAAGCCATCAATCGGCGCATAAAGGCAACCGAACAAACCGCCGAGGGTCATTGCCATGACGATCACGATTGCCAGCCGCTGATCCTTGCCGCGCGTCGCCAGCCAGGGTGCTGCCAGCGAGCTGATCAACTGGACAATCACCGAACCCGACAACACCAGCCCAGCCTGGGTTGGCGTCAGACCGCGGCCGATCAGAATCGACGGCAGCCAGCCAAACACGATGTAGGCCAAAGACGATTGCAGACCCATGTACAAGGTCACTTGCCAGGCCAGCGAATCACGCAGCAGGCCTCGGACCCGATAGGCAACATGATGCGCGCCGTGCTTCTGACCGACTTGCGGCAGCCAGAAAATCGCCGCGACCAACGCTGGAACCACCCAGAAGCCGAGACCCAAGGGCCAGCTTTTGTCGAAATGTTCGCTCAACGGCACGGTTGCCCCTGCCGCCATGGCCGCGCCCAGGCACAGTGCCATGGTGTAGACACCGGTCATGGTGCCGGCCTGTTTCGGGAAGTCGCGTTTGACAATGCCGGGTAGCAACACGCCGATCACCCCGATGCTGGCGCCGGCCAGCACGCTGCCGGCGAACAGGCCGACCTCGCCGAATGAACTGCGCAAAATGATCCCGCCGGCCAGCATCAGAAGAATCCCCAACACCACTCGCTCGGCACCAAAACGTCGTGCCAGCACCGGCGCCAATGGCGCGAACAGACCGAGGCAGAGTACCGGCAAGGTCGTCAGCAACCCGGCTTGGGCGGCCGATAGCCCCAGCGTCTTCGAGATTTCGCTGAGCATCGGCGCCATGCTCGACAACGCCGGACGCAGGTTCAGCGCCACCAGAATCAGGCCGAGCAACAACAGCCATGGCCGCCGCAGGACCGGGTGAGTTTGCTGAACCTGTTCGTCATCGGCCTCGGCGTCGATCAACAGCTCTTCGAGCTCCGCCGTACGCTTGAGCTCAGTGATGCTGCTGACCTGCTGGGTGGACATGGGGTTCTCGGTTTCAAGGTTCATTGATCAACTGCCTCGACAGGGCTTTGGCCCGTTCCGGGTCGCGTTGCTCGACGGCATCGAGCAGTTCGACATGAAGGTCGAACACCGCTTGGCGTCGGGGTGAGATGTTCAGGGTCTGGCGCAAGTGCGCGCCGACGATGCTGGAGAAATAGCGATACAGCTCGCTGAGTGTCGGGTTGTGCGCCGCATCCACCAGTCGACGGTGAAACACCAGATCGCAGGCGATGTAGGTGTCGAGATCGCCGTGGTAATGACTGCCACTGACACCTAGCGCCTCGCGCAATGCCACCAGGTCTTCATCGGTGCGGCGTAACGCCGCGAGGCCGATGGCTTCGACTTCCAGAATGTGCCGGGTTTCCCGAGCCTGTTCCTGGGTGCAACGGGACAGCGCCTTCATGGTGTCCAGTGGATCAATCACCGCCCGCAGATAACTGCCGTCTCCCTGGCGAATTTCGATCAACCCGGAAAACGCCAACACGCGCATGGCTTCACGCACCGTGTTGCGGCTGATGCCCAGCTCAGTCGCCAGTTCCGGCTCGGTGGGCAAGCGCTGGCCGACCGTCCAGACCCCTTGATTGATGCGCAGACGTAACTGGTCCAGGGCCTGATCGACCAGGGATCGTTTAATTAATGGAGAAATGTCTGACATAGGATTCGCCCTTTCATCCAATCATAGGATGAATTTTCTGACATGTTAGTCAGCTTCGTCCGAGAGGACAACCGCCTAGGGTTAGAAGGCAGGAAACAAAGCGGGATTTTCGATTGTTAAAATTACCCTTTAAGGGTAATTTTCATCTCAGAGTTGAAGTGTCTTATGGAAAAGAACACACCTCATTACGACTTGGCGGTGGTCAAGGCGGAGGTTGCCAGGATGGGGGTCCACGCTTTTACTAACCAAGCGTTGGAGACAGGCCGGAGCATGGGACTCAATTACCAGAACATGCAAAAGGTCATTTATGCATTGGAGAGAAGGATGCTCTACAAATCCATGACCACTTATTTGGATCACCGAACCTGGCAGGACGTCTACCACGCGCAACTTAATGATCAGGAGATTTACATTAAAGTGACCTACTGCCCCGGCGGTGGCGCCCCAGTGATCTCCTTTAAGGAGAAAAATCAATGAACATACGGCAATGCATGAGCTGTGGCGCCCACGACGGCATGCATCACTTCATCGATCGCAGTCTCACCGTCAATTACAAAAAAATGTCGCGACTGGTGCCTGATCTTGCTGGGTGGGAGTGCAAGGTGTGCGGTGAAATCATCTTCGATGACACCACAGACAGCGCCCAGCGATATGTCGATACAGGCGACAAGCTGCTGGAAGACTGCTTTCAAATCATGGGGTCCGAGATAAAACGTATCCGCCGCAAATTGCACCTCACACAGAAAGAAGCGGTGAAGCTACTCTCCGGCGGTGGGCACAATGCTTTTTCCCGCTATGAGCGCGGCGAGTTAGCCCCGCCTCAGCCGCTGTTTACGCTGATGCGCTTGCTTGACCGTCACCCACACCTGATGGCCGAGGTGCACGCGCTCAGCGAGGGCGCCGATTTAAAGCAGCTGTTGGCGACACATCATCCGGAACAAGAAACCGTACTGACGCAATAACCCCAGACAAAAATAAACCCGGAACATAGTCCGGGTTTATTTCACTGCCTGGTGCCAATCAATGCAAAATCTGGCTCAGGAACAGCTTCGTACGCTCGTTCTGCGGGTTGTCGAAGAAGTCGTTCGGCGCCGCCTGTTCGACGATTTCACCCTTGTCCATGAAGATCACGCGGTTGGCCACGGTACGGGCGAAGCCCATTTCGTGGGTAACGCAGAGCATGGTCATGCCGTCTTCGGCCAGGCCGATCATGGTGTCCAGAACCTCTTTCACCATCTCTGGGTCGAGTGCCGAAGTAGGTTCGTCGAACAGCATGATTTTCGGTTTCATGCACAGGGCACGGGCAATCGCCACACGCTGTTGCTGACCGCCAGACAGTTGCCCCGGGTATTTATGCGCCTGCTCCGGAATGCGTACGCGCTCCAGGTAATGCATGGCGATTTCTTCGGCCTTGCGCTTGGGCATCTTGCGTACCCACATTGGCGCCAGGGTGCAGTTCTGCAGGATGGTCAGGTGCGGGAACAGGTTGAAGTGCTGGAACACCATGCCGACTTCACGGCGGATCGCTTCGATCTGCTTGAGGTCGTTGGTCAGTTCCACGCCATCGACCACGATGCGGCCTTGCTGGTGTTCTTCCAGACGATTGAGGCAGCGGATGGTGGTGGATTTGCCGGAACCCGACGGGCCGCACAAAACGATACGCTCGCCCTGCTTGACGTTCAGGTTGATGTCTTTCAACACGTGGAACTGGCCGTACCACTTGTTCACGCCCTGCATCTGAATAATGCCTTCGGGGCTCACTGTCTTTTTGATTGCTTCGCTCATCACAAAACTTCCTAAATTAGGTACTGCTTTAGCGCTTGTGGCCAGTGTCCAGCTTGCGTTCCAAATGCATGGAATAGCGGGACATACCAAAACAGAAAATCCAGAACACCAGGGCCGCGAACACATAGCCTTCAGTGGCCATGCCCAGCCATTTCGGGTCGGCGGCGGCTTGCTTGACGCTGTTGAGCAGGTCGAACAGGCCGATGATGATCACCAGGCTCGTGTCCTTGAACAGCGCAATGAAGGTGTTGACGATGCCAGGGATCACCAGCTTCAGGGCTTGCGGCAGAATCACCAGGCCCATGCTGCGCCAGTAACCGAGGCCCATCGCTGCAGCCGCTTCGTACTGACCTTTGGGGATCGCTTGCAGACCGCCACGCACCACTTCAGCGATGTAGGCCGACTGGAACAGGATCACTCCGATCAGCGCCCGCAGCAGTTTGTCGAAGTTCATGCCTTCGGGCAGGAACAACGGCAACATCACCGAAGACATGAACAGCACCGTGATCAACGGCACGCCGCGCCAGAATTCGATGAAGGTCACGCAGACCACACGAATCGCCGGCATGTTCGAACGCCGGCCCAGGGCCAGAACGATACCCAGCGGCAATGCGCCGACGATACCGACGGTAGCAATGACCAGGGTCAGCATCAGGCCGCCCCACTGGCTGGTCGGCACTTCGGTCAGACCAAACCAGCCACCGTGCAACAAGGTGTAGGAAATGATCGGATAGAGCACCAGAAAGCTCAGCCCGTAGACCGCCTTGCGCGGGAAGCGCGAAATGAACAACGGCGCCACACCAATCACTGCCAGCCACACGGTCAGGTCCACGCGCCAGCGCAGGTCTGTCGGGTAGTAGCCATACATGAACTGGCCGAAGCGCTGCTGGATGAACACCCAGCAGGCGCCCTCCTTGGTGCAATCGGCGCGAGTGGTGCCGACCCAGTTGGCGTCGAGAATCGCCCAGCTCACGATAGGCGGAACTATCAGGTAAATCAGATAGAACGCGAACAGCGTCAGCAGGGTATTGATCCAGCTGGAGAACATGTGCGCCCGCATCCACGCCACGACACCGATGCTGCTGCTCGGTGGTGGCATGTCGGGTTTGAAAGTATGAGTCGTCATGCGCTTTTCCTTACCGCTCGATCAGCGCAATGCGCTTGTTGTACCAGTTCATCAGCAGGGAAATGCTGATACTGATCGCCAGGTACACGCTCATGGTGATGGCAATGACTTCGATCGCCTGCCCGGTCTGGTTCAGCACCGTACCGGCAAACAACGACACCATCTCCGGATAACCGATACCGGCCGCCAGCGAGGAGTTCTTCGCCAGGTTCAGGTATTGGCTGGTCAGCGGTGGAATGATCACGCGCAGGGCTTGCGGGATGATCACCTTGCGCAGGGTCGGACCGTTGCGCAGCCCCAACGAGTGGGCGGCTTCGGTCTGGCCGTGGCTGACCGACTTGATGCCCGAACGCACGATCTCGGCGATAAACGCAGCGGTGTACACCGTCAGTGCCAAGGTCAGCGCCAGCAGTTCCGGGATCAGCACCCAGCCGCCTACAAAGTTGAAACCTTGCAGCTGTGGCATTTCCCAATGCAACGGAGCGCCGAAGATCAATGCGCACAGCGCAGGGATTACCAGGAACAGCGCCAGGCCTACCCAGAATTTGTGGAACGGTACGCCGGTCGCTTCGAAACGCTTGTTGGCCCAGCGGCACATCAGCACGATCGCGACGATGGCCACGACGACACTCACCACAAACGGCCAGAAACCATCCGCCGCCAACGCTGCGGGCATGTTCAGGCCGCGGCTGCTGACAAAGAAGGTGTCGCCGAAGTTATGGCTGTTGCGCGGCCCTGGCATGGTCAGGAACACTGCGAAGTACCAGAACAGGATTTGCAGCAGCGGCGGAATGTTACGGAAGACCTCTACATACACCGTCGCCAGCTTGGCAATGATCCAGTTCTTCGACAGCCGTGCCACACCGACGATGAAACCGAGGATCGTCGCCAGGATCACACCAATAAAGGTGACCAGCAGGGTGTTGAGCAGGCCGATGACAAACACCCGGGCATAGCTGTCCGATTCGGTGTAGTCGATCAGGTGCTGAGCTATGCCGAAACCGGCACTGCGCTCAAGAAAGTCGAACCCCGAGGTGATGCCCCGGTGCTGGAGGTTGGTTTGAGTGTTGTCGAACAGAAACCAGCCCAGCGAGACCACCGCCACAATGGTGATGATCTGGAATACCCACGCACGCACTCGTGGATCGCTGAGGCTGAGCCTCTGCTTTGGTGCGCCGATTGAATTTTGCATGAAGTGCCCCGGAAATAATGGAACAGAACATCACCCGGTGGTTGGCCCACCGGGTGATAGAACCATCAGCGCACTGGTGGTGCGTATTGAATGCCGCCAGCGTTCCACAAGGCGTTCAGCCCGCGGTCGATTTCCAGCGGAGTGCCCTTGCCGAGGTTTTTCTCGAACACTTCACCGTAGTTACCGACTTGCTTGACGATTTGCACAACCCAGTCTTTCTTCACTTTCAGGTCTTTGCCGTATTCACCGTCAGTGCCGAGCATACGAGCCACATCAGGGTTCTTGGTGGCCTTGGCTTCGGCTTCGACGTTCTTCGAAGTGATGCCTGCTTCTTCAGCGTTGAGCATGGCGTAGCCAGTCCAGCGCACAATGGACAGCCACTCGTCGTCGCCATTACGCACGACCGGGCCCAGCGGTTCCTTGGAAATGGTTTCCGGCAGAACTACGTAGTCTTTCGGCGAGGCCAGCTTGCTGCGCTGGGCAAACAACTGGGACTTGTCGGAGGTCAGCACGTCGCAACGACCGGATTCCAGCGACTTGGCGCTTTCATCGGAGGTGTCGAAAGTGATCGGGGTGTATTTCAGACCATTGCCGCGGAAGTAGTCGGAAACGTTCAGCTCGGTGGTGGTACCGGCCTGGATGCAGATGGTCGCGCCATCCAGCTCTTTGGCGCTCTTGACACCCAGCTTGTTGTTCACCAGGAAGCCGATGCCGTCGTAGTAGGTGATGAAGCCAGGAAACTTCAGGCCCATGCCCGCGTCACGGGAACTGGTCATGGTGGTGTTTCGCGACAGAATGTCGATTTCACCGGACTGCAGCGCGGTGAAGCGCTCCTTGGCGTTCAACTGGCTGAATTTGACCTTGGTCGCATCGCCGAAAACGGCAGCGGCCACAGCGCGGCAGAAGTCAGCATCGATACCAACGATCTTGCCGGTAGAGTCCGGAACCGAGAAGCCCGGCAGACCGTCACTTACACCGCACTGTACGAAACCTTTCTTCTGCACTGCATCCAGGGTTGCACCCGCCTGAGCGAACCCACTGACACCGAGCACTGCGGCTGCAGTCACGATGGCCAGGGTGGATTTCAATAACTTCATTCAAACCTCCAGTTTTGCTCTTGTTGTGTCGGAGCTTGAGCCCTGTCGCACCCTTATGAGGCGTTGTTGACCCGTGTTGGCTTTTTTTAGGGTCAACCGACGCAGGACCGTCGCTATGAGTCTAGTAGGAGAAAATCCACATCATGGACAACTCCCTTCTCACCAATCGGCCGAACGGGCGGTAGCCCTTTCACGTTCGCGAAGCCCGTAGCGGCCTTTGGCGAACATCCATCACCGGATTCTTTGCTATCCCACGACCAGCCGTACACTGATAGTGTTACCGCCAGGCATGAGATTGGTTGCACAGGCTTCCCTATAGCAAACCCCGTACCAGACCGCTCGCCAAAGCGATTCAGCGGCAGGTCAATAGCAAAACTTGTAGCCTTGCGACATCTTCTTAACTGATCAACCCGTTGCGCACTCGAACCTCGCACTTAAATGAGAGCACACGCACAAATATGGAGCACCCATGACCGAGCCCTTGATTCTGCAACCCGTCAAGCCCGCAGACGCCTGCGTTATCTGGCTACACGGGCTGGGCGCCGACCGCTACGACTTCCTGCCGGTGGCTGAAGCGCTGCAGGAAAGCTTGCTGACCACTCGCTTCGTCCTGCCCCAGGCACCGACTCGCGCCGTCACCATTAATGGTGGCTACGAAATGCCGAGCTGGTACGACATATTGGCCATGAGCCCGGCGCGCGCGATCAGTCGCGAGCAGCTGGAAGCGTCCGCGCAACGTGTGTTTGATTTGATCGAAGAGCAGAAGGCCAGCGGAATAGATGCCTCGCGCATCTTTCTCGCCGGATTTTCCCAGGGAGGTGCAGTGGTGTTGCACACGGCCTTTCTGAAATGGCAGGGACCGCTGGGTGGCGTACTAGCTCTCTCTACTTACGCACCGACTTTCAGCGACGAACTGGAGCTTTCCGCCAGCCAGCAACGCATTCCGGTGCTGTCATTGCACGGCCAGTACGATGACGTGGTTCAAAACTCCATGGGCCGGACCGCCTACGAGTATTTAAAGCAACATGGTGTCACCGTGACATGGCAGGAATACCCAATGGGCCACGAAGTGTTACCCGAAGAAATCCGCGACATTGGCGTCTGGCTCGCCGAGCGTTTGCGTTAAAAGCTACCCATTGATCCATCCCACTACGCCGCGCCCGATTCTTGCATTACACTGGCCGGCGTATATTCCTTAATCAATTGATGAGATGACCGTGCTCAAAGCACTCAAGAAAATGTTCGGTAAAAGCGAGACTGAGCAGCTCGCGCCAGTCTCCAGCGCTCCTTCTCATACTCCCAGCCACCGCACCGACGGTAATCAGCCTGGCCGGACCGCAACCGTAGCGGCACCGAAACACGAGCCGGTGACCACACCGACCGCCCCCGCAGCCGAGACCATCGCCTCTGAGCAGCCGCGCAGCGAAGCCCCGAAACCGGCAAAACCGCGTCGCGAACCAAAGCCAAAAGCGCCGGTTATTCCCTGGAAACTCGAAGACTTCGTCGTTGAGCCCCAGGAAGGCAAAACCCGCTTCCACGATTTCAAACTCGCCCCCGAACTGATGCACGCCATTCAGGACCTGGGCTTTCCGTATTGCACGCCGATCCAGGCGCAGGTGCTTGGCTTCACCCTCGCGGGCAAAGACGCCATCGGTCGCGCCCAGACCGGCACCGGTAAAACCGCCGCCTTCCTGATTTCGATCATCACTCAGCTGCTGCAAACCCCGCCGCCCAAAGAGCGCTACATGGGTGAACCGCGGGCACTGATCATCGCCCCGACCCGGGAACTGGTGGTGCAGATCGCCAAGGACGCAGCCGACCTGACCAAGTACACCGGCCTCAACGTCATGACATTTGTCGGCGGCATGGACTTCGACAAGCAACTCAAGCACCTCGAAGCCCGTCACTGCGACATCCTGGTGGCCACTCCGGGCCGCTTGCTCGACTTCAACCAGCGCGGCGATGTGCACCTGGACATGGTCGAAGTGATGGTGCTGGACGAAGCCGACCGGATGCTCGACATGGGTTTCATCCCACAAGTGCGTCAGATCATTCGCCAGACTCCGCCGAAGAACGAGCGTCAGACGCTGCTGTTCTCCGCGACCTTCACCGAAGACGTGATGAACCTCGCCAAGCAATGGACCACCGACCCGTCGATCGTCGAGATCGAAGCGCAGAACGTGGCCAGCGAAAACGTCGAGCAACACATCTACGCGGTGGCCGGTGCCGACAAATACAAATTGCTCTACAACCTGGTCAACGATAACGGCTGGGAACGGGTGATGGTCTTCGCCAACCGCAAGGATGAAGTGCGGCGCATCGAAGAACGCCTGGTACGCGATGGCGTCAACGCGGCGCAACTGTCTGGCGATGTGCCGCAGCACAAGCGCATCAAGACCCTCGAAGGTTTCCGCGAAGGCAAAATCCGCGTGCTGGTGGCCACCGATGTGGCCGGTCGTGGCATTCACATCGATGGCATCAGCCATGTGATCAACTTCACCCTGCCGGAAGTCCCGGACGACTACGTGCACCGCATCGGTCGTACCGGCCGTGCCGGCGCGGATGGCGTGTCCATCAGTTTTGCCGGTGAAGACGACTCCTACCAGCTACCGTCCATCGAGGCGTTGCTGGGTCGCAAGATCAGTTGTGAAACGCCACCGACGCATCTGCTGCGGGCGGTTGAGCGCAAGCGCCCGTAACTCGGGCCTTTCAGAAAGAGGCGCAGCCGGCAACGGACTGCGCTTTTTTTTCGTCCGGCTTTTCAACAGGAGCTTGCTAGAGACCACTAAAAGTCCATAATGGACAAATTAGTTTACTTTCAGCGCCCGGAGCCGACCATGCCCAGCACGCCTTACGTGATCACCCAATCTCAAGCCCGCGAACTGCTGGCACAAGTTGACGTGCCGCAGATCCTGCGCAAGCTGTTCCGTGACCTGGCCGCCGGGCAAGCCGTGCAACCGGCGCAACAGTTGGTGGAATTCCCGCAGGGTGCCGGGGACTTCATCAACTACTTGGGTGTGCTGGGCGAAGACGGGGTATATGGCGTCAAGACCTCGCCTTACATCGTGCGCGAGCAAGGCCCGCTAGTAACCGCCTGGACGCTGCTGATGTCGATGCAGACCGGCCAGCCGCTGCTGCTCTGCGATGCCGGTGAACTGACCACCGCACGCACCGCCGCGACGACGGCGGTGGCGGTCGATGCCCTCGCGCCGCTGAAGGCCCAGCGCCTGGCAATCATCGGCAGCGGCAAGGTGGCCCAGGCGCACCTGCACTACGTCAAGGACCTGCGAGACTGGCAAAGCATCAGCCTCTACTCGCCGAGCCTGAGCGGCAAGAATCCCGAAGCGTTGGCACAGCTCAACAGCCTCGATCCACGGCTGACCCTCGCCGACAGTTGCGAAGCTGCGATTCAGGATGCCGACGTGATCATGCTCTGCACTTCGTCTGCCGGTCCGGTGATCGACCCGTCGAACTTAAGCAAACCGGCGCTGATCACCTCCATCAGCACCAACGCCCCACGCGCCCATGAAGTGCCGCCGCAGAGCCTCAATGACATGCAGGTGTTCTGTGACTATCGTCAAACCACCCCGGGCTCGGCGGGTGAAATGCTGATCGCCGGTGAGCAGCATGGCTGGGACAAGCGTTCGATTGTCGGCGACCTGCCCGACTTGCTCAGCGGAAAAGTCCAGCGCCCTGAATACGATCGCCCGGTGTTCTTCCGCTCCATCGGCCTGGGCCTGGAAGACATCGCACTGGCCAATGCCCTTTACCAACTACAGCGCTAACACCACAAACCCCTGTAGGAGCTGCCGAAGGCTGCGATCTTTTGATCTTGCCTTTAAAAAGCAAAGTCAAAAGATCGCAGCCTCGTTTCACTCGTCAGCTCCTACAGGGGAACTCCACAATTTCGGCATTTGCGCCCCCACAGGAGACGTTCATGAGCCAGGCAGATTTCATCATCATCGGCGGCGGGATTGCCGGCGCTTCCACCGGTTTCTGGCTGTCGCAGCACGGGCGGGTGATTGTGCTCGAACGCGAATCCCATCCGGCCTATCACTCCACCGGACGCTCGGCGGCGCTGTTCACCGCCGCCTATGGCACACCGCAGGTTCGGGCATTGACTCAGGCCAGCCGCGACTTCTTCGACGCACCGCCGCCCGGTTTCTGCGAACACCCGCTGCTGACCCCGCGCGGCGAGATGACCGTCGACTTCACCGGCGATCCGGCCGAGCTGAGCAATCAATACCTGAGCGCCAAAGCCACGGTGCCGGAAATGCAATGGCTCAGCGCCGACGAAGCCTGTGCGCGCCTACCAATCCTGCGTCGGGAAAAAGTCCATGGCGCGATCTACGATCCGACCGCCAGCGACATCGATACCGATGCTCTGCATCAGGGCTATCTGCGCGGTATCCGACGCAATAAAGGTGAGGTTCATACCGACAGCGAAGTGTTGAGCCTGAGCCGTGATGTCGAAGGGCAATGGCAGGTTCAAACCAACACTCAGACCTTCAGCGCCCCGATCATCATCAACGCCGCCGGTGCCTGGGCCGACAAGATTGGCGAGCTGGCCGGCGCCCAACCGCTGGGCTTGCAACCCAAGCGCCGGGCAGCCTTTATCTTTGCCGGCCCCGAGGGCCTGGATATCCATGACTGGCCAATGCTGGTCAGCCTCGATGAATCCTTCTACATGAAGCCTGACGCCGGCATGTTCCTCGGCTCACCGGCCAACGCCGACCCGGTAGAACCGCACGACGTGCAGCCCGAAGAGCTGGACATCGCCATGGGCATTTACCAGATCGAAGAAGCCACCACCCTGACCATCCGCCGCCCGACCCGCACTTGGGCCGGTCTGCGCAGTTTTGTGCGCGACGGGGATTTGCTGTCCGGCTTCGATCAGCAGGTGCCGGGGCTGTTCTGGGTCGCGGCGCAAGGCGGCTACGGCATCCAGACGTCGCCGGCCATGGGCCAGGCCAGCGCTGCACTGGTACGCGGTGAAGCCTTGCCCGAGCAGCTCACCCGTTTCGGCCTGGACGCCGAGATGCTCTCCCCCGCCCGCCTGAGCTGATCCTGATCCTGCCTCTCAGGTGACGTGTCCACACGATTGCGGCAAACTTCCAGCGCCCCCTTTTTTAACGGGCGCTGACGCTGCCTGGAGTTCCACTGTATGAACGCACCTGAAAAAGACTCGGCCCTGGACGCTACGTCCATGGACAACTTCCGCGCGATTGCCGATGCGATCGCCACGTTGTTCTTCCCTCATGCCGAGGTGGTGCTGCACGACCTGCGCACGCAAAAGGTCGATTACATCGCCAACAACCTGTCCAAACGGGAAATCGGCGACGACTCCTCGCTGGAAGACATGCTCAGCGAAGAGGTCAGCGAACGAAACATCGGGCCGTACGAAAAGCTCAACTGGGACGGCCAGAAGATTCGCAGCCTCAGCAGTGTGCTGCGCGACAGCGAGGGTCGTCCGCTGGCGGTGCTGTGCATCAACCTGAATATCTCGCTGTTCGAGAACGCGAAAGCGGCGCTGGATTTGTTCCTGTCGCCGACCAAGCTGATCCCGCAACCGGACTCACTGTTTCGCGATGACTGGCAGGAACGGATCAACACCTTTCTGCACGCCTGGCTGCGCGAGCGTCAGTTGAGCCTGAACGTGCTGACCCGCGACCACAAACGCGAACTGGTGCTGGCGCTGCACGCCGAAGGCGCCTTCAAAGGCAAAAGCGCCTCCAACTATGTGGCCAATGTGCTGAACATGGGGCGAGCGACGGTGTACAAGCATTTGAAGGAATTGAAGGGCTAAAGATTTGTAGTGAATGTTCCGGCCTCATCGCAGGCAAGCCCGCTCCCACAGTGTCCGTGTCGTGCACAAAACATGAGTACACCGCAGAACCTGTGGGAGCGGGCTTGCCCGCGATGGCGATCAATCAGTCGCCGTAGATATCCGACTTGAAATACTTCTGCGAAATCTTCTGATACTCGCCATTGGCGCGAATCTCGTCGATCGCCTTGTTCAGATCCGCCACCAACTGCGTGTTGCCCTTGCGCACGGCAATCCCGGCGCCCTCGCCCACGTATTTCGGATCCTTGAGTTCCGGCCCGACAAACGCGTAACCGGCGCCACGAGGCATCGACAGGAAGTCACTCAACGGGATGGTGTCGGCAAAAATCGCATCGAGACGACCGGCGGCCAGATCCATGTAGATCTCTTCGTTGTTACCGTAGCGCTTGACGTTGATGCCCTTGGGTTCGAAAACCTCGGTGGCGTAACGGTCGGTGGTGGTTGCGCGCTGCACGCCGACATTCTTGCCCTTGAGGCTGGCGTACTGGTCATCCACCACTGCGCCGTCTTTCATCACCAGACGCGATGAGGTGAAGTAATACTTGTGAGTGAAATCCACCGATTTCTTGCGGTCTTCGTTGATGGTCATGGACGATAGCGCCATATCGATTTTCTTCACTTTCAGGGAAGGAATCAGACCGTCGAACTCGCCTTCGACCCACTCACACTTGACCTTCATCTGCGCGCACAAGGCATTGCCGATGTCGTAGTCGAAACCGACTATTTTGCCTTCTTGGGTTTTGGACGCGAACGGCGGATAAGCCGCTTCGATGCCGATGCGCAGGTTTTTCTCGGCGGCGAACAAGCTACTGCACGCCAACAGGCTCAGGGCCAGACCGGTGATGAGGGGGAATTTCTTCATATTCGTTCTCTCGCGGGTTGTTGTTGGTTTGGCAAGACAGAAGAAGCTGAAACAGGGAAGCACTTTTTTGTACTTATAATTCCATACTGGACTTTTACGTATTATCCGTCAATCGGGCAGACAGCCTTATACCCGGCCTCTGGTCGGGTGCTAGCCAAATGCAAAAAAGGCCGGGTCGGTGCTTCGCAAAACAAGCGAAACACCGACCCGGCCCTCAGGAACCGCCCAGACAGTTATTCCAGCGCGGCAGCCGGCCCGAAGAACTCGTAACGGCTCTGCTTCTCTGGCACACCCAAAGCCTTGAGGTGACGCTTGATCGCCGCCATGAAGCCTTTAGGCCCCAGGAAGTAGGCATCCACATCGCGCTCTTCCGGCAACCACTCGCCAAGTTGCGCCTGGCTCAACAGGCCAACCTTGTCCGCCGCCGGGCTGACGCCATCGTCTTCGGCGTAGCAATAAAAACGCTTGAGCTGCGGATGACGCTCGGCCAGGCCATCGATCCAGTCACGGAAAGCATGCACGCTACCGTTGCGCGCGCAGTGGATAAAGTGCACCGGCCGCTCGGTCGCCAGCGCCGCTTCGAGCATCGCCAGCGTCGGGGTGATGCCGACGCCGCCACTGATCAGCACCAGCGGTTTGTCGCTGGCGGTCAGGGTGAAATCGCCCGCTGGCGGGAACAGCATGATGCTCGCGCCGACGTGCAGTTGATCGTGCAAATGGTTGGAAGCGCGGCCGCCGGTTTCGCGCTTGACGCTGATGCGGTACTGGCCCTTGTTGGCCAGCGCCGACAGCGAATAGTTACGTCGAATTTCTTCGCCATCGAGGATCAGTTTCATGCCGATGTACTGGCCAGGCTCTGCCGCGAGAATCGGGCCCTTGTCCGCCGGTTCGAAGTAGAACGAGGTGATTTCCGCGCTCTCCTCGACCTTGGCCGCCACGATGAACTCCCGCGCGCCACGCCAGCCGCCCGGCGCCTGCGCTTTTTGGTCGTAGATGCTGGCTTCGGCGCCGATCAGGATCTCGGCCAATTGACCGTAGGCCGCGCCCCAGGCACTCATCACTTCAGGCGTGGCAATCTCTTCGCCGAGCACTTCGGAGATCGCTCGCAACAGGCAGCTACCCACAATCGGGTAATGTTCCGGGAGGATTTGCAGTGCCACGTGCTTGTTGATGATCTTGGCCACCAGGTCGCCCAACTGATCGAGCTGGTCGATGTGCCGCGCATACATCAACACACCGTTGGCCAAGGCGCGAGGCTGATCGCCGCTGGCTTGGTGTGCCTGGTTGAACAGCGGGCGGACTTCCGGGTATTCGGAGAGCATCATGCGGTAGAAGTGAGTGATCAACGCTTCGCCGCCGCTTTCCAGCAACGGCACGGTGGACTTGACGATGGCACGGTCTTGAACGCTAAGCATAAGAGCAACCCCTGGGCTTTATATGAATAGCCTTTACGTATCAGTTTCCATGCCAACAGTTAAATCCTTATAAATCATATAGTTAATAACATAGTAGTCATATCGACACGCGACGCTTTATAGTCACACCGACTACACGGAGTCATTATGACTGCAAAATTACTGCTCACGACCCTGCTGCCCCTGGTCTCCGACCTGTCCCGCGAATTGCCTGAAGGCGAACGCTACCGACGCCTGCTCGAAGCCATGCGCGCCCTGCTCCCTTGCGACGCTGCGGCCCTGCTGCGACTCGATGGCGAATGGTTGGTGCCGCTGGCCGTGGACGGGTTGAGCACTGACACCCTCGGTCGACGTTTCAAGATCAGTGAACATCCGCGCTTCGAAGCGTTGCTCAGCAGTCCCGGCCCGACTCGCTTCGCCGCCGACAGCGATTTGCCCGATCCTTATGACGGCTTGATCGATGGCCTGCACGATCACCTGGAAGTCCACGACTGCATGGGCTGCCCGCTGTTTATAGACGAGCGCCCATGGGGTTTGCTGACCCTCGACGCGCTCGACCCTGAGCGTTTCGAACCGATCGAACTGGACGCCCTGCAAGCCTTCGCCAGCCTCGCCGCCGCCACGGTCAACGCCGCCGAGCGCATTGAGCGGCTGGCCAATCGCGTCGAGGACGAACATCAGCGCGCCGAGGTTTACCGTCAGGCCAGCGGCCAACAGAACCGCGAAATGATCGGCCAGAGCAAGACTTACAAACGACTGGTGGAAGAGATCAGCCTGGTGGGCGGCAGCGACCTGACGGTGCTGATCACCGGCGAAACCGGAGTCGGTAAAGAGCTGGTGGCCCAGGCCATCCACGCGGCATCCCCACGGGCCGACAAACCGATCATCAGCCTCAATTGCGCCGCCCTGCCAGACACGCTGGTGGAGAGCGAATTGTTCGGCCATGTGCGCGGTGCTTTCACCGGCGCAACGAATGATCGGCGCGGCAAGTTCGAACTGGCCAATGGCGGCACGCTGTTTCTCGATGAAGTCGGCGAACTGTCGCTGACGGTGCAAGCCAAATTATTGAGGGTGCTGCAGAGCGGGCAATTGCAGCGCTTGGGGTCGGACAAGGAGCATCAGGTCGACGTGCGATTGATCGCAGCGACCAACCGCGACCTGGCCGAAGAAGTGCGCAGCGGTCGCTACCGTGCCGACTTCTATCATCGCCTGAGCGTTTACCCGTTGCTGGTGCCCGCACTGCGCGATCGCGGTCGGGATGTGCTGTTGCTCAGCGGCTATTTCCTGGAACAAAACCGCTCACGAATGGGCCTCAACAGCCTGCGCCTGACCAGCGATGCGCAAGCGGCGCTATTGGCGTATGACTGGCCAGGGAACGTGCGGGAGCTGGAGCATTTGATTGGTCGCAGTGCGCTGAAGGCGTTGGGTAACTGCAAGCAACGGCCGAAGATTCTCAGCTTGAGCGCGGCGGATCTGGACTTGCCCAATGGCAGCGTTGAACCCGCGCCAGAACCGGCGGTTGCTGCGCCGGCGGTTGCATTAATTGCAGGGGATTTGCGTGAGGCCACCGAGCATTATCAGCGCCAACTGATCAGCGCATGCCTGGAACGGCACCAGAACAACTGGGCCAGCGCGGCGCGGGAGTTGGGTCTGGATCGGGCGAACCTTGGACGGATGGCCAAGCGGCTTGGCATGAAATAAGCCAAGATCGCAGCCTTCGGCAGCTCCTACAGGTTTACGCCAATCCCTTGTAGGAGCTGTCGAGCGAAGCGAGGCTGCGATCTTTTGATCTACCCAACATTCATTGGCACTAAAGCCTGCCCCCAACAAGTCGATAACCCGGCATCGATAGCTGTTGGCGATCTTCACAATCGCCCATCACCTTTTTCCACAGAAGGTTTTTATGTCTTCCAACAAAGCCCGCGCAGATTCACTTTCGCTTCTGCTGTTTACCTTGCGCAGCGGCAAGCTGATGGCGATCAACCTGCTGAAAGTCAGCGAAATCATCCCCTGCCCGCCGCTGACCAAGCTGCCGGAGTCGCACCCTCACGTCAAAGGCATCGCCACCCTGCGCGGGGCATCGCTGTCGGTAATCGACCTGAGCCGCGCCATCGGCGAGCGACCGCTGGAAGACCCGAACGGTGGCTGCCTGATCGTCACCGACGTCAGCCGCTCCAAGCAGGGCCTGCACGTTCAAGCGGTGAGCAAGATCGTCCATTGCCTGACCACCGACATCCGTCCACCACCCTTCGGCTCCGGCGGCGTGCGCTCGTACATCACCGGCGTGACGTCGGTCGACGGCACGCTGGTGCAAGTGCTGGACATCGAAAAGGTCATCCACGGCATCGCTCCGGCGCAGATCGAAACGGCCCCGACCGAACTGAGCATGGAAGACGCCGAAGTACTCGGCAACGCGCGGATTCTGGTGGTCGATGACAGCCAGGTCGCCCTGCAACAATCGGTGCACACCCTGCGCAACCTCGGCCTGCAATGCCACACTGCTCGCAGCGCCAAGGAAGCCATCGACTGCCTGCTGGACCTGCAAGGTACTGCCCAGCAGATCAACCTGATCGTCTCGGACATCGAAATGTCGGAAATGGACGGCTATGCCCTCACCCGCACATTGCGCGAAACGCCGGACTTCTCACACCTCTATGTGTTGCTCCACACCTCGCTGGACAGCGCCATGAACAGCGAGAAAGCGCGACTGGCCGGGGCTAACGCGGTGCTGACCAAATTCTCCTCACCGGAGCTGACCAAATGCCTGATCGCGGCGGCCAGGGCCGTCGCCGAACAAGGTCACTGAGTTTTGGCTGAGGTTTTTTGTTTTCTGATGCGGCGCAACCTCGCTGAGGATGTGCCGCCTTTCACTTGGCCAAATGGCATTGAGTTGACCGAGTACCGTCCCGAACTCGCCGAAGCCGTTCATCACTTGATGGAACTCGGTTATCGGGAAGGTAGCGGGCGGGTACCGGCGCTGGAAGTCTGGCAACGGCGCTTCGAAACCGATCCTGAATACGATCCGTCCCTGTGCTTTATTGCCCTGGATGCCGAAGGAATCGTCGGCGTCGCCCAGTGCTGGACCAGCGCTTACATCAAGAGTCTGGTGGTGCACCCGCGCGCTCAAGGCCTCGGACTTGGTCGTGCGCTGCTGCTTAATGCATTCAACGTGTTTCGGCAACGCCGCGAAGGCTTTGTGGATCTGAAGGTGCTGGAAAACAACCTTCGGGCCCAGCGTTTGTATGAAAGTGCCGGGATGTATGTGGTCCGCCGGGAACCGGTTCCAACCTGACACCGCCTTCGCGGGCAAGCCTCACTCCCACAGGATTTAGGTGATCCCCGTGGGAGCGTGGCTTGCCCGCGAAGAGGCCCGCATAACCAATCCAAAACCATCAGGCATACTCCGACCTCGGCCACTACACGCCAAGGATGCCCAAACCATGAAAACCACCACCCTGACCTTCCTCTGCCTCACCGCCCTCGCCACCCAAGCCCACGCCTCCAGCCCCGACGCCTGGGCCGCCTACGACAAAGCCGTGCTCGCCAGTTGCACCAAAACCAGCGGCCTGAAGAACGTCAAACCCGTCGGCAACGCCGCGCAATTCGATGACCGGGTCGGTTATACCGCGCTCCTGCTGCAAGGCCAGTACCCGCAAAAAAACATGAAAGGCCAGCAAGGCACCGAGCTGTGCCTCTACAACAAGAAAAGCAAAACCGCCTACGTGACCGAATGGGACTCCATCCGCCCAACAGCAAAAGCGCAGTGAATGGCGCATAACTTGCTTCGGTACAGGCCTTTGCGGTGGCTTTTTGTCGCCATTTCATGCCCCCACAGGTGACTGGCCGTTCGATGAATACAACGTTTTCCTGCATAGGTTGTGGCAAATGCTGCAACGACCACCACGTGCCCCTGACACTGGCCGAAGCCCGGATGTGGGCGGCCGATGGCGGTCAGGTGATCGTGCTGGTGGAGGCCTTCCTCGCCAATGGCCTGGGCCTGCCCACGCAGCAACGCGAACACGCCGAACGCCGTTCGGTGGTAGTTCGAAGCGGCGCCTGCGAGGCACATGTGGCGATCACCTTCGCCGCCTATAACGTCGGTCGCTGCCGGAATCTTGACGAAGACAACCTCTGCCGCATCTACGAACGCCGACCGTTGGTGTGCCGCATCTACCCGATGGAAATCAATCCGCACATCCCGCTCAACCCGGCGATCAAAGAATGCCCGCCCGAGTCCTGGGAAACAGGGCCGGATTTGATCATTGGGGGTGAGCTGGTGGATCAGGAACTGGCAGGATTGATTCAGCGCTCGCGTCAGGCGGATCGTGATGAGATTCAGACCAAGGATGCGATTTGCGCGTTATTGGGGATTCGGACGACAGCGTTGAAGGGCGATGGATTTACTGCTTATCTGCCGGACATGACAGCGTTTGCCATGGTCATTGATCAGGTGGCGCAACAGCCGTTGGCGGGATCGGGCGGTGAATGGGTCTTTCATGTGTCAGGCGATGATATTGCCGGGCAAGTGCTGGCAGCCGGGGCGCAGGTGGCGACTGAAGCGCCAGTGAACTATGCGTTTATTTCGTTGAGGGTGGCCTGAGCCCGAGGTGTGTGCTGTATGTAATGGCCTCATCGCGAGCAGGCTCGCTCCCACAGTGGATTTCGTCGTACACAATATCTGTGTCTCATGAAGATCAAATGTGGGAGCGAGCCTGCTCGCGATGACGATAGATCAGGCACCGCAGAGGCAAAAACTCAGCGTTTACCCATCGAACGACGAGTGCCAGGAGGCGCTGCACCCGGGGTCTTGGTGTGACCATTCTTGGCGCCGTTCTTGTACCAAGGCTGGCTGGCATTCTTCGCCGCGGCCAATTCACCCGGTTTGAACGGAAACTTGAACGCTGGAATCGCCGCTTTGGTTTCGCTGTCTGCGCTGGAGTCGACGCTGTCTGGCAGGTCTGCCTGGTCGTCGCTCAAAGCGTCGGCAACCGGCGGTTGTGTCGGGGAAGTCATGAAAGCTCCGGGTGATGCTCAAAGAGTCGGGCCCGGTAGGCGAGCCGCGAAAGGCGGCAGTATACCTGTGTCGGGGGCCGCAAGCTTCACGCCGCAAGCGAGTCCGTCGGGTTTTGTGCTGACCGACCTGCCGCCATCGCGGGCAAGCCCGCTCCCACAGGGACAGCGGTCATATACAAAATCTATGTATGACACAAATCCTGTGGGAGCGGGCTTGCCCGCGATAGCGGTGTGTCAGTCACAGGGATGTTGGATGTGCCGCCGTCATCGCGGGCAAGCCTCCCACAGGGGGCAGTGGTCATATACAAAATCTGTGTATGACACACATCCTGTGGGAGCGAGCCTGCTCGCGATGAACGATAACGCGGTCTACGCCGGATCGACGTTATCCAGCGCCCGATTCACCGCCAGCTCTGCCAGCATGATGACCTGCTGGATCGCCAACGCCGTGTGGCGCTGCGGGCCGATCAGATTGTTGGCGAAATCGGTGGCCAGGACACTCGCTGAGGCCAACGATTCGTAGGCGTGGGCCAGCAGGCTTTCGGTGCCGGCACCCGGGGCGACCATGAACATGGTGCTGGGGCGACGGGGCTTTTCGGTGTATTGCGCCGGGGGATCGAGGTAGTAGTCGAGGGCGCGCTTTATGGCTTCGCGGTCTTTGAGTAATTCTTCGGTGCACAGGGTGTCGGGGTTGGCTTTGTTGAATTTCGAATCAGAATTATCGTTTTCCATTTGTAGCTCCTAATCTCAATTGGAGCCATCACTTGCCGTTATGGTCGTGAGGCTTTCGCCTACTCGTTTCGGGGATCTCACGCCCGGTCGCTGAATGTGCAGCGACAGCCAAAGACTAAAGAGCCTGCTTCCGACGGACAACCTGAAAAATGCGTGGGAAAGATCTGCGTTCCGACACATCGATTAAACATTCAAAAACAGCACTCACCCACCAATCCCACGTCTGACACTCATTGCTGTAGGAGCTGTCGAGTGAAACGAGGCTGCGATCTTTTGATCTTGAAAATCAACGTCAAAAGATCGCAGCCTTCGGCAGCTCCTACGTGGAGTTGTGTACACCCGCGATAGATTGGTCGGCTGCCGGGCCGCCTTCGCGGGCAAGCCCGCTCCCACAGTGGAGCGGTGTGCACCAGCCCCTCACCACTCATTACCCCACCTGCCGCTTTTGATCACGGGAATCAGCATCAACCCAAAGAGGTCCAAACTGACAGCGCCGTCAGTTACCAGTCACTCTCCTGACGGGCTAACAGGTTTATAAAGGAAGGTATAAACCTGACAAAATTCCGACCACTCTGCCCGGCGCCCCACTCGCATGCGAACTCAGAAAAAAACCGCCCTGTTCGCCGCCCTTCTGATCACCCTGGCAGCGCTGGGTGTGTGGTACGTCGCCAAACCCGCCACGACCAAACTGGCCACCTCCACCGCCATCCCCGTGCGAGTGGTCAGCGTCGCCGAAAAAGACGTGCCCCGCTACATCAGCGGCATCGGCTCGGTGCTGTCGTTGCACAGCGTGGTCGTGCGTCCGCAGATCGACGGCATCCTCACCAAGCTGCTGGTCAAGGAAGGCCAACTGGTGAACAAAGGTGATCTGCTGGCTACCATCGATGACCGCTCGATCCGCGCCAGCCTCGATCAGGCTCGCGCCCAACTCGGCGAAAGCCAGGCGCAACTGCAAGTGGCACAGGTCAACCTCAAACGCTACAAACTGCTGAGCGTCGACGACGGCGTGTCCAAGCAGACCTACGACCAGCAACAAGCCCTGGTCAATCAACTCAAAGCCACCGCCCAAGGCAATCAGGCATCGATCGACGCCGCTCTGGTGCAGCTTTCCTACACACAGATTCGCTCCCCGGTCACCGGTCGCGTCGGTATTCGCACAGTGGATGAAGGCAACTTCCTGCGCATGACTGACACTCAAGGCTTGTTCACAGTGACCCAGATCGACCCGATCGCCGTGGAGTTTTCCCTGCCGCAACAAATGCTGCCGACCCTGCAAGGCCTGATCAACGATCCACAGCACACGCCGGTCAAGGCTTACATCGGGGCCGACACAGACGGCGAAACCGGCAACCTGCTGGGCGAAGGTCATCTGACCCTGATCGACAACCAAATCAACGCCAACACCGGGACCATCCGCGCCAAGGCCGAGTTCGCTAACCCCGCACAGAAACTCTGGCCGGGCCTGCTGGTTACGGTAAAGATTCAGACAGCGTTGGATAAAAATGCGCTGGTGGTGCCGCCCACCGTCGTACAACGTGGCCTCGATCAACATTTCGTCTACCGGGTCAACGGCGACAAAGTCGAAGCCGTTCAGGTGCAGATGGTTTATCAAAGCAGCAGGCAGGACATCATCAAAGGCGTGAAACCGGGCGATGTGCTGGTCAGCGACGGCCAGTCGCGGCTCAAACCGGGTTCGACCGTGCAGGTAGTGACCGACCCGCCGCAAGTGGTGCAATCGGAGCCGAAACCATGAAGGGCCATGGCTCGATTTCCGCGTGGTGCATCGATCATCCGGTGGCGACGGCCCTGCTGACCTTTGCCCTGGTACTGCTGGGGGTGATCGCCTTTCCACGGCTGTCGATTGCGCCACTGCCGGAAGCGGAATTCCCGACCATCCAGGTGGCCGCGCAACTGCCTGGCGCCAATCCCGAAACCATGGCCTCGTCGGTGGCCACGCCGCTTGAAGTGCAATTCAGCGCCATCCCCGGCGTGACCCAGATGACCTCGAGCAGCGCCCTGGGCTCGACCATCCTGACCCTGCAATTCACCCTCGACAAAAGCATCGATACAGCCGCGCAGGAAGTCCAGGCCGCGATCAACACCGCCGCCGGCAAGCTGCCCAAAGACATGCCGAACCTGCCGAACTGGAGGAAGGTCAACCCGGCCGACAGTCCGGTGCTGATCCTCAGCATCAACTCGCCGCAAATGCCCGGCACCGAGGTCAGTGACCTGGTGGAAACCCTGCTCGCCCGTCAGATCAGCCAGATCGACGGCGTGGGCAATATCAACATCACCGGTCAGCAACGTCCGGCGATCCGCGTGCAGGCCTCGGCGGACAAACTCGCCGCCATTGGCCTGACCCTGGCGGACATTCGCCTGGCGATCCAACAGACCAGCCTCAACCTGGCCAAGGGTGCGTTGTATGGCGAGTCGAGCATTTCGACCTTGTCCACCAACGACCAATTGTTCCACCCCCAGGAATACGGTCAGCTGATTGTTTCCTACAAGGACGGCGCACCGGTTCATCTCAAGGATGTAGCCAAAGTCGTCAACGGTTCGGAAGACGCCTACATTCAGGCCTGGGCCGATGGTCAGCCGGGGGTGAACCTGGTGATTTTCCGCCAACCGGGGGCCAACATCGTCGAGACCGTCGACCGTATTCAAGCGGCCCTGCCGACGCTGGAGGCCATGCTGCCGGCCTCGGTGCAGGTCAAGGTGTTGATCGACCGCACCCAGACCATCCGCGCTTCGCTGCATGAAGTGGAAGTCACCCTGCTGATCGCGATCCTGCTGGTGGTGGCGGTGATGGCGCTGTTCCTGCGGCAGTTGTCGGCGACCCTGATCGTGGCGTCGGTGCTCGGTGTGTCGCTGATCGCCAGTTTTGCGCTGATGTACATCATGGGCTTCAGCCTGAATAACCTGACGCTGGTGGCGATCGTGGTGTCCGTCGGGTTTGTGGTGGACGATGCGATTGTGGTGGTGGAAAACATTCACCGCCATCTGGAGGCCGGCGACGGCATGCGTGAGGCGGCGATCAAGGGCGCCGGCGAGATCGGCTTTACCGTGGTTTCCATCAGTTTCTCGCTGGTGGCGGCGTTCATTCCGCTGCTGTTCATGGGTGGCGTGGTCGGGCGGCTGTTCAAGGAATTCGCGTTGACGGCCACCTCGACCATCATGATTTCCGTGGTGGTGTCCCTGACGCTGGCGCCGACCCTGGCCGCGCTATTCATGCGCGCGCCGGTACATCACGCCCACGGCAAACCGGGTTTCGGCGAACGCTTGCTGGCGCTGTATGAGAAAGGCCTGCGCCGCGCCCTCGCCCATCAGAAATTGATGATCGGTGTGTTCGGCCTATCCCTCGGCCTGGCGGTCGCCGGATACATTTTCATTCCGAAGGGTTTCTTCCCGGTGCAGGACACCGGTTTCGTCCTGGGCACCACCGAAGCAGCCGCCGATATTTCCTACGGAGACATGGTGAAAAAACACCTGGCGATGGCCGAAATCGTCGCCGCCGATCCTGCCGTCGAGACGTTCTCCCACTCGGTCGGTGTTTCGGGCAGCAACCAGACCATCGCCAACGGACGGTTCTGGATTTCGCTGAAAAAACGTGGCGACCGCGATGTGTCCGCCAGTCAATTCATCGACCGGATTCGCCCGCAACTGATGAAAGTCCCGGGCATCGTGCTGTACCTGCGCGCCGGGCAAGACATCAACCTCAGCTCCGGCCCGAGCCGTGCTCAGTACCAATACGTGCTCAAGAGCAACGACGGGGCACTCCTGAGCACCTGGACCCAGCGCCTGACGGAAAAACTGCGCAGCAACCCGGCGTTCCGCGACATTTCCAATGACCTGCAACTGGGCGGCAGCATCACCCACATCAGCATCGACCGTAGTGCTGCGGCGCGTTTCGGCCTGACCGCCAGCGATGTTGATGAAGCGTTGTACGACGCCTTCGGCCAGCGCCAGATCAACGAATTCCAGACCCAGACCAACCAGTACAACGTGATTCTGGAGCTGGACACCAAGCAGCGCGGCAAAGCCGAAAGCCTCAACTATTTCTACCTGCGCTCGCCGCTGAGCGGGGAAATGGTGCCGCTGTCGGCCCTGGCGAAATTCGATGCGCCAACTATCGGCCCGTTGTCTATCGCTCACGACGGGATGTTCCCGGCGGCCAACCTGTCGTTCAACTTGGCGCCCGGCGTCGCGTTGGGTGATGCGGTGATCATGCTCAATCAGGCCAAGACCGACATCGGCATGCCGGTAGCCATCAGCGGTAATTTCCAGGGCGCGGCCCAGGCCTTCCAGAGTTCACTGGCCAGCCAGCCGTGGCTGATTCTGGCGGCGCTGGTGGCGGTGTACATCATTCTTGGCGTTCTGTACGAAAGCTTCGTGCACCCGCTGACGATCATCTCGACCCTGCCCTCGGCGGGGCTCGGGGCGGTGATCATGCTGTGGATCTGCGGCCAGGACTTTTCGATCATGGCGCTGATCGGGCTGGTGTTGCTGATCGGCATCGTCAAGAAGAACGGCATTCTGATGATCGACTTCGCACTGGAAGCCCAGCGCAACCGTGGCTTGCCGCCGGAAGAGGCGATCTATGAGGCGTGTATGACGCGGTTCCGGCCAATCATCATGACCACCCTCGCCGCCCTGCTCGGCGCCCTGCCGCTGATGCTCGGCTACGGCACCGGCGCCGAACTGCGCCAGCCATTGGGCATCGCGGTGGTCGGCGGTTTGCTGGTGAGCCAGGCGCTGACACTGTTCACTACGCCGGTCATATACTTGTGGCTCGAGCGGCTGTTCCATCGACACTCTCTCCCACCAGCATCAGCACCGCTACCGGCGCTGGCGACCACAGACTGAGGCGGGGTCATGCGCGTTCTGATTATCGAAGACGAAGAAAAAACCGCGGACTATCTGCATCGCGGCCTGACGGAACAGGGTTACACCGTGGACGTGGCTGGCGATGGTGTCGAAGGCCTGCACCTGGCGCTGGAAAGCGACTACGCGGTGATTGTCCTCGACGTCATGCTGCCAGGCCTCGACGGCTTCGGTGTATTGCGTGCGCTGCGGGCACGCAAACAAACGCCGGTGATCATGCTCACCGCCCGCGAGCGGGTTGAAGACCGCATCAAAGGCTTGCGCGACGGTGCCGACGATTACCTCGGCAAACCGTTTTCCTTCCTCGAACTGGTGGCGCGTCTGCAAGCGCTGACCCGTCGCAGCGGTGGCCACGAACCGGTGCAGGTGAGCATCGCCGACCTGTGGATAGATTTGATCAGCCGCAAGGCCACTCGCGCCGGCACTCGCCTGGACCTGACCGCCAAGGAGTTTTCGTTGCTCAGCGTACTGGCGCGGCGACAAGGGGAAATCCTCTCGAAAACCGCCATCGCCGAGATGGTCTGGGACATCAATTTCGACAGCGACGCTAACGTGGTCGAAGTCGCGATCAAACGCCTGCGGGCCAAACTCGACGGGCCGTTCGAAGAGAAATTGCTGCACACCATTCGCGGCATGGGTTATGTGCTGGAGAGCCGTGGTGTCCAGTAATTCGATCGCGCTACGCCTGAGCGGGATGTTTACGCTGGTGGCACTACTAGTGTTCCTGTTGATCGGCGGTGCGCTGTATCAACAGGTCGACAAGGGTCTGGGCCTGCTGCCCGAAGCCGAACTCGATGCGCGTTACAGCGTGCTCGAATCGGCGCTCAACCGTTATGGCACGCCCGAGCATTGGGTGAAGATCAACGCCAAGCTCAAGCTGCTGAGCGAAGAAGACAAGCGCATCCGCTTTTGGGTAGTCAGTGGCAATCCCGGTTATGAATACGGCCAGCCCGACGCGCCGATCCGCGCTTTCGCCCAAGGCCCGTTGGGTATGCGCGACATGCAATTGCCCGACCATCCGTACCCGCTGAAAGTGCTGGTCACTGAGTTGCCGGCCAAGGACCAACGCCCGCCGCTACGCTTCATGATCGGCATCGACACCGAAACCTTTTACGAGACGCAGCATCACTTGCTGATCGCCCTGATCAGCCTGGCGATCGTGGGTGTATTGCTGGCCTCGCTACTCGGTTACTGGGTGGCGCGGATCGGCCTCAAGCCGCTGATCAAGTTGTCGCAGGAAGCCCAGCGACTGGCGCCGCCGAGATTGTCCGGGCGCCTGCAACTGTCGCCATTGCCACCTGAACTGAATCAGTTTGTCAGCTCGTTCAACGCTACTCTGGAACGGGTCGAACAGGCCTACTCGCGGCTGGAATCGTTCAACGCCGACGTGGCCCATGAACTGCGCTCACCGCTGACCAACCTGATTGGCCAGACCCAGGTTGCGCTGACACGCGGGCGTTCGGCCGAACACTATTTTGAAGTGCTGCAATCGAACCTCGAAGAACTCGAGCGGCTGCGCTCGATCATCAACGACATGCTGTTCCTCGCCAGCGCCGACCAGGGCAGCAAGGCCACTAAACTGACGTCCACCTCATTGGCCGACGAAGTGGCGACCACGTTGGAATATCTGGATTTCATTCTTGAGGATGCGCAGGTTCAGGTCGAGGTCAGTGGCGATGCGCAGGTACGAATCGAGATCGCCCATCTGCGCCGGGCGTTGATCAACTTGCTGAGCAACGCGGTGCAGCACACCGAGCCCGGGCAAGTGATTCAGGTACGGATCGAAGTCGAAGAGCATCAGGTCAGCATTGGCGTCGCCAACCCGGGATCGCCAATTGCCAATGAGCATCTGCCGCGATTGTTCGAGCGCTTCTACCGGGTCGATGCATCGCGCAGCAACAGTGGCAACAATCACGGTCTGGGACTGGCAATCGTCAAGGCGATTGCGCTGATGCATGGCGGGGATGTGTTTGTGCGCAGTGATCATGGGATGAATACTTTCGGCATCCACCTCCCGGTTTAATCCCTCTGTGGCGAGGGGGCTTGCCCCCGTTGGGCTGCGAAGCGGCCCTTAAAACATCCAACCGCGTTACATCATTCACACCGCGCAAGCCGGTTTTACGACTGCTTCGCAGCCGAACGGGGCGATGCGGCGTTCCGACAAGCCCCCTCGCCACAGGTGTCCTTCTTCGCACTACCACTCTTACCTAAAGCGCAACAGTCCTTTCTGCAACCCGCTCTTTTTCCCCTCGCCCAAGCCCCTTATCGTTGCCCCATCAAACAGCACTTGCCAAGCAAGAAGGGTTTAAAGATGTCCAGCAGTATGGGTATTGCCAGCGCTTTTGTTTTGTCTTCCTTGTTTCTGTCTCCGTTCGCCATGGCTGAAGAGTCACAGACATTCGTCGCGCAAAACGCGGTGCGAGCCAAGGCTTACGAACAGTTTCAAAGCGAACTGACGGCCAAGGCCCAGGAAGCTGCGCAAATCCCTCAAGCGTCGAGTACTCAAGCCCTGCCACAGGTTGAGAAAGACAGCTGATCCTTACGTATCGCCCTATTTCCCTCGACACTTTTCATCGGCTCTTCCCTTTGAAAAGTTGTTTTCAAAGCCGCAGCTATCAGCGGCTTTTTTTTGTTGTGGTGTTGAACCTGCTCCGTCGGTTTTCGGTAATTGTCGACGACCCGATGAATGTCTTCTAAGCTTCAATTAGCAAAAGGCCAGCATGTTTTGCTGGCCTTTTTTATATCCGGCATTTATATAGGCGCTCTGGACGCGACCGGTTTCTGGGACTCTGCCCGATTCTTGTAAAAGAACTTTCATAACGCCTTATTTGCAGAAGTCAGAACCATGAGTGTGAGCAGTGCGAAATCTCAATATCCGATCCGTTCGACACGATCGGAGCGGCTTCTGGTTCTCGGTAGTTTGTTGTTGGTGATTGCGATACTCAGCATCGTGACCTTTCTGCTGATCCGTGAACGCGCCAATGCCGAATTGTCCGCTGCTCGCGCCGCCAACAATATCGTGCAATTGATCGATGCCGACGTGCTGCGCAATGTCGAACTCTATGATGTGTCCCTGCTGGGTTTGATCGCTGCCTCCCAGCGAGAAGACCTCAAGAGCGTTTCTCCAGCCGTTCGCCATCTGGCCTATTTCGACCGCGCCACTGCCGCGCCGTACAAGGGCAACATTTTGTTGCTCGACAACAAGGGCGACGTGATCGCCGACTCGGCCTCAGTGGAGCCCATGCAGGGCAACTATGCCGATCGCGAATACTTCCAGTCCCACGTGAATAACCCGGACCCGGGTATGTTCATCAGTCCCCCCTTCAGAGCCAGGTCGCCCGAACAGGATTGGCGGATCAGTTTCAGCCGCCGGGTGAACGGCTCCCAGGGTGAGTTCCTGGGCGTGGCCGAAGCTGCCATGCGCTTGAGTTACTTCGATCAGTTGTTCAACAGCTTGAACATCGGTCGTGATAGCACGGTCAATCTGATCAGCAAGGACGGGACTCTTCTGGCTCAGCAACCACGCCTTGCCGAAGAGCTGATCGGCAAGAACTTCAGTAACCGCCCCAATTTCCAGCGCATCGTCAAAGAAGGCAACGGCAGCTTCACAAGCATGTCCGATCGATACCAGGCCAAGCGTTTGTACACCTTCTCCAAGGTCGGGAACTTGCCGTTGATCGTCATCGTTGCGCTCTCGAGCGAAGAGGTCTTTGCGGCCTGGAAGCGCACTGCGGTGGTGGTCAGCTTTGCGACCATTGCCCTCTGCGTGAGCCTGTTGTGGCTGACCTGGCTGCTCTGCCGGGAATTGCGTCGGCGCCAAAGTGCCGAGCAGGAATTGGCGCAACTGGCCGCCACCGATCCCCTGACCGGTCTGGCCAACCGTCGAAGCCTGGATCAGGCCCTGCGCCATGAATGGTTTCGCGCCCAACGTTCCGGCCTGCCATTGTCGTTGCTGATGATCGATGTCGATCACTTCAAGGCGTTCAATGATCGCCATGGCCACCAGGGCGGCGACGATGCCTTGCGCTGGGTGGCCAAGGTGATCGGCACTCATGTTCGACGGCCGGCGGATCTGGTCGCCCGTTACGGTGGCGAGGAGTTTTCGGTGATCCTGGCCGAAACCGACAGCGCCGGCGCACAACAGATTGCCGACAACGTCCGCGCAGCGGTGGAGCAGTTGCCGTTGGTGGGGGGCGATACGTCGCCGATTACTGTCAGTATTGGTATCAGTACCTGGACGACGGCGGCCGATATCAGCCTGGAGCAGTTGCTGTTTGCGGCGGACAAGGCGCTGTATCAGGCCAAGGAAAATGGGCGCAATCGGGTGGTTGCTACGTAGTGAAATTTGCGTTGTGACGACTGGCCCTATCGCGGGCAAGCCCGGCTCCCACAGGTTGTGCGTCGTGCCCGAATCCGCGTCAACCGCACAACCTGTGGGAGCGGGCTTGCCCGCGATGGGGTCATAACAGACACCACACCACTTTCCCGAAGCCATAAAAAAAGGCCACCCGAAGGTAGCCTTTAAAAACTAGAGAGGTTTTTTTGCTTACACGGCCGCAACAGGACGCATGTAAGAGATCGGTGCAGTGCTGGCGTCTTCGAAAGTCACGACTTCCCAAGCATCTGTCTGCTCAATCAACTTGCGCAGCAGCTGGTTGTTCAATGCATGTCCGGACTTGAAGCCCTTGAACTCACCAATCAGGCTATTGCCCAGTAGGTAGAGATCACCAATTGCATCGAGGATCTTGTGCTTCACGAATTCGTCTTCATAGCGAAGGCCGTCTTCGTTCAGTACACCATCCGCGTCGACCACAATAGCGTTTTCAACGCTGCCGCCGAGTGCGAGGTTGTGCTTGCGCAGGTACTCGATATCACTCATGAAACCAAAGGTACGGGCGCGGCTGACTTCTTTTACGAACGAAGTGCTGGAAAAATCCACGCTTGCACTTTGTGTGCGGTCACGGAAAACCGGGTGATCGAAATCGATCTCGAAGCTCACTTTGAAACCTTCGAAAGGGACGAAAGTGGCGCGCTTGTCGCCGTCTTCCACTGTCACTTCCCGCAAGATCCGGATGAACTTCTTGGCGGCGTCCTGTTCTTCCAGGCCGGCCGATTGAATCAGGAATACGAAGGGTCCAGCGCTACCATCCATGATCGGGACTTCGGACGCGGAGAGCTCGACGTAGGCGTTATCGATGCCCAGGCCAGCCATGGCCGAGAGCAGGTGCTCCACCGTGTCCACTTTGACGTCACCGTTAACAAGCGTGGTCGACATAGTGGTTTCGCCAACGTTTTCCGCGCGGGCAGGAATCTGCACCACAGGGTCGAGGTCAGCACGACAAAACACAATGCCGGTGTCGACGGGCGCTGGCTTGAGGGTCAGATAGACCTTCTCCCCGGAGTGCAGGCCGACACCTGTGGCACGGATAATATTCTTCAGGGTGCGTTGTTTTATCATGGCATGGGCCGCTTCAGCGCAAATTGCGAACTGGTATCAACAAAGGCTGGCGATGATAGCAGACCAGACCTTTGCTGAACACCAATCACCCTAATACCCCTGATACATTTCATCAATCGGCCTGACGACGCAGGAAAGCCGGGATGTCCAGGTAGTCCAGGTCATCTTGCGGATTCATCTTCGCGGCAGTCGCAGCACCGGCCTGAGCCTGGTTGCGCATGACGGTCGGACGATCCAGGTCACGGTAGTTCACCGCAGGCTGTTCTTGACGAACAGGGGCTTGTTGTTGTGGCTGGGAAGCCATCGAGGTGTGAACGGTATTGTCGATGACCTTCACAGGCTTCTCGATTTTAGCGCCTAAACCGGTGGCAACAACAGTCACGTGCAGCTCGTCGCGCATGTCTGGATCGATAACGGTACCGACCTTGACCATCGCGTGCTCGGAAGCGAAGGCTTCGATGATGCTACCCACGTCGGAGTACTCACCCAGGGACAGGTCAGGACCGGCGGTGATATTCACCAGGATGCCGCGTGCGCCTTGCAGGTTCACGTCTTCGAGCAACGGGTTGCGAATGGCCGCTTCGGTGGCCTCACGTGCACGGTTCGGACCGCTGGCGCAGCCAGTGCCCATCATCGCCATGCCCATTTCGCTCATCACGGTACGCACGTCGGCAAAGTCGACGTTGATCATGCCCGGACGCTTGATGATGTCGGAGATACCGCGAACGGCACCGGCCAGTACATCGTCGGCCTTGGCGAAAGCCGACAGCAGGCTTGCGTCTTTACCGAGGATGGTCAGCAGCTTCTCGTTGGGAATGGTGATCAACGAGTCGACGCTTTCAGACAGCAGACGAATACCTTCGTCGGCGATCTGCATACGCTTGCGACCTTCGAACGGGAAAGGACGGGTCACCACCGCAACGGTGAGGATCCCCATTTCCTTGGCCACTTCGGCAATGATCGGCGCAGCACCGGTACCGGTACCACCGCCCATGCCGGTTGTGATGAACACCATATTGGTGCCCTGCAGGACTTCGGCAATGCGCTCACGGTCTTCGAGAGCGGCCTGACGACCTACTTCAGGGTTGGCGCCGGCGCCCAGGCCTTTGGTCACACCGGTACCCAGTTGCAGGATGGTCCGCGCGCCGATGCTTTTCAGCGCTTGGGCATCAGTGTTGGCGCAGATGAATTCAACGCCTTCAATGTTGCTCTTGACCATGTGATTGACAGCGTTGCCGCCGCCACCGCCAACACCGATAACTTTAATTACCGGGCTTGCGGGGATGTTGTCTACGAGTTCGAACATTTTCCCTCTCCTTACATTCTCTAGTTTTTTCGCCTACTGCTGTTTGAAGCGGTGTTGCGGTAAAGCTTTAGAAATTGCCTTGTACCCAGCTCTTGAAGCGATCGAGCAAGGCGACTTTCGGTTCGTCATTACTGTAGCTGTCGCGGCTGCCGATGCCCGAGAACGAAATCCCGTCGGACTGCTTCTGCAGGCCGTACATCAACAGGCCAACGCCGGTGGAATAAATCGGGTTGCGGACCACGTCGTCCAGGCCCTTGACGCCATGCGGCACGCCCAGGCGAACCGGCATGTGGAAGATCTCTTCGGCCAGTTCGACCGCGCCTTCCATCTTCGAGGTACCGCCGGTCAGCACGATGCCGGCCGGGATCAGGTCTTCGTAGCCACTGCGGCGCAGTTCAGCCTGGATCAGGGTGAACAGCTCGTCGTAACGCGGCTCCACCACTTCGGCCAGGGCCTGACGGGACAGCTCGCGCGGTGGACGATCGCCGACGCTCGGCACCTTGATGGTTTCACCGGCACCGGCCAGTTTGGCCAGGGCGCAGGCGTAGCGAATCTTGATTTCTTCGGCGTACTGGGTCGGGGTACGCAGCGCCATGGCGATGTCGTTGGTTACCTGGTCGCCCGCAATCGGGATCACCGCGGTGTGACGGATCGCGCCTTCGGTGAAGATCGCGATGTCGGTGGTCCCACCGCCGATGTCCACCAGGCACACGCCCAGCTCTTTCTCGTCGTCGGTCAGGACCGAGTAGGCCGAGGCCAACTGCTCGAGAATGATGTCGTCGATTTCCAGACCGCAGCGGCGCACGCATTTTTCAATGTTCTGTGCGGCGTTGACGGCGCAGGTGACCACGTGAACCTTGGCTTCCAGACGCACGCCGGACATGCCCAGCGGCTCACGAACGCCTTCCTGGTTATCGATCACGTAATCCTGCGGCAGGGTGTGCAGCACGCGCTGGTCAGCCGGAATCGCCACAGCCTGGGCGGCGTCGAGAACGCGCTCAAGGTCGGCGGAGCTGACTTCGCGATCACGAATCGCCACGATGCCGTGGGAGTTCAGGCTGCGGATGTGATTGCCGGCCACGCCGACAAACGCCGAGTGGATTCGGCAACCGGCCATCAGCTGCGCTTCTTCGATCGCGCGCTGGATCGACTGGACGGTGGACTCGATGTTCACCACCACGCCTTTTTTCAGGCCGCGGGACGGATGAGTACCGATCCCGACGATTTCGAGCGTGCCGTCGTCCGAGACCTCGCCGACCAGCGCCACCACCTTGGAGGTGCCGATATCGAGACCGACGATCATTTTGCCGCTTTGCACGTTTGCCATGGGTCCTGCCTCTTCTTAATTCTTCGCGACAGCGGGTTGGGCTGTCGTGGGCGCTACAGGTTCCCGCCAGCCAACAGCAAGGCCGTTGGCGTAGCGCAGATCGATGCGCGCAATGTTCGTAATCTGCTCTTTGAGCGTCTTGTCATAGATGGCAATGAAGCGGCGCATCTTTTCCACCAGGTTGCCGCGTCCCAGCAGCAGTTCGATTCCCGGGCCCGCGCTGCCGGCGCCGGTGGTCAGGAACCAGCTGCCTCGTTCACGCAACTCCAGGCGTGCAATCGAGAAGCCCAATGGCCTGAGCATCTGGCTCAGCACCTGGTATTGCTGCATCACTTGCTGCTGGGCCCGTTGTGGGCCGAACAGCTGTGGCAAGTGTTCGTAGTTCGCCAGCTCACGCGGGGTGAACGCCTGCCCCTGGTTGTTCAACAGCGACTCATCGCCCCAACGGGCCACCGGCAGTTGTTCTTCCAGGCGAATCACTACTTGATCCGGCCATACCCTGCGCACTTCGGCGTGGGCAATCCATGGCATCGTTTCAAGCTCGGTACGCATGCTCTCCAGGTCGATGGTGAAGAAGCTCGACGCCACGTAGGGGGCGATCCGCTGCTGCACCGCTTTCTGGCTGATGTAACTCAAGTCGCCCTGCACCGCGATTTTGGTGATCGGGCGGTCGGCGTACGGCAGCAAACGCTGTGCGCCTTCATAAGTGCCGAACCCCAATGCAACCAGCAGCACGGGCCAGAACAGGCTTTTCAGAAAACCAAAGTTGGCTTTCGGCAGGCGCGCGGACATCGGCTCTTTGGCAACCATTCGGCTGGCACCCCGCGGCACCGGCTTGCGGCCGGGTGCGGAGGGCTGATGACGTAGCTGAGCGCCTTGCATGGTCTTAACCTCGCGGCTCAATACTGGCAGCTAAAATCGCCAGAACCAGTTGCTGGAAATCCAGGCCAGCGGCACGGGCCGCCATCGGAACCAGACTGTGATCGGTCATGCCCGGTGCGGTATTGACTTCCAGGAACCAGAACTGCCCGTCGGCGTCCTGCATCACGTCTGCCCTTCCCCAACCGGCGATACCCAGCGCCTCACAGGCTTTGGCCGTGAGGTCCATGAGTTCTTTTTCTTTATTGCTGTCCAGGCCACACGGAATCCGGTACTGGGTATCGGAAGCCACGTACTTGGCGTCGTAGTCGTAGAAAGTGTGTGGCGTGCCCAAGGCAATCGGAGGCAACACCTGGTCACGCAGGGTGGCGATGGTGAACTCCGGACCTTGAATCCATTGCTCGACCAACACTTGCGAATCGTAGGTACTGGCCGCTTTCCACGCGTCGATCAATTCAGACGCGCAAGTCACTTTGGCCATCCCGATACTGGAACCTTCATGGGCCGGTTTGACGATCAAAGGGAAGCCCAGTTCCGTGGCCGCCGAAATACAATCGGCCTCAGAGCTCAGTACCGCATGGCGTGGCGTCGGAATACCGAGGCTGTGCCAGACCTGCTTGGTGCGCAGTTTGTCCATGGCCAGTGCCGAGGCCAGAATGCCGCTGCCGGTGTACGGAATGCCCAGGCATTCGAGCAAGCCCTGCATGCTGCCGTCTTCACCGCCACGACCGTGGAGAATGATGAAAGCGCGATCGATTTTTTCGCTCATCAGACGCTGCAGCAGGTCATCACCCACATCAAGACCGAAGGCGTCCACACCGGCGCTTTGCAGTGCTTCGAGCACCGCGTTACCCGATTTCAGGGAGACCTCACGCTCGGCACTCTTGCCGCCGAACAGCACAGCGACGCGGCCGAAGTCTTTCGGCGCGATAGTGGAGACGAGGTTGGCGTAAGCAGCAGTCATTTCAACTTCCCCACGCTTGGCGCGGCAACCGCGCCAGCGAACAACGGACTATTCAACAATTTCGGTGCGAGACCGCCGATATCACCGGCGCCCTGGCACAGCAGAATGTCGCCGGCACGCAGCAGCGGCTTGACGATTGGCGCGAGGTCGATGCCGCGCTCGATGTAGATCGGGTCGAGCTGACCGCGCTGACGAATGCTGTTGCACAGCTTGCGGCTGTCGGCGCCCGGGATCGGCTCTTCGCCGGCCGGGTAAACTTCCATCAGCAACAGCACGTTGGCGTCGGCCAGTACATTGACGAAATCGTCGTACAGATCGCGGGTGCGGCTGTAACGGTGCGGCTGGTAAACCATCACCAGACGTCGCTCCGGCCAACCACCGCGCACGGCTTTGATCACGGCCGCGACTTCGGTCGGGTGGTGACCGTAGTCGTCCACCAGCATCACGTTGCCGCCTTCAACGGGCAGTTCGCCGTACACCTGGAAGCGACGACCGACACCCTGGAACCCGGACAGGCCCTGGACGATAGCTTCATCGCTGACGCCTTCGTCGGTGGCGATGCAAATGGTCGCCAGCGCGTTCAACACGTTGTGGTTGCCCGGCATGTTCACCGAGACATCCAGCGGCTCACGGTCCGGGCGCAGCACGGTAAAGAAGGTCTGCATGCCTTGTTGGCGCACATTGATCGCGCGCACGTCGGCATCGTCGCCAAAGCCATAAGTGACCGTCGGACGTTTCACCTGCGGGAGGATTTCACGCACCACCGGATCGTCCAGGCACACCACCGCCAGACCGTAGAACGGCAGGTTGTGCAGGAACTCGACGAAGGTTTTCTTCAGTTTGTTGAAGTCGCCGTCGTAGGTCGCCATGTGGTCGGCGTCAATGTTGGTGACCACGGCTACCAGCGGCTGCAAGTGCAGGAAACTGGCATCGCTTTCGTCGGCTTCAGCAATCAGGTAACGGCTGGTGCCGAGCTGGGCATTGGTGCCCGCGGCATTCAGACGACCACCGATCACGAATGTCGGGTCCAGGCCACCGGCAGCGAACACCGAGGCGATCAGGCTGGTGGTGGTGGTTTTGCCGTGGGTACCGGCGACGGCGATGCCGTGGCGGTAGCGCATCAGTTCGGCCAGCATCTCGGCACGCGGCACCACCGGAATCCGGCGTTCCAGGGCCGTGGCCACTTCCGGATTGGAAGTGTTCACGGCGCTGGAGGTGACCAGCACATCGGCGTTCGCGGTGTTCTCGGCACGGTGGCCGATATAGATGTGGGCACCGAAGGATTCAAGGCGCTCGGTCACCGGCGATGCTTTCAGGTCGGAACCGGACACTTCATAGCCCAGGTTCAGCAACACTTCAGCAATGCCGCACATGCCCACGCCGCCGATACCGACGAAGTGGATGCGACGGATGCGGCGCATTTCCGGGTGCGGCATGGCTTTCTTGTTCTCAACCATGGGCCACCTCCAGGCAGGTATCGACCACGTTACGAGTGGCATCGGGTTTGGCCAGGCGGCGTGCCGCGGTGGCCATGTCGTTGAGTCGTTGCGGTTGCATCAAGACCTCTGTCAGGCGAGCGGCAAGATCCGCTGCGCCAGTCGTTCTTTGCGGCATCAGGAAGGCAGCGCCTTCACGGGCCAAATAATCGGCGTTGCGGGTCTGGTGATCGTCGATCGCATGGGGCAAAGGCACCAGCATCGAGGGCAGACCGGCAGCCGCCAGTTCACTGATGGTCAATGCGCCTGCGCGGCACACCACCAGGTCGGCCCAGCCATAGGCTTGGGCCATGTCTTTGATGAAAGGCTGCACTTGCGCCTCGACGCCAGCCGCGCGATAGCGCTCTGCAGTCACTTCATCGTGGTTTTTGCCGGCCTGATGAAACACGTCCGGGCGCAGGTCGGGGGCGACTTGCGACAGGGCTTCAGGCAGCAACTTGTTCAACGGCTCTGCGCCCAGGCTTCCGCCCAGGATCAGCAAACGCGCCTTGCGACCGGCCAGGGCAGGTCGCGGTGTTTCGAGGAACAGCTCCGTGCGCACCGGGTTACCGGTGGTGCGACGGCTGTTCGACAGGGTAAAGGTGTCGGGGAACGCTTCACAGACTCGGGCGGCCAACGGCACCAGCAACCGATTGGCGGTACCCGCCACTGCGTTCTGTTCATGAACGATCACCGGTACGCCAGCCAGTTTGGCTGCAACGCCGCCGGGACCGGTCACGTAACCACCGAAGCCGACCACACACACCGGCCGCAGTTGACGAATAATCGCCCGCGCCTGCCAGATCGACTTGAGCAACATGAACGGTGCCTTGAGCAGGGACAATTTGCCCTTGCCGCGCAAACCGCTGGCGTTGATCCGATGCAATTCAAGACCGGCCGCCGGCACCAGATCGTTTTCGATCCCGCGCGGCGTGCCCAACCAGTGCACGGTATAACCGCGGGCCTGGAACTCGCGAGCACAGGCCAGTGCCGGGAACACGTGGCCCCCGGTGCCGCCAGCCATGATCAATACGTTAGCGCCCATGATTCGGCTCCTCGGCGAAGTCGCTCTCATGGAACTCCATCTCTTCACTGCCCAAGTGGGTTCGACTCTCCCACTCGATGCGCAGCAACAAGCCAAGACAGGCACAGCAGATCACCAACGAACTGCCGCCATAACTGAGGAATGGCAGGGTCAGACCCTTGGTTGGCAGCAGGCCGACGTTCACTCCGATGTTGATCAGGAACTGACCAATCCACAGGAACGACAAGCCGTACGCGATGTAGGCGGCGAAAAACTGCTTGGCCTTCTCGGCCCAATAACCGATGTACATGCCACGAATACAGACAAAGACGAACAGCGCTACGGTGCACAAAGAACCCACGGCACCCAGCTCTTCGGCCAGGACCGAGAACACGAAGTCAGTGTGGGCTTCCGGCAGGTAGAACTGTTTCTGCACGCTGTTGCCCAGGCCAACGCCCAGCCATTCGCCGCGACCGAAAGCGATCAAGGCTTGAGACAACTGATAGCCAGCACCGAATTGGTCGGCCCACGGATCCGCAAAGTTGGTCAGTCGCGCCATTCGATACGGCTGCATTTGAATCAACAACACCACCGCACCGACAGCCAGGACGACCATCAAGGAGAAACGGAACAGCCCGACCCCGCCGAGGAACAGCATCGCCGCCGCAGCCCCCATCATCACGACGGTGGCACCGAAGTCCGGTTCCATCAGCAACAGTCCAGCCATCGGCAGCAGAACGATGAACGGCTTGAAGAAGCCCATCCAGCTTTCACGCACTTCTTTCTGGCGACGCACCAGATAACCGGCGAGGTAGATCACCACGAATACCTTGGCGATCTCGGAAGGCTGGACGTTGAAGAAACTGAAGCCGATCCAGCGCATCGAACCGTTCACTTCACGGCCGATCCCGGGGACGATCACCATCACCAGCAAACCGAACGCACCAATCAGCATCAGCCAGCCCAGGCGTTGCCAGGTAGCGATCGGAATCATCATGGTAACGATGCAGGCACCAAGGCCCAGCACCACATAGATAAGGTGGCGAATCATGTAATACAGGGCACTGCCCGACTGCACCGCCGCCACTTCGGTCGATGCCGATGCAATCATCACCAGCCCAAGACCCAGCAGCGCCAGGCAACCGGCGAGCATCGGGAAGTCGAGGTCGATGCCACGCCCGGTGATGATCGGCGACGGATACGGCTTGATGATATTCAGGAGGCTCATGCCAAGTCCTCCACGGCGCGGACAAACTGGTGACCGCGATCTTCGTAGTTCTTGAACATGTCGAAACTGGCGCAGGCCGGTGACAGCAGCACCGCGTCGCCCGGTTCGGCGATGGCGCGGCATTGCGCGACGGCTTCGTCCAGCGAATTGACGCGAATCAGCGGTACGCCATCGCCGATGGCTTGGGCGATCAGCTCGGAATCCCGGCCCATCAGCACCACCGCACGGCAGTTGGCCGCGACCGGATCACGCAGGTCCTTGAACTCGGCACCCTTGCCATCGCCACCGGCGATCAGCACGAGTTTGCCGTCGATGTCTGCACCCAGACCTTCGATGGCGGCCAGTGCGGCACCTACGTTGGTGGCTTTGGAATCGTTGTAGTAGCTCACGCCGTTCAGGTCGCGAACCCATTGGCAGCGATGCTCGAGGCCGGCGAAAGTACGCAGGCTCGAGAGCATGGCGTCGAACGGCAGCCCCACGGCGTGGCCCAGCGCCAAGGCCGCCAGGGCGTTGGACTGGTTATGCGCGCCACGAATCTTCAACTCGCGCACTGGCATCAGGTTCTGGAATTCGAAGGCCAGGTATTTCTCGCCATTCTCTTCCCGGATACCAAAGGCCTTGAAGTCGGGTTTGCTCAAACCGAAGGTCCAGCACGGTTGGCCTTCGCCCATCAGCGGACGGCTCAGGGCGTCCTGACGGTTGACCACAAACTGCCTGGCGCCCCGGAAGATCCGGTGCTTGGCCAGGTGATAAGCCGGCAGACCGCTGTAGCGGTCCATGTGGTCTTCGCTGATGTTGAGCACGGTCGCCACTTCGGCGTTGAGTTGATCGGTGGTTTCGAGCTGGAAGCTCGACAGTTCCATCACGTACAACTCGACGTCGTCGCTGAGCAAATCCAGCGCCGGCGTACCGAGGTTGCCGCCGACGGCAACACGCTTGCCGGCCGCAGCCGCCATCTCGCCGACCAGGGTGGTAACGGTGCTTTTGGCGTTGGAACCGCTGATGGCGACAATCGGTGCCTTCGCGTTACGCGCGAACAGCTCGATGTCGCCGGACAACTTCACGCCACGGGCGGCAGCAGCCTGCAGGGCCGGGGTCGCCAGCGCCAGGCCGGGGCTCACGTAGAGCTCGTCGGCACGGCACAGGAATTCGACGTCCAGCTCGCCACAACGCACTTCCACGTGCGGATAGTCACGCTTGAGCGTGGCCAGTTCCGGTGGATTTTCCCGCGTATCGGCGACAGCAAACGACACGCCCCGGTTCGCCAGGAAGCGAACCAGGGACATGCCGCTCTTGCCGAGGCCGACAACGATGCGGAAGTGGTCAGAAGCGATCAGAGACACTCGTTCTACCTCAGCTTCAGGGTGGCAAGGCCGACCAGTACCAGAATCACGGTGATGATCCAGAAACGGACGATCACACGCGGCTCGGGCCAGCCCTTGAGTTCAAAGTGGTGGTGTATCGGTGCCATGCGGAACACACGGCGACCGGTCAACTTAAAGGAGGCAACCTGGATGACAACCGACAGGGTCTCCATCACGAACACGCCGCCCATGATGAACAGGACGATTTCCTGACGGACGATCACCGCGATGGTGCCCAAGGCCGCGCCCAGCGCCAGTGCGCCGACGTCGCCCATGAACACTTGGGCCGGATAGGTGTTGAACCAGAGGAAACCCAGGCCCGCGCCGATCAACGCGCCGCAGAACACGATCAACTCACCCGCGCCCGGTACGTAAGGAATCAGCAGGTATTCGGCGAATTTCACGTTACCCGACAGATAGCAGAAAATCCCCAAGCCGCCGCCGACCATCACGGTAGGCATGATCGCCAGACCGTCGAGGCCGTCGGTCAGGTTGACCGCGTTGCTCGAGCCAACGATTACGAAATAGGTCAGGACGATGAAACCCGCGCCCAGCGGAATGCTGTAGTCCTTGAGCATCGGCAGGATCAGGGTGGTTTCTACCGGCGTTGCCGCGGTCATATAAAGGAAGATCGCCGCGCCGAGGCCGAACACCGACTGCCAGAAATACTTCCAGCGGCTCGGAAGGCCTTTAGAGTTTTTCTCGATCACTTTGCGGTAGTCATCGACCCAGCCGATGGCGCCGAACAGCAACGTCACCAGCAACACGGTCCAGACATAACGGTTGCTCAGGTCGGCCCAAAGCAACGTACTGACGCCGATGGACGACAGAATCAGCGCGCCGCCCATGGTCGGGGTGCCGGATTTGGACAGGTGCGATTGCGGGCCGTCGTTGCGAACGGATTGACCGATCTGACGGTTCTGCAAGGTGCGGATCATCCAGGGGCCATAGCACAGCGACAAGACCAGCGCAGTCAGCACACCGAGAATCCCGCGCAGGGTCAGGTACTGAAAGACCGCGAAGCCTTTGTAGAACTGTTGCAGATACTCCGCTAGCAGCAGCAGCATTAATGTTTCTCCAGACGGGTCCCGCACAAAGCGGCGACGATGTTTTCCATCGCGGCGCTGCGCGAGCCCTTGATCAAAATGGTGGTGTTTGTGTCCTGCTCGGCTTCCAGGGCCTTGATCAGCTCAGCCTGAGTGCTGAAGTGAAAAGCCTGCTCGCCGAAAGCGTTTACGGCGTGGGTCATCATTGGCCCGACCGCGTAAAGCGCGGAAACCTTGCCGCGAGCGTACTCGCCCACATCGCGGTGCCCCTGCTCCGCCCAATCGCCCAACTCGCCGATATCTCCGAGCACCAAAACGGTGCGGCCGGAAAAGCCGGCGAGTATATCAACGGCGGCGCACATGGAGGTGGGGTTTGCGTTGTACGTGTCATCGATCACGCGCATACCGTTAGTTGCCAGTTGCGCGACGGTGCGACCCTTGACCGGTTGCACGGCGCCGAGACCGGTGGCGATGCCGAACAGCGACACGCCCAAGGCATGGGCTGCAGCGGCGGCGGCCATGGCATTGGCGACGTTATGGGTGCCGAGCAGGTTCAGCTGAACCCGTTCCACACCTTCAGGGCTGTGCAGGTTGAACGCCGGGCAACCGCGGGCATCGCGGTCCAGATCGCTGGCGTAGAAGTCGGCGCTGATGTTGCTCAGGGCAAACGTCAGCACTTTGCGACCGGCGGCTCGGGTTTTCCAGATTTCAAAAGCCTTGTCGTCGAGATTCAGCACGGCGACGCCATCGGCATCCAGCCCTTCGAGAATCTCGCCCTTGGCTTCAACGATTTTTTCCGGCCCGCCGAACTCGCCGACGTGGGCGGTCCCAGCGTTGTTGATAACAGCCACGCGGGGCTTGGTCATGCCGACGGTGTAGGCAATCTCGCCGAGCCGCGAAGCGCCGAGTTCGATCACGGCAGCGGTATGTTCCGGTGCCAATTCGAGCAGGGTCAGCGGAGCACCCAGGTCATTGTTCAGGTTGCCTCGGGTCGCCAACACCGGACCGCGCGTGCGCAGGATGCTCGCGAGCATTTCCTTGACCGTGGTCTTGCCGCTGGAACCGGTGATGGCCACGACCGGCTGAGTGAATGCCGCACGGTTCATCGCGCCCAATTGGCCGAGGGCCTGGCGGGTGTCCTTGACCAGCAGTTGCGGCAGCGCGCTGTCGGCAACTTCGCGCTCGACCAGGGCACCCACGGCGCCTTTGGCGGCGACGTCATTGAGGTAGTCATGGCCATCGAAACGCGGGCCGGCCAGAGCAATAAACAGCTGGCCGGGCTTGATTGCGCGGCTGTCGATGCTGACGCCGTCGAAGCTGGCGTCGCTGGCAATCAGACGGCCATTCAATGCGCTGGTCAGTTCGCTCAGTTTCAAGGCTTTAAGCATGGGCCACCTCCCACGCGGTCAGGGCGTGATCGGCCTCGACCAGATCGGAGAAAGCGTGGCGCTCGCCGTTGATTTCCTGATAGTCCTCGTGACCTTTACCGGCCAGGACAACCACATCATCCGCCGAAGCACTGCCGATCAATTGGGCAATCGCCTGGCCACGGCCGGCGACGAAGGCAACTTTATCCACAGCGGTGAAACCGGCGCGGATGTCGTCGAAAATCACGGTAGGGTCTTCGGTGCGCGGATTGTCATCGGTGACCAGTACGCCATCGGCCAGACGCTCGACCACTTCCGCCATCAGCGGACGCTTGCCACGATCGCGATCACCACCGCAACCGAACAGGCACAGCAACCGGCCTTTGGCGTGAGGACGCAGGGCCATCAAGACTTTTTCCAGCGCATCCGGTGTGTGGGCGTAATCGACCACCACCAACGGCTGGGTACCGCCGCCCAGGCGCTGCATGCGACCGGCCGGGCCTTCGAGTTTCGGCAGCACTTTGAGAATTTCATCCAGCGCGTAGTCCAGCCCGAGCAAAGCGCCGACCGCAGCCAACACGTTGCTCAAGTTGAAACGACCGAGCAAGGTGCTGCGCAAATGGTGCTCGCCTTGCGGCGTGACCAGCGTGGCGCGCACGCCTTCGTCATCGAACTGCGCTTCGCGGCAATACAGGTAGGCGCTGGAATCTTCCAGGCTGTAAGTGATCAGTCGCGACTCGCCTTTATCGGCAGCCAGTTGCCGACCGAAATCGTCGTCCAGGTTGACCACCCGGCACTTCAGATCATTCCAGGCAAACAACTTGGCCTTGGTTTCGCCATAGGCCTGCATGGTGCCGTGGTAATCCAGATGATCGCGCGACAGGTTGGTCATCACCGCCACATCGAATGCCAACGCAGTCACGCGGCCCTGATCCAGACCGTGGGAAGAGACTTCCATGGCCACGGCCTTGGCGCCGGCTTTTTTCAGGTCGGCGAGGGTCGCTTGCACCGCAATCGGGTTCGGTGTGGTGTGCAGACCGCTTTCCAGCGAGCCGTAGAAACCGGAGCCCAGGGTGCCGACAATGCCGCAGTGCTGACCAAGCAGGTCGAGCGCCTGGGCAACCAGTTGGGTCACGCTGGTTTTACCGTTGGTGCCGGTCACGCCGATCAGGTTCAAATGACGGCTCGGGTCGCCATAAAAACGCCCGGCGATGTCCGACAGTTGCGCCGCCAGGCCTTTGACCGGAATCAATGGCACGTCGGTAATCGGCAGCACGGTCGCGCCTTCGACTTCATAAGCCACGGCAGCAGCGCCGCGTTGCAAGGCGTCGGCGATGTGCGCACGCCCGTCGAACTTGCCACCAGGAACCGCGAGAAACAGATCGCCTGCCCGTACGTTACGGCTGTCCAGCGCCAATTCGCGGATCAACAGATCGCGGCCGGCGTGGGCGAAAATCTTGTTCAGGCTCAGCGACATCAGCCGCGCCCTCCATTAGCTTTCAGCGGAACGACCGGTGCGGCGTTCGCTTGTTGAGTGGCAGGCAGGTTGTCCGGGGTGACGTTCATCAGGCGCAGGGTCCCGGACATCACTTTGCTGAACACCGGCGCCGATACCAGACCACCGAAGTAACCGGCCTTGGTCGGTTCATCGATCACCACCACGATTGCGTAACGCGGATCGCTCATCGGGCCGAAGCCGGCGAACAGCGAGCGGTAGGAATTCTCGGCGTAGCCCTTGGTGCCGACCGACGTTTTACGTGCAGTACCCGACTTGCCGCCCACGTGATACGCCGGCACCTGCGCACGGAATACACCGCGCGGGGCTTCGATCACTTGTTGCAGCATGGTTTGCATGGTTTTCGCGACGGCTTCCGGCAACACCTGTGTGGTTTGCGGCGCCTTGTCGGTTTTGATCAGGGTCAGCGGCGCGAGGCGACCATTGTTGGCCAGGGCCGAGAAGGCGTGGACCAACTGGATCGCGGTCACGGAAATACCGTAGCCGTAGGACAGCGTCGCGGTTTCAGCTTTGCGCCATTCGCGGTAGTTCGGCAGGTTGCCAACGCGCTCGCCCGGGAAGCCGAGGCCGGTGTCCTGGCCGAGGCCGACTTTCTGCGCCAGGCGGAAAATCGTTTCGCCGCCAATATCGAACGCGACCTTACTCATGCCGACGTTACTGGAATTGATCAGAATACCGGTCAGGTCGAGTACCGGGCCTTCACTCTTGGATACGTCCTTGATGGTGTACTTACCAATCTGCAAGGTGCCTGGATACACCTCAACGGTATCGGTCGGCTTCCAGCGGCCGGTTTCAATCGCGGCGCTCATGGAAATCGCTTTCATGGTCGAACCCGGCTCGAACACGTCGATCATCGCGCGGTTACGCATCATCGCCGGCTGCAGGTTGCGACGGTTGTTCGGGTTGTAGGTCGGCTGGTTGACCATGGCCAGGATCTCGCCGGTCTTCACGTCCATGATCACCAGGCTGCCAGCCTTGGCGCCGTTCTCGATGATCGCGTTGCGCAGTTCACGGTTGGCCAGGTATTGCAGACGCAGGTCAATGGACAACGCCAAGGGCTTGCCGGCCTTGGCGTTTTTGGTGACCTGGACATCTTTGATCAGCCGGCCGCGCCGGTCCTTGATCACCTGTCGCTTGCCGGGCACGCCGGCCAGCCATTCGTCGTAGGCAAGCTCGACGCCTTCGCGTCCGTGGTCATCGATGTCGGTAAAGCCGACCATGTGAGCGGTGACTTCGCCGGCCGGGTAGAAACGCCGGAACTCTTCGATGCCATAAACGCCCGGCACTTTCAGATCGAGCACAGCCTGGCCTTGCTCGGGGGTCAGCCCGCGCACCAGATAAATGAATTCTTTATTGGCCTGGGCTTCGAGACGTTCGGCCAGGGCTTTCGGGTCCTGCCCCAGGGCAGCCGCCAGTGCCGGCCACTTCTCTTTGGCCGTTTGCATTTCCTTGGCGTTGGCCCACAGGGTGGTGACCGGGGTACTCACGGCCAACGGCTCGCCGTTACGGTCGGTGATCAGACCACGGTGAGCCGGAATTGGAATATGACGAACGCTGCGCGCATCGCCCTGACCTTTAAGGAAGGCACGGTCGACCACTTGCAAATCAATGATGCGCCAGGCAATCGCCGCCACCATGATGCCGAGCAACCCGACCACCAGACGGAACCGCCATGGAAAGAGCGCGCCTTCGAGTTTCATCATGGCGCCACCATCTGCACTTCAGCGGCGCCGGGAATGCGCATCTTCAGTTGCTCGGTGGCCAGGACTTCGATACGGCTATGAGCGGTCCAGGTGCTCTGCTCGAGAATCAACCGGCCCCACTCCGCCTGCGCCTTGTCGCGCACACTCAATTCGCCGTACAGAGAATTCAGCAACTGACGGTTCCAGTGCGCGCTATAGGACACGCCGATGGCCGACACGAGCACGCCGACAAACAGCAGCAGCATGAAAAAGCTTCCGCCCGGAAGTGGCTTGGCGAAAAGCTTGCTCACCGCAACTTCTCCGCGACACGCATGATGGCGCTACGGGAACGTGGGTTGGCTTTGAGTTCGGCCTCGGAGGCGGACTGCGCTTTGCCATGGATTTTGATTTTCGGTTCGAAAGCGACGTGACGGACCGGCAGGTTGCGCGGCAGGTTGTCGGCTTCGCCTTTCACCAGTTTGCGCATGAACAGTTTGACGATGCGGTCTTCCAGCGAGTGGAAGCTGATGACGACCAGACGGCCGCCCACTTCCAGGCATTCCAGCGCGGCTTCGAGGCCAGCTTCCAGATCGCCCAGTTCGTTGTTTACGTGGATACGCAGGCCCTGGAATGCACGGGTGGCCGGGTTCTTGCCCTTTTCCCATGCCGGGTTGGCGACTTTCAGCACTTCAGCCAGATCGCCAGTGCGCTCGAACGGCTTGATGTCGCGACGCTCGACCACGGCACGTGCCATGCGACCGGAGAAACGCTCTTCGCCGTATTGCTTGAACACCCGGGCGATTTCTTCCACCGGCGCGGTGTTGACGAACTCGGCGGCGCTGATCCCGCGGGACGGGTCCATGCGCATGTCCAACGGACCGTCATTGAGGAAACTGAAACCGCGCTCAGGGTCGTCGAGCTGCGGCGAAGACACGCCGAGGTCGAGCAGAACGCCGCTGACCTTGCCGGCCAGACCGCGCTCGGCAACTTCCGAACCGAGCTCGGCAAAGCTGCGCTGCACAACGACAAAGCGGCCGTCTTCGGCCGCTAGCGTTTGCCCGGTGGCAATCGCTTGAGGATCTTTGTCGAATCCGAGCAACCGACCATCAGGCCCGAGCTGGATGAGGATCAACCGACTGTGTCCGCCACGTCCGAACGTACCGTCCAGATAGCAGCCATCAGGACGTACGGCGAGAGCCTCGACGGCTTCGTCAAGCAGTACGGTGATGTGGTTAAAGCCGCTATCAATAGTCACAGGATCAAATCACGCAGTTCATCAGGCATAGCGCCCGGTTGTTGAATAGCAGCCAGGTCAGCGGCAGAAACCGCATTCCAGGCATCCTCGTCCCACAATTGGAACTTGTTCAGTTGGCCTACCAACATTGCGCGCTTATCCAACTTGGCATATTCGCGAAGACGTGGTGGAACCAGAAAACGACCACTGCCATCGAGCTCGAGGTCGACGGCATTACCAATCAGTAAACGTTGCAGGCGGCGGTTCTCTTCGCGAAGCGAAGGCAGTGCGCGCAGTTTGGTTTCGATAATTTCCCACTCATCGAGGGGATAAACACACAAACACGGATCAACGGCATCGATGGTGACGATTAACTGACCGGAACTTCGCGAAACCAGCTCGTCACGGTACCGGCTCGGCATAGCGAGACGGCCCTTTGCATCGAGACTGATAGCGTTAGCTCCGCGAAACACGTCAGCGTTTCTCCAAATATTAGCGTTTTACGCTCAAAAAACCCACTTCATGCCACTTTCCGCCACTTGCGCACACTATAGGAATGCGCCCACCACACCGTCAAGGCGCGGATTAAAGGAAAAGCCTTACAGAACGGAGATTTAGGAGCGTAAAAGGAGGGTTAACGAGAATCTGACGGATGAATTCGCTCAATAACTTGAATCAGCACAGAAGGCTGCGTTCAGAAGTTAAAGTAGTTTGTTAAGAGTAAGATTTTTTCGGTATTACAAAAGCGCTTCTGCTATTGATTCAGCAGGGAGGGAAATTGCCATTACACACATCGCTGCCAATGACTCGGCAGAGAGGAAAAAAAGGTGGAGAGTCGATCTGTAAGCCGGGTTCTGTCTTGAACAGTCATTCGTCTACGATGGCCATCACTGGACATCTTTAGCAACCTACCCGGTCCCAGCGCGGGCCACGCCTTGGGACCCTATTTGGTCTTGCTCCAAGTGGGGTTTACCTAGCCACGAACTGTTGCCAGACGTGCGGTGCGCTCTTACCGCACCTTTTCACCCTTACCGGCGCCGAAGCGCTTAGGCGGTTATTTTCTGTGGCACTTTCCGTAGGCTCACGCCTCCCAGGCATTACCTGGCACTTCGCCCTATGGAGCCCGGACTTTCCTCCCCCCCCTAATTTTCATAGAGGGCAGCGACTGTCCGATCGACTCTCCGCCGCGAAGATTAACGGCAGAGCGGCCGAAGAACAAGCGCTAAAAGCCTCTGGCCGGCGCTGCATGTCGGTTTTACTCGCCCTTCTGTTTATCCAGCGCGACCTGATAAAGCACATTCTTGCGTTCGCCGGTAATTTGCGCGGCCAATGCCGCCGCACGCTTGAGCGGCATCTCTTCGAGTAACAGATTGAGAATGCGCATGGCCTCACTGCTGACAGCGTCTTCCGTCTCAGGGGCAGTCCAGCCCGCCACCAGCACCACACACTCGCCACGCTGTTGATTGCTGTCCGATTCGACGAACTCGCGCAACTCGGCCAACGGCAAGCCTTTAAGGGTTTCGAAGGTCTTGGTCAGTTCCCGCGCCAGCAATGCCGGACGCTCAGCACCAAATACCAGCTCCATGTCTTGCAGGCATTCAAGGATGCGATGCGGTGCTTCATAGAAAATCAGCGTGCGCGGTTCTTCTTTAACGAGTTCCAGACGAGCACGTCGGCCGACAGCCTTGGCCGGCAAAAACCCTTCGAAGATGAAACGGTCGGACGGCAGCCCCGCCGCCGACAACGCCGCAATCAATGCGCATGCACCCGGAACCGGCACCACATTGATTCCTGCGGCACGGGCCTGACGCACCAAGTGATAACCCGGATCGGAAATCAGTGGCGTCCCGGCGTCGGAAATCAACGCCACATCGTCGCCCGCCAGCAGACGCGTGATAAAGCGGTTACCCTCCTCCCGCTCGTTGTGTTCATGGCAGGCCGCCAGCGGCGTGGGAATACCGAAATGCTGCATCAATCGCTGGGAATGGCGAGTATCTTCGGCCGCGATCAAGGCGACCTCGCGCAGGATCTTCAGCGCACGCGCACTGATATCGTCCAGGTTGCCGATGGGCGTCGCCACCACATAAAGCGAGCCAGCAGCGGAATTCAAAGCACCTGGAGCAGTCAAAGCGCACACCTCATGATCGGTAAAAGGCGACATTGTAGCGCGTAGCGGCGCTTGCGATACGCCTTGCCCTCCCCGGGTTTTCCAGCCTTTTGTGCAGCGCTGCAACATTTGCACGAGCTAAATTGATCGATTCACGCCAGTAACATCGCGCCCCGGCCAGTGCTTGGGTACAATTCCACGCTAATTTGATCGAGTATCAGGAACACTTACATGATCGCTTGCCTGCGGCTGTTCACTGCCCTCTGCCTCGCTGCCTTGCTGGCGGCTTGCGCCAGCTCGCCCTCTTCCAGCCTTGGCGAACTTCCACGGACCCCGGACGCCAGTATCGAGCAACTGCTCGAACAGGCCACTAAAAGTAAAGATCCGGAAAAAGCCGCTCTATTGCGCTTGAGCGCAGCAGACCTGGCTTATCGTCAGGGCAATGCCGGCCAGTCCGCGCAAATCCTGCAACAGGTCCCGGTGGAACAACTCAAGCCTGGCCAACAAGTCTTCGCCAGCACCCTGGCGGCTGAACTGGCCATGGCCCGCAATCAGCCCAAAGCGGCGCTGACTGCCCTGAGCCATCCGAGCCTGCAACGCCTGGGCGAACTGCCCGTCGAACAACAAGTTCGCACCGGCACCGTTCATGCTCGCGCCCTTGAGGCCGACGGCCAGACCCTGGCCGCCGCACGGGAGCGCATCTTTATTGCCCCGATGCTTGAAGGTGAAGCAGCCAGCAAAAACCACGAAGCGATCTGGACCCTGATCGCTTCGCTGCCGACCGATCAATTGCAGCCGACCACCGACGACGACCTCGGCGGCTGGATACGTCTGGCGCTGGCGGTGAAAACAGCCGGCACCCTGGAACAGCAGCAAGCTGCGATCGACAACTGGCGCGAACAGAATCCAAAGCACCCGGCTGCCATCCAGCTGCCGTTGCCACTGACCAAACTCAAGGAGCTCGCCAGCCAGCCCCTGAGCAAGATCGCCCTGCTGCTGCCGCAAGACGGCCCGCTGGGTTCAGTTGGCAAAGCACTACGCGAAGGCTTCATGGCCGCTCACTACCAGGCGCAACAAGCCGGGCAGAAGCCGCCAGCCATCGAGTTCTATGACAGCTCGCGCCTGACCTCCCTCGACGAGTTCTATCGCAAGGCCCAGGCTGATGGCGTGCAACTGGTAGTCGGCCCGCTGGAGAAGCCGCTGGTCAAACAGCTCAGCGCACGCCCACAACTGCCGATCACCACCCTGGCGCTGAACTACAGCGAAGGCGAACAAGGTCCGGCCCAACTGTTCCAGTTCGGCCTTGCTGCTGAAGACGAAGCCCGCGAAGTGTCCCGTCGTGCGCGCGCCGATGGCCTGCACCGCGCCGCCATCATGGTGCCGAAAGGCGAATGGGGTGATCGCGTACTCCGGGCGTTCAGCCAGGATTGGCAAGCCAACGGTGGCAGCATCGTCGCCACTGAACGCGTCGACCAGCCAGTGCAACTGGCCCAGCAGATTGCCGACATGTTCCAGCTGCGCCAGAGCGAAGGCCGCGCCAAGAGCCTGCAAAGCACCGTTGGCTCGCAGGTTGCCGCACAACCTTCGCGCCGCCAGGACATCGAGTTCATCTTCCTGGCCGCAACGCCGCAACAGGCTCAACAGATCAAACCGACCCTGAACTTCCAGTACGCGGGTGACGTGCCGGTTTACGCCACCTCCCACGTATTCAGCGCCAGCGGCGACCAGAACCAGTACAACGACATGAACGGTATTCGCTTCTGCGAAACCCCATGGCTGCTGGATGCCAACGACCCGCTGCGCAAACAAGTCACTGCACAATGGCCACAAGCCGGCGGCAGCTTGGGCCGCCTGTACGCGATGGGCGTGGACGCCTATCGCCTGGCACCGCGCCTGGGGCAACTCAAGGCCTTGCCGGACAGCCGCATCCAGGGCCAATCGGGTAGCCTGGGCATGACTCAGAATCAACGGGTCGAGCGTCAGTTGCCATGGGCAGAGTTCACCAACGGTCAGATTCAACGCCTGCCGGATACCTCGCGCTGATGCCTGACAGGTCACGCCAGCAAAGCGGTAAAGATGCCGAGCGTCATGCGCTCGAGCATCTTCAACAACAAGGTCTGCGCCTGCTGGCGCAGAACTGGTTGTGTAAACGCGGCGAGCTTGATCTGGTCATGCTTGATGGCGATACAGTAGTATTCGTCGAAGTCCGCTACAGAAAAAACACCCAATGGGGTGGCGCGCTCGATAGCATCGATGGGCGCAAACGGCAGAAACTGATTTTCGCCGCGCAGTATTTTCTTCAGCGCGAGTCGCGTTGGGCCAATTCCCCCTGCCGCTTCGACGTGGTTGCCATCGACAGCAACCTTGATCAGTTGAACTGGTTGCAGAATGCCTTCGACAGCTGATCGCGCGCCCCCCAAACCGGACACCTTCACCCAACACTTTTGCTCTTTGCTTTGCGGGCTGCACATTCATGTGCCGAGTAGCCGCGCTAATTAAGGTCACACAGATGGACATGCAATCGCGAATTCGCCAGCTTTTTCAGGCCAGTATCGACACCAAGCAACAGGCGATGGACGTACTTGCACCGCACATCGAGCAAGCCAGCCAGGTCATGGTCAACGCCCTGCTCAACGAGGGCAAAATGCTGTCCTGCGGCAACGGCGGCTCCGCCGGTGACGCACAGCACTTCTCATCCGAGCTGCTCAACCGCTTCGAGCGCGAGCGCCCGAGCCTGCCCGCCATCGCGCTGACCACCGACAGCTCGACGATCACCTCGATCGCCAACGATTACAGCTACAACGAAATCTTCTCCAAACAGATTCGCGCCCTCGGCCAGCCGGGTGATGTTTTGCTGGCGATTTCCACCAGCGGCAACTCGGCAAACATAATTCAAGCGATCCAGGCCGCACATGATCGCGAAATGATTGTCGTAGCATTGACCGGTCGTGATGGCGGCGGCATGGCGTCACTGCTTTTGCCTGAGGACGTCGAGATTCGCGTACCGGCCAACGTCACCGCACGTATTCAGGAAGTCCACCTGCTGGCGATCCATTGCCTTTGCGATTTGATCGACAGCCAACTGTTCGGGAGTGAAGAATGACCCCTAATCGCCTAGGCCTTCTGGCCTTGACCCTGTGCCTTGGCATCAGCGGCTGCACCTCGGTGGTTAACGCCAGCCGTGAAGCGCCGATCGATGATGACCGTGGCACCCGCACCTTCGGTAGCAAGATCGACGACTCCCTGATCGAAACCAAGGCCGGTGTAAACATCGCCAAGGCCGATCCAGACCTGGACAACAACTCGCACATCGTCGTCACCAGCTTCAATGGTGTGGTGCTGCTCGCCGGGCAAACCCCTCGCGCCGACCTCAAGGCCAAGGCCGAACAGGTTGCCTCGGCCGTTCAGCGGGTAAAGAAGGTGCACAACGAGCTGCAAGTACTGGCGCCCTCCTCGCTGCTGGCGCGCCAGAACGACACCTGGCTGACTACCAAGATCAAGACCCAGATGCTCACCGACGCTTCCATCCCGGGGTCGCGCATCAAGGTTGTGACGGAAAACGGCATCGTCTATCTGCTGGGTCTTCTGACCAAGCAGGAAGCAGCCCAGGCGACCAATCTGGTACAAGGCGTTTCCGGCGTGCAGAAGATCGTGAAGTTGTTTGAGTACATCGACTGATACTTGCTTACCGGCGATGGCATCCTCGAGATTGCCACCGCCCTGTAGGAGCTGCCAAAGGCTGCGATCTTTTGATCTTGAAAAACAAAGTCAAAAGATCGCAGCCTTCGGCAGCTCCTACCCGTTTGAAGGTGGTGAAGTAAAAAAAAAGGCGATCCATTCGGATCGCCTTTTTTTTTACTTCACCACCTTCAAACTCGGTCGACCGCTGGGACGCGGCGGCTCGCTGTCGGGTGGCGGAACATCATCATCCGCCTCGATATCTTCCTCGTCTTCCAGAGGCGATTCCATATCGAACACCATGCCCTGACCGTTCTCCCGAGCGTAAATGCCCAGGATCGATGCGATAGGCACGTACAGGGTGTGCGGAACGCCACCGAAGCGCCCCTCGAAACTGACTGCCTCGTTGTCCATGTGCAGATGACGCACGGCTGCCGGGGAAACGTTCAGGACAATCTGTCCGTCACTGGCAAAACCCTGAGGCACCTGCACCGATGGATACTCGGAATTAACCAGCATGTGCGGGGTGCAATCGTTGTCCACAATCCACTCGTAGAGCGCGCGGACCAGATAAGGTCGACTGGAGTTCATAGCGGCTCCTTAAGCCTTAGCGCATATCGCGTTCGACACCAGACAGACTCGCCTGGAAAGCCTCACGCGCAAACGAGCGCTCCATATAATCAAGCAGCGGCTTGGCAGGCCGCGGCAGTTCAATACCCAGAATCGGCAATCGCCAGAGTATTGGTAATAGGCAGCAATCCACCAGACTTTGTTCCTCACTGAGGAAAAACGGCTTGTCGGCAAACAACGGCGACACGCCTGTCAGGCTTTCGCGCAGCTCTTTACGAGCCACGACACGGGCTGCTTCCTTGGTCCGCGAATCCAGAATCAAATCCACCAGACCACACCAGTCACGCTGAATGCGATGAATCAGCAGACGACTGTTGGCACGCGCCACAGGATAAACCGGCAGCAATGGCGGGTGCGGGTAACGCTCATCCAGATACTCCATCACCACGGTCGACTCCCACAACGCCAGGTCACGATCGACCAGGGTGGGTAGACTTCCGTAAGGGTTCACCTCAATCAGTTTAGGCGGCTGGCGACCAGCTTCCACGTAAATGATCTCGGCGCTGACACCCTTCTCTGCAAGTACGATGCGCACTCGGTGGGAATAGTGGTCGGCGGGGTCGGAGTAACAGGCCAACCGATTGGTCACGCCCATGGCGGTCCTCCTCGCTTGTTGAAATTATCGGAAACGGAAAAACACGCGCGCCCAGAGGGCGCCTCCCGTAACGCCTGGATCACCAGACTCGTTACACCTTCAGAGACGCCCCTGGGCGCGCGCGATTAACAGCAATGGCTTACAGCTTTATCAATGGACGTCTTTCCAGTATTCACGCTTGAGCAAGTAAGCGAATACGAAGAAGAACGCCAGGTACAGCAACACATAGGTACCGATGCGCTGATGCTGCAGCTTCACCGGGTTGGCCGAGTAGGCCAGGAAGGTCACCAGGTTCTTGACCTTCTCGTCGAACTGCTCTTCGTTCAGCGTGCCGGTTTTCGGCAATACAGTCAGTTGATCGCAGGCTTCATGGGTCAAAGCGGTGCCGGTCAGCGGATCGTATTGCTTCTTGCCGTCTTCGACGATTTGAACTTGCTTACAGCCTACCACCTGACGACCCTGTAGGCCGACCAGAACGTTAGGCATGCCGACGTTCGGGAACACCTTGTTGTTCACGCCCCAAGGACGCGACGGGTCTTCATAGAAGGAACGCAGGTAGCCGTAGAGCCAGTCTGTGCCACGAACACGAGCCACCAGCGTCAGGTCGGGCGGCGCCGCACCGAACCAGGTCTTGGCATCAGCCGGCTGCATGCCGATGTTCATGTGATCGCCAATCTTGGCGCCGGTGAACACCAGCTTCTCGAGCATCAGCTCATGAGGAATGCCCAGGTCATCGGCAACACGCTCGTAGCGCTGGAACTTGGCGCTGTGGCAGCCCATGCAATAGTTGGCGAACGTACGTGCGCCGTCCTGCATGGCAGCCTTGTCAGAAACGTCGATATCGACCTTTTCCAGCTCCGGGCCACTCGATGTCGATGCGAAAGACAGTACAGGCATCGCCGCAAGAATCATTACAGCAAATAGCTTTTTCATCAGCCAGTCACCCTTTCCGGAACCGGTTTGGTCTTCTCGAGCCTGGTGTAGAACGGCATCAGAATGAAGTAGGCGAAGTACAGGAAGGTACACACCTGCGACAGCAACGTACGGCCTGGCGTTGGTGCCAGAACACCCAACACACCCAGGATCACGAACGAGATGCAGAACACCCAGAGCCAGATCTTGCTCAGCCAGCCTTTGTAGCGCATCGACTTGACCGGGCTGCGATCGAGCCACGGCAGGACGAACAGCACAGCGATGGCCGCGCCCATGGCGATTACGCCCAGGAGCTTGTCCGGAACCGCCCGCAGAATCGCGTAGAACGGTGTGAAGTACCAGACCGGAGCGATGTGCTCAGGCGTCTTGAAGGCGTTCGCCACTTCAAAGTTCGGCTTCTCGAGGAAGTAGCCGCCCATTTCCGGGAAGAAGAATACGATCGAGCAGAAGATGAACAGGAACACCACCACGCCGACGATATCTTTCACGGTGTAGTACGGGTGGAAGGCAATGCCGTCCAGCGGTACGCCGTTTTCGTCTTTGTGCTTCTTGATGTCGACGCCATCCGGATTGTTCGAACCGACTTCGTGCAGCGCCAGAATGTGCACCACCACCAGACCGAGGATCACGATCGGCAGCGCAACCACATGCAAGGCGAAGAAGCGGTTCAGGGTAATACCGGAAATCAGGTAGTCACCACGAATCCACTGGGTCAGGTCGTTACCGATGACCGGGATCGCACCGAACAGCGAGATGATCACCTGGGCGCCCCAGTAGGACATCTGGCCCCACGGCAGCAGATAACCCATGAAGGCCTCAGCCATCAATGCCAGGTAGATCAGCATGCCGAACACCCACACCAGCTCACGCGGCTTCTGGTACGAACCGTAAAGCAGACCACGGAACATATGCAGGTAAACGACGATGAAGAACATCGAAGCACCGACTGCGTGCAACATGCGCAGGATCGAGCCGTGCTCGACGTCGCGCATGATGTATTCGACGGAAGCAAACGCTTCTTCCGCCGACGGGGTGTAGCTCATCGTCAGCCAGACACCGGTAACGATCTGGTTGACCAGAACGAGCAGTGCGAGGGAGCCAAAGAAATAGAAGAAGTTGAAGTTCTTCGGGGCGTAGTACTTGCTGAGATGGTCTTCCCACATTTTGGTCGCGGGGAAGCGCGCATCAACCCAATCCATGAACTTGCTCATCACGCTTTCTCCGTATCGACGCCAATGACAATGATGTCATCGGTCTCATAGGAATGCGGGGGAACTGGCAGGTTCAAAGGCGCAGGTTGCGACTTGTAGACGCGGCCAGCCAAATCGTAATGGGAACCGTGGCAAGGGCAGAAATAACCACCTACCCAATCCTTGCCCAGGTCGGCAGGTGCCACTTCTGGACGGAAGGTCGGAGAGCAACCCAGGTGAGTGCAGATACCGATCAGCAGCAGAACTTCTGGCTTGATCGAACGCGTCTCCGGGTCGACATAGGTCGGTTGCGTAGAGTTCTTGGAGGTCGGGTCAGACAGCTGGCCCTCGATCTTTTTCAGATTCCCCAGGATTTCCTCCGTACGGCGGACAATGAACACCGGCTGGCCGCGCCACTCAGCAATCATTTGCTGACCTGGCTCGATTTTGCTGACATTCACTTTCACCGGTGCACCTGCAGCTTTCGCCTTGGCACTGGGAAACCATGACCCCACGAACGGGACCGCAGCCCCCACCGCTCCTGCAGCACCCACCACGGATGTGGCTGCTACCAAGAAGCGACGCCGGCCTGCATTCACGCCGTCATTGCTCATTCAGTCCTCTCCCATCAGCTTTGTGGCCTGTTAAATCAGGCGTCTACTAAGTAAAAATCTGAACTTATAAAAATTTTGCCGAATGGTAATGAAAAGCCCCAATTCTGACAAGGTAATTACCGAGGGGCTCCACTGCCAAGCCTTGCAGTATAGGGCTTCTGCGGATGTGGCAAGTTGTCACAGCGCAATTCATTGATAAATCGCGCCCATAAAAAAACGCCCAGCTTCGCGAGGAAACTGGGCGTTCTTTTTGAACGCGAAAGCGAATTAACGCTTCGAGTACTGCGGACGCTTACGCGCTTTACGCAGACCAACTTTCTTACGTTCAACTTCACGAGCATCGCGAGTAACGAAGCCAGCTTTGCGCAGAGCGCCACGCAGGGTTTCGTCGTACTGCATCAGTGCGCGAGTGATACCGTGGCGGATTGCGCCAGCTTGACCACTTACACCACCGCCGATCACGGTGACGTAGATGTCGAACTTCTCGACAGTCTCAGTCAATTCCAGCGGCTGACGAACTACCATGCGGGCAGTTTCGCGGCCGAAGAAATTATCCAGCGAACGGTTGTTGATGGAGATGTTACCAGTACCCGGACGCAGGAAAACGCGTGCGGTTGCGGTCTTGCGACGGCCAGTGCCGTAATTTTGAGTCGCCGACATAATGAACTATTCCGTTAAAACTTCAGTTCTTGGGGCTGCTGAGCAGTATGAGGGTGTACAGCGCCCGCATAGACTTTCAGCTTACGATACATGTCGCGACCCAGCGGGTTCTTAGGCAGCATGCCTTTGACCGCGGTCTCGATCACGCGCTCAGGGGCTTTAGCGATCAGCTTTTCGAAGTTGATCGACTTGATGCCGCCCGGGAAACCGGAGTGGGAGTAGTAGATTTTGTCGGTGGTTTTAGCACCGGTTACACGAATCTGCTCGGCATTGATAACGACGATGTAATCGCCGGTGTCAACGTGAGGAGTGTACTCAGCTTTATGCTTGCCACGCAGACGGCTCGCGATTTCGGTGGCCAGACGACCCAGGGTCTGACCTGCAGCGTCGACGACAAACCAGTCGCGCTGTACTGTTTCCGGTTTAGCAGTAAAAGTTTTCATTCTTTATAGCCTCAGGGGCCGCCCTGTAAATTAGACGGCGGATCTTACTGAATAGTGCGTACTTTGACAAGTCAAAGGCAGCCGGATACAGACGCTTTCGGGGGCTCGGGTCGGCGCGTCCGTTCAACGGCAAGATTCTTCGGCGGCGGCGCATCACTTCCACTGCAGAAAGAGGTGCGCAATTATGCAGATTGCGAAAAATAATTCAACCTGCTTTTATGATTGTTTTGCCCAAGGAGCACCCGATGGACTATCGCCAGCTAGGCCGTACCAATCTGAACGTGAGTGCAATCTGCCTCGGCACCATGACCTGGGGCGAGCAAAACAGCGAGGCTGAAGCCTTCGCCCAGATCGAACGGGCCAAGAGCGCGGGCATCAATTTCATCGACACCGCCGAAATGTACCCGGTGCCGCCCAAGGCCGAAACCTACGCCACCACCGAGCGTTACATCGGCAATTACTTCAAAAGTCGCGGCGATCGCGCCGACTGGATCCTGGCAAGCAAGATCGCCGGCCCCGGAAATACCATCGACTACATCCGCGACAAAAACCTCAAGCACAACCGCGAGCACATCGTCCAGGCCGTGGATGCGAGCCTCAAGCGCTTGCAGACCGACTACATCGACCTCTATCAGTTGCACTGGCCGGAACGCAGCACCAATTTCTTCGGACAACTGGGCTACAAGCACACGAGCGAAGTCAACCTCACGCCATTGGAAGACACCCTCGAAGCACTGGACGAACAGGTCAAGGCCGGCAAGATCCGCCACATCGGCCTGTCCAACGAAACCCCATGGGGCACCATGCGTTTCCTCGCCCTCGCCGAAGCCCGTGGCTGGCCGCGCGCCGTATCGATCCAGAACCCCTACAACCTGCTCAATCGCAGCTTCGAAGTCGGCCTGGCGGAAATCGCCATCCGCGAACAGTGCGGCCTGCTCGCTTATTCACCACTGGCGTTCGGCTTCCTGTCGGGCAAATACGAAGGTGGCGCGCGTCCGCCCAAAGGTCGCCTGAGCCTCTACAGCCGCTTCAGCCGCTACTTCAATCCTCAGTCAGAGGCAGCGTGCAGCCGTTATGTGGCATTGGCTCGTGAACACGGTCTGGATCCGGCGCAGATGGCACTGGCATTCGTCACACAGCAACCGTTCGTCACCAGCAACATCATCGGCGCCACCACGCTCGAGCAACTGGACAGCAACATTGCCAGCTTCGAGCTCAAACTTTCCGACGAAGTGTTGGCTGGGATCGAGGCGATTCACCAGGATCATCCGAATCCTGCTCCTTGATTGATCTTTAGATCCAATCGCGGGCAAGCCCGCTCCCACAGGTGCAGCGCAATCCTTGTGGGAGCGGGCTTGCCCGCGATGGCGTCCGCCCAGTCACTGCAAATTACAGCGACCGCGCAATAATCTCCTTCATGATCTCATTGGTCCCGGCATAGATCCGCTGCACCCGCGCATCTGCCCACGCCCGGGCGATCGGGTATTCCCACATGAATCCGTAACCGCCATGCAGCTGCACGCATTCATCGAGCACCTTGCATTGCAGGTCGGTGCCCCAGTACTTGGCCATTGCCGCTGTCGGCACGTCGAGTTTGCCTTGCAGATGCAGTTCCAGGCAGCGATCGACGAAAACCCGGCCGATCTGGATTTCGGTCGCCATTTCAGCGAGTTTGAAGCGGGTGTTCTGGAAGTCGGCGATGGCCTTGCCGAAAGCCTTGCGCTCACGGGTGTAATCCAGCGTCCATTGCAACGCCGCTTCGGCTGACGCCAAGCCACCCACCGCGACCGTCAGACGCTCCTGCGGCAGTTCCTGCATCAGGTAAGCGAAACCCATCCCGGCCTGGCCCAGCAGATTTTCCTTCGGCACCCGAACGTCCTGGAAGAACAGCTCCGAGGTGTCCTGAGCCTTCATGCCGACCTTTTCCAGACGCTTGCCCTTGGCGAAGCCCGGCGTATTGGCCTCCACCAGAAACAGACTGGTGCCCTTCGCCCCCGCCTTCGGATCGGTCTTGGCCACGACGATCACCAGGTCAGCCAGAAAGCCATTGGTGATGAAGGTCTTCGAACCGTTGATCACGTATTCGTCACCATCTAGCACAGCGGTCGTTTTCACCCCTTGCAGATCGGAACCGGCACCCGGTTCGGTCATGGCAATCGCGGTGACCATCTCGCCGGACACCAGTTTGGGCAGGTATTTGTGTTTCAGCGCTTCACTGCCGTAATGCAGGATGTAAGGCGCCACAATGTCCGAATGAAGAGAAAAGCCGATGCCGGTCAGACCCAGGCGACCGACCTCTTCGATCACCACCGCGCTGTAGAGAAAGTCTGCCCCCAGCCCGCCGTATTCTTCCGGCAAATGCGAACAGAGCATCCCCGCCTCCCCCGCCTTGTTCCAGAGTTTGCGGTCGATATAGCCTTGTTTTTCCCATTGTCCATGGAACGGCACGGCCTCTTTTTCGAGGAACGTTCGCACGCTGTCGCGAAAAAGTTCGTGCTCGGAGCTGAACAAGGTTCTGGGGATCATGCGGCACCTGTGGTTATTGTTAGCCGGAATTGACCTTTAGAGACTAAGCCTCGCTTCCGATACAGGACACTGGACACATCCGACAAAAAATAAGACGATCCAGCCGTCTGGTGACCACTTTCCCCTATAAGAATAAAGTTGAATTATGTCTAACCAAGTCTCCACGCCCTTGCGGCGCGTCAGCATCCTGGCTATCGACCGGGTTTTCGCTTCCACCCTCATGCAAGCCAAGGATTTCTTCCATCTGGCCAGCCTGCGCTATGGCAAACAACTGGGCCACGGCCTGACACCGGCGTTTGAAACCCGGCTGGTCAGCCCCGACGGCAAACCAGTGAACAGCTTCAGCGACGTGATCATGCCGGTGGACGGCGGCCTGGAAAATGCCGACGTCATCATCCTTCCCGCCTTCTGGGACGATTTCGATACCCTCTGCAAACGTTATCCACAGGTCCTGCCGTGGCTGCGTCAGCAGCATGCACGCGGTGCCGTGTTGTGTGGCGAGGCTACCGGGGTGTTCTGGCTGGCCGAGGCAGGGCTGCTCGATGGCAAGGAAGCGACGACCTACTGGCGTTTCTTCAATGCGTTTGCCGAGCGCTTCCCGCAGGTCCAGCTCAATCAGGACAAACACCTGACTGACGCCGACAACCTGTATTGCGCCGGCGGCACCACCTCGGCCTGCGATCTCTACATTTACCTGATCGAGCGTTTTTGCGGCGCCAACGTGGCCCAGGCCGTGGCCCGCGACATTCTTTACGAAGTGCAGCGCAGCTATGCGCCGGGGCGGATCGGTTTCGGCGGGCAGAAGCTGCACCAGGACGTGATCATTCTGCAGATCCAGCATTGGCTCGAAGAACACTTCGCCGACAAGTTCCGCTTCGAAGACGTGGCCCGCGAACACGGCATGAGCATCCGCAACTTCATGCGTCGTTTCCAGACTGCTACCGGCGACAAACCGCTGCATTACCTGCAGCGACTGCGCATCGAGACGGCCAAGGGCTTGTTGTCCGGCAGCCGCAAGAGCATCAAGACCATCAGCTATGAAGTTGGTTACGACGATGCGAGCTTCTTCGCGCGACTGTTCCGCCAGCACACGGAGTTGTCCCCGAACCAGTATCGGCAGCAGTTTCAGCAAGCGGCGTAATACTCAAATCCAACACACATCCCAAGTAGGAGCGAGCCTGCTCGCGATAATGACGGCACATCCAGCATTGATGTGACTGACACATTGTTATCGCGAGCAAACTCGCCCCCACATCAAGTTTTGCGTGCGCAATTCTTTCGCTATGCATTTTCCTACGCAAAAAGCGGAATACAGAGCGCCAGAGCATTCGATTCTGCTCACAGACCCCGCCCCTTAAAAACTTCAACATCGTTCCCTAAAAACACCATCAGGGAAGATCAACAGTGACCATCGGATCAAGCTACAACTACCCGTCATTCGTAGCAAAGGAAGCCGTTCGAACCAAGCGCTCGGCTGAAAACAAATGGGCGACCCGCTTTCCGAATCCACCCGACTTGTGCTTCGACTATCGAGCTTTGGTTGAACAGGAAAACGGCATCGCCAAGGCAACTGACCCACAACATAAAATTTGCATTATTGGCGCCGGTGTCACCGGACTGACTGCTGCCAGAGAACTTTATCGTTGCGGGTTCACCCACATCACCCTCATAGAACAATCCAGACGCATCGGTGGCAGGCACCTGACCGTTCCTGGAAGCCCGCACTCGCCGATGAGCCATACACCGTTTGAAATGGGGGCCATGCGCATGCCCTTCTTCAACCGGGCGGGCGAGCCACCGACAGAGGGCCGGTCACTGATGGCTTACTACGCAAAGGCGTTCGACCTGGCGTTTTCGGATTTCGCCAATCCCGGAAGCCAGTGGGTCACCTCGACCGGCATCTATCTGCGAGAAGGCAGCATGTGCGGCGGACCGACTCCGCAGATGCTGATCTGGAAAAATGAAGATGGCCAGACACCACCTCCCGGTGAAGAACTGCAAAAAGTTTATGCAAAGTGGAAAGCCTTTGCCGATCGCATGACCCGGCACGTCGCAGAGGTTTACGCCAGCCAGGAATGGGAAGCCATGTGGGCCGCTATCGTTGAAAAATACGAGAGTGTTTCGTTTCGCGATCTGGTCAGCATGCCCGCTCTGCAAGCCTGGGATGAACGTTCACCGGGGGACTTTGGCGGAATGGGAATGTCCGCACAGGAGTCCGCGATTTTCTATGCCATTGGCATCGGCGACGGTAGCTGGGGTGCGTTTTACGATGTCTGCTCCCTTTACCCCCTGCGCACTGCCATTTTTGGATTCAGCAGCCAACTGCAATTGATCCATGGTCGGGTGGACTCAACTGGCGATCCGATAGATTCACCCTACCTGCACAACGAAGCCGTTTTTGACTCGATGGGGCTGAGTTTCGACAGACCCCGCTACATCGGGCTCTCTGCGCTGGACGAATGCCTGCTGTTCATGAAAACCGACGAAACCGGAAAGTCCTTCTACGAACACTGCCGGGAAAGGAACAACGGTTTGCTCACGGACTCCTCCGTTACAAAACTTCAAAAACTGACGAACCAGAAAACACGCGTCTACTACAACTGGAAACACAGCCAACCCGAGCAAATCCAGGAGCACTTCGATGACTTTGATTCGGTCATCATGACCCTTCCCTCGTGGCTGATAGAAACTCGCATCAAGCTTGAAAACTTCACGCCACAGATGCTGCCGTTCGAGACGATCAATGCCTACAAAACCGCGCATTGGGAAACCAGTTGCAAAGTCTTCGCACCGTTAAAAAAATCCTTCCTTTCAAAAAACAGCAAAATCCCGCAAGCCATCGTCACTGACAGTTTCATTCATGACGTCTACACCTATCGCTACAACGATAACTATAGCTATGACTGCATCCTTTTAAGTTACACATGGGAGGATGACGCCACCAAACTGGCCTCATTCACCGACAAGGAATTGGTGTACAAGTGCGCCAAAGAGCTGGACCGGATCCTCATGAATTCCGCCAACATCCAGGAGAAAATCTCTTCGTATATTGGCCTTGATCAAGCAGTGGTCCAACGTTGGATGACCGATAAAAATGCGTTGGGTTGCGCAAAGTTATACCGACCTGGCACCTACTACGACGCCGTGAGCCTGATGAAGTACAACCGGGACTTCGCGCATGTTTCAGGTCTGTATTTTTCCGGGGAGTCATTTTCAGTTGATGCCGGCTGGACCGAGCCATGCTTTCGGGGCGCCGTCGATGCGGTCATCCATATCTGCAACAAAACTGCCGCGGCCTTCCAAGGCGGTTTTTCCATGAGCGACTACCCGCACTATAACGTCGGAACCTGATCCCCCCTTCAGAGCCATGCACGGCGTGCATTGGCTCTGTCTTCGCCCCCACAAACCAAGCGCCTCGCCCTTTCATCTTGGGATACGGACTACACCCTAAACGGAAATGGCTGACTTACGCCCTCGCGCCGATTCGACTCTTATGAATACGCAATTAAACAGCGTGAATAACAATAAAAAAGAGGTCATCGGGAATGAGCGAGCCAACAAGCCCTGTTCGTGTAGCAGTCGTGCAATTCGATCCACAAGTCGGCATGAAAAATCACGAAACAAATCTGCGTCGTAGCCTGGAATTGGCTCTGGAAGCGGCAAATGATGGTGCGAATCTCATTGTCCTGCCTGAGCTTTCAAGCACAGGTTATTTCTTCAGCAGCCGACAGGATGCGTTCGAACATTCGGAGGAGGTTCCTGGCGGGCCGAGCGTGCAGAGCTGGATGGACTTTGCCCGTCAGCACAAGGTTTATCTGGTCGCCGGTTTGACAGAACGCGACGGCATGCGCCTGTTCAACACCGGCGTTCTGGTCGGACCGGACGGCTTTATCGGCAAATATCGAAAAGCTCATTTATGGAATATGGAGAAACTGTGGTTCACGCCGGGCGATCTGGGCTTCCCGGTTTTCGACACCCCAATCGGTCGCATAGGGTTGTTGATCTGCTGGGACATCTGGTTCCCGGAAGTACCGCGCATTTTGAGTCAGCAAGGCGCCGACATCATTTGCAGCCTGAACAACTGGGTCTGGACCCCGCCGCCTCTATTCGATGACGCCGGCAAGTGCATGGCGTCGTACCTGACGATGACGGCTGCTCACGTCAACAATGTATTTATTGCGGCCGCAAGCCGGATCGGCGAAGAGCGCGGTGCACGTTACCTGGGCTGCTCGCTGATCGCGGGCACCAACGGCTGGCCGATTGGCCAAGTAGCTTCAGCGGACAAGCAGGAAATCCTGTTTGCCGATATCGACCTGACCAGCTCGCGCAGCGCGCCCATCTGGAACAACCTGAACGATTTGCATCGCGATCGTCGAGCCGATCTCTACGATCAGATGCTCGGTTACACCCTGCACCCTTGTCTGCCGCGCTGATAAGGGGGCATGACTGATGGGAACCACAAATGAAAAACCGCAAAACCAGCTTGCCGCCAGATCGACGCTAGATATAACGATCATCTGGTTGATGCTCGGCACGACACTGTTAGTCATCTGGCTTTCATTCACCTACCGCATATCCTGGTCAGCCCATTGGCCAGACTACAGTCACATGGTATCGAGCCTTCCGGAGCCGAGCGCCTGGTTGCGCTGGGTCCTGGGAGACATCAGCGAGGTTGCGTTCTATAAACACGAATTCGCTTCGATCGGGCTGTTGGCAGGTGCCTATCTGGCCTACTGGGCGAATCGAACGGGAAAAGCCTGGCAAGGCTTTACCATTTGTTACGGCAGCGGATTATGGCCATGGCTCGTCACCAGTTCGTTACTGGGCCTGTTGCTGAGCAACCTGCTGTGGGGCTGGACGGTCACGGCCACCAGTTGGCAACCCACGTTTGCAGCCTTTGTTTCATTGCCGGCGGCAATGGTGCTGATGTTTGGCGGCGGCTGGAAGGTCACGATCAATGGCGCAATCATGGGCGCCGTCTTCGTCACTCCGATGTGCTTGCTGATCGTCAATTACGTCTGCAATCCCCTCGGATTGCCGGCTGTGATCGGCAATGTCACGGGCATGGCGGTCGCCAGTGTCGGCGCTTTTCTGCTCTGCCGTTACCTGCCGAGCCTGGTGAAGTCCGCCCCATCCAAGAAACCGTCCGCCCCTGTGCTCGCACCCGCCATCACCAAAACGCCTGATTATGGTGTCGTGTGGAGCCTTCGCCGGGTGTTGGCCGACTTTTCGGAAGCGCCGTTCTTTGGCAATGAATGGGCCAGTCTCGGCTTGATAGCGGGTGCCTTGCTGGCTTACACCTTGAACCCGACAAGCCCGGTGTACGGCACGGGCTTGCTGCCGCAACTGATCGCCGCGCAGGCGTTGACCTCGGCGCTAGGGGTGGTGATCTGGCGTCGGCAATGGATATTGCGCGGCTGGTATCCGACCTACGTTCCGTTGGTGTCAGTCGTGCCGGCCACCGTTCTGACGTATGGGGGCAGTTGGCAGGTCATCGCCTCAAGCGCACTGCTGGGGGCCCTGATTGCGCCACCGCTGGCGTGCGCAATTGCCAAGCGGTTGCCGGCCGACATGCATGGTTTCATCGGCAATGTACTAGCCATGGCCATCAGTACGTTGCTGATCATTCCGTTCATAGGGCTGCTGATAGCCAGCTGAAGAGTGTCGCGATTGGGCTGTATCACGGACCAGCTCCGGATACAGCCACTTCTCATCACAAGCAAATGAGGTATCACATGGACCTGCCCAAACTCGCCATCGCGGCGCTCGGCGGCACCGTGAGCATGCAAGCCAGCAACGCCGCCGAAGGGGTGATCCCGACCGTCAGCGGCGAAATCCTGCTGGCCTCGGTACCAGAGTTGACGACGCTGGCACGGGTCACCGTAGAAACGCTCGGACTGTTGCCCAGCGCCTCGCTGGATTTCGAGTTCTTGTTGAGTGTTCTTGCTTGGGCGAATTTTCAGGTCAAGCAAGGCGCTGCAGGTGTTGTCATCACTCAGGGGACGGATACCCTGGAAGAAACGGCCACATTTTTCGATTACTTGTGGGATCACGACGAACCTTTGGTCCTGACCGGCGCCATGCGTTCGGCAAATCAGGCAGGGGCCGATGGTCCGGCGAATCTACTGGATGCTTGCCGGGTCGCACTGGCTGAAAACAGCCGTCAACGAGGCGTTCACGTGGTGATGAACGGGCAGATTCATTCAGCGAACGCCGTCCGCAAAACCGATTCATTGGCATTGCAGGCTTTTTCCTCCCCTATCGTTGGTCCTGCCGGCATGCTGATGGAAAACACCGTCAACTATCTGCGCTTGCCGGTTCAGCGCAGGGTTCTACCATTGCCTCAGCAGACCACACAGAAGATTGCCCTTCTGGAAGCGTCGCTTGGCGCCAATACCCTGTTACTCGAGAACATCCTCGAACTGGGCTACGACGGGCTAGTGATTGCGGGTTTCGGTGCAGGACACGTTTGCGCGAGCTGGGCGGAGGTGATTGAAACCATTGCCAGAAAAATCCCTGTCATCGTCGCCACCCGGACGGGTTCGGGCAGCACGGCTCAATCGACCTACGGGTTTATTGGCAGCGAGATGGACCTGATCCGTAAAGGTGCATCGATGGCTGGATTTCTCTGTCCACGCAAAACCAGAATCTTGCTGTGGCTGCTCATTGGCTGCCAGCAACAAGATGAACTGGCGCGCTTTCTCGTTCAGAACTGACAAAACAGCGCGCAAAAAAGGGCCTGCATTGCAGGCCCTTTTTATTTTCCGAAAAGTTCTACTTATTTTTGAATAGCTCTACGGCTTATGCGCCCGAGACAGGAATTCGTGTGACTGCATTTCCAGCAAACGACTAAGCGTGCGCTGGAACTCAAAGTTCAGGCGACCGCCGGTGTAGAGGTCTTTGAGCTCGACTTCGGCAGAAATGATCAGCTTCACGTTACGGTCGTAGAACTCGTCGACCATGTTGATAAAGCGGCGGGCGATGTCGTCGGTGGTGACGCTCATCTGCTCGACGTTGCTGAGCAACACGGCGTGGAAGATTTTACCCAGTTCGATGTAATCGTTCTGGCTGCGTGGGCCGTCGCAGAGTTCGCGGAAGTCGAACCAGGCCACGTCATCGCAGGTGCGCACGGCACGGATTTCACGGTTCTCGATCACCAGCACGTCGTTCTCGATGGCTGCCGTGCATTCCGGCGTCAGGGCCCGGAAGCTCTTGCGCAGGCTTTCCTGGGCAGCGTCATCCAGCGGAAAGTGGAACAGCTCCGCTTGCTCGAGGTGGCGCAGACGGTAATCGACGCCGCTGTCGACGTTGACGATCTCGGTGTTCTGCTTGATCAGCGCAATGGCCGGCAGGAAACGCGCACGCTGCAGGCCGTCCTTGTACAGGCCGTCCGGCACGATGTTCGACGTCGCGACCAGGGTCACGCCGTTCTTGAACAACTCTTCCATCAACGTGCCAAGAATCATCGCGTCAGTGATGTCGGAGACGAAGAACTCATCGAAACAAATCACTCGCGACTCGTCGGAGAAACGCTTGGCGATGATGGTCAGCGGGTTTTTCTCGCCGCCGAGGGTCTTCATCTCTTCATGCACGCGCTTCATGAAGCGGTGGAAGTGAGTGCGAGTCTTTTCCTTGAACGGCAGCGCTTCGAAGAAGGTATCGACCAGGTAAGTCTTGCCGCGACCAACGCCGCCCCAGAAGTACAGGCCCTTGACCGGCACCTGGTCTTTCTTGCCAAACAGTTTGCCGAGCAGGCCCGGTTTGTTCTGCGAGGCCGCGACCAGATCGTCGTACAGACGCTGCAAATGACGCACCGCCGTTTCCTGGGCAGCATCGTGGAAGAATTCCGGGCGTTTCAGATCAGCTTGATATCGTTCTAGGGGCGTCATAATTCGTTAGCAAGGCAACAAAAACGGGCCGTCACTGTAGCGACGGCCCGTGGGAATGGCAATCGGCCCTTGGTCGGACCGAGCCGTTGATTATTCCTGAACCGGTGTCAGGGCAACGCGCAAAGCACCGATGGCAGCATCGCGAGCAGCGCTGTCGGCGAAGGCCGGACTGTCGGCAACGCACTCGCCTTCCAGCCAGACGCTGAAGCTCAGGTCTTCACTGCGCACGTCCAAGGCCTGACCGGATTGCAGTTGCTTGGTCACTTGCCCTGCGGTTTTACCGTCGGCGAAGTTGCGCGACAGCAACAGTTGCTCGCCATCGGCCGCCAGCAGACGGAAGCGGAAACTGCCGTCGTCTTCACGGAAGCTGACGAAGCGCGCGGCTTTCGCAGCTTTCTTCTTGGTGGTCGCTGCGACTTGGGTCTGAGCGACGAAAGAGCGCAGGCCGACCGCCTCGCGCAGTTCGTGGAGGAACGGCGTCGCCACCGAACGGGCCTTTTTGGCGCCGATCTGCAGCATGTCTTCCAGATCCGCCGGGCGTTCGATCAGCTGGTGATAACGCTCGCGGGATTCGCCCAATTCGCTGTCGAGCAGTTGGAACAGACGATTCTTCGCCTCGCCCCAACCCAGCCCCTGAAGCAATTCGCTGCGGAATTCGTCGGATTGTGCCGGCGTAGCGAAGGCCTGGAACAAGGTGAACAGGTGCGAATTGTCCGGATCCTTGGCTTCGCCCGGGGCACGGGAGTCGGTGACGATCCGCGAAATCGCGTCTTTCATCTCTTTGGCGCTGCTGAACAACGGAATGGTGTTGTCGTAGCTCTTCGACATCTTGCGACCGTCGAGCCCTGGCAAGGTGGCGACGCTCTCCTCGATCAGCGCTTCGGGCATGGTGAAGAACTCTTTGCCCTGGCCGAACAAGTGGTTGAAGCGCTGGCCGATGTCCCGCGCCATTTCCACGTGCTGGATCTGGTCACGACCGACCGGCACCTTATGGGCGTTGAACATCAGAATGTCCGCCGCCATCAACACCGGGTAGCTGTACAGGCCCATGGTGATGCCGGCATCCGGGTCTTCACCGGTCTCGACGTTCTTGTCCACCGAGGCCTTGTAGGCATGGGCGCGGTTGAGCAGGCCCTTGGCGGCCACGCAGGTCAGCAGCCAGGTCAGTTCAGGGATTTCCGGGATGTCGGACTGGCGATAGAAAGTCACGCGGTCCACGTCCAGGCCACCGGCCAGCCAGGTCGCGGCGATTTCCAGACGCGAGCGCTGGATGCGCAGCGGGTCATCGCATTTGATCAGGGCGTGGTAGTCGGCCAGGAAGTAGAACGAATCGGCATTGCTGTCACGGCTGGCGACGATCGCCGGACGGATAGCGCCGGCGTAGTTGCCCAGGTGCGGCGTGCCGGTGGTGGTGATGCCGGTGAGGATACGGGTACGAGTCGTCATGGGTAATCGCTTGTCAGACTGCAATCAATTCGAAAGACGCGGCAGGATCAGATCCTTGAGATCGGTCAGCTTGCCATGAAAAAAGTGTCCGCATTCTGCCACTTTCAGCAGCTCATGGGGGCGATCGAGTGCGTCCGACCAATCGTAAACGAGCTGTGGATCGATGACTTCGTCGGTTTCCGGCTGAATCAGGGTCAATGTACCTTGTTGCGGCAGTTGATCCTGATCGCCCAAACGCATGACGGCGGGCGCGACCATGAACAAATGCTTGAGTTGCTCGCCCTTGGCTTCCAGGCGTCCGCCGAGACTTGCTGCAACAAATCCGCCGAAGGAGAAACCGAACAGGGTCAGGGGCAAGTCAGGATGTCTGGCTCGCAGCCACTCGGCCGCCGCCTGGGCATCGTCGACTTCGCCAGTGCCCATGTCGTGCGAGCCTTGGCTGGTGCCGACGCCACGGTAGTTGAAACGCAAAGTAATCAAACCGGCGTCGCGCGCGGTGCGCTGCAAGGTCGAGACGACTTTGTTGAGCATGGTGCCGCCCTGCACCGGGTTCGGGTGGCAGATCAGCGCCAGGCCGCGGGGCTGCTCGTTATCCGGCCCCTCGCTATTTAAGTACAGGGCTTCCAGTTGGCCGACCGGGCCATCAATCACTACAGGGGTTTCGCGCATAAGCAAGGAAGGAACTCCGTGACCTCGAATCGGGTCGACTCGTCTAGCAAATTGTCTGTGCCAATCTATTGCGAGTGAATCGCGGTATACAGCGCAGGTTCGAGCCGTTAACGTAAAGCAAAGCCGTTTATAGAGGAAGGACTCGTGGAACACTCGCTCTTAGTTTGGTTGTTGCCGACTCTTGCCCTGGTTGTGGGTGTCGCCATTGGATTCCTGATCGCTCGCCTGGTGCCGAATGCCGCGCCTAACCGCACGCAACGTCAGCTGGATGATATTCAGGAACGTTTTGACAATTATCAGAACGAAGTGGTCACCCACTTCAACAGCACTGCAACACTGGTCAAGAAACTGACTCAGAGCTATCAGGAAGTGCAAGATCACCTCGCCGAGGGCGCCAACCGTCTGGCCCTGGACGAGCAGACTCGCCAACGCTTGCTGGCTGCCCTGCACGCCGACGCGGCACAGGCTCCACGGGAACGCCTGACGCCACCGCGCGATCAGGAACCGCCTCGCGACTACGCCCCTAAAATGCCGAACGCGCCGGGCATGCTCGATGAGCATTACGGCCTGAAGAAGTAATCAGGTTTCGCGCGACATGAAAAAGCCCTCGGATGAGTGATTGTCCGAGGGCTTTTTTGTTTCTTATCCAATATCCCTGGTGTCTGTCAGGGCCTCTTCGCGGGCAAGCCCGCTCCCACAGGATTTGTGTTTGGCCACTATCTTGTGATCGACGAAGAACACTGTGGGAGCGGGCTTGCCCGCGAAGAGGCCGTGTCAGTCGAGATTAATGTCGCCTGGCACACCGCTTTCGCGAGCAAGCCCGCCCCCACAGTTTTTATGGGCTGGTGTTACTGATACTGCTGAACAGGCTGGCCCTGCTGCTGATATTCCTGACCCGGAATCGCCTTCAGGTTGACCTCGACGCGACGGTTCTGCGCCCGGCCATTCACATCACCATTGCTGGCAATCGGGTTATCCGGCCCGGCACCACGCGCCGACAGGTTGGCGCCGCTGACACCCTGGGAGGTCAGGTAAGTCGCCACACTCTGGGCGCGACGCTGGGACAGGTCCATGTTGTGCTGACGGCTGCCGGTGCTGTCGGTGTAGCCAACAATCTCGATCTGGTTCTGGTTGAACTCCTTGAGCGAGCCCGCCAGGTTGTTCAGCGGCTGGTAGAAGCCCGACGCGATGTTCGCCGAATCAGTGGCGAATGTGATGTTGCCCGGCATGATCAGCTTGATCTGATCGCCTTGGCGCTGCACTTCAACCCCAGTGTTAGCCATGCTGGCCCGCAGTTTTTTCTCCTGCTGGTCGGCGTAGTAACCGTAACCGGCGGCAGAAGCCCCCACCACGGCGGCGCCAATCAGCGCGCCCTTGCCACGGTTATCGTGACTGATGGCAGCACCGGCCAGTGCACCGGCCAAGGCGCCGAGGCCACCGTATTTGGCGGTTTTGCTCATGCCCGTAGAACCGCCATCAGCCTGACCCTGGTTGTCATAAGGGTTTTGCGATGCGCAACCGGACAACAAAGCCACAGCAGTAGCGACAATAATCAAACGACGCGAGGTGAACATGGAGAGCTCCTACTTTTTTTGCATTCTGTGGTGCAGCGGACTTAAGCAATGAACCTTTGCGGGCGTTGGATCATGGCCAACGCCAAAAATTCCGTCGTGCCTTTCACAACTGCATCTTCAGGCTCGTACAAAGGGGTTACCGCGCATTTCATCGCCCAGACGAGTATCCGGACCATGACCGGTCACCACCGTCGCCTCTTCGTCGAGGGTATACAACCGTTGTTTGATCGACCGCACGAGAGTCGCCTGATCGCCTCCCCATAAATCCGTGCGCCCTACCCCACGCTTGAACAGCGTATCACCGGCAATCAGCAGCTTAGCCTCTGAAAACCAAAAGCTCATGGAACCTGGTGTATGACCCGGCGTGTGCAACGCCACGCCACACCCGCAAGCCAGCTCCTCGTCGTCGGCCAACCAGCGATCTGGCGATGGCACGGGGGTGTAAGGCACACCGAACATCTGGCACTGCATCTCCAGGTTGTCCCAGAGGAATTGATCTTCTTTATGCAGATGCAGCGTCGCGCCGGTTTTCTCCTTGAGCTGCCCGGAAGCCAGGAAATGATCCAGGTGCGCGTGGGTGTGGATGATGCTGACCACCTTCAGGCCCAACGCATCGAGGCGCGCGAGGATCAGTTCGTGGTTGCCGCCCGGGTCGACGACGATGGCTTTTTTGGTGATCGGGTCGCCGATGATTGTGCAGTTGCACTGCAACGGCCCGACGGGAAAGGTTTCGCGGATGAGAGTGGGTTGCTGGGACATCGGGGCACGCTCGGAAAACAGGAATGGCCAATTTTGGCACAGAATTGCCCTGAGCCATTTACCCCATATGCATCGTTAAAATGCGTTACGCCAACACCCCCAACTCCTTCGCCCGTGCCACCGCCTGCGTGCGCCGCTCAACCCCCAACTTACTGTTGATATGACTGGCATGGGTCTTCACCGTATGCAGCGAAATAAACAACTGCTCGCTGATTTCCTGGTTTGAACACCCTTGGGCGATCAGTCGCAGAACGGCCAGTTCACGCGCACTGAGTTGTTCGGCAGCAGGCGATGACTCCACCATCGGGCGGGAGGCCAGGGCCGGAAGTTTTTCCGAGAGACTCTGCGAAACAGCCGTCGGCGCACAGAGTTGAAGTTGCCCGCGCAGCCAGTCCGGGTGTTCGGTCAACAATGGGTCAAACGGTTGCAGGACACCACCGGCGGCCGCTTCCAGAGCCTGGGCCAATGCCTTGCGGGCCTCGGATTCGCGCCCACCCGCCAGCAACAGGATGATTTTCTGACTTAGCGCCATCACGCTGAGCATCTGCCGGCCGCTGTGCTGACCGTGTTCATGCAACGCGTTCAAGCGCCCTTCGGCAAGCATGGACTGGCCTTTCATCATGTCCAGCACCGCCTGTTGCAGTTCAATGTGCAATGGCAGTTGCGGATGGAATTCCGGGGGGGCCGCCGGATGCTCGCCGTTGTAGGTCTGACCCAATCGCGTGAGCCAGGCTTCGGCGAGGTCGGTGCGGCCCTGGGCCAGCCAGAGTTCGCATTTGACCAGGGTGATCATCGCCAGGTAGTAAATCGGCGGGACGTCCCAGATGTGCATCAGGCGCTCGGCCTCGGCGAGTTCGGCGAAGGCTTTGGCGAACTCGCCGCTGCTGCCCTCCAGACGGGCAATCACGCAGTGGCCGATCAGCACGCTGATGTCGCGACAGGCCCGCGCTTCACCCAAACCCGCGAGCAAACGTGCCCGCGCGGCCTGGGGTTGCAAACGCAGCGCCAGCAAAAAACCCTCGTATAAGGTCAGGCGCGCGCGCACCGCATACAGCCGTTGCGGGGATAAACCTTGCAGGCGTTGCAGCCCTTGGCGGACTTCATCCAGTGAGCGAAGAATCTCACCGCGCGCTTGCAGCACGCGAGCGCGGTCGTAATGGGCCAGCGCCTCGAACAGCGGATTGCCGACCCGTTGTGCCAGTTCAAGGGACTCACGATTCAACCCCCGTGCACGCCAAAGGTCGCTGTCGGCAATGGCCAGGTTAGACAATGTCGAGAGGCACATCAGGCGCTGCCCATAGCGTTTGGCCGGCAGGCTCTCCAGCGCTTCGGTGCAATAGAGCAACGTCAGCTCGCGATTGCCTCGTCCCCGGGCAATGATGCCGCTCAGGGCCAGCCATTGCGCCAGCATGGATTTTTGCGCAGTGGCCGACGGGGCCGGCAGGAAGCGGCTCAAGTGGCTGGCCAGTTCCTCGGCGGCGTCCAGTTGGCAGGCCAGCCCCAACGCCCAGCTGTAGAGCACGATCAGCCGAGGCGTGCTGATCAGCAGGCTGTCGGGCAAGTCCATTTTCCAGCGCAGCAGCATGCCGACGTTCTGCTCGGCCAGCAGCTGTTCTTCAGAGAGGTTTTGTACCAGATTCGCTGCAACGTCCAGATGCCCGGCACGCAACGCCTGCTCTACCGCCTCATCGAGTAACCCTTGGGCGTTGAACCAGCGGCAGGCACGCAGATGCAGGCTGGCCGTCGGTACCATCGCCTGGGCTGTGGGCCGGCTGCGCAGCAGGTCGGAAAACAGGTGGTGATAGCGGTACCAGTGACCGTGTTCGTCCAGCGGCACCAGAAACACCTGATGCGCCAGCAGGAAACGCAGGATCTCGGCACTGTCATGGGCTTCGCGCACGGCGTCGCACAACTCGCTGCAAAAGCGCTCTTGAGGCGCGGTCTCGTACAGGAATGACTGCACCTCGGCGGGCAGGCAATCGATGACTTCTTCGAGCAAGTAATCGCGAATCAGCCCTTCCCCACCGTACAGCGATTGGGGCAAGGCGCCCTCGCTGCCCGCCTCGGAGGCCGCCAGCAGCCAGAAACGCAGCCCTGCCACCCAGCCTTCGCTGCGCTGGATCAAACTCTCCAGCGCCTCGCCACGCAATGAAATGCTGTGCCGATCAAGCAGGCTCAGGGCTTCATCGTGGGTCAGTCGAAGATCCTGCTCATGCAATTCGAGCAGTTGCCGCGACAGTCGCAGGCGTGCCAGATGCCAGTCGGGACGTTGCCGACTGGTGACCATGACCAGCAGGCCATCGGGTAAATGATTGAGAAAAAATTGCAGGCAACGATCAAGCACCGGGCCCTGGGCCAGATGATAATCATCAAGTACCAGCAACAGCGGTGTAACGGGTGAAAGGTGCACAGCCAGTTCATCGAGCAAACCGTCCAGCCATTCTTCGAAAGCGAATGGCTGATGACGTTGGCGCATTTTCAGCAGCCCCAGCGCCTGGCTGCCCAGTTGCGGAAAATACTCTTGAAGTCCTTCAAGCAGGCGTTCAAGAAAACGACCGGGATCGCTGTCCCGAGGGCTCAACCCTAGCCACAGGCTTTGCCAGTGATCCGGCAACCCCTGGCAAAACTCCACCGCCAATGAACTCTTGCCGAACCCCGCTGGCGCGCTGACCAGCAACAGCCTGCCACCGAGGCCGGCGCTCAGGCGCTCGCACAAACGCGGCCGCAGCACATGGCCGTCGGGCAGCGGAGGCCGGAAAAAGCGCCCGTCCAATGCGGCGACGGCAACGCTTGCAGGGCCCGGAAGTGGGGACAGATCAGTCATGGCCGGCTCTTGTTTGAAAGGCTGATGGCGGCGTTACAGATGTCCGCAGCCTAGCGGTAAACGAAGAGCTATTGAAGGTTATTGCTACAAATGGCTACAAAAAGACTACAAGCAGAAGTGTCGGTAAACCGGACAGCCACACCAGCTCGTAGCAGCTGTCGAGCCTGCGAGGCTGCGTTCGGCTGCGAAGCAGTCGTAAAACCTGAATGCAATATTGTCCTGAAACACCGCAGCGCTTTATTTCACGACTGCTTCGCAGTCGAACGCAGCCTCGCAGGCTCGGCAGCTGCTACAACGATCTTTATGAACTTCCAAAAAAACGCCCCGAACCAGTCGGGGCGTTTTTTCGAGGATGCGGCCTCGATTTACAACGTATTAGCGAACGCCTTCCTGACGCAAGGCTGCCGGGGTGAAGTCTGCGGTGCTGGCAGTGAAGCCGAAGTTATATGCCGACTTCTCTTCGTTCTTCATGCCTAGGGCCAGGTAGCGGCCCGATTGCAGGTCGTACAGGGTTTCGAGGGTGTACCACGGCACTTGCTTGTCGTAGTAGTTCTGGGAGTGAGCCTCGGCGACGCGCCACAGTTGCCCGCGACCGTCGTAGTGGTCGACCACCGCCGCCTGCCAGGTGTCTTCGTCGATGTAGAAGTCACGTTTGGCGTAGATGTGACGCTGACCTTCCTTCAGGGTCGCGACCACATGCCAGACCCGACGCAGTTCATAACGAGCCAGGTCCTGATTGATGTGACCGGCCTTGATGATGTCGGCGTACTTCAGTTGTGGCGAATCGAGCTTGTAGCTGTCGGAGGCGATGTACATCTCTTTCTTGCCTTCGAGCTTCCAGTCATAGCGATCCGGCGCACCGTTGTACATGTCCAGGTTGTCGGAGGTACGCAGGCCATCGGCAGCGGTACCCGGCCCGTCATAGGACACTTGCGGCGCACGACGTACACGGCGTTGCCCGGCGTTGTAGACCCACGCCGAACGCGGTTCTTTAACCTGGTCGAGGGTTTCGTGTACCAACAGCACACCACCGGCCAGACGCGCCGGCGCGGTCACTTTCTGCTTGAAGTAGAACAGGATGTTGCCCGGATTTTTCGGGTCGTAATCCTTCATCTTGTCGCGGAACACGAACTGGTCCTCGAAGTACACGAGGCTGAACGAGCCGTTCGGCTGCGGCGTGGCCTGGGTTATCAGACGGGTCACACTGCCGCCGCGATAACGGGTGATGTGGTTCCAGATGACTTCAACGCCACTTTTCGGAATCGGGAACGGGATTGCGGTTTCGAAGTTCTCCAGACCGTTGCCGCCGGACACCAGGTTAGTGTTGGTGGCGTTCTTCTTGATGGAGGCGAACACGTCATCCGGCACGGTGGCACCGCGATGGGACGGGTAGACCGGCATCTTGAAGGTTTCCGGATAGCGCTTGAACATCGCGTACTGGCCCGGCGCGAGCTTGTCCTTGTACTGGTCGACGTTCTGCGCGGTGATGGTGAACTGCGGTTTTTCACTCGCGAACGGATCAGACAGAAAACCCTTGCTATCCACGCTACCGGCGTTTTTCGCCATGGGTTTCCAGGCCGGGATCGAGCCGTCGGCGTTGCCCGCCATCTCGGCGCCCATCGGGGTCAGGCTCTTGCCCAGCTTGTCCGCTTCGGCCGCAGGGACCGCCGCCATGACACCGGTTGCCAGCAGCGACAGCCCCAGAACGCCAACGTGGAACAGACTCTTTGTTATTTTCATAAATGTGTTCGTCCTGAAAATACAGTGCTTAGAAGTTCACGCCGAAGCTGAGCGCAACGAAGTCGCGATCATCCACGGTGGTGTACTTGCCGTCGAAGAAGTTGGTGTACGCCAGGCTCGCGGTGTAGGTGTTCTGGTATTCGGCATCGACACCCAGGCTCACCGCTTTACGACCTTCCTCGAAGTTGCCGCCAGGGCCAGGCGAGTAACCGCTCACGTCATGGGACCAGGCCACGTTCGGCTTGAGGTTCACACCGGCGAACACGTCGTTGTAATCCCAGATGGCGCGACCGCGATAACCCCACGACATCGATGTGGTAAAGCCATCGTCCTCGCAGTTGCGGCTGCGGTTGTTGGTAGCAGCACCCGCGCCGGCACCGTTGATGGTGCTGGTGTTAAGGATCGCCGAGCAGGTGTTGAGGCCGCCGGTAGCCGGCAGTTCACCAGGCCCGTAGACCGGGTCACGGCCGTAACGGACATCAGAGCTGCTTTCCAGGCCGCCAACATGGGTGACGCCCACTTCGCCCACCAGGGTCAGACGACTGGCGCCCATGACCTGATCGAAGAAGTGCGTCAGAGTTGTCTGGAACTGGGTGACTTCCTTGCGGCGATAGCCGTGCAGATCCTGACCCGGTACACCGGGGAGCAGCGAAGCATTGGTCAGGGCGCCACCCAATGGGCGTACGCCGGCAAACAGGATGTCGGTGGAGTTGAGTTGCACCGGCGCGTTCGGACGATAGCTGATCTCACCGCTCCACGCCGTACCGGTAGGCAGGGTAGTGGAGAAGCTCAAGCCGTAGAGGCGGATATCTTCCGGGTACTCGACGAAGTACTCGGAATTACCTGCGACCACCAACGGCGCCAGAGCGCGAAGCGCCCCTGGCAAAGCCGCTGCCCGGGCATAGGCCGCCGCTGGAGCACCGGTGGCGCTGAAGATCGGCGCACGACTGTGATAATTCATGAAATAGGCACCGAACTCGGTGTCTAGCGGCTCGAACATGTATTTGAGGGACGCGCCCCACTGGCCGCTGTCCCGCGCATCGCGATCCGCCCCACGACGCACCAGCACACCTTCATCGTTCACGTCGACGCCCAGCCTGGTCAATGTAGGCAGGGCCGCGGCCGGAATGGTCGAGCGCTTGTTCAGCACGCGCAGGTTGTTGTCGCAACCGTCGGCAATGATGTCTGGCTGGGAGAAAAAGGTGCCGCAGTTATCGACAACCGTCTGGTCCCATTCCAGCTGATAGAAGGCTTCGGCCGACAGATTGTCGGTGAGGCTCTGGGACACGTAGAACATGTTGACCGGGATCAGACCTTCCTTGACCTCGGCACCGGGACGACGGAATGCGGACACATCGATCGGGTTGATCGAGTTGATGCCACCGCCGATGAAAGTACTTTCACCCCAGCTCACAACCTGTTTGCCCAGACGCACGGAACCCGGCTGATCGGCAATGGCGTAGTTGTGGTAGACGAAGGCATCGAGGATCTGGCCGCCGGCGGACTTGGCGCCTTCCTTGCGGTTGCTGTCACTGATGTCCTTGAACTCGCGGCTTTCATCCTTGAGTTCGAAGTCGTACCAGTATTTGCCCCGGACGAAGACACCGGTGTCGCCGTATTTCAATTCAAGGTCATGGATGCCCTTGAAGATCTTCGAAAAAGTTTCGCCGCTCTTGAAGTTGTTGTGACCGTCATCGGACGTCTGGGACAGGCCGTGGCCCCCGTTATTGACGCCGATAAGATTCTTGTTGGGGCTCTGAGTAGACCAACTGGCTCCGATCGACAGGGATGAGTCAAATTGACCTTCGATCTCACCGACGTTGAAACTGACGCCGAATGCAGGCCCGGCGAGCGAAGAGGCGAGACTGACCGCCAGGGGCAGTTTCGCCCGGCGCCAGAACTGGTTTACTGATGTCATCGACGCTACTCCATGTGCATTATTGTTATGGCTGAGTACTTTTAAAAACGTTGTGGGTGACCGGAAGCCAAGCGGTCCGAAGTCACTCCAAAGTTGCATCGCCCCGTTTTGTGCGTGAGCTCCGTTCTTAAAAATCCTTGAGCGGACTATAGCCAGCAGGTAGTAGTGCTTGATCCCTCTAAAGTGTGATTTGCAGCTGCCGGCCACTCTGGAACAGTCCTTTCGCCAGTCCGACACATGTCGGCCCGGCAAGGATGGCTGAAAATTCGGATTTCACAAGTCAAGCGCTTGCTTGGTGGGGCTGGCGCGCCGTTTTCGGCGCGCCAGCGGACGCTTAAAGCGTCGAGAGGAAGGTACTGTTGTTAGCCTGCCATTCGGTGATGTCGACGCGGATGCGCTTCTTGTCGAGTTTGCCGACACTGGTCTTGGGAATTTCAGTAACAATGGCGATCTGGCTCGGGATAGCCCACTTGCTCAGGTGCCCCTGTTCAACGAACGGTTTGAGGTGCTCCTTGAGTTCCTTGGCCCCGATCTCATGCCCTTCCCTGACGACCAACAGCGCAAACGGCCGCTCACCCCACTGCGGATCGGCGATGCCCACCACTGCTACTTCGCGTACCGCAGGGTGGCGGCTGATCAGGTCTTCCAGGTCCAGGGAGGAGATCCACTCGCCGCCAGTCTTGATCACGTCCTTGATCCGGTCGCGAATGTCGATCACGCCCATGCTGTCCAGCGTCGCCACGTCGCCGGTGTGCAGCCAGCCCCCGGCCCAGAGTTCGGCGCCTTTCTGTGGCTCGTTGAAATAGCCCTCGGTAAGCCACGGCGCACGCAGCACCAGTTCGCCCTGGGTCTCGCCATCGGCAGGCAGGAAGTTGCCATCGGTGTCGATGATCGCCGCTTCGACCAACGGCCCCGGTACACCGGCTTTGATCCGGTAGGTGGTGCGTTCGTCTTCGGTGCCGGCCATCAGCTCATCGTTAAGGTGCGCGCACGATACCAATGGCCCGGTTTCCGACATGCCGTAAGCGGCGGTCAACTGAATGCCCTTGGCTTTGGCCGCTTCATACAGCGCACGGTTGAGCGCACTGCCGCCGATGACGATTTTCCAGCCACCGAAATCGATGTTTTGCGCCGCCTTGGCATTGAGGACCATTTGCAGAATGGTCGGCACGCAGTGGGAAAAGCTCACCTTCTCCTTGCGCCACAGTTCCACCAGATACTCGGGATCGTAACGGCCGGGGTAGACCTGTTTGAGCCCGAGCATGGTTGCTACATATGGCAAGCCCCAGGCATGCACATGGAACATCGGGGTGATCGGCATGTACACGTCGTTGGTGCCCAGCAGGCGCACGCTGTCGATGGAACCCATGATGGTCGACACGCCCATGGTGTGCAGCACCAGCTGGCGATGGGTGAAATACACGCCTTTGGGGTTACCGGTGGTGCCGGTGGTGTAGAACGTGGTGGCGACCGAGTTTTCGTCGAAATCTTCAAAGTCGTACTGCGGGCTCGCAGCGGCCAGCAATTGCTCGTACTCGCCAATCAGGTTTGGCAGGTCGGCGTTTTTTTCCGGCAAGTCGGTCAGCAGCAGGGTTTTCTCCACAGTAGTCAGGTGCCCGGCAATCGCCTTATACAGCCCGACGAACTCGCTGTTGACCAGCACGAAGCGGTCCTCGGCGTGGTTCATGGTGTAGAGAATCTGTTCTGGCGACAGGCGCACGTTGATGGTGTGGATCACCGCGCCGATCATCGGGATGGCAAACATGCATTCCAGGTAGCGATGGCTGTCCCAGTCCATCACTGCCACGGTATCTCCGGCCTTCACGCCGGCGGCCGTCAGCACGTTGGCCAGCCGCGCGACCCGCTCGATCAGAGTCGGATAGCTGTAGCGCAATTGATCGCGGTAGATGATCTCGCGGGTTTTTTCATAACGGGCACCGGACATCAGCAGCCGTTTAATCAACAGCGGATACTGGTAAGCGCCCTCGGCTGGGGGGATAACGCGAGTCTGCAACATAAGAGTCCCTTTTCTGACTGCACGGTCTTGGCTTTTAAAGCTAAGCACTCTAGAGCCCTTGAACGCCAGCCAAATCAGCCAAAGGGATGATTTGCAGAGCCGTATAAATGCTAGCTTTGCGCCATTACTTGCAGGAATTCGTTATCTATATCGGATGCGCTGCTGAATCAGGCGTAGGAGCTGCCGAAGGCTGCGATCTTTTGATCTTGGGCGATTTCGATATCGCAGAAGATCAAAAGATCGTAGCCTTCGGCAGCTCCTACAAGGGACCGCGCCGTTTGGCAGAGTAGTGTTTGATCAATGCATCTCGGTGAACGCTAGCTTCACGCCGATGGCGATCAGCACCGCGCCCATGGTCCGGTCGAACCAGTGGCCCATGCGGGCGAAACCGGCGCGCACGCGTTGTTGGCTGAACAGCATCGCCACCAGGCAGAACCAGACTGCCGTCGCCGCGGCCAGATAAATCCCGTAACCGGCCTGTACCGCCAATGGTGTGTGCGGGCTGATCACCACGGTGAACAGCGACAGGAAAAACAACGTGGCTTTCGGGTTCAGGCCATTGGTCACGAATCCCGAGGTGAAAGCGCCACGCGCGGTACGTTCGCCGGCCTCCTGATGCAGGTCGTCAGCCACAGGTGGGGCCGGTTGCGCGCGCAAGGCCTTGAAGCCGATGTACAGCAGATACGCGGCGGCGGCCCATTTCAAGGCGTTGAACAGCACGATCGACTGGGACACGATCAATCCGATACCCAACAGCGAATAGCCAACGTGCAGGAAAATCGCCGAGCCGACGCCCAGCGCCGTCCAGGTCCCGGCACGGCGACCGTGGGTCACGCTCTCACGCACCACTACGGCAAAGTCCGGGCCGGGGCTGGCGACGGCCAGCAGGTGAATCAGGGCAACGGTCAAGAACTCTGTCCAGTACATGGGGGCTCCTTTTGGGCAGGGCGATCAATAAAAAATTCTGAGGCCGACTTCGCCTCTGTGCCAACTCTCAAATCTGTGGCATCCGCCAAACATGTGGCGAGGGGGCTTGCCCCCGTTCGGCTGCGAAGCAGTCGCTAAACCGGATGATGCGTTCTGCCTGACGAAACAATGTCGCCCTGGTTTGGGGCCGCTTCGCGACCCAACGGGGGCAAGCCCCTCGCCACAGCAAGCTCCCTCGCCACAGGTTTGTGCCAGGCCAGACAATGCGTAACTGTTTATTTCATCTGGTAGGCTCGGCAGATTACGCCTTCAGTTCAATGCACAAAAGGTACAGTTGATGACGAACTCTCGCCGCGCCGTTTTCCTCGACCATCCGTCCCTGGACCTCGGCGATCTCGATCTCAACCCACTTCGTGAGTGCTTCAGCGACTTGCAGCTGTTCGCGCAAACCACGCCTGATCAGGTGATCGAACGCCTCAAGGGCGCCACCGTCGCCATCAGCAACAAAATCCTGATCGATGCGGCGGCCATGGCGGCCAGTCCCGAGCTGAAGCTGATCCTGATCACCGCCACCGGCACCAATAACGTCGACCTCGCCGCCGCCCGTGCTCACGGAATCACTGTCTGTAACTGCCAGGGTTACGGCACGCCGTCGGTGGCTCAGCACACGATCATGTTGCTGCTGAATCTGGCGACGCGCCTGACTGACTATCAAAAAGCCGTCGCCGAAGGTCGCTGGCAACAGGCGAAACAATTCTGCCTGCTTGATTACCCGATCGTCGAACTCGAAGGCAAAACCCTCGGCCTGCTTGGCCACGGTGAACTGGGCAGTGCCGTGGCGCGGTTGGCCGAGGCGTTCGGTATGCGCGTGTTGCTGGGGCAGATTCCGGGGCGTCCTGCCCGGCCGGATCGTTTGCCGCTGGATGAGCTGCTGCCGCAAATCGACGCCCTGACCCTGCACTGCCCGCTCAACGAACACACTCGCCACTTTATCGGCGCCCGTGAACTGGCCTCGATGAAACCCGGTGCTTTCGTAGTCAACACCGCGCGCGGTGGTTTGATTGACGAGCAAGCATTGGCCGACGCCCTGCGCAACGGTCACTTGGGCGGCGCGGCCACCGACGTGTTGAGCGTCGAACCACCCACCGCGGGCAATCCGTTGTTGGCCCAGGATATTCCACGGCTGATCGTCACCCCGCACAACGCCTGGGGCAGTCGCGAGGCGCGGCAGCGAATCGTTGGCCAGTTGACCGAAAACGCCCAAGGCTACTTCAGCGGTCAAGCGCTGCGGGTCGTCAGTTGATAAACTGCGGCACTTTTTTTCCAGGAGCAGAGTATGGATCCGCGCAGTGAAGTACTGCTTCGTCAGGCCGAGTTATTCCAGGGTTCGGTGCTGCTGGCCGGTTTGCCCGCCGATGATTTGCTGGGCCGCTTGCCCGATGCCCACGGCTGGTGCTGGCACGCCGGCGATCAAGCGGCGCTGGACGCCCGTTTCGCCGAGCGCAGCCATTTCGGCGTGAATGCGCCGGAGCGCGAGTTCGACAGTGCCGTGGTGTTTCTGCCTAAATCCAAAGACCTGACCGACTACATCCTCAACGCCCTCGCCTCTCGTTTGGCCGGCCGTGAGTTGTATTTGGTGGGCGAAAAGCGCAGCGGCATCGAAGGCGCGGCCAAGCAACTGAACCCCTTCGGCAAACCCCGCAAGCTCGACAGCGCACGGCATTGCCAACTCTGGCAGGTCACCGTGGCCAATGCACCAGAAGCCAAGTCGCTGGAAAGCCTGGCACAGACCTACGAACTGCCGTTGGCCGAAGGCCCATTGAAAGTCATCAGCCTGCCGGGCGTGTTCAGCCACGGTCGCCTGGATCGCGGCAGCGCCCTGCTGCTGGAACATCTGGACAAACTGCCGAGCGGCCACTTGCTGGACTTCGGTTGCGGCGCGGGTGTGTTGGGGGCGGCGGTCAAGCGGCGTTATCCACACAACCAGGTCACCCTGCTCGATGTGGACGCGTTTGCCGCTGCCAGCAGTCGCCTGACTCTGGCCGCCAACGGCCTGGACGCGGAGGTAATGACCGGTGACGGCATCGATGCCGCGCCCATGGGTTTGAGCGCGATTCTGAGCAATCCACCGTTCCATGTCGGCGTACACACCGACTACTTCGCCACCGAAAACTTGCTGCGAAAAGCAGCTAAACATCTGAAAAACGGCGGCGAACTTCGACTGGTAGCGAACAGCTTCCTGAAGTATCAACCGCTGATCGAGGAGCACCTGGGCGTGTGTGCGATCAAGGCTGAAGGACAGGGTTTCCGAATCTACCGGGCCAAGCGCGGCTGAAAACACTTTTGCAAAACAGGCTTGCCCTGGAGCGACGAAGAACCTGTGGGAGCGTGGCTTGCCCGCGAAGAATGCACCGCGGTTTTTCAGGTATTACGCGTCATCGTTCTTCGCGGGCAAGCCACGCTCCCACAGGTTCTGCAACTTAACTACCGCCATTGGGGCTTGCCCAATCGGATTTGCCTAGGCAGAATCCGCTCCGTCCTAGGGGAGTAGTCTCCCACGAGCACCATGCTCGTCCGGCATACGTCAACATACTTGGTCCTCAGACCATGGCGTATGCGACCCAAGCGTCCGCATCAGACGGATCGCAGGGTTTGACAAGACCTATGACACGAACACCTTACCCGGGGCGGGAAGGCTGTACGTGTCATAGCCGTGTCGACCCGCCCCTTAGGAAAACCCTGATGATGCTGGACTCTCTGCTCGTTCCCACCGCAATCGTTGCCTTGGCCGAAATCGGCGACAAGACGCAACTGCTCGCGCTCATTCTCGCTGCCCGCTTTCGCAAACCCTGGCCAATCATCGCCGGCATCGTCGCCGCGACCCTGGCCAACCATGCGGCAGCCGGTGCGGTAGGCGCCTGGTTCGGCAGCTTCTTCTCGAATGCGACGTTGCACTGGATCCTCGCCGCGAGCTTTACCGCCACGGCCCTGTGGACGTTGGTGCCGGACAAGATGGACGAAGACGAAGCCAGCACCGCCCGCAAATTCGGGCCATTCCTGACTACGTTGATTGCGTTCTTCCTCGCGGAAATGGGCGACAAGACCCAAGTCGCAACCGTGATGCTTGCCGCGCAATACCCGGATCTGTGGCTGGTGATCATCGGCACCACCGCCGGGATGTTGATTGCCAACGTGCCGGTGGTACTGGCAGGTAACTTTGCGGCAGACAAACTGCCCTTGACCCTGATCCGTCGCCTGGCGGCGTCGGCGTTCCTGATCCTGGCGATTGTTGCGGTGTACAAGGCGATGGAGAGCAGTGGGTGGGTTTGATGCGGTAGGTCGGTAGACCGCGTTATCGTTCATCGCGGGCAAGCCTAGCTCCCACAGGTTTTCGGTCGATTACATAATGTGTGTACGACACAAAACCTGTGGGAACGGGCTTGCCCGCGAAGGCGTCAGCGGTATCAATGCATATCTATCAGGATTTCGGTGCCTTCTCGTACAACGGCATCACCTTCGGAATCGCCGCCTGCAAGGCAGCAATCCGACTGGCCGACGCCGGGTGAGTGCTCAAGAACTCTGGCGGCGCGCCATTCGAGGCTTTGCTCATTTTGTTCCACAGGGTGATCGCCGCGTTCGGGTTGTACCCGGCGCGGGCGGCCAATTCGAGGCCGATCAAGTCTGCTTCGTTTTCATTGCCGCGACTGTTGGGCAAGGTCATGCCGTATTGGGCTACGGTGTCCGCCAGGGCCAGGCTGCCCTCGCCCAGACCGAACAACGCACCAGCACCCTGCTTGGCCATTTCGATACCGTAAGCCTTGGACATCGCTTCGCGACCGTGCTCGCGCAAGGCGTGAGCGATTTCATGGCCGATGATGGCGGCGATTTCGTCGTCGGTGAGTTTCAGGGTGTCGATCAGCCCCGAGTAGAAAATGATCTTGCCGCCAGGCCCGCAGGAGGCATTCAGTTCGTCGCTCTTGATCAGGTTCACTTCCCATTGCCACTGGGCCGAATCCGGACGGAACACCGGCGCCTGGGCAATCAGCCGCCTGGAGATCGCCTGCACGCGCTTCGCATCGTTACTGGTTTTGTCCAGCACGCCTTTGCTGCTCGCCTCACCGACGGTCTTTTGATAAGACTGGGCGTACATCTGGTTGACCTCGGCGGTCGACAACATGCTGAACATGTATTGCTTGCGCTCAACGCCCACGGCGCCACCGCTGGTGGTGTTGACCGACTGACAACCGGCGAGCAGCAAACCTGCGCTCAGTGCACACAAAACCAATGTCTTATTCATCAAGAAGCTCCCTGGAAACATGCCGCGTATCCTAGGTGGGGATTTGTATCGGCGCCAGATACAACGGACGTGTAGCACGTACATTTCAGATAAAGCCCTTATCACCGTAGGAAAAAATTCACATACCAGCGCCCGCCACGGCCGATCACGGCCAGCAATGATTCATTTACGACATCCAGCACTCCAAAACAGCCAATTCGTGACACCTCGTTCATGACCCTCCGCCAGCCTGCCGATACAGCACCGCAGACGTCCTCTTGCGTGCGGAGCACTCATGAAATTCAAGTCGATCCAGTTTTCCGTTGCCGCCCTGGCCGGCGCTATTGTGCTCAGCGTCGTGGCAGCCCTGGTGCTGTATGCGCTGTTTTCCGGCGCCCGGACCCAAGACATGGTTCAGGAACGGACTCAGGCGCAGTTCGAGCAAGTCATCGAACAACGCCTGACCTCGTTGGCACAAACCCAGGTCAGCCAGATCCAGCGCGAACTCGAAGCACCGCTGCTGATCGCCGGTGGCCTGGTGCGGGTGAACGCGTTGATCGGTACCCCGGGCGTCGATGGTCAGCCACAGTTGAGCCTGAGCCGTGAGCAACTGATCAGCCTGATCAAGGAAAACGTCGCCCGGAACCCGAAAATTCTCGGCACCTACATCGGTTGGGAAAAAAACGCACTCGACCACAATGATGCGGCCTACGTCGACACCCCAGTGGTCGGCATCGACGCCAGCAACGGGCGCTTCCTGCCGTGGTGGTTCCGCAACGAAGACGGCAGCCTGGGCCTGGACAAACTGGTGGACGTCGATGACCAGAAAACCCTGTCCACCGGTGTGCGCGCCAGCGAGTACTACCTGTGCTCCAAGGAAACCCAAAAATCCTGCGTGATCGATCCGGCGCCCTACAAGGTCGGCGACAAGATCGTCATGCTAGCCTCCTTCATTGAACCGATCATGCTCAATGGCGCGTTCCAGGGCATTGTCGGCGCCGACCTGTCGGTGAACTTCATTCAGGAAATGCTCCTGGGGGCGAATCAGAAACTGTACAGCGGCGCCGGTGAAATGGCCCTGATCGGCGGTAACGGCCGGATCGTCGCCTACACCAAGGACCCGAGCAAATTCGGCGAAAAGGTCAGTGACATTCTCGACAGCAAGCAGATTGCCAACATGGCCAATCTCAAGCGCGGCGAAGTGACTTACACCGTCGACAAGGCCCAGGGCCGGATCGAGTTGTACCTGCCCTTCGGCATCGGTCAGACCGACGCCCGCTGGACCTTGATGCTGCAATTGCCGCTGAACGCGGTGATGGCCGATCTGCAAAAACTTCAGGGCGATCTGAACGCACAGCGCAAATCCGACACCTTTGGCATGGCCATGGTCGGCCTGTTGATCGCCGGTATCGGTTTGTTGGTGATCTGGCTGGTGGGCCACGGCATTGCTCGACCACTCAAGCAAATGGTCGCGATGCTTGATGATATTGCCCAGGGTGAAGGCGACCTGACCCGCCGTCTGACCAGTGACCGTGCCGACGAATTGGGCTCGATCGCCAAAGGCTTCAACACCTTTCTCACCAAGTTGCAGGCAATGATCACCCAGGTGGTGACGTCGGTGCAGAGCGTCAGTGATTCCTCGGAACACACCGCCGACATCGCCATTCGCACCAACATCGGCGTGCACAAACAAATGGCCGAGATCGATCAGGTCGCGACCGCCGTGCATGAAATGACCGCCACCGCCCAGGATGTCGCGCGCAATGCGACCCAGGCCGCGCAAGCCGCAAGCCATGCGGATCAGGCAGCGGCGCAGGGCATGCAAATCGTCCGTGACACCTCGAACTCGATCGGCGTGTTGGCGGTGGAGATCAGCAAAGCCGTCGGCGTGGTGCAGACCCTGGCCAAGGACAGCGAAAACATCAATGCGATCCTGACAGCCATTCGCGGCATCGCCGAGCAAACCAATCTATTGGCCTTGAACGCGGCCATCGAAGCCGCCCGTGCCGGTGAGCAGGGTCGTGGGTTTGCAGTGGTGGCCGATGAAGTGCGCAACCTGGCGCAGAAAACCCAGAAGGCCACTGAAGAAATCCAGACCATGATCCAGCATCTGCAGCAAGGCACCCGCGATGTGGTGCGGGTCATGGAAGACAGCCAGAACCGCACCGACGAAAGCGTGCAACACGCGGCGAAAGCGGCCGAGGCGCTGGAGACCATTACGCAGGCGGTGTCGGTGATCAACGACATGAACACCCAGATCGCCAGCGCGGCCGAGGAGCAGAGCGCGGTGGCCGACGACATCAATCGTAATGTGATCAACATCGGGCAAGTGGCCAATGAAGTGGCCGGCGGCGCAGATGAATCGAGCGCGGCCAGTGCGGATTTGACCAAGTTGGCGGAACAGCAACGGCGGTTGATCAATCAGTTCAAGGTTTGATCCAGAGACCCCATCGCGGGCAAGCCCGCTCCCACAGGTTTTGTGAACGCCACAAAACCCTGTGGGAGCGGGCTTGCCCGCGAAGACGTCAGCCCAGACAACTCATCAGCCGGGGGTCAAACACTCCGGCCCATTAAGCTTCGGATCATTCACCAGGTTCGCCAGCACCCGCTCACGCAACGCCGCGGGCTCGCTGGCCAGCAACGCCTGCAAGGCATGCAACGGCGTTTCGGGGTTGAGCCAGGCTTCCTGCCCCGCTGCATCCAGAATCAACGGCCGACGCTGACTCGAAGCCGGCTGGGTGATCACTGCCGTGCTCAGCCACACCTGCTCCTGCACCGGATACGCCTCCCAGATTGCCGCGAAGAACAGCGCCGAGCCCTCCCCCGGGGTCAGCCAGTACGGACGTTTGCGCGTGGTGCCGCGCCATTCGTAGAAACCATTGGCTGGCAGCAGGCAACGACGCAGGCGCAAGGCTTCGCGAAACATCGGTTGTTCGGCAACGGTTTCGGCGCGGGCATGGGCCGGGGTGCGGGACAGGTCGGTCAGCCACGGCGGCGTCAGGCCCCAGCGGGCGCGGGCCAACTCACGTTGCCCGTCTGCGCCGGCACGCAGCATCAACACTGAATCGTTGGGAGAGATATTCCACTGGGCCTGCTGATCGGCGGGGAATCCGGGCAGGGCCGCAAAGGCGGGGTTCCAGCGAAACAGGGCATAACGTCCACACATGGGGCAATACGACTCTTGATCAAACGAACGTCAGCCTAACAGACCAGCGTGCCGGGAAAACTGTCCGGTTCATCGCCGGGCAGCGGCAGCGCGGCATTGTACGCGGTGATCAGCTCCCGGGCGTATTCGACCTGATCGTTCTCGACCGATAAGCCCAGCAGGCCGAACATCGGCAACTCCCCGGTGCCGCCGACCAAATCGCGCCCAACCAGGTGCGCTTCGATGCCCTCACTGGCAAGCATGCTCTGCAGCAATTCGCCTTCCATCAGGTTTTCCGGTTCGTAGATGCGCTGCATGGGCCGTCCCTCTCATTCATTTTCGCTGCGGACTTCGAGATGCCATTCCTCTCCGTGAACCTGCAACACAAACGTAATCGGCCGACAACACACCTGACAGTCCTCGATATAGGTCTGATCGCCTCCTGACAGGTCTACAGAAGTCTCAACCACTTCACCACAATACGGACATTCATACTGCGCAGTTTCCAGCATCGCGGTCTCCCAGGTGACTTGTGCGTATAATCGCCGGTCTATTTGCAGGGCTATTTTCGTCTGGCTACCTTTTCAGACCGTGCCCCGTTGGTTTTTTATCAAAACCTTTACTTACCCTAGCCGTTTCTAACAAGAGAGCATGATGGGCGAATTCGATGCCATCCGACCTTACGACGACAGCGAAGTCCCGGCAGTACTGAACCGGTTGCTTGGTGACAAGGCGTTTCTAGATATCCTCATCCACTTCCGCTTCCCGCGCTATGCCGGTGCCTTCGGCTGGATGCTCAAACCTCTTATAGCTCATCGGCTGCGCCGTGAGTTCGCCGGTGTTACGTCGGTGGCCACGTTGCAAGATAAAGTCGAGATGTACGTCGACCACACCATCGAGCGAGCCACGGACGGTGTGACCTACACCGGCGTGGAGCAATTCAAGTCCGGCAGCGCCTACCTGTTCATCGCCAACCACCGCGACATCGTGATGGACCCGGCTTTCGTCAACTATGCCGTGTACCACGCCGGCCTGCCGACCCCGCGCATCGCCATTGGCGACAACTTGCTGCAAAAGCCTTTTGTCAGCGATTTGATGCGCCTGAACAAGAGCTTCATCGTGCACCGTTCGATCACTGGTCGCCGGGAAAAAATGGCGGCCTATCAGCTGTTGTCGGCGTACATCAACCACTCGATCCGCAACGATTGCGCCTCGATCTGGATCGCCCAGGCTGAAGGCCGGGCCAAGGACGGCGACGACCGCACCGAGTCGGCGATCCTCAAGATGTTCCACATGAGCCGCAAGGATGAGCCGTTCGGCGAAGTCATTCGCTCGCTGAACCTCACCCCGGTGTCGATCAGCTACGAATACGACCCGTGCGACCAGGCCAAGGCCCGCGAGCTGTACATCCGCGCCACCACCGGCAGCTACACCAAGGTGCCGGGCGAGGATGACGTGAGCATCGCCAAAGGCATCACCGGTTACAAAGGCCGGGTTCACGTGAATTTCGCCGCGCCGATCACCGAACTGTTCGAAGACACCAAGCAATTAGCGATCGAAATGGACAAGCAGATCCTCAGCGGTTACCGGTTGTTCCCGGCGCACTACCTGGCGTATGCGCAGTGGAAAGACGCCGACCCGCAACTGCAGGTGCCGAAAGCGGCCGAGGTGTTTGCGGCCGACGAACTGGCCAAGGCCCAGGAAGAGTGGCAGCGCCGGCTGGATGCCTGCCCAGAGGAACATCGTCCGTTCCTGGTGCTGCAATATGCGACACCGGTGCGTAATCAGTATCGGGTGAAGGCCGGGTTGCCGCTGTAAGGCAATGGCTGGAAATGACAACGGCGCCTTCGGGCGCCGTTTCTTTTATGCAAGATCAAAAGATCGCAGCCTTCGGCAGCTCCTACATTGACCGAGTACACCCGATATCCCACCTGTATGCGCAATCCCCCGTAGGAGCTGCCGCAGGCTGCGATCTTGTGATTTTCAGACGCGAGTGCTGATCCACGACACCAGCAACGCCATCCCGAGGCAGGCGAAACCGAAGCGGTAGAAAAACCGGTTCATGCGCAGGGTCGCCCAATCCAGCGTTGGCTCTTCACTGGGACGACTTTGGCGCTGCGCCTCGATACTGGCCATGGCGCGCTGTTCGCGACGACGGGTGGCGTGCAGCAACCAGCCGCCCGGGAAGGCGAACAGCAAGGCCAGCAAGTTGATCAATTTGGCGGGATGAGAAGTAAGAAGCGAAATCAATTGCAGCGACATCACAAACCTCAGGCTAACCGGTGTAGCAGACGCCGGACCGACGACCACGGCGCGGATTCTACCGAAAGCGCTCCGACCTGCCCCGGCTTTCCGACAAATAACGAAACCATTTAACCGATTGCTGTCCTGTGTCACGGCGCCGTCATCTGAATCCGCCAGTCTGTCGCCCCTCGAAACCGACACGGACTCCGTCATGCTCCACGCCGAAAACCAGGACCGCCTCTACCTCATTGCCCAAAGCGACGAACAACAAACCTTAGTCGGCAGCCTCGCCTTCAACGTACAAGACCGGCATTGGCTGGTGTATTGCGCGCTGGGTGGGCATCAACATGCGGACTTGCCGGAGACGGATTTGCTGACGGGGGTGAGTGTTCTGGATTTTTATTCGGAGGCGGCTTGAGCGTCCTACAAACGCAGTGATTGAAAGGGAAGATTCCGACAGGTTTTGAAGGTTGTCGCTCGGAAATGGGGTGGATAGGCTTTGGGGGTCGCTGCACATCAGCGACCGGGCGTCGCAGTCCGTTCAGTTCAGCTCATTTGGTGCATAATCGCCGGCCCAAACCGGAGCGCTTCGGTGCTAGTCGTTTGGTTTGATGGTGGCTGTGCGCGGGATACCTTCGGGTATGCCGGGTTTCCGAATGACTCGGTCTGCGACCCCGCGTAAAGCTGCCTCCTTCAATCGCGTCGCAGCGATCGTGGCAGCTAAACCTTTCATTCGGAGCATCACCATGTTCAAAGAAACACCGAATCCCCCTGAAACCGACGACGTTTCCCCCTACGAATCCCTCGATTCAAAAAAACTCCACGAAGCCGCTAACCGCGCGCTCGATCACTACCTCAACCCAGCCGCCCTCAAATCACCCGTGGCCCGTAAACCGAGCACGATGTATATGGTTGCGCCGGATATCAAAGACGAAGACCTGTTGGCCCATACCTGTGAATCGTTGGCCCAGGCCAGTGTGATGGCGGGTGATTTTGCGGGGTATCTGGAAGGGCCGCACCGGCACACGGCGATGGCGATTCAACAGATCGTCATGCTGGCAGAACTGGCGGTGAACCGGATGCTGGATAACGTGGCCGTACCAAAACCCGCGCTACACAGCTGATCCCTGTGGGAGCCGGGCTTGCCCGCGATGACGGATTAACATTCAACATTGATATTGACTGACACTCAGCCATCGCGGGCAAGCCTCGCTCCCACAATGAATATGCAGGCACAAAAAAACCCGGTGCCATCACTGGCACCGGGTTCTTTAAACAAGAAGCTAACCGTTACTCGGCAAGCACCTGACCAATCGTCGGGTCCTTGAACAAGCGGGTCAACGCATCACTCAACACATCACTGACCAGCTTGGTATTGGTTTCCTGATTCGGCGCCATGCCAAAACGCTGATCCAGCGACGCACCATAGCGACCGCTGTAACGACGGTTGGCATTCTGCACATCCGAACGGAACGTCGCGCCAATCGTTGCCTCAGTCACATACAGGCCTTCCTTGGGCGACTGATACTTCAGCTCGGCCAGGGTCACGGTCAATTGCGGTGCATTCAGCGCATTGGCCGTCGGGGTAAAGCCCAGCAAGCGCACGGCCGCTTCAGCCTGAGCCTGCAGCTTCGGCAGAATCTGCGCGCCCTGCACGGTGATCGCACTGGTCTCCGGATACAGACCACCACGAGTCCCCAGCGTTGGCGACGGACGACCGTCCACCACACGCACCACCACCGGCTGACCACGGCCGACCGGCGCCAGCTGAGCTGTCAGCTTGGGTTCCGGGTTCAGTTGTTGCGGGCTGTGGGCGCAGCCGACGAGGGTCAAACTGGTCACAGTGATCAAACCGAACAACAGGCGTTGCAACATGCTCTTCTCTCCAGAATCAGGCACAAACAGGCCCGCAGTATAGCGGTGCGCCACTGCGGCGAACTAGCTTCGCACAACGATTACTGAAATCTCTGACAAACCCGGCGCAGCGCGGTTCCTGTCACACATCTGTCATCACCCATACACATGCATGTCATGGCTCACTGGCAACCTTCACTGCAGTCAACCCACAAGGTACTTTGCCATGCGTGTTCTCATCTCCCTGTTCGCGCCACGCCCACTGCATCGCTGCTTTGCCCTGCTCGACCGCGACGGCCGTTGCCAGGCATTCAAACAGTGCAGCCTTCAGCCCATGGGCGATGGCTGGGTCGAAATCGAAGAAATCCGCCTCAACTGGCTGCACCATCCCCTGCCCGCCAGCGCCCGTGTCAGCCAGCGCCAGCCACGTGCTCGTGCGCAACAACTGTTGACCACCTGACCGGACGCCTAATAAAAGTCATTAAACACGACCATTTCCCTGCGTTTCTTAGATACAATCTCCCCCCGATTATAAGGACGTCTCCTGATCGGGCCTCGCAGCATCGTTAATGCCTCGGTATTGACACCCCCGCACCGCCCACAGAGAGCCGCCCACACAGATCGAGTGAAGCTGGCGCGCTTGCTGTTCTCTAAGCAAAAACACCACTTTTCGCGAATCTGCAGAGCTGTCATTACGCTCGGTCACTGAGCTGTTTGCCCGTTTTGCTTGTCATGTATCCCATGGCTGCAATCCATCCGGGCACGGTGCCAGGCTGGGACAGCCCTTTTTTGAGGTTCACGTCTTCAAAAGAGCGTGAAAAAAACGGGTTTTCACAACTTCACAAGAGTGTGGCGAGCAAATGAATAGTTTTGCGTCTGAACATGCACCATTAGCGTCTACAACAGCCCAACGACACAGGACCGAGTATTCCTCGAACACCGGAGCCTGAAGCCTGTCCGCTACGGATTTGGTTGCACAAACGGATGTCTCGACCATAAGTCGAATTGCCAGCCGCGTGCCGAAATGAGTTCATGTGACTCTTGAAGCCAGGCCGCATGCATCCGTCGAAGTTGCAAAAAATTGCGAAGATTCGGACATGGCGATCCTGGCCATGGGTACCTGGGGCATCACTGACACGCCCCGTCACTCCTGGCAGCTATGCCGACAATTTGGTGCTGCAGATTTTGGAGACGCGTTAAATGGCGCATAACGAAGCAGTCGACGTAGTACTGGTTGGGGCCGGCATCATGAGTGCCACCCTTGCTGTACTGCTCAAAGAGCTCGACCCCGCGATCAAGCTGGAAGTCGTCGAGCTGATGGATTCCGGTGCCGCGGAGAGTTCCAATCCGTGGAACAACGCCGGTACCGGTCACGCCGGGCTGTGTGAGCTGAACTACACGCCACAGGCCGCCGACGGCGCCGTCGACATCAAGAAAGCCGTGCACATCAACACCCAGTTCGAGGTGTCGAAGCAGTTCTGGTCCTACCTGACCAAGAAAGGCACGTTCGGCTCGTGCAAGTCGTTCATCAGCCCGGTGCCGCACCTGAGCTTCGTGCAGGGCGACGACGGCGTCTCCTTCCTCAAGGAACGTTTCAAGACGCTGAGCAAGCACCATGCCTTCTCGGACATGGAATACACCGAAGACAAGGCCACCATGGCCGAGTGGATGCCGTTGATGATGCCGGGCCGCCCGGCTGACGAAGTCGTCGCCGCCACCCGCGTGATGAACGGCACCGACGTCAACTTCGGCGCCCTGACCAACCAATTGCTCAAGCACCTGACCAGCGCACCTGATGCCCAGGTCAAGTACTGCAAGCGTGTGACGGGTCTGAAGCGTAACAACGGTGGCTGGACTGTCAGCATCAAGGACGTCAACAGCGGCAATACCCGTGAGGTCGATGCGAAGTTCGTGTTCCTCGGCGCCGGCGGTGCCGCACTGCCACTGTTGCAAGCTTCGGGCATCGAAGAAAGCAAAGGCTTCGGCGGTTTCCCGATCAGCGGCCAATGGCTGCGTTGCGATAACCCGGAAGTGGTCAAGCACCACCAGGCCAAGGTCTACAGCCAGGCCGCGGTAGGTTCGCCACCGATGTCGGTGCCGCACCTGGACACCCGTGTGGTCGATGGCAAGAAGTCCCTGCTGTTCGGGCCTTACGCCGGTTTCACCACCAAGTTCCTCAAGCACGGTTCGTTCATGGACCTGCCGATGTCGGTCCGCGCCGGCAACATCGGCCCGATGCTGGCCGTGGCCAAAAACAACATGGACCTGACCAAGTACCTGGTCAGCGAAGTGATGCAGTCGATGGAACAGCGCCTGGAATCCCTGCGTCGCTTCTATCCACTGGCGAAAGCCGAAGACTGGCGCCTGGAAGTGGCCGGCCAACGGGTGCAGATCATCAAGAAAGACCCGAAGAAAGGCGGCGTTCTGCAGTTCGGTACCGAACTGGTCGCAGCCAAGGACGGTTCCCTTGCCGCCCTGCTCGGCGCGTCCCCTGGCGCTTCGGTGACTGTTTCGATCATGCTTGAGCTGATCGAAAAATGCTTCCCGAACAAAGCGTCCGGTGAATGGGCTGCCAAACTGGCGGAAATCTTCCCGGCTCGGGAAAAGGTTCTGGAAACCGACGCTGCGCTGTATCGCAAGATCAACGCGCACAACAACGTCGCGCTGGAACTGGTTGAAGCCAGTAACGAGACCGAAAGCTACGCTTGATTCGGCCTAAAAAAACGCCCCGTCCTCATTGAGGGCGGGGCGTTTTTTTGTGCCTTAAAAGATCGCAGCCTCGCTACGCTCGACAGCTCCTACAGGTATGAGCGAACCATCTGTAGGAGCTGTCGAGCGTAGCGAGGCTGCGATCTTTTGATCTTAACCGCGAGCCTTGCTGATCAGCTCGATGTACTCGGCCGCGTTGCGCTGATCCTTGATCAGGGCGACGAAGTCATTGCCGTGCTCATCCTTGCCATCCAGGTCATAGCCGGCTTCAACAAAGAACGTCAGAAAACGCTCGAAGTCATCGATGCGCAGGCCACGGTACGCCTTGATCAGTTTGTGCAGCGACGGTGAAGTGGCGTCGACCGGCTCAAAATCGAGGAACAGCTTGATCTGCTCATCGCCGATCTCGTCACCAATCACTTGCTTCTTATCTTTACGCATTGCCGACTCCAGCTCGCAGACATTTCACGGGGCGGGCAGTTTACCCCTGCGCAGGCGCCAGGCTCAACGCGGACGAACGCTGCCTGTGTGCAAATCGGCCCAGATATGGCCGTTGGCGTAACTGAGGAACTGGCAATACACCGTGTCATTGCGCAACAAGTCGATCACCACCCGGTATTGGGCCAGCGGGTAATAGAGGGTCAGGGTTTTGCTTTTTTCGTCGTAGATCGGCTTTTTCAGGCTTTTGCTTTCGCCATCGAAGTTGACCAGCACCTGGCTGATGGTCGCGCCCTTGTTCAAGGATTTGCCCTTGAGGCGGATCAGCAATGGCGATGTGACCGGGATCGGCTGTTGGTTGGACTGGCGCTGGCTACCGATCACCACCGAATACTCGGTGATCTGCAACAATTGCTGCTGCTCGGGTTCGGCATCACGCAGAGTCAGGTCGTCCGGGGGCAAAAACTGCGCATGCATCGGCGACGGGGCGGCGGCCAGGGGCAGGCTAACGGTCAGCAACAGGGCGGCGCAGCTGCGGATCAAAAGGCTCATGGATGGCTCCGGGGACGGGGCCGAGCACTCTAGCATGAGGATCTACCCGGCGAATAACCGATCAAGGTCAATACTCTGGAAGACAAGGCTGGGCATACTGAAAGAGCTTTCAGCCCCATTTCGACAGTGCACCCTCTGTTGTGGAGTACCCATGTCATTCTCCATGCCCCCGTTATTCGCCGCCTGGCGTCAGACTTGGCGCGCAGGTTATAGCCTCAGACGTTTGCGCGGCGATATCAGCGCCGGGGTGACAGTCGGGATTATCGCCATCCCTCTGGCCATGGCCCTGGCGATTGCGGTGGGGGTAGCGCCCCAGCAAGGTCTGTATACGGTGCTGATCGCCGCGCCCCTGATCGCCCTGACGGGAGGCTCGCGCTTCAATGTCAGCGGGCCGACAGCCGCGTTCGTGGTGATACTGCTGCCGATCACCCAACAATATGGTCTGGGTGGCCTGCTGCTGTGCACCATGCTTGCCGGGGCAATCCTGATTGCCTTGGGGCTGATTCGGGCTGGACGGCTGATTCAGTACATTCCTTATCCGGTGACCTTGGGCTTTACCGCCGGGATCGGCATTGTCATCGCCACCCTTCAATTAAAGGATTTGCTGGGCCTGAGTACCACCGGGCATGCCGAACATTACATCGAGCAATTAGGCGGGGTGCTCCAGGCGTTACCCAGCGCTCGTCTGGGGGACGGGATCATCGGTGTCATGTGCCTGGCGGTTTTGATCGTCTGGCCGCGTTATGTGCCGAGGATTCCGGGGCATCTGGTGGCGCTGGCCGTCGGCGCATTGCTGGGGGTGGCACTGGAAAGCGGCGGGTTACCGGTTGCGACACTGGGGGAGCGCTTCAGCTATATCGTCGATGGCGTCAGCCATCCCGGCATACCGCCGTTTCTGCCGAGCTTCGACTGGCCGTGGGATCTGCCGGGGCCCTACGGCCAGCCGCTGCACCTGTCTTACGACCTGATCCGCCAATTAATGGCGCCAGCCTTTGCCATCGCCATGCTCGGTGCCATCGAATCATTATTGTGCGCGGTGGTGGCCGACGGCATGACGGGCAGCAAACACGACCCTAACGCCGAACTTCTGGGTCAAGGCCTGGGCAATCTGGTCGCACCGCTGTTCGGCGGCATTACTGCCACCGCGGCAATCGCCCGCAGTGCCACCAACGTGCGCAGCGGAGCGTTTTCACCATTAGCGGCGATTATCCACAGTGCGGTGGTGTTGCTGGCGATACTCGCCCTCGCGCCCCTGTTCAGCTACTTGCCGATGGCGGCGCTGGCGGCATTGCTGGTGATGGTGGCGTGGAACATGAGCGAAGCCCGGCACGTCGTGCACACCTTGCGCATTGCACCGCGCAGCGACGTGCTGGTCTTGCTGACCTGCCTGAGCCTGACGGTGCTGTTTGACATGGTGCTGGCCGTCGCCGTCGGCCTGCTGCTGGCCGCCGGTTTGTTCATCAAACGCATGAGCGACCTCACGGACACCGCCGAACTGCCTCGCGAGTTCCATCAAGCCTTACAGGATATGCCGGAGCATGTGCGTTGCTATGCGATACGCGGACCGCTGTTTTTCGGTGCTGCGGAAAAAGCCCTGGGCGTACTGCGCAAATTCAGCCCGGAGGTCAAAGTGGTGATTGTCGAGATGAGTGCCGTGCCCATGCTGGACATGACGGCGTTGGCGGCCTTCGACAATATCCTCAGGGATTACCGCACCGACGGCATCGGCCTGATTCTGGTCGGAACCGCTCCACGGGTACGCCTGAAACTCAGGCGCGCGGGCATCCATCGGGAACAGCGACAGTTGGCCTACGTGAATAATCTGGAACAGGCTCGACGCAAAAGCGAACGCTGGCTCGCCGGACAGGGCTGAGCGCGCAGCTCAAGCAAACTGCGCACGCATCCTGATGTGAGGCCTTGTATTCAAGCCTCAACGCGCCTGACGGCCAATCGCCCCCAGACAGTCAGCCTGCTTACATGCCTTTAACGGCAAAAATCCCGTTGGCGTTACGCCAGTAGCCTTTGTAGTCCATGCCGTAACCGAAGATGTAACGGTCGATGCACGGCAGGCCGACGAAATCGGCTTTCAGGTCCGGGCGAGCCTTGCGGTCGTGGTCCTTGTCGATCAGCACGGCGGTGTGCACAGCGCGGGCGCCGGCGTGTTTGCAGAAGTCGATGATCGCGCCCAGGGTGTGACCTTCATCGAGGATGTCGTCGATGATCAGTACGTCACGGTCGATGAACGAGACTTCCGGCTTGGCTTTCCAGAACAGGTCGCCGCCGCTGGTTTCGTTGCGATAGCGGGTGGCGTGCAGGTAGGACGCTTCCAGCGGGAAGTTCAGATGCGTCAGCAACTTGCCGGAGAAAATCAGCCCGCCGTTCATCACGCAGAACACCACCGGGTTGCGTTCAGCCAGCTGATCGTTGATTTGTGCACCAACGCGGGCGATGGCCGCCTCGACTTCAGCTTCGGTGTACAGGCAGTCAGCCTCTCGCATGATTTGACGGATATGCTCGAGATCAGCGGACATGGCGCTCTCCTGGGGGTGGTAACGGGGGGACTAAGTGAGGAAAAGCGGGCAAAGGTACGCATCAAGCGAGGCCAGATCAAGCGTTTGTGGACTAACGTTCTGAATGTCTATAGGACAACACCCTCGGATAGATTAATCTAGGCCGGTTTTTTTGCCCGCCGCCGGAGCCTTTCCCATGCCCATTCTCGAGATCCGCCATCCGCTGATCCGTCACAAACTTGGCCTTATGCGCCGCGCCGACATTAGCACGAAGAATTTCCGTGAGCTCGCTCAGGAAGTCGGTGCCCTGCTGACCTATGAAGCCACCAAAGACCTGCCACTGGAAAGCTACGACATCGAAGGCTGGTGCGGCACGGTGTCGGTCGAGAAAATCGCCGGCAAGAAAATTACCGTGGTGCCTATCCTGCGTGCCGGTATCGGCATGCTCGAAGGCGTGCTGAGCCTGATCCCGGGCGCCAAAGTCAGCGCCGTGGGCGTGGCCCGCAATGAACAAACCCTGCAGGCCCACACCTACCTGGAAAAACTGGTGCCGGAAATCGACGAACGCCTGGCGATGATCATCGACCCGATGCTCGCCACCGGCAGTTCCATGGTCGCCACCATTGATTTGCTGAAAAAGGCCGGCTGCAAGGACATCCGCGCGATGGTCCTGGTGGCCGCCCCTGAAGGCATCGCCGCGGTGGGGAAGGCTCACCCGGACGTGATGATCTACACCGCTTCCATTGACGAAAAACTCAACGAACACGGTTACATCATCCCAGGCTTGGGCGATGCCGGTGACAAGATCTTCGGCACCAAGCAGAAGGACGCTTGAGCATGCAGCAAGAGTTCAACGATCCGCTCTGGCGCACAGTGCTGTCGGGTGCGCAGATGCTGTTCGTGGCCTTTGGCGCGCTGGTGTTGATGCCGTTGATTACCGGCCTCGATCCCAACGTGGCGCTGTTCACCGCAGGCCTTGGGACGATTCTGTTCCAGATCGTCACCGGGCGTCAGGTGCCGGTGTTCCTCGCCTCGAGCTTTGCCTTCATCACGCCGATCATTCTCGCCAAGGGCCAATTTGGCCTCGCGGCGACCATGGGCGGTGTGATGGCGGCGGGTTTCGTCTACACCTTCCTCGGCCTCGCCGTGAAGATCAAAGGCACCGGGTTCATCGATCGCCTGTTGCCACCGGTGGTGATTGGTCCGGTGATCATCTCCATCGGTCTGGCCATGGCGCCGATCGCAGCCAACATGGCGATGGGCAAGGCTGGCGACGGCACCGAGCTGATTCCTTACCAGACGGCGATGTTGATCTCGATGCCGGCGCTGCTGACCACCCTGATCGTCGCGGTGTTCGGCAAAGGCATTTTCCGCCTGGTGCCGATCATCTCCGGCGTGTTGGTGGGTTTCACCATGGCGTTCTATTTCGGGGTGGTCGACACCGCGAAGATTGCTGCTGCACCGTGGTTCGCGATTCCACAGTTCACGGCGCCGGAATTCAACTGGCAGGCGATTCTGTTCATCGTTCCGGTTGCCCTGGCCCCGGCGATCGAGCATATCGGCGGCGTAATCGCGGTCGGTAGCGTGACGGGTCGCGATTACCTGAAAAAGCCCGGCCTGCACCGCACCCTGCTCGGCGATGGCATTGCCACCACTGCTGCCGGCCTGTTTGGCGGCCCACCCAACACCACCTACGCCGAAGTGACTGGCGCGGTGATGCTGACCAAAAACTACAACCCGAAAATCATGACCTGGGCGGCGATCTTTGCGATCAGCCTGGCGTTCATCGGCAAGTTCGGTGCCCTGCTGCAAAGCATCCCGGTACCGGTGATGGGCGGGATTCTGTGCCTGTTGTTCGGTTCGATCGCTGCGGTGGGGATGAACACAATGATTCGCCACAAGATCGACTTGGGCGAAGCACGCAATCTGGTGATTGTCTCGGTGACGTTGGTGTTCGGGATTGGCGGTGTGCTGGTCGGCACCGGCACCGGCCCGGACGATTTCGGCCTCAAAGGCATCGCGTTGTGCGCGGTGGTGGCGATTGCGCTGAACCTGTTGCTGCCGGGCCATGACAGCTGGAAGCACAAGCAGGCGGAAGAGCCGTTGTTGTAACAGGCGACTCAATCCCCTGTGGCGAGGGAGCTTGCTCCCGCTTGAGTGCGCAGCACTCACAAAATCCTCATCGACTGCAAAGATTTTGGGGCCGCTTCGCGACCCAGCGGGAGCAAGCTCCCTCGCCACAACAAGCCCGCCTTCACTTCAAGGTGTGTTTCCTACAACGCCAACGGCGCTCTTTCACACAATACGTTCAACGCCTCGGCCCATTGCGGATCATCGTTGAGGCACGGCACCAGCACCAACTCCTCCCCTCCCGCTTCGCGGAACTGCTCCTTCCCGCGATCACCGATCTCTTCCAGGGTTTCGATGCAATCGGAGACGAACGCCGGGCACATCACCAGGACTTTCTTCACGCCGCTTTTGGCCAACTCATCAAGGCGCGCTTCGGTGTAGGGTTCGATCCACTTGGCCCGGCCCAGACGCGACTGGAACGACACCGACCATTTGCCATCCGGCAAGCCCAGGAGCCGGGCAAACTCTGACGCAGTGCGCAGGCATTGAGCACGGTAGCAGGTGGCTAATACTTCCGGTGAAGCGTTCTGACAGCAATTTTCGCTTTTAAAGCAATGGTGACCGGTGGGGTCGATCTTGGTCAGGTGCCGCTCCGGCAAACCATGAAAGCTCAGCAGCAGGTGATCGTAATCCTGCTGCAAATATGGCGTAGCGCTGGCCACCAGGGCATCGAGGTATTCCGGCTGATCGTAGAACGGCTGGAGAATCGAGAACTGCACGTCGAGTTTCTTCTCCCGCACCACTCGCTTGGCTTCTTCGATCACCGTGGTCACGGTGCTGTCGGCGAACTGCGGATAGAGCGGCGCCAGGGTGATTTTTTTGTGACCCTGAGCCGCCAGACGAACCAGCGTCGACTCAATGGATGGCTCGCCGTAGCGCATCGCCAGTTCCACCGGCCCGTGGGTCCACTGCGCGGTCATGGCCCGTTGCAGACGACGGCTGAGCACCACCAATGGCGAGCCGTCCGCCCACCAGATCGACGCATAAGCGTGGGCCGATTGCTCTGGGCGCTTGATCAGAATCAACGACACCAGCAAACGCCGCACCGGCCACGGCAGGTCGATCACATACGGGTCCATCAGAAATTGATTGAGGTAGCTGCGCACATCCGCTACCGAGGTGGAAGCAGGTGAACCCAGGTTGACCAGAAGCAGCGCGTGATCGGTCATGTAACGTCCTATTTCAGAGGCGGCTGGACAGATCGTCCAACGCCGCGCGCAAATCAGTGAACTGGAAAGTGAAGCCCGCTTCCAGCAAGCGAGCCGGCATGGCCTTCTGACCACCCAGCAGCAACAATGACAACTCGCCCAGGCCCACCTTCAACACGAGAGTCGGCATCGGCATGAACGCCGGACGATGCAACACGCTGCCCAACGTTTGGGCGAATTCGCGATTGCGTACCGGCTTGGGCGCGCAGGCATTATATGGACCGCTGGCCTCATTGCGGTGCAGAAGAAAATCAATCAGGGCGATTTGATCCTTGATATGAATCCACGGCATCCACTGCCGACCACTGCCGAGCGGCCCGCCTAGCCCTAGTTTGAACGGCAACAACAGCCGTGACAAAAAGCCGCCCTCGGCGGACAGTACCAACCCGGTACGAATGAGGATAACGCGAATGCCCAAGGCTTCGGCGCGCTGCGCGGTTTCCTCCCAGGCGACGCACAACTGGCTGGCGAAATCATCAATGACCGGTGGAGATTCTTCAGTCAACTCCCGCTCACCACCGTCGCCGTACCAACCGATCGCGGAGCCAGAAATCAATACCTGCGGTTTCTGCTCGCGGCTTTCGAGCCAGGCCAATAGGGTTTCGGTCAGGGTAATCCGGCTGCTCCACAACAACGCTTTGCGTTTATGAGTCCAGAGCCGATCGGCAATCGGTGCCCCCGCGAGGTTGATAATGGCATCCACCGGTTCTTGACCCAAGTCCTCAAGCCGTGCGATTCCACGAACCTGAGTGCCACAGACTTTGGCGACTTTGGCAGGCGTGCGACTCCAGATCGTCAGGCGATGTCCCTGGCTCAACCAGTGTTGGCAGAGTTGACGTCCTATCAAACCAGTACCGCCGGTCAGCAATATGTGCATGACATCTTCCTCGCGTGGCGTTTTACCCTGATCACTAGTCTATTTTTATAAGCAGGGATCTTTGGTATCGGGCAGGCTCTGTGCTTAACAATAGGCCAAGCTGTCAGAACGAGAACGCTAAAAGTTATACCAAAAAACAATATTGTACAGGTTTGAACCACGGCGTAGTCTGTACAGAAAGGTAAACGAGGCCCCTATGACTGTACCTATCGCAATCATCGGCACCGGCATCGCCGGACTCTCAGCCGCCCAGGCCCTTACGGAGGCCGGGCATGTCGTTCAACTTTTCGATAAAAGCCGCGGCAGTGGCGGACGCATGTCGAGCAAGCGCAGCGATGCGGGTGCTCTGGACATGGGCGCGCAATATTTCACTGCCCGCGACCGCCGCTTCGTCACCGAAGTCCAGCGCTGGCAAGCCAACGGCTGGGTCGCCGTATGGACGCCGCAGCTCTATACCTTTCACGGCGGCCAGCTCAGGCCTTCGCCGGACGAACAGACACGCTGGGTCGGCACACCACGCATGAGCGCGATCACGCGCGGCCTGCTCGGTGATCTGGAAGTGCATTTCGCTTGCCGCATCACCGAGGTCTATCGCGGTGAAGAACACTGGCACCTGCAAGACGCCGAGGGTTTCACTCACGGTCCATTCAGCCATGTCGTCATCGCCACGCCCGCCCCTCAGGCGACCGCACTGCTGGCGGCCGCGCCGAAACTCGCCGGGGCCGCTGCCGGGGTAAAAATGGAACCCACCTGGGCCGTCGCCCTGGCGTTCGACACGCCACTGGAAACCGCCATCGAAGGTTGCTTCGTGCAGGACAGTCCTCTCGACTGGCTGGCGCGCAACCGCAGCAAGCCGGGACGCGACACCACCCTCGACACCTGGGTGCTGCACGCCACCAGTCCCTGGAGCCGGCAGCATATCGACCTGCCCAAGGAAGCGGTGATCGAGCAATTGCACGGAGCCTTTGCCGAACTGCTGCACGACGCCATGCCTGCTCCGACTTTCAGTCTCGCTCACCGCTGGCTGTATGCCCGGCCGGCCAGCAGCCATGAATGGGGTGCCCTGGCCGATGCCGATCTGGGCCTGTATGTGTGCGGTGACTGGTGCCTGTCTGGCCGTGTCGAAGGTGCCTGGCTCAGTGGTCAGGAAGCAGCCCGCCGGCTGCATGAACACCTGCAGTGAATTGAATCAAGTCCTGCCCATCGCTGCTGTCGACATGGGCAGCAGCCCCGCAAAAACCTATACAAAAAATTTGACTTGTACACCTTTGAATCTATGATGAAGTCATGTTGTACAGACCTAATTATCTGTACAGATCTGGATTCGAGGCGCTCCGATGCCCCCTACAGCCATGAAACCCAAAATCGCCATCAGCGCCTGCCTGATGGGAGCCGAAGTGCGTTTCAACGGCGGGCACAAAGCATCGCGGCTGTGCAGCATTACCCTCATCGATTATTTCGATTTCGTCCCGGTGTGCCCGGAAGTCGCCATTGGCCTGGGTATCCCTCGCCAACCAATCCGGCTGGTCGGCAACCCTGCACATCCGGAGGCTGTCGGCACGATCCATCCGGAGATCAACGTCACCCGACCGCTGGCCGAGTACGGTCAAAAAATGGCGATGGAGTTGGGCGACATCTGCGGCTATATCTTCATGCAGAAATCCCCTTCGTGCGGGCTGGAACGGGTCAAGGTCTACCACGACAATGGCGCGCCAGTGGACGGCGGTAGCCGTGGCATCTACGCCCAAGCCTTCTGTGCGTTGCATCCTGATCTACCGGTGGAAGAAGACGGCCGCCTCAACGACCCGGTGCTGCGGGAAAACTTCCTCACCCGCGTGTTCGCCTACAGCGCCTGGCAGCAGTTGCTGCACACAGGCCTGACCCGGCGCAGCCTTACTGACTTTCACTCGCGCTACAAATACCTGTTGATGGCCCACAACCCGGTGCAATACAAAACCCTGGGCAACTTGCTGGGCAACATGGGCCAGTCCGATCTCGAAGAACTCGGCCCGCGCTATTTCAGCGAGCTGATGGTGGCCCTGAAAAAATGCGCCACACGCCGCACCCATACCAACGTGCTGCAGCACCTCAGCGGCTATCTCAAACAAGTCATCAGCCCTGAAGACAAACAGGAAGTGCAGCACGTCATCGGCCAGTATCGCCAGGGAATCGTGCCGCTGGTGGTGCCATTGACGCTGCTCAAACACTACTTTCGCCAACACCCGGATCCATATATTGCGCAACAGGTTTACCTGCAACCGCACCCGGAAAACCTCAGCCTGCGAAACGCGATTTAATGAAAAATCCACCGGACACCAGCGCCAGCGAAGACCTTGGCAGCGACTTCAAGAAGGCCTTGGACGCTGGTTGGCTGCCTATTCGTGAAGTGGCCCGGCAGACCGGGGTCAATGCCGTCACCTTACGCGCCTGGGAACGGCGCTATGGGTTGATCGTGCCCCAGCGTACGCCCAAGGGACATCGGCTGTTCTGTGCCGAACACGTTCAACGGATCCTGACGATCCTCACCTGGCTCAATCGCGGCGTGGCTGTCAGCCAGGTCAAACAACTGCTCGACACGCCTCAGGGGCTTACCGATCCCATCGGGAACGATTGGCTGGTGCTGCGCCAGACACTGCTGCAAGCGGTCACTCAGCTGGCCGAACGCACCCTCGATGACACGGTGAATCAGGCGATGGCGCTGTATCCGCCACGCACCTTGTGTGAAAAATTGTTGATGCCGTTGCTGGCGGAACTGGAACAACGCTGGCAAGGCCAGTTCGGCGCGCAGATGGAGCGGGTGTTTGTTTATTCCTGGTTGCGCAGCAAATTCGGCGCGAGGATCTACCATAACAATCGTCAGTTACGCACCGCGCCGCTGCTGCTGATCAATCACTCGGACCTGCCGCTGGAGCCTTATCTGTGGCTCACCGCCTGGCTGATCAGCAGCGTCGATTGCCCGGTGGAAGTCTTCGACTGGCCGCTCCCCGCTGGCGAACTTGCGCTGGCGGTCGATCACCTGCAAGCCCGCGGCGTACTGCTGTATTCCAGCAAAGCCATGAATCTTTCGCAGCTGACGAAACTTTTGAATGGCGTCAGCTGCCCAAAAATGATTGCCGGATCAACGGTGCGTATTCACCACACCGAGTTATCCGCAAGAACCGCCGCCATCGCTGACTTGTCCCTGGCCGAAGACCCGTTGTCGGCCCATCAGGGCCTGATTCAGCGTGGGCTCATTTAAATCGGATTTTTAATGGATCGCGCGGATACCACCATGCAATTGATCTGGCTGCGCAGCGACTTGCGTCTACATGACAACACCGCCCTCTCGGCCGCCGCAGCGCGCGGCTCGAGTGTGGCTGTGTATTTGCTGAGTCCGCAGCAATGGCTGGCGCATGACGATGCGCCGTGCAAAGTGGATTTCTGGCTGCGCAACCTGAGCGAATTACGCCATGCGCTGGGCGCCCTGAACATCCCGCTGCTGATTCGCAAGGCGTCCCGTTGGGATGAGGCACCGAAAGTCCTGCTCGAGTTGTGCCAGCAATTGAAGATCGACGCAGTGCACGTCAACGAGGAATACGGCATTCATGAAACCCGTCGTGATGCTGCGGTGGCCCAAGCCCTGAAAGCCCAGGGCATCGACTTTTACAGCTACCTCGATCAACTGCTGTTCAAGCCTGGCACCGTGATGTCCAGAACCGGTACCTATTTCCAGGTCTTCAGCCAGTTCCGCAAGGTCTGCTACGAACGTTTGCACGCATCATTGCCGAGATTGGTTACCGCCCCCGCCATTCAGGCGTCACTGGGTATCGCCAGCGACGAACCGCCCTCTCGTGTCGAGGGTTTCGACACGCCCAGCGACAGTTTGCGTGCTCTCTGGCCGGCCGGCGAAGCCGAGGCCCGACGCCGCCTCGAGACCTTTACCGACGCGCAGATCGACTATTACCACAGCGAGCGCGATTTCCCGGCAAAACCCGGCACCAGCCAACTCTCGGCCTATCTCACCGCTGGGGTCATCTCCCCGCGCCAGTGTTTGCACGCCGCGTTGCGAAGCAATCAGGGGGAGTTCGAAGGCGGCAAGGTCGGTGCGGTCACCTGGATCAACGAGTTGCTGTGGCGCGAATTCTACAAACACATTCTGGTGGGCTACCCACGGGTCTCTCGGCACCGCGCCTTTCGCCCGGAAACCGAAGCCCTCGCCTGGCGTGACGCCTCGGAAGACCTCAAGGCCTGGCAACAAGGCCGTACCGGCCTGCCGATCATTGATGCCGCCATGCGCCAATTGCTGGAGACCGGCTGGATGCACAACCGTTTGCGCATGATCGTGGCAATGTTCCTGACCAAAAACCTGCTGATCGACTGGCGTGAAGGCGAGCGTTTCTTCATGCGGCATCTGATTGACGGCGATCTGGCAGCGAACAACGGTGGCTGGCAGTGGAGTTCGTCCACCGGCACCGATTCGGCGCCCTACTTCCGGATTTTCAACCCACTGAGCCAGTCGGAAAAATTCGACGCCGACGGGGTTTTCATCAAGCATTGGTTGCCGCAGATCAATGAAATGAGCAAAAAAGACCTGCACAATCCCGCGAGACTCGATGGATTATTCGGGGTAACGGATTATCCATCGCCTATCGTCAACCTGAGCACTTCCCGCGAACGGGCCCTGGCCGCGTTCAAAAACCTGCCATCCCGACAGGGTTTATCACCACCGGAATTAAGTTGATGCCGCCGCATTGCGTTATAAATACGGTGTTGAGCCGGGAAATTATCTGGTTAAAAAGGGAATTGGGATGAGTCGCACACCTCCAAGGCGATACTGGTTGACCGGTGCCAGCAACGGTATTGGTGCCGCGCTGGCCGAAGAAATACTGAAAGCCGGTGCCCATCTGGCCATCAGCTCCCGCTCATTGGCGCCATTGAAAGCCCTGTCTCAGCGTTATCCCGGACAAGTGCTGGTGGTCGCGGGTGATTTGACCAACGGCCAACAGGTGCGCGAAATCGGCGAGCAGATTGCCAACGAATGGGGTTCTCTGGACACCATGATCCTCAACGCGGGCACCTGCGAATACGTCGACGCCCATCAGTTCGACTCGTCAATCATCGAGCACATCGTGCGTACCAACCTGCTTGCCAGCAGCTATTGCATCGAAGCCGCCCGGCCCCTGCTGCAGGCGGGTACTGCGCCGCACCTGGTAGGCATGGCCAGCTCGGTGACCTATCTGCCCCTGCCACGGGCAGAAGCCTACGGCGATTCAAAGCCCGGGTTGCGTCATCTTTTCGAGTCGTTGCGCATCGACGTGAAGCCGGAAAACATCGAAATGACCGTGGTCAGTCCAGGGGTTATCGATACACCTCTGAACAACGACCTCTCGACACACGTCGGCTGGTCGGCAGACAAAGCTGCGCGATACCTCTTCGACATGCTCAAGCATCGTCCACTGGAGCTCTCCTTACCGGAACTGCTCATGCCTGTCCTTTGGCCTCTGCCGCAAAAGCCCGGCCAGACGGGACTGGAAATAGGCAAGCGCAGGGAGCGAAACAATCCGCCGATCGAGGATCTGCCGTGAAGCCTGAGCGTCCGTCAGGCCTTTCACACAGCGTGGGCTCACTGCCTTACACTGCGTGCCATGAAAACCATTCCCCACACGCAAATCGTCGAACCTGCGGTCACCTGCTCAACCTGCGCGGCCTGCTGTTGCCAGCTTGAAGTCATGCTGATCACCGACACCGGCGTGCCCGAGCGTTTTATCGATACCGATGATTGGGGCGGGGAAGTCATGCTGCGACTGGATGACGGCTGGTGCGCCGCGCTGGATCGCAACAGCATGATGTGCACCATCTACGAAAAACGTCCGCTGATCTGCCGGGAGTTCGAAATGGGCGCACCGGAATGCATCACCGAACGCCAGGGGATTGCGACGGCGTATCGGTGACGGCCAGATCACCCGATACCAATGTGGGAGCGAGCGGTGGCGAGGGGGCTTGCCCCCGTTGGGTGGCGAAGCGACCCCGGCATTTCAAAGTTAAACCGCATGTAAAGGATTTACGACTGCTTCGCAGCCGAACGGGGGCAAGCCCCCTCGCCACAGTCCGCTCCCAAATTTAAGACATCGCTGGCTTACAACGGCATCGTGTAATGCAGCGAGTAACTCTCTACGCCATCGTTCGGGCTGCTGATCCCGCCATTGGAATAGTGCGTGGCGCGAATCCCCACTTCATGTCCGCCGGTAAAGCGCAGACCAAACCCGAAACGGTCTTCGAACTGAAAGGCCCCGCCAAGTTTGTTGTCTTCGACTTCGGTGTTGGCAAACACCGCGATACCGATACCCGCCTCAACATAGGGTTTGATGGTCTGACCGGCAAACTCATACACCAGCACCGGCGAGAATGACAAACTGTGATTGCTCGACGTTTCATCGCCCTCCCAATAGGTGTAAGCGCCGCTCCAGTAGCCGGTCAAGCGACCGATGTCACTCTGAAGCCAGCTTTTGTCCCAATCGAATTGCATCCCCAATCGGTAGGTCATGGTCGAATCGCTGGTCTGGCCGACCCCGAATTCCACCCCTGCTGCCTGTGCGGTAAAACTGTGCCCCATCAATGCGGTCGCAATCGCGGCCAAGCAGAATAGTCGCTTCATTAGAAACATCCTTTTCCGAACAATTTCGTATGGTTTTTATGCTGCCCAACAGACAAAGCTATAGAAGTTGAAGCTTGATCAGAAGTTCAGCTCAATTATTCGTGTCATCTCTTTTTTATCTACAAGTCGAAGCTTTGCACAACACCCGTCGAATGCCATAAAACCGGCAAGATATTCCTGAAATGTTCCGGATCCGCACTCGTCCAGAACCGGGCAGCGCGAGCAGGTCCCTCGGCCAGCAACTCACGCTCGGCCAACAATCGTTGAAGCTGCCGTGCCACAGCGGCACCGGTATCGATCAGGCTGATGTTCTGGGGGATCATCTGCTTAAGCAGTGGCTTTAGAAAGGGATAATGCGTGCAGCCAAGAATGATCGTGTCTGCACCTGCAGCCAGCAGCGGATCGACATACCCTTGCAGCAACTGACGCAATGCCTCGCTGTGCAAATCGCCATTTTCAATCAGCTCCACCAACCCTGGGCATGGCTGGGTGATGACTCGCACATCGGCGGCGAAACGGTCGAGCAAGGCGGCGAACTTGGCACTCTGTAAAGTGCCGGTGGTGGCGAGTACGCCAACTACACCGCTGCGCGTCGCCGCTGCTGCCGGTTTGACCGCGGGCTCCATGCCGACGATGGGCCACTCGGGGAAATCGCGCCGCAAGTCCGCAACTCCCGCGACGGTCGCGGTGTTGCAAGCGAGCACCAGCGCCTTGGCGCCCTGCTGCTGAAAGAACTGCGCCATGACACTGCAACGCTGACTGATGAATGCCGGGGATTTCTCACCGTAGGGAATATTCCCGCAATCGCCGAGGTACAACAGAGATTCGTTGGGCAGCAACTGCTGAATCTCGGCCAGTACCGACAGCCCTCCGACGCCGGAATCGAACACTCCAATCGGCGCTTCACGCATGGCTTGACCCGCAGACGCTGCAACCCGGATCACGCTTGACCCGCAATTCACGGAAGCGAGTGCCCAAGGCATCGATCAATAACAAACGCCCCACCAGCGGTTCACCGAACCCCACCAGCAATTTCAGCGCTTCGAGGGCTTGCAGGCTACCGACCAGGCCCACCAACGGACCGAGTACACCGGCCTCGCTGCAGGTCAGCTCGGCTTCGCTGCCGTGCCCGTATAAACAGTGGTAGCACGGGCTTTCCGGACGACGAGGGTCGAAGACCGACAATTGCCCTTCCAGCCGAATCGCCGCGCCGCTGACCAGCGGTTTGCGCGCAGCCACACACGCGGCGTTGACCGCTTCGCGGGTGGAAAAATTATCGGAACAGTCCAGCACCAGATCCACCGCCGCAACTGCTGCCGCCAGGGAATCCTCATCCAGGGCGGAGCGATGGGCAATCAGCTGAATCTCGGGATTGATCGCGGTCAGGCGACGGATCGCCGAATCGACCTTGCTCAGGCCGACGCTGTCGGTGTCGTGAACGATCTGGCGTTGCAGATTGGTCAGGTCGACCGTGTCGAAGTCCGCCAGATGCAACTCACCGATACCGGCCGCCGCCAGATACAGCGCAACCGGTGATCCGAGACCGCCGAGGCCGACAATCAGCACGCGGCTTTCTTTGAGCCGTAACTGACCGTCGATGTCGACGTGTTGCAGCAGAATCTGCCGGCTATAGCGCAGTAATTCCTGATCATTCAGCACGGCAAGCGCCCCAGACTGATGCGTTCGTGACCGCCCAGATCGGTGCGACTGTGGACCTCTTCAAAGCCGCGGGTCAGCAGCAAATCGCGCACGGCCTCGGCTTGATCGTAACCATGTTCGAGCATCAACCAGCCACCCACCTCAAGATGATCCGGTGCCTGATCGACGATCAGACGCAAATCGTCGAGCCCATCGACGCCGGCCACCAAGGCACTGGCTGGCTCGAAGCGCACGTCGCCCTCCGCCAGATGCGGATCGGTCGAAGCAATGTAGGGCGGATTGCTGATGATCAATTGAAAGCGTTGGCCTTCCAAAGCGCTGAACCAATGGCTACTCAGCACCGTGGCGTTGTTCAGGTGCAGCCGCTGGCGATTGCGCTCGGCCAGGGCCACGGCTTCCAGCACGCGATCCACGGCGGTGACTTTCCAGACCGGACGTTCGCTGGCCAGGGCCAGGGCGATGGCGCCACTGCCGGTGCCCAAATCGAGCACCAAGGCCTGTGTGGCCGGCAACAGTTCCAGCGCGGTCTCTACCAGCAATTCGGTGTCGGGACGTGGAATCAGCGTGTGAGGTGCGACTTCCAGATCGAGTTTCCAGAAGCCTTGCTGCCCCAGAATGTAGGCCACCGGCTCACCGCTACGGCGGCGCTGCAGGTACTCGGCAAACTTCAGTGCCGCTTCGCTCGGGACGATACGTTCAGGCCAGGTGTGCAGAAAACTGCGGGACTTGCCCAAGGCAGCCGCCAGCAGCAATTCGGCATCCAGACGCGCGGTGGGCGAGTCGGGCAAATCAGCGGCGCGCAACAAACTGGCAATGATCGTCATTTACTCACCTATCGCTGCCAATTGGTCGGCCTGGAATTCGGCCAGCAGCGGTTCGATCACCGCATCCACGCCACCGGCGAGAATTTCGTCGAGCGAATACAGCGTCAGATTGACCCGGTGGTCGGTGACCCGGCCTTGGGCAAAGTTATAGGTGCGAATACGCTCGGAGCGGTCACCGGAACCTACCAGCAACTTACGCTCGCTAGCGATTGCGTTCGCGGCGGCGCTGGTCTGTTGGTCGTTAAGCTTGGCCGACAGCCAGGACATCGCCCGGGCGCGGTTCTTGTGCTGGGAACGTTCTTCCTGGCACTCGACGACAATGCCGGACGGCAAGTGCGTGATACGAATCGCCGAGTCGGTCTTGTTGACGTGCTGACCACCGGCACCGGAGGAGCGATAGGTGTCGACCCGCAGATCCGCCGGATTGATCTCGATCGCTTCCTGCTCGTCCGGCTCGGGCAACACGGCCACGGTGCAGGCCGAGGTGTGGATGCGGCCCTGGGATTCAGTGGCCGGAACCCGCTGTACACGGTGCGCACCGGACTCGAACTTCAGCTTACCGTAAACGTTCTCGCCTTCGACCCGGGCAATGACTTCTTTATAGCCGCCGTGTTCACCTTCGTTCTCCGAGAGAATCTCTACCCGCCAGCCACGCCGCTCGGCGTAACGCGAATACATGCGGAACAGATCGCCGGAGAAAATCGCGGCTTCGTCACCGCCGGTGCCGGCACGGATCTCGAGGAATACGTTGCGCCCGTCGTTGGGATCTTTGGGCAGCAGCATGCGTTGCAGTTGGGCTTCGATTTCGATCAGTTGCTCTTTGGCTTCGCGGACTTCTTCCACGGCCATTTCGCGCATGTCCGGGTCGCTGTCCTTGAGCAGCGCCTGAGCCCCTTCGAGGTCGCCCTGCACTTTAAGCAGCTGTTTATAGGTGCCAACGATCGGCTCGACTTCCGCGTATTCCTTGGAATAGGTGCGGAACTTGTTTTGATCGGAAATGACCTCGCCGTCGCCAAGCAGGGCGGTCAATTCCTCGAAACGGTCCTGGAGGATGTCCAGCTTATTGAGCAGTGACGCTTTCATTGCGGTTTTTTATCCGAAAAGCTATCCGATGAGCCCTCACCGAGGGCAAAGAGTTCCTGGGCCATGGCCAGCGCATCGAGGCGGCCTTCGGCAGAGAGCTTTTTCAATTGCACGCTCGGAGCATGCAAGAGTTTGTTGGTCAGGCCGCGGGCCAGTTGCACCAGCACGTCTTCGGCGCTGCTGCCATTGGCGAGCATGCGCTGGGCTTTCTGCAATTCTTCGTCGCGCATGCGTTCGCTTTGTTGACGATAGGCCTTGAGCACATCCACCGCCGCCAGTTCGCGCAGGCGAACCATGAAATCTTCGGCACCGATCGACACCATCTCTTCGGCGGCCTGGGCTGCGCCCTGACGGCTCTTGAGGTTTTCGGCGACCACTTCGTGGAGATCGTCGACGCTATATAGGTATACGTCGTCCAACTCGCCGACTTCCGGTTCGATATCCCGAGGGACGGCGATATCCACCATGAAAATCGGCTTGTGCTTGCGCAATTTCAAGGCACTTTCAACCGCGCCTTTACCGAGAATCGGCAACTGGCTGGCGGTGGAACTGATGACGATGTCGCTGCGCACCAGTTCTGCCGGGATGTCTGAGAGCAGCACTGCGTGGGCGCCGAACTGTTCGGCCAGAATGCTCGCGCGCTCCAGGGTGCGGTTGGCGACCACGATTCGCTTCACACCCAGCTCATGCAGATGGCGGGCGACCAGGGTGATGGTCTCGCCGGCGCCAATCAACAAAGCCTGGCTGCGTTGCAAATCACTGAAAATCTGTTTCGCCAGGCTGACCGCGGCAAACGCCACGGATACCGGGTTTTCGCCGATGGCGGTGTCGGTCCGCACCTGTTTGGCCGCATTGAACGTGGCCTGGAACAACCTTCCGAGCAGCGGACCGATGGTGCCGGCCTCGCGAGCGACAGCGTAGGCCGATTTCATCTGACCGAGAATCTGCGGCTCACCCAACACCAGCGAATCGAGCCCGGAGGCAACCCGCATCATGTGACGAACTGCCGCATCATCTTCGTGCACATAAGCGCTCGCGCGCAGCTCATCGAGGCTCAAATGATGATAATCGGCCAGCCAGCGCAATATGATGTCAGCCGAAAGGTGATCCTGTTCTATATACAGTTCACTGCGATTGCAGGTGGAGAGGATCGCAGCTTCGCGGCTGTCGGTGAGTCGGCAGAGCTGCTGCAAGGCCTCAACCAGCTGCTCAGGGGTAAAGGCCACGCGCTCGCGGACGTCTACTGAAGCAGTCTTGTGGTTAATACCGAGTGCAAGGAAGGCCATTCAAGGTCGCTGATGGTGACGTGAAGCCGACAATTGTCCTACTTCGACAGAGCCAGAACAACCACTCGATATCTATCGCTCCTGTAAGAACTGCCAAAGGCTGCGATCCGTTCTCGTTTACAAGGGCGCCGGGCCTGCGGGGATTGCCCGCGCGGGTAAATTGGCCGGGCGGTTATGTTTGGCTGAAGGCTTGTGTCATGATGATCCGACCGCAGGTTAGTCGTCCTTTTCCTATATGAATAGATCTTCCGCGTTGCTCCTCGCTTTTGTCTTCCTCAGCGGCTGCCAGGCCTTGGCACCCGTTTCGTCGGACGGTACGCCGCCGGTCGAAGACAGCACTCCGGTTCCTGAAAAGCCCAAGGTTTACAGCTCGTTCAGTGAAGAAACCGTCTTCAGCCTATTGAGCGCCGAACTGGCTGGCCAGCGCAATCGTTACGACATTGCCCTGGACAACTACGTGACCCAGGCCATCAATACCCAGGATCCGGGCATCTCCGAGCGGGCATTTCGCATTGCCGAGTATCTGGGTGCCGATCAGGCTGCCCTCGACACCGCACTGGTCTGGGCGAAAAACGCCCCGGACGATCTCGAGGCGCAACGGGCGGCTGCCGTGCAACTTGCCCGCGCAGGGCGTTATGACGACTCCATGGTCTATATGGAGAAAGTCCTGCAAGGCAAAGGCGACACGCATTTCGACTTCCTCGCCCTGTCCGCGGCCGATACCGACCAGGACACGCGCAACGGCCTGATGAAAGGTTTTGACCGTTTGTTGCAGCGCCATCCGCACAACAACCAGCTGATTTTCGGCAAGGCCTTGCTGATGCAACAGGACGGCGATACCAAAGGTGCCCTGACCCTGCTCGAAGACAACCCGCCGGAAGAGGGCGAAATAGCGCCGATCCTGCTGCGCGCGCGCCTGCTGCAAGGGCTCAACCGTGGTGATGAAGCCCTGCCGCTGCTGCAAAAAAGCATCAAGAAATACCCGGACGACAAACGCCTGCGCCTGACCTATGCGCGCATGCTGGTTGAGCAGGACCGCATGGAAGATGCCAAGGCCGAGTTCTCGAGCCTGGTGCAGCAATACCCCGAAGACGACGAACTGCGTTACTCCCTGGCCCTGGTCTGCCTGGAAGCCAAGGCGTGGGACGAGGCCAAAGGTTATCTGGAAGATTTGATCGCTCGGGAAAGCCATGTCGACTCGGCACACCTGAACCTGGGGCGCATTGCTGAAGAGCGTAACGACCCGCAGGGCGCATTGATCGAATACGCTCAGGTCGGGGCGGGCAACGATTACCTGCCGGCGCAATTGCGTCAGGCCGATATTCTGATGAGCAACGGCAAGACCGCCGAAGCCCAAAGCCGTCTGGCAGCCGAGCGCGGCGAGCAACCCGATTACGCGATCCAGTTGTATCTGATCGAAGCCGAAACCTTGTCCGCCAACAAACAGGGCGACAAGGCCTGGAAAGTCTTGCAGCAAGCGCTGCAGCAATACCCCGACGATCTGAATCTGCTGTATACCCGGGCCATGCTGGCAGAAAAACGCAATGACCTGGCGCAGATGGAAAAAGATCTGCGATTGATCATCAAGCGTGACCCGAACAATGCAATGGCGTTGAACGCTCTCGGCTACACCCTGTCCGACCGCACCACACGCTACGCCGAAGCCAAGGCCTTGATCGAACAGGCGCACCAGATCAACCCGGAAGACCCGGCAGTCCTCGACAGCCTCGGATGGGTCAATTTCCGCCTGGGTAACCTCGATGAAGCCGAGCGGTATTTGCGCCAGGCGCTGGAGCGCTTCCCCGATCAGGAAGTCGCCGCTCACCTGGGCGAAGTGCTGTGGGCCAACGGCAAACAACGCGAAGCCAAGCAAATCTGGAGCAAGTTCCTCAAGGAACAGCCCGACAGCCCTACCCTGCGCGGCACCATCAAGCGCCTGACCGGATCAGAGACTCTTTAAGTTATGTTTTTGCGCCACATCATCGTTTTCAGCTTCATCGCCCTGCTCGCCGGTTGCGCGGGCTTCGTTGCCCGCGAATCGGTCCAGGGTCAAGGCAACAAGGCCCAATGGCGCGAGCACAAACAGCAACTGACCGGCCTCGACGGCTGGCAGATCAACGGCAAAATCGGCATCCGCGCGCCAAAAGATTCGGGTAGCGGCACGTTGTTCTGGCTGCAACGCCAGGATTACTACGACATCCGCCTCTCCGGCCCGCTGGGTCGTGGTGCAGCCCGCTTGACCGGTCGCCCGGGCAAAGTCTCGCTGGAAGTGGCCAATCAGGGCCGCTATGACGCTCAGACCCCGGAAGCCCTGGTTGAAGAACAACTGGGCTGGAAATTGCCGGTATCGCATCTGGCATGGTGGGTTCGCGGGCTCCCGGCCCCGGACAGCAAAAGTCGCCTGACCCTCGACGCCGACAGCCGCCTGGCCAATCTCGAACAGGATGGCTGGAAGGTTGAGTACCTGAGTTATGCCGAGCAAAACGGCTACTGGCTGCCCGACCGGATCAAACTGCACGGCACCGACCTTGATGTCACGCTGGTGATCAAGGAATGGCAGCCACGCAAACTGGGGCAGTGAACATGACTGCGCCACGCCTGACACTGCCCTCGCCCGCCAAGCTCAACCTGATGCTGCACATCCTCGGCCGCCGTGAAGACGGTTACCACGAGTTGCAGACGATTTTTCAGTTCCTCGATTACGGCGATGAAATCACCTTTGCCGTTCGCGACGATGGCGTGATTCGGCTGCACACCGAATTCGCCGACGTCCCTCACGACAGCAACCTGATCGTCAAAGCCGCAAAAAAGCTTCAGGAACAATCCGGTTGCTCACTGGGTATCGACATCTGGATCGAAAAAATCCTGCCCATGGGCGGTGGAATCGGTGGCGGCAGTTCGAATGCGGCGACCACATTGCTGGGCCTCAATCATCTTTGGCAACTGGGTTGGGATGAGGATCGGCTGGCTGCGCTGGGCCTTACGCTTGGCGCCGACGTCCCGGTTTTCGTGCGTGGACACGCGGCTTTCGCCGAGGGTGTGGGGGAGAAACTCACCCCTGTAGAGCCCGAAGAACCGTGGTATCTCGTGCTGGTGCCGCAAGTATCTGTAAGTACAGCAGAAATTTTTTCAGATCCACTGTTGACACGTAACACTCCTCCCATTAAAGTGCGCCCCGTTCCCAAGGGAAACAGTCGAAATGACTGCTTGCCGGTGGTAGCAAGGCGTTATCCAGATGTACGTAACGCATTGAATTTGTTAGGTAAATTTACCGAAGCAAAACTCACCGGAACTGGAAGTTGTGTGTTTGGGGGCTTCCCAAGCAAAGCTGAAGCTGATAAAGTCTCGGCCCTTCTGACAGAGACCCTTACAGGGTTTGTAGCAAAAGGAAGCAACATTTCGATGTTGCATCGCAAGCTGCAAAGTCTGCTCTAAAAGGAATCGAGTACTGGGTACTCGTTGCAACAGATACAGGGGCGTCGCCAAGCGGTAAGGCAGCAGGTTTTGATCCTGCCATGCGTTGGTTCGAATCCAGCCGCCCCTGCCATTTTCCTATACTCATCCAGGTTACCCTCAGCCTTCAGGTACTGCGCGTGTCCAAGATGATGGTCTTTACGGGGAACGCTAACCCCGATCTGGCTCGGCGTGTTGTACGTCAGCTGCATATCCCTCTCGGTGACATCTCTGTCGGTAAGTTCTCCGACGGCGAAATTACTGCCGAGATCAATGAAAACGTTCGCGGTAAAGACGTTTTCATTATTCAGCCGACTTGCGCTCCGACCAACGATAACCTGATGGAACTGGTAGTGATGGCTGATGCCTTCCGCCGCTCCTCGGCTACTCGTATCACTGCTGTTATTCCTTACTTTGGTTATGCCCGTCAGGATCGCCGTCCGCGTTCCGCACGTGTGGCTATCAGCGCGAAAGTCGTTGCTGACATGCTTACCGTAGTCGGCATCGACCGTGTTCTCACGGTTGATTTGCATGCTGACCAGATTCAGGGCTTCTTCGATATTCCGGTAGATAACATCTACGGCTCCCCGGTACTGGTGGATGACATTGAAGATCAGCGCTTCGAAAACCTGATGATCGTGTCCCCGGACATTGGTGGCGTCGTGCGTGCACGGGCTGTTGCCAAATCCCTGGGCGTGGATCTCGGGATCATCGACAAACGCCGTGAGAAAGCCAATCACTCTGAAGTGATGCATATCATCGGTGATGTCGAAGGGCGTACCTGTATTCTGGTCGATGACATGGTCGATACCGCCGGCACTCTGTGCCACGCGGCCAAGGCCCTGAAAGAGCATGGCGCTGCCAAGGTTTTCGCCTACTGCACGCACCCTGTGCTGTCGGGTCGGGCGATCGAAAACATTGAAAATTCCGTGCTGGACGAGCTGGTGGTAACAAACACCATCCCGCTGTCCGCTGCAGCACAAGCCTGTGCACGTATCCGTCAACTGGATATCGCACCGGTAGTTGCCGAGGCGGTTCGCCGCATCAGCAACGAAGAATCGATCAGCGCGATGTTCCGTTAAGGGCCCTGCCCTTCTCATTACATCTCGTTGACGAAAAGCGCCCCGCCCCGGCATTCCTGTCGGGGCGGGGCTTTTTTGCCCATATCGCCTTTAAGCGCTGGTCGCAAACGCTGGGGCGGATGTGGTTATTTTGGAGATACAACATGAACGATTTTACTCTGAATGCTGAAGTGCGTTCCGACCTGGGGAAAGGTGCGAGCCGCCGCCTGCGTCGTCTCGCAAGCCTGGTTCCAGCTGTAGTTTACGGTGGCGACAAAGCCCCTGAATCCATCAGCATGCTGGCTAAAGAAGTTGCCAAACTGCTCGAAAACGAAGCGGCTTACAGCCACATCATCGAGCTGAACGTTGGCGGCACCAAGCAAAACGTAATCATCAAAGCCCTGCAGCGTCACCCGGCCAAAGGCCACGTGCTGCACGCTGACTTCGTACGCGTAGTAGCTGGCCAGAAACTGACCGCTATCGTGCCTGTACACTTTGTTGGTGAAGAAGCTCCGATCAAGAAAGGCGGCGAAGTTTCGCACGTTGTTGCTGAAATCGAAGTGACCTGCCTGCCAAAAGACCTGCCTGAATTCATCGAAGTCGACCTGGCTAACGCCGAAATCGGCTCGATCATTCACCTGTCTGACCTCAAAGCCCCTAAAGGCGTTGAGTTTGTTGCTCTGGCCCACGGTGATGACAAGGCTGTTGCCAACGTCCACGCTCCACGTGTTGCTCCAGAAGCTACTACTGAAGAAGGCGCAGCAGAGTAATTTCACTCTGTTCGCCGGAGTGACCGGAAACATCGCGGACTAGAGCGTAGCGAGAAAGCGGGCGAGAACGCGGAGTTTACATAATGGTAAATGAGCACTTGTCGTCCACTTTCGCCGCACTCCCTGATTGCGGCGATGTTATCCACCACTCCAAAGAAGGGCCCCTATCGTGACTGCCATCAAACTGATCGTTGGCCTGGGAAATCCAGGCGCTGAATACGAACAGACCCGGCATAACGCAGGGGCCCTTTTTGTTGAGCGCATCGCGCACGCGCAGGGTGTCAACCTTGTGGCCGATCGCAAATATTTCGGCCTGACCGGGCGCTATTCGCATCAGGGTCAGGATGTTCGTCTGCTGATTCCCACCACCTACATGAACCGCAGCGGCCAAGCCGTCGCGGCACTTGCCGGCTTCTTCCGCATCAAGCCTGAAGAAATCCTGGTGGCGCATGACGAACTCGATCTGCCTCCGGGCGTTGCCAAGCTCAAACAGGGCGGCGGCCATGGCGGTCACAACGGGTTGCGCGACATCATCGCGCAACTGGGCAATCAGAATACCTTTCACCGCTTGCGGCTTGGCATTGGCCACCCGGGCGTTGCCAGTATGGTTTCAAATTTCGTCCTGGGTCGTGCGCCACGCGCCGAACAGGAAAAACTCGATGCCAGCATCGACTTTGCCCTCGGCGTGCTGCCGGATATCCTCGCCGGTGAATGGAACCGCGCGATGAAAAACCTGCACAGCCAGAAGGCCTGACTCACTCCTCGGGGAATACACCATGGGATTCAATTGCGGCATCGTCGGCCTGCCTAACGTCGGCAAGTCCACCCTATTCAACGCCCTGACCAAATCCGGGATCGCGGCCGAGAACTTCCCCTTCTGCACCATCGAGCCGAACACCGGTATCGTGCCGATGCCGGATCCGCGTCTGGAAGCCCTGGCAGCCATCGTCAATCCAAAGCGCATCCTGCCGACCACCATGGAGTTCGTCGATATCGCTGGCCTGGTTGCCGGCGCCTCGAAAGGTGAAGGCCTGGGCAACAAATTCCTCGCCAACATCCGCGAGACCGATGCTATCGCTCACGTGGTCCGCTGCTTCGAAGACGAGAACGTGATTCACGTCTCCAACAGCGTCGACCCGAAACGCGACATCGAGATTATCGACCTGGAACTGATCTTCGCCGACCTCGACAGCTGCGAGAAGCAACTGCAGAAAGTCGCCCGCAACGCCAAGGGTGGCGACAAGGACGCCGTGGTCCAGAAAGGCCTGCTGGAGCAACTGATCGCTCACTTCACCCTCGGCAAGCCAGCGCGCACGCTGATGAAGAACATGGGCGCCGACGACAAAGCGGTGATTCGTGGCTTCCACCTGCTGACCACCAAGCCGGTCATGTACATCGCCAACGTCGCTGAAGACGGTTTCGAGAACAATCCGCTGCTGGACATCGTCAAAGCCATCGCCGAAGAAGAAGGCGCCATGGTGGTTCCGGTCTGCAACAAGATCGAAGCCGAAATCGCCGAGCTGGAAGACGGTGAAGAGAAAGACATGTTCCTCGAAGCCCTGGGCCTCGAAGAGCCTGGCCTGAACCGCGTGATTCGTGCCGGCTACGAGATGCTGCATCTGCAGACCTACTTCACCGCCGGTGTCGAAGAAGTCCGCGCCTGGACCGTCCGCGTCGGTGCCACCGCACCACAAGCCGCTGGTGTGATCCACACCGACTTCGAAAAAGGCTTCATCCGCGCCGAAGTTATTGCCTACGACGACTTCATTCAGTACAAGGGCGAAGCCGGCACCAAAGAAGCCGGTAAATGGCGCCTGGAAGGCAAGGACTACATCGTTAAAGACGGCGACGTGATGCACTTCCGCTTCAACGTCTGAGTTGTAGCTGGCATTGCAGGTGATTGCTTAGGGTTGCGAGACAGTCCTTTAATCATCCAGAAAGCCCCCATTTATGGGGGCTTTCGCGTTTCTATGGCATGCATGAGATTGCAGCAGCATGCACAAAAAAAACGACTACACCGGTGTATACGGTTCTTGGACAGCACTCGATTAGGTGTATACGATGGCAATTTTCCGGAAAGGGACAGTGCCTGGATGCTTACGGACGCTCACTGCCGGGCTGCCAAGCCCAAAGCCAAGCTGTACCGCATCAACGATGCTAGAGGCCTTTACCTAGAGGTGAAACCGAACGGCGTACGCGCTTGGCGTTACCGATTCAAACTGAGTGGAAAGGCCTCCTGGTTCGCTCTAGGCGACTACCCTAGTATCTCGCTGGCAAATGCTCGCGAGAAATGCGACGAGGCTCGCAGGCTAGTCAGGCAGGGAATTAACCCAGTACAGAATCGACAATTGGAGAAAATTACGCGAGAGCTCGATGCCTCGAATACGTTCGAATCTGTCGCCTCGGAATGGCTCGCATTGAAAGACTGGGAGCCTGTGACGAAAACACGTCGCTTGGGGATGCTCAAAAGAGTTGTGTTTCCATCAATTGGAAAACTCCCTGTGCGGACTATCAAGCCAGCACACGTTTTAGACATTCTTAACAGGACGGTTAAGCGTGGCGCACCATCCGTTGCGGCGGAAGCTAAACGCACGATGTCGGCAGTATTCGAATTAGCTGTCGCAACCCTGAGAGCCGACAGTGACCCTGTTTGGCCGGTAAGAAAGGCTTTGCCACCGAACAAGACACAACACAAAGCGGCACTATCTCCTGTCCAGGTTGGCAACCTGCTCAACGCTTTCGAATCACATGGTGGTCACTTTCAAACCGTCATGGCTTTTCAACTCATGTGGTTGACGCTGACCCGTGCCAACGAAAGCGTGCAAGCTCAATGGCAGGAGTTCGACCTCCCAAATGCCTTATGGAAAATCCCGAAGGAGCGGATGAAAGCCCGAAGGGAGCACACGCTTCCCTTACCTCGCCAAGCAATTTCAATCCTGAAGGCGATGCACCCGATTACCGGGAATGGTACATACGTTTTTCCCAATCGGGACGATCGCCAGCGGCCGATGGCCGATGCATCCTTTCGTCAGGCGCTGAAAAAGCTTGGATGGGCGACAATCTATAGTCCACACGGTACGCGGACCACCGGAAGCACTAGACTCAACGAAATGGGTTACAGGGCGGACGCAATTGAAGCCCAACTTGCCCATGCAGAACCGAACGCTGTGCGCCGTGCATATAATCACGCAACGTATATGGATGAGCGGATCAAAATGATGCAGCACTGGGCCGATCAGCTGGATCAGTGGAAAACGGAGGTTTCACATGCTTAGAGTTGATAGCGAGATGGATTGCGCGGCTTTTAGGCTCGCGCTGACTGGGCGTATCTTGGAGCACGTTGAGATTCAGTTACTTTCTGATGATCAGCGCACCGCTTTGTTTGAAGCCTTAGACAGACCGGGGGAAAAAATCATTGAGCCTCAGTCCTTAGACATCCAACCAAGACTACGATCTTTGAGAAAAGCCGCTTCTGATGCTAGGCGCCTTTCTCAATCCCTGAAGCTAGTCGTCGAGCTAGATGTCGAACACTTTGATCACGGCTGTGGTGAGAGTCTCAAAATTTCTAGTCAGATTAAATCGCTCGATGCCACGGCTGATCGCCTAGAGATAGTCATTAATGAAATTTTAGAAAAATCGAAAAGAACCCCTACCCTCGTTCGATTCTTTAAGGCATTGCATGCGTTTCCGTTATTGAACACACTTGCTCTCTACAATATTCCTCCAAACACTCGAAATGATTTTACGAGCAGAGGTACCGGCGCTAAAGACGTGGACAAAAACATATTTCTACCTGATTTAACTGCGAACACTACCTTAGCAATGAAATGCGTAATGCTAAATCTGTTTTCCATGAACAAATCAAAATTAGATTGGAGCACCACAATCACAATGATCGAATACGGTAAAGATTTTGCTAAGCAGGTCGCCCATAACGATGCTGTTGGTAGGCAACTTCGTGAGCTGGCGTCGCCGCTTATTGAATCCCTCCATAGAGCGATGGCCCATACCGTAGAATCAATTGACTTCGAGCCGGACGAAGCACTAGTTAAGGAACAGGAAGAAGAGTTTCGTTTAATGCAACTACTACCTGACTTTAAATCGCTAGAGCAGAAACCACGGCAATATCACTAACACACCATATAGCGTTAACGATGGATTCGGATAACGAGGTATTCGCCTTACTTATCTCGGCAAATGCCAATTTTACATGATGAGGATCGCTTGCTGCCCTATGCGACGGTCAGCAATCGACCAATAGGAGACATTACTGCTCTGCATTACGCTTCAATTGGGTAAGGCACCGCGGGCATAATGAAACGTCCCCAATAACGCAGCTCGAACGACATCATGAACAAAGCCCAACGTTGGACAGTGAAATGCCAAGATCCTGCGGATGGAAGCGGCGACGTTATCGTTGACTTGCCGCTGGACCTAGTCGCTGACTTAGGATTGAGCATTGGCGACGTGTTTACTGTTGAGGTGATTGACGGAGCGATAGTGCTGAAGCCGACGCCGAGCGAATCCCAAACCCCCTGAGCTTGCAACCCTGCGGGTCACCCCATCGTCAACCGGGTTCGTCCAAGGCTGTCAGGGCTCCTTAGGACAGGCAGAAATCGGCCAGAAGCGCGGCCTGTCAAGAGCGGCAGCAACTGAGCATTGTCGGAAGCAGCAGTACTATGGCTGGTCGACGGGTGAAGGTCTCATGATATGAAACCAGCGAAACTCCTGAAGCAACCTTTGGTCCATGCTTTCAGAGCGTACTGGTGCCTCTTGTTGTTGTTCGATCGTAAGCGCTGGTGGAGAAAGCCATGATAGAAGCTACAAACGATTTGCCCGAGCCTATAAAGCGGCAGGCTGAGAGAATTCTCCGCGAGATCGAACTCGCAGGCTCGATGATTCTCGCGGTTAAAAGTGGCGCTAAAGCCCAGGGATTCATACTCGGAATAACATGCTGTGACGGCCTGCCCACAGAGCGCTGTGAACTGTTATCAGATCATTTTGACAGCATCGTGGAGCAAAGATTGAGGTCGCTGACATTAGGGCTGTAGCGTCAGCTGGATTGAAGAAGCTGCGTAGAGGAAACGGATGAGGTACGTCACTTTCCTTTTAACACTTGCTCTAATAGCAGGCTGCAAAACGGCACCCGTTCCGGAAGAGATCACCACTGTTCCCCAAGAGCGGCTTTTGGGTTTTACAAAAACATCTGATACCCATCTCGTCATCTTGGCCGCGACCTCATTAGGAAATGATTGCGCGATCCGTATTTCAATAGACGAAAAGCCGGCCGCTGACTTTTTCGGCGCAGAAGTAGCCCATTTCGGGCTCACGTTCGGATCACACACCCTCTCGGCGCGAACTTCGGAGGGGTGCTCTAGGCAATGGACGCAAGAGATCAAGGTCAGTGTCAAAGCTGGCGACGCCTTGATCATGCGTATCGACAAAGCAGGCTTCATACGCGCTGAGCTTTAAAAGCTATAAACAACCTCCTACACTGCTGAACACCCGCTCACACCGTATCTGCGCAGCCTCGCTCTCCTGCCGGCCTCTGCATCGCCTCCCATTAGGATCACCGACATGCGCCTGTCCGATTTCATTCTTGAGAACCTTGAGCCGATTTTGCAGGCCTGGGAAGATTTCGCCAGAACCATTGAGACGCCGGGTGCGGACCTCGATAGTGAAGCTCTGCGAGATCATGCCGAACAGATGTTGCGGGCAATAGTAAGTGACCTGCGAACAAAGCAGACGAAGCGAGAGCAAGCTGCCAAGTCTCAAGGCCAAGCCCCTTCAGATGATGAAGAAACCGCAGCTGAAACTCATGCAATGACGCGGCTAATGGCAGGTTTCACGATCGATCAAATGGTGTCGGAATATCGAGCACTAAGAACGAGTGTCGTCAGTCAGTGGATGAGGCAAGTGAAGGATGGCAGGCCGATTAATGTCGATGACATGACCCGATTCCATGAGGCCATCGATCAGGCTCTCGCCGAATCCATCGCCAGTTACTCCCGCGCGGTGGAGGCGTCACGCAACGTATTTTTAGGCATTCTCGGCCACGACCTGCGCACCCCGCTTGGAGCGATCTTGCTGGGTGCCGATATATTGAGGCGCTCAGAAGGGACCGGAGCCCGGGCTACCAAGGTTGCCAATCAGATATATACAAGCGTGCGGCGAGCGAGCCAAATTGTTGGAGACCTACTTGATTTAACACGCTGCCAAATGGGCCCAGGCATTCCTGTCAAAACGGCGGATGTAGATCTCTCACACGTTTGCGAACGTGTTGTCGAAGAAATCCGAGCGTTTCATCCGGAGGCAATGGTCTTGTTCGACGCGAAGACTCCAGTTCAAGGGCAATTCGACGGCGCCAGAATGGAACAAGTCTTCTCGAACATAATCAGCAACGCTGTACAGCATGGAGATAATCAATTCTCTATCAAGGTGGAGTTAGAGACCTCAGAAGACTGCGCTATTTTCACCGTCCATAACCGTGGTGAGCCCATACCAGAGGACGTTCTCCCGTTTATATTTAACCCTATGGGTCGTTTCTCTCAGAGATCTGCAATTGATCACGGGCCGACAGAGGGGCTGGGCTTGGGCCTGTTCATCGCGTCAGAGATCGTGGCATCACATAACGGTTCAATCGATGTCAGCTCTGACTCGAGTGGAGGCACCACTTTTTTAGTCAAGCTTCCAATTACTGAGCCGCCCCTACATCCGTAGACTCATTCGAGAGGCAGCTTCGGGTCGATTTCTGCCTGTCACGAAGGGCTGAAATCGGCCGATTCTGTTGAAAAAGTAACTCCCCTGCCTGGCCTGCGGCAAAATCTCTACATTGGCCAGCAGGGAAGCACGCAGCATGATGGGACAGTTATCGAGTGGGCAGGAACGGCTGTTTTACTCGTTCCACCTTGAAGATCACATCCCAGCCAATCACCTTCTGCGCAGCATTGATCGGTGTCTCGAACCGCGCATCCCTGCGCTCTTGCACGACTTCACCCTGGAGCGTTTCAATCGCGACCCGTTCGGATGTGCATGCGCGCAGAAGCTGTACGCGTATTGACATCATGAACCAGTGCCTTCAGCGCCCGTAGTGCGCCCGGTAACGATAGTGACGCTGAGCGTTTCATGCCGCTTCCAGCGCACCGATTCTTTCATGCACCTCGCCTACCCGCGCCAGCAATTTGTAAATGGTCCTCGTCTTGAGTCGGTTTGCGTAGCGGGAATCAATGCCCCTTGAATTCGAGCTCCAGACGCGGCGTACCGGCCTTCAGGGCCTTGATGGCCGAAGCAAGCCCGTTCTTCACGTCTTCTGTCTCGAACAAGGGCATGGCAATGTTGAACATCACATCGTCGGCCGCCTGGATACCGCCGTTTGCCCAGGCTCGCAGCAAGGCTTTGTGAGCTGCGTGGGCGCGTGTGGGGCCATGCACAAACTTCGCGGCGAACGCATGCGCCGTTGCAAACAGTTCGGCATCGGCGACGACGCGGTTGATTACGCCGAAGCGCTCCATCGTCGCGGCGGGGACACGCTCGGAAGTCAGCGCCCATTCCATGGCTCGTACGCGTCCTGCACGTTCGGCGACGCGGTAGATGCCGCCCAACAGGGTCACTAAAGCAAGCGACTGTTCCGGATGGCAGAATGTTGCGCTTTCGGCGGCAAAGATTACATCGGCACGCAACGCCAGTTCGAAACCACCGCCTGCGCACAAGCCTTGCACCACGGCGATGACAGGCAAGGGCAGACGTTCGAAGCGATTGAAGACGTCCATGTAACCCTCGAAGCGTGCACGCAACTGGCGGGGGGTGTCATCGGGCCAGGACGTGATGTCGCCGCCAAAGCTGAAGCTCTCGCCTTCGGCGCGCACCAGCACGACGCGTGCGTCACTGCGTTCGATCGCGCTGACTGCCGTAGCCAGTTCGTCAACCATCTGGTCGTCGATGCGGTTTTGCGGCGAGCGATCAAGAATGATCGTTGCTATGCCGTTCTCGATGGTATGGGTGAGATGAGACATGTCGGGCTCCTGCGTTGTCGCAAGTTGAGGTTAGGAGAGGTGTTCCTTGAACCAGTCCAGCGCGGCGGTACTTGATTGATCGAATCTGGTGATGTACGGATCGAAGTGGCCGCCGGGAATCGTCACGAGGCGCTTTGGCTCAACGGCACGCTCGTAGGCGGCCAGCTCAAGATCGGTCAGCGTGATCGTGTCCTGCAGCGCGACGACCATCAGCAGCGGCGTGGGGGACACGCGCGCAATCCACGTGCCCGGTTCGTACATGCGCGCAGCGCGCGTCGAGCGCACCGTGACGCTGTTCTCCCAGGCGCCGTCGGGTACGGGCTGCAGATAGAACTCGATGGCTTCCTTGGTGCGATACGAAGCAGGGACGGCCGGATCGGCGCTGACGATTGCCTGCCTACGCGGCGGCTCGCCGCGTGCTTGCGCGCGCTCGTCCGCCGTGAAGGCATCCTCGATAGCGGCGACAGCATCGGGCGGAATGCGGCGCAGTCCTTGCTCGAAGCCGCTGATCGTCGGCACCTGCGCGACGACCGCACGCAAGCGGCGTTCGGTTGCGCCAAGCACGAGTGCGTGACCGCCGGAATAGCTCGTGCCCCATAAGCCGATGCGCTTCGCGTCGACGGCGTCCTGGTCTTCGAGGAAGCTGATCGCGCGCCGCCAATCGGCGATCTGACTCCATGGGTCGATATCCTGGCGCGGCGTGCCTTCGCTGGCGCCGAAGTTGCGGTGATCGTGCAGGAGGACGACAAAGCCGTTGGAGGCAAATTTCTCAGCGAATGGCTCCAGGCCGTGCTCCTTCACGCCGGCATAACCATGCGCCATCGTGATGGCAGGATAGGGGGCGGTGCCGCCGGTGGGAATATAGAGCCAGCCGCGCAGCGTGACGCCGCCCTCGGCTTCGAACGCGATATCGGTACGTCGAAACATGGAAGTTCTCCTTGTAAAAAGAGGTCAGGCGGCGCCGTAAACCCTATGCGCAGCGGCAGTTCATGCCTTCCACCCTTTTGCCTCGGTCACTCGATGCCAGGTCAATTGCCTGGCCGCTCAAGCGTGAAGAGTTGCTCCGCGCCGATTTCGAAATAGTCGGCCGGCCCACCTCCGCGCAGGATCGGGCGCGCCTGCGCAGTCTGATACACGCCGTCTTTGATCAGTTGCTGGTCAATGTGGATCGCTACTACTTCGCCCAACACCAGCCACGCCGGGAGCGCAGCACCGCCTTGCGCCTCAAGCTGCACGATCTGGGTGACCACGCACTCGAACTGCACCGGGCTAGCCGCAACGCGCGATGGCCGTACTTTTTCGGAGGGCAGCGTCTCCAACTTGGCCAACTCGAACTCATCGACGTCCGCTGGCGCCATCGCCGCAGAGGCGTTCATCGCCTCGGCGAGTTCTCGCGTCGCCAGATTCCATACGAACTCGCCGGTCGCACGCGCATTGGCGAGCGAGTCCTTCGCGCCAAGCGAGCAAAAGCCGATAATCGGCGGCTTGTAGCTGAATAGGTTAAAAAAGCTGTAGGGAGCAAGGTTACGTACGCCGTCGTTGGAGACAGTACTGATCCAGCCAATCGGGCGCGGAGCGACGATGGCGTTGAGTGGATCGTGCCGCAGGGAATGTCCCTGCGCCGGTTCGTAGACATGCCAATCGGTCATAGCTTTACCTCTTTTGGGACGAGCGCAAGGACTGCCGCCTACAGCGCCTCCGGCTCGGTGCGCGTGCGCAACACCATGGTCGAAGTGATGGCTGCATTCATCCCGATACCCGTCCAGAACATGGTGTCGGATCGGAGCCACATGAGCCCCACGCCTGAGAAACGAACGAGACATTCGTTTCGAGTCAATTCTGCTGCGCCGTTTCTGAAGAACGGGGCGGCTTTCGTATTTCTTACTTGTTTACCCAAGGCATGGAGAGGTCAATGTCAGAGACCAGCTTGCCACCGCCGAAGCTCATGTTCTCCAAGGGAACGGCATACATGATCAGGCTGATATCGTCCTGACTGACGCCCGCCTTTTCTACCGCGTAACGGGTGACCAGCTCCGCGAGCTTGCGTTTCTGCTCCACTGTCCTGCTCGTGCCTATCGTCACCGTTACGACCATGCGCTTGTCAGATCTCTTCATGTCAGGAAAAGTCGGATGGATGAAAAGCTCATCGTCCTTGTGCTCACTGATGATGACGAAACGGTCATCCTTGGGAGTATCCATGGCTTCATGAAGAGCGAGATTCAAGGCATCCGCCAGCGCGCGTTTCTCTTCGCTAGAGAATTTTTGAGCTGGAATGTGGGCGTGAAAAATTGGCATGAGTGTTTCCTCAGTTGTGTTGTTCAGCTAATACGCGGCGACGAATTGGCCCGGCTTAGCTAAAGAAGTCTTGACCGAGTGTTTCTTCGAGTCGCTCTTTCAGGCCAGCCGAGAACTCACGAACGACGGGGAACGGGCTTTGAAAGAGCTTGATATTGTGGACGAGGCCAGACTCATTCCGAGTGATGATGGTGGTGCCGGCGATCGGCTTACCACCGTGGATGGCATCCCACTCAAGGTAAGTCTTCGCACCGTCAACCGTCTCCGCAGTGAACACGAAGTCTTCATACATCGTACTCGTCGCGGCAAAGAATGCACCGATGGATGTCGGGCCGATCACGGTCTTGCTTAGGGCTGAGGTCTGAAGGCTGGCGTCAGCAGTGAACGACGCCGCGAAGTCGCTCGTTCCTTTCTTCTTGACGATTTGCATCCATGCCGTTCCCGGCGCGGTGGCGTCAGTAGTCATTACAATCTCCTATCTAGTGTCTGCAGTTTTGCAGTGTGCGTGCGCGTGCTAGTCAGCGAGGTGCCCGATGAGAAACTCGCCGGCTCTCTGGAGTGCGTCGTGGGCCTGAGGTAAAGAAGCTGTCTGAATGTGCCAGACGTGCAGCATCTCCGGCCAGACCTCAAGGTGTGACTCGCCGCCGGCCGCGCGCACCTTTCTGTCAATTTCAAGCGCGTCGTCGAGAAGTACTTCGTCGCTTCCGACATGTATGAGCAGCGGAGGAAAACCGTGCATGTCGGCGAACATGGGTGAGATGCGCGGATCCTTCAAATCGTGGTTGCCAGCGTAAGCCTCTACCATCTCCCGCATCGCGCTCGCGTTGACCATTGGGTCGCGGTGAGCCAGTTGCGTTAACGAGGGCAGCGTCAGCGTTAAGTCTGCCCATGGGCTAATTAGTAGCGCTGCTCGCGCGTCCTTGTGGCCTTTCGAGGCTGCATAGGCCAGAACGTTGAGAGCCATGCCACCGCCACTGGAGTCACCTGTCACGGCGAATGGCTTGCCAAGCGCACGCACTGCTTCGTAGCCGCGGATGGACTCGTCGTAGGACGCCGGAAATGGGTGCTCGGGTGCCTTGGAGTGGTCCAGAACGATGACCTGGGACTTTGCCGCTCGAGACAGCTCTCCGAGCATGCCCAAATGCGAGGCAGGAGAGCCAGCCACCCAGCCACCACCATGGAAATGGTAGATGACTCGGTCCTTAGATGCGCCAGGAGCCGTAATCGCCACTGCGGCTACGCCACCGAGTTGGATCGTCTCGACGGTTAGGTCGGCCGCCGGCGGGTTCGCTTGTGAAATTGCCTCCATGCCGACGCGGAGCGTCTCGATGGTGCGTACGGGATGCGCAAAGTCGAAGGCGAACATCGCATCCCGAAGCTCACGGACGGAAGATGAATCGTAAGTCATGGTCAGTTCACTCCAGGTTGAGGAAAGTCGCCGGTACCCAGTCGTAGCCCGCGCCGTTGTCGGCTTTGCGAAGACGGCCCAGTCCAGGGAACGGCATGTGGGCTGCGGCAATCATCGTCTTGTCCGCAGCGAGTTTCACCAGCAGGTCTTCACGCGTTTTGATGGCCGACGCGCTGTCTGAGTCGAAGGCGATGCTGATTTCCGGATGCGGCATTTGGACGGCGCCAACATGAGCTACGTCGCCCCAGACCAGCAGCGACTGACCCTTTGAGGAAATCATGTAGCCGGTGTGACCGGGCGTGTGGCCGGGAATGGCATACGGTGCGATACCGGGGACGATTTCGGCCATGCCTTCGTACGGCTTCCATTTGCCTGCAGCGATGTAAGGCGCGGCGCCATCCTGTGCGACTTTGAAGAAGATTTTTGCTTCTTCCGGGGCCTTGGCCATGATTTCCTTCGACAGCCAGAAGTCGGCGTCGGCCTTCGTCATCATCACGGTCGCGTTCGGAAAGACGCGTTTCCCGTTTTGGTAAATACCGCCAGCATGGTCAGCGTGAAGATGAGTCAGTAGAACCAGGTCGATCTGCTCCGGCTTGTAGCCGGAGGCCTTCAAGTTCTGCACGAGCTTGCCCAAAGTGGGAGGGCCCCAGTGGCCGCCTGCACCGGTATCGATGAGAACGAGTTTGGAGCCAGTGTTGACGAGGAAGCCTTGGACGGTTGCCGAAACATGCTTGGGATCGTTTTGGAAGGAGCGCGCCAAGAGGGACTGAATGAGCGCGGGATCACCTTGTAGGAGGCTGGAGTCGATACTGCCGCCGCCGTCATAGAGCGCAGTGACTTCATAGTCGCCAATCATCGTGCGATAGAAGCCCGGCACCTGCTTGTGCTGCATCGGTGCTGCAGCTTGGGCCGGTACTACAGCAGCGAAGGTGCCCGCGAATGCTAACGATACCGCGAGCAGGGTACGCGAAGTGATGGTGGAGAATTTCATAGTGTTCCTAACCATTATGTGTGGTGGGTATGTAGGTACGTACAGCTGTAATGATCTTTAGCAAAACGCCAGCTCATCGTGCCATGTCGCTGTTACCGCCTTTCCGGCCATTCGCAGCACCGAATTGCCGGTGTTACCCGTGATGAAAGCCCGGAGGTTCGATTCTTTTGCTGATCCCCCTGAGTTACTATAGTACTTGCAATGTGCAAGTGGTTGAATAATATTCGAGCAACTTGCACAATGCAAGTGGAATTTAAGGAGAGTAGCTGTGCAACAAACAAGACGATCGGGCTGCCCGATCAACCTGACGCTTGAGCAGATCGGCGACCGCTGGAGCCTGATCGTTATCCGCGATGTTATGTTCGAGAACAGACGCAGTTATGGCATCCTGCTGGAGAAAAACCAGGAAGGCATCGCCACGAACATCCTCGCGAGTAGGCTGAAACACTTGGCTGCGTCTGGCCTGCTGACACGATGTCCGGATCCGAATCACCAGCAGAAAGGAATTTACAGCCTCACGGAAGCGGCAATACAGCTTGTACCTCTGCTCGCGCATATGGCTGCCTGGGGTGTTCGGCATACGCATCCGAGCAAGGAAGCGTCTTTGCGCGCGGAGGTGCTGGAAAAGGGCGGCCCTTCGCTTTGGAGTGCCTTGATGGATGAACTACGTTACCTGCATCTCGGTGCACCTCGTCCGGTGCGCTCAGTATTGGGCGAGCTCCGGACCGACGACGAGCAGGCAATCGCTACTTAATACCAATCTTTGGCGTCATGACATCCACCATGTGGTGCAAAGTGTTGGCGCTGATGCGATTTTGACCCAGGGTCAAAATCGCACAGCGCCAACAGAACGACCGCATTTGGCCGTTTTCTGCCTATCGCGAATGACCGGTTTGGGTTGAAAGTAGCCGGTGACAGCCTTTTTCAATTGACCATACTCCAATCAACCTATTGCAGGTTCCAATTGGGGGCACTGTCGCTGCTATGCTTGAGCTTTCTCGAAAGGAATCGACACCATGCCAAGCGATTATTCACTGTCGGATGTACTGGAAAGGCTGTTCGAAAATCAGCAGGCCTTAGAGGCGGCCATTATGGAGTTGACCCTGCTGATTGAGGAGCAAGGGGCACAGGAAGTGGGCGGAAATGTCCGTGGTGCACTGTGGACCATGGGTGAAAACGCCGGTCATATCAAACAAGGCCTGGCTCGATTGAAGAAATTGGACATCGGCTAGGTGCAACACCTTTGCCAAGGCTGCCTGAATCCGACTCCAAAGTGCCAATGGGCGCATCGTTCGAGGGTTCTGACGACGATCAGACGCTTGATGCCAAAAAGAGGCGGAGAGTTGATTCTGGCAAGCGATGAGCAGACATTTTTTTGCGATTTACTCTGATACGCTGCTGAAGCACTCGTTTACAGGAGTTATTCGCATGATTGGCAAGTTAATTTCGACGGGTTTCAGTTTGGCCACCTTGCCCGCCCGCCTGACTTTTCGCAGCGTCCGCGCCTTGGCCATGACGCCTGCCGAAGCCAGCCGCCTGCTGGCGGACATGCGTCTGGCATCGGATCAGGCGGTGCAGGAACTCCAGGGGTTGTTGGCCAACGTCGATGCGGACATGACCCACAAAACGGCGCACCTCAGTGCTGCCGACAAGCGCCTGGCAGCCGAACTGGCCCTGCACGCCGCCGAACAACACCTGAACATGGCCGCGATCAACATTCTGCGGGCCGTCTGGCTGACGCTTCACTCGACGCCGAACTTGCCGGCAAGCGAGCTTGATAAGCGGCTTGAACAGACACGTAACGACTAACAGACCATCCGGCGGATCGGTCGATCCGAGCGAGAAATGGGAGCTCAGCATCCTTGAATCGGCGCTTCATGTGCAGGAGGGTTTTATGGAGCACTTACAATTCGGTTAGTCAGTCCGGTTCACCTCACTGGCAGCTATTGGCGACAGTTGCGACCATCGCAGAGGAATTACACCTCCGTCTGTTCAGCCATTTCTAGGGCATCATCGACCTCGATACCCAGGTATCTGACAGTGCTTTCAAGCTTCGTATGACCAAGCAGGAGTTGCACAGCTCTCAGGTTCTTCGTCCTGCGATAGATCAGCGATGCCTTGGTTCGCCGGAGCGTGTGAGTACCGTACATGGTTGGGTCAAGGCCAATGGTTGTCACCCACGCTTTGACTATTCGAGCGTATTGCCTGGTGGATAGATGGTCTGAGCCGTGCAACCGGGTCGGAAACAAGAAGTCCTCGCTGCGGAGGCGGGCCTGATGCATCCAAGCCTCCAGAACTGTTCGGGTTTGCTCTGTGATTTCAAATTGCACTGGGTGCTGGGTTTTCTGCTGCATCACGATGGCCCGTGACGACACATGTTCCCCATGGGCTATGTCTCGTACTCGCAGCTTGGTTAAGTCACAGGCACGCAGCTTGCTGTCGATGGCCAAGTTGAAGAGAGCCAGATCCCGTGTTTTCTCCGCGAGCTGGAGTCTTACCCGAATGGCCCAGATATCTCTGACTCGGAGCGGGGCTTTCTGTCCGACAAGCTTTCCCTTGTTCCAAGGCTGATGACTATATGTAGCAATGATCTTCATGGTTTGTCCTCCACGTTGAGGGAGGGCAAGGGTGGATCAGTTACGGTGCGTGGTGGTCGCTAACCGACCCATAAGGGACATTACTGCTCAGCATTACGCTTCAATTGGGTAAGACACCGCGAGCATAATGAAACGCCCCCAACAACGCAGCTCGAACGACATCATGAACAAAGCCCAACGTTGGACAGTGAAATGCCAAGATCCTGCGGATGGAAGCGGCGACGTTATCGTTGACTTGCCACTGGACCTAGTCGCTGACTTAGGATTGAGCATCGGCGACGTGTTTACTGTTGAGGTGATTGACGGAGCGATAGTGCTGAAGCCGACGCCGAGCGAATCCCCACCCCCCTGAGTTTGCAACCCAGCGGGTCACCCCATCGTCAACCGGGTTCGTCCAAGGCTGTCAGGGGCTCCTTAGGACAGGCAGAAATCGGCCAAAAGCGGTCTACCGTTTGCTGACATCTTCACGGACAACAAGATATATCCCACGAGCGCCAACGACCAATTTAAAGGTGCGTGCCGACACGGCGCTCAACCCGGATTGTCCTCAGAATCGAAGTCGCCGTATTTGAGCGGAAGTGCCGACCAGGCCGCCAAAAGCTGCTGCTGATGTGCAATTACCTCATCCCACTCAGGGCTACATGCTTTGTTCTCTCTCAATAACTGACGCAAAGTATCCGTGGCCTGCTCGTAAGCACGATGGACCTCAATGGCTTCCTTTAAAAACGCTACTCGCCGGCGCAATAAAAATCTCCAGAGGAAGAGCAACAATTCAGCTGACAAACGGAGCATTGCTAGGGGCCGCCCCTAATGGAAAATTTATAAACGCGTCCCAGCTTTCGTAGGCATCGCGCTGCCTCTTGCTCGCAGCGTCCCAGTCGGGGCCTGAAACACATCTAGCTGACACCAGCATCATCATTCCCATTGTGGCGGCGTCCAGCTCCATTAAGAGTTTATGTGACTCGATTCTGAAGTCGTCGATAGATGCCATGGTCTTTGCCTTTGGCGGACCTCACCGCCATTGAAGAACCGATGTTCCTCGGACGGTTGAGTGCGGTTGCAGGGGGATAGTTCACACTGACTTGATCGCCGCTACGCCTGAACTCCTTCCCTTGTAGCTACAGCTGCAAAGAAGCAGTTGTCATGTGTACGCCAACCGCTTTTTGTCCAGCCAACACGAACCTCCACAAAGGGTCGGTATCAGCCTATGGTTATGGCAGCAATTGGCAAAAGCAGGCGTCCTGGGCACCAATACGTCGGTGAGATCGACAGCCATTACCACGCCCCTGCACGACCATTCCTTATGCGTACTCCGTTTTCAAAGCCAACATTTCACCGTGTAGTTCGCTGATTAGCTCCGCGATGGCTCGACTGGACGTTAATTTCTCGATCTTCACCCCAGTAACTAACAATTCGACATGACCAGATGACGGCTTGAACACTTTTATCATGAGCGATCCATCTGGATTTGAGGTGCAGACGCAAGTAAGAGGCAAAAAACCGCACTCAATGATGTGGCGAAGCTCAAGGATGGAAATCATGACTCACGCCCTCAAAGTCAAAGGTGGTTGAGTTTCTGTTTAATAATCGGCTGTTCAGCCGATCTGGATTTTGCGTAGAAACGCGATTTTCAGTCCAACACTGGGCTCCAATCGCGCTGAAAAACGTTTTTACACAGCCTCGGTCGATTGCGGCCCTTCATGACAGGCAACAATCGGCCAAAAGCGGCCTTACGCGTCCATGTTCAGGCCGTTTTGCACGTCAACCAGGCGCCCCAGAAAAGGCTGCTGAAGAAGCGGGTTGCGCTCCCGAATCCTGCATCATCCAGCAGCTTTTGAACCGCTGCCTCGGAATGTGGAGGGTCGGCGCCTTGAAGGATTTTCCCAAGCTTGACCTTCACTTCCTCCGGGCTGGCTCCATGCTGTCGCCACCGGTGCCCCCAGGCTGCGAGGAGTAACGGCTGGCTGGCATACGCATATTGATTCCCCGCGACAATCAGCGGCGCCCCCGGCTTAAGATGAGCCCGAATGGATCGTAATATGTTTCGCTTGGCATCGTCCCCATCGAGATGATGGAGTACACCGATCAAGGTGGCTGCGTCGTATGACTCGTCTGCCGCCAGGTCTTCAACTTGCCCAAGATGCATGGCTGTTCTTCCGAGCAAGTTGTTTGCGTCTAACTGCTGCTTCGCTGCCTCCAGCATAGGCCCGGACGGATCAACGGCAGTGAAGCGCCAACCCGGCTCAAGCTTGGCCATAGCAATGATCTCCTGCGCCGTACCGCCAGCGCCCACCACAAGTATTTTTGCCGAGCCCATATTGCCAAGGATCGCCGCCAGCATGCATGCCGCCAAGTCTTGGCAGGCGTCGTATCCTGCTAGTGCAATGCGGCTCTGTCGACCGTACTCATTGGCCCGTGAGATATCAAATTTTTCAGCTGAGTTGAGATGGGATGATTTCAAGGCGGTTCTCCATGTCCTCAAATCAAGCTACGCCAACCTCAGAAATAATAAAAATTCATTAATTTTATGTACTGCATTCCTACAAGGAATGCAGAGCTCAAACCATCTTGCCTCTCTCAGACAGGTTCCGCCTTGTAACGACAGTCGGTTTTGGGTTGAAGACGGCCCTTCGCAAACGGGCCGCAATCGGCCCAGAGTGTGTAAAAACGAATCCGTCATTTTGAAGTCTGCGTTGCTATGTAAAATCTGCCAGCGCTCGCTTATTCAATGGACCTACAATTTGCGTAGGAACACGATTTCCGGACTGTTTTCGTCCGCATCTGCTGGTCAAAAACGTTTTTACACAGCCTCGGCCAGGAGCGGACTGTCGCCAGAGCCCACTTTGATTGGCAAGATGCGAATTTCGCCTCCTACTTCCCCTTCCTCATGCATTCGGCTGTCCTCGCGAACAACGTACCTGCTTGTTGAACGAGCTTGCGCCACTCGGTGCTGGTGATAAGGCCTTCGCGCTCCATATCGTCCGCTGATCTCAACAGCAGGGTTCGGTTGGCCAGCCCGGTGAGCTTGTCGTGCAGCGATGCGTGCAAGACGTCCTCGCGTTGACTGTCGAGCTCGACCCGCATACGCCACAACACTTGGGCGAACAGGCCGGTAAGAAGCAGCCCGGCGATAAAAACGATGGGCGTGCTATTGGCGTTGAAGGCCTTCCGGGTGCGCAGCTTCTCCGGCGACCGGATAGGCTCCTCATGCTGATCGGCCGCGGCTTGCAGGACGGCTCTTTCAATCGTTTCGAATCGCGGGGCAGCCTCCTCGTAGTCGATCCGGTGCACCCGCGCGTCATCTCCACGATCGACGCCATTGAACATCTTATTGATGCTTTCCAGGTAGGAGGTCAGTGCCGTGCGAGCATCCTCGACCAGAAGGTGGTCCGCAGGCGATCCGGAGCGGTGAATACGCTCGAGTGCAATGATCAGTTGCGCTACGACAGTCTTGAAGCTACGACGTATCTTCGGACTGGGGTCTAGCCGATATTTACTCTCCAGCGACTTGGCGGCAGCGGCAGCAGCCGCAGTCGCAGCCGCCGTGTAGTGGTCGGACAGAACGCTCGAGGCGATCGCCTCCTGCCCCAGGCGCCCGGTGGTAATTGAAGACCACACCGCGAAGCCGTTGATTGTCAGCAAAACGGCGACCAGACCATAGCGCGCCCATCGGCTGGATTTTCGCAAAAGTTTCCGCATGCTCCGGACTTGCTGTCGTTGGCTTCTATAAGAATGCCACCGCGGCGCACAGACGCCTCGGCTTGGGCGAGTCCACTCAATTACAACGGTCGCAACCCTGTATTCAGAGTCTTTCTAAAACCCCACATCCAGCACCACACTGTCCAGATAGGTTCCCGGTGGCGGTGTGCTCTGGTCGGTGTAGATTTTGGCGTTGTAGTTGAAGATCTGACTGCCGGTGCCCAGGCCATTGCCGGGGTTGACCTCTGCATCGGAACTGGTGCGGCGGGCCGTGCTGACGCTGCCCCAGCGGGTAGTTCCGGCGCTCTTGAAGATGTCGTAAGCCAGATAATTGCTGCCCGAGATCATTTGCCTGCGCCCACCCACGCCGACAGCATGCTGACCATCGTCCAACCCCACCGTGTAGGCACTGCCCTTGGTGCAGGCCAGGTTAATAGTCTGGCCAGTGACGGTGGCGAACGTACTGATCATCGAGGCGCTGCCAAAACTGATGTTTGGCGCAGTGATCGTGCAATCGTTGACCACCGTCATATTGACGGTCAGGGTGGTGTTGCCGCTGCTGATGTCGCGCCCCAGGCAAATGTTGCCAATGCCGATGCCGGAGCAGTAATTCCAGTCCCAGGCGATGCTCAACGTTTCGCTGTAGATCCCGGCCGCGACGTTGCTGCCGATCGTTGTTCCCAAGTAAATCGGCACAGTCTTTGGCACCTCGCTCCCCAACAGACCCAAGGCATCGATAATGCCGTTGCGCGCAAAGTCGAACGCCACGCCTCGGGTCAGCGGGTAATTGGTGGAGCTGTTGGCATACAGCGTATAGCCAATGACGTCTCCAGTCGGACCGAGCAAACCGGTTTGAGTGGAGGTGACCGTGGCATAGAAATGGTCGTTGGTCGCCAACAACGACAGCAAGGATCCGGTGCAACTCAGCCCCGCATTGGTGGTGGAACTGGGTTGCGAAGTGGTACGCACCGCGATCGAACTCATCGAACCAAAACCGGCCGGTGAAGTACTGACCACCTCGCACAAGGCATAAGCCTGACACGGCAGAAAAATCGCCATCAACCCGATCAGTTTACCCGGCCATCCATCAGAAAATTGCACGCACCATCTCCCTGTTCTATTTATTTGGCGCTTTCATTGACACGGCAGCGGCCCAATCAACGGCACCTGTTTCTGCTGCATGTCCAGCGTGAACTGCGCCTGGCAGGTCCGACCATCGGCCAGGGTCACACGCAAACTGTTGTGTTCTTCCAGGTTCTCCAGATAGACCAGCCCGTCCCAACCGACCACCGCATACCCGCCGCTCTGTTCGTGTCGCACGCTGCTGCCCAAGGGCAATTCGTGCTGCTGTGCATCCACCAGCACGACGCTCGCAGCAATGATCCGGCTGAGGGGAAACTCCAGCAGATAGCCACTGCCACGACGTACCGAGATCCGTTGTTCGACATTCGAACTCTGTACATTGGTCGGCAGGTTCAGTGGATCGATTTCATATTTGCCGCGGTAGTAGGCGCTGCTCCATGGCACCAGCAGATGACCATTTTTATCCGTCTGCCCAACCCATTGATTCTCGTAACGTACCGGAATATCGGCATATCCACCGGTGCTGACCACAACAAAGGCATCGTCGATACGATTGGCGAGGAACACCTGGTGGTCCATCCACACCAGCGAACCGCTGGCATCGACCCAGCGCGTTTCAGCATCACTGCTGCCGTAAACCCCAGCCTGCAATTGCACCGATTGCAGACGCCAGGTCAGGTCGGCTTGACGAAAATCCGGGCCTTCACCGTTGGCATAACCGAGGTTGAAACCGACACCGCCTCCGCTGGGTACCGCGCGACTGTAATTGACGCGCTGGCGGCTTTCGCCGGTTTTGCTGCGCTCGCCACTCACACTCAGGCTACCGCGCAGATCGAAGGGGATGACCAGTTGCGCCTGCATCGCCCAGTCGCTATCGCCGATCTCGCGATTGGCCGACAAGTAAAAACTGCTATTGCGCCACAGCGGCTTGCTCCAGGTCAGGTTAAGCAACCGGGTACGCGAATCATCGGCCGCCCGCACATCGAAATAGCCCGCACCCAAGCTACCCCAGTCGTTGAGATTCACGCTCAGGGTCAACTGCTCGCTGCGCTGGCTGAGGCTGATATAGGGGCTGTCGACAACAGTCAGGTCGGCATACTGGTCGCGGCGCTGCAGACGCTGATAAGAAACGCTGTAGCGCTGGCTGCTGTATTGATATCCGAGGCTGACTTGCTGTCCGCGATTGCCGTCAAACCGGCTTTGACTGACCGCCGTGTTGAGCACACCGAAATTGCTCAGGCGCAGGTTGCCACCAACGCCGCCAAGGGTCAGCGCGTCCGAGGCCTCGGCATGGCTTTCGAGGGTCAGACTGTCGTTCAGTCCGTAACGCAGGCTGCCGGAGGTCACACCCGGACCGTAACCGAAATCACGAATCCCGAAGTCACGGCGCAGGGTACCGGCGGCTATCGAGAAATCCATCAGGCCTTTTTGCAGCAGGTTGCTGGTGACATAGAACGGCACGGTGGTCGAGACCTGTCGGCCGAGGGCATCGGTAGTGACCACCACCGCTTCGCCCGCACCGTTGATGAACGGAATGTTGGTCAGGGTGTAGGGGCCAGGCTGCAGCTCGGCGCTGCTGGATTTGTAGCCGTTGATGAACAGGTCGACCGAGGACGGTACAGCCGCTTCCCCGGCGAACTGCGGCAAAGGGTAAGTCACCAGGTCCGGGCGCACGCCGAAATCGCGCGACATTTGCACACCGCCCAGGCGCACCGAACTGCTCCAGGGCAAGGCACCGCTGACCAGATCGCCCGCCTCGTAAGTCAGCAGGCGCTCGTCATCGGAGTAACGCCACGTGGTGTCGTACCGCCGATAACCATTGTTCAGTGTGCCGCTGCTGATGCCGGAAATAGTGCGCCGGTATTGCCCGGTGTTGGACAGCGTGCCCCAGCTGTCGAATAGCCGCACCTCGTTCCATGCCGCGAGGTAGGTGCCACTGTCGTCGGTGTCATTGAGGTACAGGTCGTAGTTGAGCAAGGCGCCGAAACTGCTCAACGCCGGAGTGCGCGGATACACCTCGCGACTGCCGAAAAACTGCTCCGGCAACCAGCCCGGCGGGACGTTCAACAACAGCCGCTGACCCTCGCGGTCATAATCGCTATGCAGGCCTTGCAAGCTGTCGAGCGCGACCTCACCGCTGAGTTCTTGGGGCAACTTCATATCGATTTCGCGCAACACCGCGACCGGGACAAAGAAGCGTCCGCCACGCTGTTCCACCGCAACCACGCGCCCGGTGCTCATTTGGTTGACCACCAGTTCCAAAAACAACTGTGCATCGGCAATCGCCTCCATGCCGCTGGGCGCTGGCGGCAGGTCAGCCGTCAGGCCGTGGTGGGTGAATACCAGACAGCACAGGCCAATCGCAGCCCACAGCGGACACTTGATGCTGCGAGCCCGATCTCGGCTCACCTCCGCTTTACGTCCGTCAATGGACATTTCCTTACTATGACTAGCGGATGCCTGAGTGCCTCTCAGTCGACGTACTTTTTGCGAGAGGGCTTGCCCCTCGCCACAGACTTAACATTCGACACCTCACTTTTCTTGATTTACCGGTCTCAAACTCACCGTCCCGGCGAAATAATCTGAGGCTGCGGCGTACCGTTGACCCGCATTTTCAATGTCTGATCCGCGGTAATCGACTCCGGTGTCGGCCAACGCATGATCGCCCCCGGCAACACATAGCCGAGCAACCCTTCAACCACTGGCCGTGTCTGGCCGCCCTGCTTGAATGCAACCTCGGTCAGCCGTGCATGCACGGCGCCCTGATTGCGCACCTCCATGTAGGAACGACCATCGACCGCCACTTTGCGCCAGCTCAGATCAGGCACGCCGGCACCTTTGGGGTCGCGCTTGCGGGTCATGTCTTCCTTGCTCCACAGACCGGCGCCATAAGCAAACAACGGCACCGAATAACGCATCTGGAACCGAATGGCAGCAGCGGTTTTGCCGTCGTCAGTCGTCACGGGGCTGGCCGAGGGAATTTCATCGATGATGATGCGGTAGGCCAACTCCTGCCCCGCCGGTATGTCACGGGTACGAGTCAGACGCACGAGTTGCTTCTGGCCGGGTTCGATTTTCGCTACCGGCGGGCTGCCGATGACGTCGCGTTGATTCTGATACTGATCGCTGAAACCACTCTGGCTCCAGGCAAACACCCGGATCTGCAGGTTGGCCGTTTCATTGCCGCGATTTTCCAGCCATAGCGCACTGGCCTGTTGATCAGCCTCGAGCACCGGATCAATCGGCCAAATCAGCACCGAACTGGCTGCCTGGACCTTGACTGCGCCCAGCAAGACCATCGCCAGCACAGCGCAACGCGCGGCCGGTGACCTGCGGGAAAGTGAACACATATTCCTACTCCTTATGTCTTACAGGCTTGATCCAAATCAACTTGCTACCACGACAGCTGCACCTGCAGCACGTCGCTATAAATCCCCCCGGGCTGATCACCCGGCAACTGCACTTGCCCGTAAATAAGCAATCTGATGTTGTTCGCATCGTTGTAGACCACGGTCACGCTCTGACCGATACCCAGGCTGTTACTTAAAGCCGCGTCACTGAACAGCTGATAGGCCACCCGCGCACTGCCGCTTTCGAGCTGCAGGTGCCGCCCGTTGCTGTTGTGCTGGCCGCCATCGACGCTCATGTTCAGGGTCACGCCCGGTGTACATTGCAACTGCATGCCGACGCTTAATTGCACCTGCACCCTGTTGGTAGCCAGCGCCGATTGAGTGCCGAAGTTGAGATCGCCGTAATTGGAAACGCCATCCTCCACCAGGCACGCAGCCGCCACTGTCGCGCTGACCTGAAAGCTCTCACTGGTCACCGCTGGCAATGGCAACGGTATGCTGACCGCGCAGAGCAGGGTCAGCGCGGCAGAACTCCACCTCATTAGAAGGTCAGCTCAACAGCGACGGTGTCCGAATAGGTGCCTGCGGGCAAATCTGCCTTGCCCACGGCCTTGCCATAGATGTTCACCGTCCGTGCCGCACCGGTACTGCCTTCGAGCGCGATCTCCCCATTTATCGCCAGGACCTGCGTACGACCGGAGTCGGTATACAGGTCGTAAGGCACGAAGTTGCCGCTGATATCGGCCAGCGCCCGGGTGCCGCCGACAGATTCACCGTCATGGGCGCCAGCACCGATTGTGACGACAGGTGAGATGCCGCTGGAGCAGAGAATCGACAGCGCGCCGCCCCCGCCAGCGAGCACCTCCCCGTTCACGGTGAACAGACTGCCGGTGGTGCCAAAGTCCAGCGCGCCGAAGCTCACCGCGGTAGCCCCGTCGGCACCGTTGACCAGACAACTGCTGCTGAGTGTCATGCTGAAGGTGATCAGGCCGGTATTCGAACCCGCCTGAGCATTGCTGACCAGCGCCAGAACGAGCGCTGAAAATCCAATCCTTGGTACACGCATCTGCATGATGTCCATCCTCTGAGGTTTACCAATCCAGCGTGACCTTCAGGGTGTCGGTATAGCCCCCACAGGGACCGCGCGGGTATTCGCGACCACCGAGCCAAATACCGGGATTGGTATCTGGCCTCCATTGGTAACAGCGAAATTGCGTTTTTGACCGATGCTGTAGCTGCCGTCACCGGAAGCACCGAAGAACAATCGATAAGGGACGGTCTCGGTGCCGTTGCTCAGGCGCCGCGTGGTGCCGTCGCCATGGGCGCCGCCATCGATGGTCACGGTAAAACCGGTGACCGAAGGGTTGCAGGAAACCTTCAGCTTGCCGTTGCTGGTATCACTCAGGTTGGCATTGATCGGGTTGGTCCAGGTCGGACCTTGCGAGCCGAAATCCAGCAGCCCGAAATCACTGACCGGGATGCCGGAGGTATTGGTGGCATCATTGGTCACTTCACAGCTGGCGATGATTGTCAGCCGCGCATCAATCTGCCCGCTGATCGCCGCTTGCGTCTCCTCAGCCAGTAGTAGAACTGTGCCAAGGGTCATCACCACCCAACTCTTCATCGTCTTGCACCGACCCTAGTTCCATCAGGATTCAAACATTGGTCGTCCGCTTGCGAACGACGTTCCTTGTGCTGCCCGAATCCATCGGGCAGGTGTCACTCAACGCCTTGCTACCAGCTCACGGTCACTTTCAAAAGGTCGGAATAGCAGCTGACATGGGGGATCTCGGCCAGCCGTTCAATACGTGCGTACAGGGGCAAGTCCACCGTGCCAGAATCCGGCACCCGTCCGCTCAATAACGCGTTCACCGGCAGCGGAATCTGCCGCGCGGCGTCTCGATAGAGACAATAAGGAATGGGTTTGCTGTGCTCTGCGCTGCCCGTCAGGTAGCGGACCTCGCCTATGCCGCCATGCAGGCCGCCATCGACCTGTAATTGGTAAGGGGTATCGGGATTGCATTCCAGGCGTGACAGGCGTGTGGTCACCAGTGCCGCGCTCAATGGCCCGGCCGAATCGTCCAGGCGGGCGATGGTGCCGAAGCCGAGCACTCCCAATTGCTCGCCATCCGCCTCGCGCTGTCGACCTACCAACTGGCAACCGCGCTGCACATTGACCCGGACCTCAATCTGTAGCTGCGCCGCCAACGCAGTTGCACTGAGCATCGTGCTAATGATTGCCAAAAACCCGAGTCCATTCGAATACCCATTCCCATTAAGGGGTTATTTGCAAGCTGAGGTTAGCATCCAAGGGGGAAACAACCAGTCAAGGCGGCATTTAACCTGTCAAATCCGCACCTTTGCGACGAAGGGGCACATTTCGTGTGTGTGTCAGTGATTGTTTTGGTACCGGTAATATTTCTGGTGGGAAGAAGCGGGTCTGACCACGGCCCTTGAGGTCAAAAGGTGACGGTGGCCGTTATTGTGTCGGCGTACGTGCCCGGCGGACTAAGCTGCCCTGCCGCCATCCGGCCATAGACCGGGATCACTTGGGCAGAGCCACTGCCGGTTCCGGTAGCGAGACCAGTGCCACCTGTGTCGCCCCAATTGATCAACCGCGTGGTGTCCGAGTACAGCGCATAGAACAGCTTGGTAGCCGGAGTACCGGACATCTGCATCTGCCGGGCTGTCGCGGTCCCGCCGCTCGTCCCGGCACCGAGGCCGACGCTATAGGCCGTCGTGTTGGTGCAGTTGACCGAGAGGCTGGTCTCGACATCGGTTTGCACGCCTGTATAGGCGCCGAAGGCCAAGGGAGAAGCCGTGATCCCGCAACCGGCCACAATGCTCGCGGAGACGGCGAAGGTTGCGGTATCGGTGGCTGAAATGGCCGAAGTGGACAGCAGACCGAGCGCGAAAGCCCCCAGGATACCGACACCGGTGTGAACGACCCGGTTGCGCCGCATACGAGTCTCCTTGCCTACCAGAGTATCGCTACCGTCCAAATACGGTTGTGAGGAGGGCTGCGTGCAATGCGAAAACGTCATGGTCATAACTCCCTGTAGTACTTAGGGGGTGGTCAGGTTTTTTCAGTGCCCTGAAAGAATCTGAACTTTCCAACCTGGAGTCCGAAGCGTAGTCCACATGTGAGTCTCACACGGATGTTTTAGTGGCATGGCCGACTGGGGTCTGCCCATATCCAATCAAAGGAATGTCATCAAGCTGGCTATAGTAATTGCGCAGGTTTGACTCAAGATAAGCCCTCACCGAGAAGACGCCCCACCCAGCTCATCGATTAATTCACAACCGACTGTTGGCGATCCAAAAGCTGCCTGTGGTGACGGGTAGCAATCGCCCCCTATCTGCCCTCTGCGAAGGGCAGCTAAGGGTTGATTGCAGTCCTTGAGCTTTAGGATCCGTGAGCCCTAGAGCGGCACTCGCTGAAGATATCCACCACGAGTCGGCTGGTCCGTGGCAATGCAAAAGGCTGGTCAAGTCAATGCATTACCCAACTGTCTTTAAAGCCTTCGTCATAGCCTTTTTTATATCCCTGCCTGCGGCCAATAACTACGCCAGTGGTTTCAGCGTTAAAGTCATAAGACATAGTTCTAGTCCCTTAAATAATTATCGGCTTGTCATTGTTAGCATTGCTATCTCGGCCATTAGGCTTCGACGAAGTTTCAAAGGAGGGCGACCCTCCACCGAATCCGCTAGGCCCTTCATCAGCCCCACCGGACGGAGTAACCCCCTGCTGGCCTGAGCTGAGCAACATAGGCGCACTGCTCGGGCCGCCGCCACCACCACGCGGGCCACTCGGTGCATTCCCGGTAGAGCCGTCGCGCTGTATACCGTCCGGCTTATCCGCCCCGACTTTTTGACCACCACCACCCAAACGACTTGGGCCATATTTCTCTGTGTAAGAGCGCATCTCACCCGTGGCTTGCGTAGACCCCATAGAGTCGATGCCAACGCCGATCCATTTCAAGACCACATCCGGCAAAGTCTGCGAAAGCCCAAAGATCATGTAGATGACAGGCAGCAACAACAGGCCGTACATGATGAGCCAGTTGCGCCATTGGAAGAACTCAACAAACCAGCCCAAAGATTCCGCACTGGTCACGTTGGCCGCGTGCATCGCCCAAAACGCTTTACTGATATACAACAGGATCGGATTTGCTATAGCCATTGCTGCAAACAAACCGAAAACAATCAGTACAGGTCGAGCAAACAACGACAACAGCATTAAATAACCTTGGGTCTGCGAACCGACAAACGAACGCTCTGGCGTCATGTGCATCAGCGCCCAAAGTGGCGCGGCCACAACTGATTGCAGAACACCAAGAACCCATCCGACCACGGCAATAATGAAAATGCTATAAGGCAGGGATGGCAGAAAAACACCGAAGTAAAATGCTAATACTCCGACCCAACTAGCGACTTCAACGAGTGGCGTTAAGAAATTATAGATCACCCATTCAAGCAATGTATCAGCCAACGGGGTTGCATCAATACTAGTTCCGAAAAACGATACTGAACCAACCCCAGCAGCTACCGCTTTAGCGCCTGATAGAGCGGTATGCACGATGCGATTTGTTGCTACAGCGGACGCCTGCATGAGTGCCAGAACATCGCCAGTCGTCTTGATCCGGGCAATTGCATCAACATCACCGTCCGTACCAATTAGCGTGGCCGTAACTCGCTCCATGCCCCAGCCGATGAAGTTGCTCATGATGCTGTCGCCGCGACTACCTAAGGTATCAATATTTAAATCATCCAGCGATGACGGGGCTAAAGCCGCTTTAATGTCTGCTGCATTGGGCGTTACGGGCTGCTTATAGCTTGAACCATCAAGCGACTTACTAATAATCGCCTGATAAACCGTCTGATAGCTGCTCAATGCCAACTGGCCCGCAGCGTCTCTGGGCAACATATTGAGGTTTGGCTGCGTTGCAACAGCTACAGGCTCCGCAAACATAGTCCCCATCTCTTGCCGAATACCAGAGAGACGCTGATAAAAACCCCCAGCCATCGCCCAGCCGTCTTTAGTCACGTCATCGACGTACTTCGCCATTATTTGTTGTAGCGTCGTATCGTTCGTCATTTGCGACGTTAGATTTTGAGTAAGCGTATTTTGGGCTTGATTGATAATGGTGTTAAAGCGGTCACTGTTAACGGTGTCCCAGCCAGTCTGAGTTAGGTCGCTGGGCCAAGTGTTCACCCATGCATCAATATCGGCCATCACCTTGTTCATGGCGACTATCTTGGCGTTAAGAGCAGCATGGCGTACCGCCTGCATCGCGGCTTTGTTACTGGTGATCGTAGCGGGGTCGAAAATAGAACCCGTAGAGGTCGAGGTTGTCACCAACTCCGCAGGAGTGCTAAAGCTATAGACCTTGATCGACCCACAAATTGGGGTGCCACCGCCAAGGTTGGTAACCGCATTGCGATCCTTGACGAGATAAGTCGCAGCCTGTCGGCCGATGCCGTCATCCACCTTGTAGTCAGGCGTGGAAAGCGCGTGTACAGCAGCAGGCTGGTCAAGCGAGCCGTAAATGGCATTCAGTGACCGGGCGCACCAGCTCGACGCCAAATAGGCTTGGCCGAACTGGCGAATGTCGTACAGCGGGTAATTGGGGTTAGGCTTCGCGCCGCTGCCAAACCCAAGCTGGCTGCTTACGCTGCTGAGAGAGCCGTTGACGATCCCGTTTTCAACACCGGATTTAAACACGCCATTGGCAAAGCCAATGCCCCAAAGTCCAATCGTCAGCACGATGATCTGGATAAATGAATAGCCGCTTGATGCGGGCAGTAAGGCCCCACCGCCAAACACGATACGCAAGGGAGTCCAAAGCGTGCTCCATGCCTTGCCCATCGCTTCGCCTTCATTGGCCGTGTTGGCGACGCCGACAATGGCGATATACGAAACGAATAAGGAGGCCAGCACCATCAGGCCCGAGTTGTATTGCACGAACATCGAGGCCAGCACGTTAGAGCTGGCAGTAACGGTTTCCGGGTCGCTGCCTTGTGCCAAAGAGTCAATGACCGGCCCAAAGACCGCTTGAAGCACTCCAACACTTGCGTCTGAGCAACTGCTCGCGCCGTCCGTAGTGCCGCACGGTGAAAAGGGCATGCCTGCCATTTGTAGAGCCTCGTGGGATATTTACAATTAAGTCTATAGGTCAAAAACCTCCTTTAAAATACGGGAAAAATTCGCACATGGACTATAGTCCATAACTTTTGGAAAACGCCTCATTAACTAGCTGATTTTATTGGTTTAAATATATTTTCAGCAACGCGAATAGACGCTAAAAAAAGCGATCACAATAATGTTTATTAAAAATTGGGCATAACTTAGACTCAGGGCATTCCAGAACTTGCTAGCAGAGATGGCAAAATTGAGATTTAAGCTGAAGTACCAGGACAGCAAAACACTAGGCATCCAGTACATCGGCAACCCTGTGACTTGTTTTCGCCTCCTGAATGAAACGACAAAAAGCGGCAATCAAAAGCAAAGCTACGTCTGCACGATTAGTCGATGGGACACCGAGCTACCGGAGCATGCTGTCCGGTTACTGACAGAGGTTGAAATAGGGGAGTGGAAAGCGTGGAAGAAGTCCCACGATGCTGGATTCAGACGCAAGCAACTTGAGGCTTCGCTGGATGCCTTGCCGCTCACATTGCGCTATGCGGCGGCGGCGCTGGCTGAGAGCGCACACACCGTCAAGGAGGTACAAAAGACCGCCATCTGGTCGGCCCTGGACGCCTTCACACGAGCCTTGGAGAAGGCCGGAGTGGAGCGACCACCACGAGGGCGCGGTCGCCCGCCTGCAATGGACCTACCTGCGCCAGAAGAGGGGCTGCCCATAATGTCTAACCTCGATCAGCTCGGCTCCCCACTTGAGTGTGCATACCGCTCCCTCGTAGAACGCTACAAGGCCTTACAAGCGCGCAGTAAGCTCGCCAACGAAAACGAAGACATTGCTTAGCAGCCACGACGGGTGTTCAGTTGCTCGCGCATCCACTGACCATCCCGCCTCATCTCTGCCCGCAGTTCATCGACCTGTTCAGGCAGCAGCGAAAACAACGACCGCAAGGGTGGCTCTTTGGTCATGCGCTGACCATCTACCCTTTCCGGGTCGAACTGCTCTCTATCGAATGTCATACCGTATACCTCTACATATTCAAAATGTGCCGGGCACTCACGACCCCAAGGATCGTGCACCCATAAATCACCCAGACCGTCCCGGATGACGTAATACGCGCCGGGATCATTCCACACCATGAGCGGCAGAACAGCGTGGAACTCCTGCGCGTCCGGGTCGAACCGCCATGCATACTTCATTCTTTCTAACATGATCCAGCCCTCATATATCCAAGTCCGGCGTGTCTCGGTCGAGTGAGTTTTGACGCTCCCGCTCCTGCTCTTCCTGTCGCTGCTGCAATCGCTGAGTCTCGGCTTGTCGAGCGGCTCGCTGATCGTGCTGGCTCGGTGGAGGCTCGCTATCTAGGTGAAAATCCATTAGTGTCTGCCTCGCATAATCGCGCATCTCTGTCCAATCAATGACCGATGAATCGTGTTCTATGATCGCCCGCTTCCAAGCATCATCTCTAAACTTAACGGCATCGGGATGATTGCTATTTAAGTGCTCGCGCCGCGCCGCCAATGGCCGGGTCACATTCTTGTCAAAATCTTCGTCCCACTGCATGGCCTTGCCTTTCGCCATATGTCGACCAATAAAGCCGCCCGCCTTCTCCGGGTCTGGACGTTCGCCCAACGACTCCCGGAATGTACAATCCAGCTTAGACCGATACCGAATTATCTCGGCATCGATTGCTTCCATCTCTACATAGTCACGGACTGGCCGGACCGGCTCCCTTGCTGATAAAACTTGTTTTGCCGCGTCTCGCACCATTCCAGGCTGCTGGGTTGCTATCTTGGCCTCCGCCTGCGTCCGCAAAACATCGACCTGCTTTTGATCTTCCACAACGCGCTGCCGCTTTTGGTCTATATCGGCCTTGATAGCGTCCTTACGTCGTTGCTCAAGCTCAGGATCGGCAAACCGTACGTCTAGCCGCCGCTCAGCCGCCACCGCAAGTACACGATCCCAGAATTCTTGATCGCCATGCACGACTACAGCTCCGAATTTTTCTTTCGCAAGAAGCAGGCCCATCTCGATGCTGTCCGCATCGTTGTGGCTGTCATTGTTGAGGGTGATACGCCGCCCTTCATCTCGGAACGCCAGGCGGTTATTAATCAAATAGTTCACCGAACCTGTAGAACGATCGACAGCCCATGTAACGCGCTCCGAAAGCCTCGTAGGCCACACCGGGTCAAGATCACTATCCGAAAAAGCTGAAAAATATGCCCGCTGTGCGTTCGCAATGTCTGGCTCTTGCGGATGCTTGCCCTTCCGCTTGTCTGCGTGGGCAAAGCCCCGAAGCTGCGATATGGCTGCGAGATCGCCTGCCTCTGCACGATCCCCCACCCAGTCCCGATAAGATGGATATTTCTCTTTTCGTAGACTGGCATTTTCAGCCTTGAATATGACTTTTAATTCGTCTCGTTTGGCCGCAGCAGTAAACGCTGCGACCGATAGAAGTGCTCTGCGATGATTGCCGTCTAGCCCACTTCGACGGATGGCTTCCCGTTCTGCCCTAAGTCGATCAGTGAGAGCTTTACGGCGCAATTTCTGGGTGTTGGCTAGCTCAGCCTTAGCCGGGGCTTTCATGGCCTTCCACTCAACGACAAAACCGTCATATTTTCCGCGCAGCTCTGCGCGTTCTTTGGCGCGCTTCTCGCGGTTTTCGGCACGCTTAGTGGGATCACGCAATGGGCGATGCTTGCTATAGGTCTGATTCTCTACCGCCTCCCGGTCAAAATACCTGGTTTCAAGTGGCTCGTATGGGCCAAGCTGCTTTATAAGTTTTCCCCCTCCCAACCCCATGTCAGATGCCTTGATCGGAGCTTGAGCGGGATCACGTACCGACGCCACATAGAAAGCGTTGTTTCGTTCATTTGCTGGTCTTAACTCAAGTCCATGAGTGGCTAGTATGGTATGCAACGCCTGCCACGACGCCTTGGCGGATTTCATTAGCGCCCCGGCATCATCTTTGGGCTGGCCTTTGGCATAGCCTGCTAACGACTCATTGCCACTGTGAACCTCAAACTGCCGGGCCTTCTCTGGCAGATCTGCGCGCGTCCCTTCCCGTGCCTTGAACCGGTTTGCTGCACTCGTATGGGTCCAATCTATAGACTTCTTACCGTCAACCTCTCTGACAGAAAAAGGCCCATTATCGTGTTTCCACCCTTGGTCAATTTCGATCTGTCGCATTGCCTTATCTAAGGTGAATTTCGAAAACGACATTTTCGGTACTCGGTGCGTATCCGGGTGAACCTTATTCACCATGATATGCAAGTGCGCATTGTCGGTATCACGGTGTACAGCCGACAGATACTCGTGGCCGTCGAGCCCAATAGCGGCGAGCGCAAATTTACCCGCATCAAAAGCTTGATCGTCGGTTGGGGACTCTCCTACTGACCAGCTCAGAACAAGGTGCATTACCGGGTCTTTCGTGCGCGTACTACGAACAGAAGTACCCCACATTTCAATCCACGCAGTGTCTTCAGAAAGGCAGTTTGTTTGCACTGCCACTGCTCCAACTGTGACTTCCCCAGTCTCAGGATCAACACCATCTCGAAGACTGTTAATGTACTTAGACAAACTACGAAAGCTTGTTTTTCCATCGCTTCGACGACCGCCAATTTTAGCGATCATCGCTGTCCGCTTCCTCAATGTCTGGGGCTATGCGTTTAAGTGCCAATGCCGCCTCGTCAACGGCATATTTAAACGCAATCAATATCTCCGACGTCTGCTGTGAATAGGCACCACCACTGCTATTAAATAGCTCTTTTTGCAAGCCACCTAAACTACGCAATTGGGCGGCAAACGTCTTTATGTCTGCACAGATAATACGGTCTGTTTGATTCCGTATACGGCGATTCAATCCGGCGCAACGAATAAACATCGACAACGATATGCCTGCATCCTCGGCTTTAACCTTTAGCGCGTCTGCCTCTTCGGGCAGACAGCGAGTGTGAACGACCACAGTCCGCTTCCTTGTATTCGAACCAGAACGACCATTTGAGGCCATAACAAACTCCGCTTCTAGTGGCCGCACAGCGGCAGGGGTCTCGGGGCACAGCCCTGAGCAGGGCAGGTTAGGGGCGATGACGAGCGGAGCGAGGAAGAACCCCGGTGAGATACCAGCACGAAGTGCGCGGTAGCTCAAACCACACCCTGTCCTCGTATTTGAAACTAAATTGGAGTACGAAGAGTGTCAACACGCTTATGGATATTCAATATATACCCACTAACGCCACACTTTCGCCACAATGTTTCTACACTCTTTCCAAATCAACTAAATAACTATCACAATCTAACCACAATCTAACCACTGACTAGCCGTACTCTTACCGAGGTCTCGCCACAGTCTCACCGCAATCAAACCACAGTAGAGCCACAGTAAAGCCACAATTTGAATAACTAGAAAAAACTCGAAATTTTAGATACGATCCATACTCCAGCACGTTTCGTATCAGCAGTATCTAGTGAGGGCTGCAATCGACCCATTGCAGTCATTCATCCCTGAGCCTTTCCCGCGCCATCTTAAGAATGTCGGCGTAGCTTCCTTCCATAGGAAGGTGTTTTTCAAACACGCAGCAAGTGTTCCAGAGAGCTCGCTCCTCAGCTTGGTCTTCGATGAATAGGGTACGCGAGTGTGTTTACTGTCGTTCGTGACCACTCCGCAATATTTCCACCACATCGGTTTTTCCAACCGTTATCCAGGTGGTTACGGCGAGAAAATGGTCTTGGTCGAGCAGATGTTGAGGCCCGTGCCGGGCGATCTGCCGGCGTACATCGCGGCGTTGACCTAGCCCCTTACCGTCTCGGTACACGCGTTAACGCGTCTGCTCCAGCCTGCCGTCAGGGGGATCAAACGATAAAGTCGCGCTCTAGTTCGCTCACCGAGGCTTTTACCGCAGAAATGGTGCCGTTTGATTCTGGGGGGGCGTAAACAATCGCAGTATTCAAATCATGAAGTTTCGCGAGCGCAAGGAATACCTTCAACTTGTATTGCGGCATGCCGTAAACCGACCATAGCTCCCGATCCTTAAGCTTTGCTAAGTAAAGTTCTGCATACCTTTTCGATAAAAATAAAGGGACTGTGGGTCGGCCGTCGGCCACTGGAGCATGGTAGCTTCCAGTACTGTACTGGGTTGGACTATTACTCCGCTCAGCGATAATCCAGAAAGGCTCGCCTAGTAAATCAGGTTCATGCAGTCCAGAACTGATAAGCTGCCGACCTACTAACTCTGGAAGTGATGGCAGGTCGTCCGCGGCGAGTAGTGATATGTTGTGTCTAGCGGCTACCATCTCAACACCTGCTTGGTAGCCAGATCGAGACACAACTATTCCAATAACATCATGTCCGATGTTTTTAATTTTCTGGTGAAATTCGAGGATTTTTCCTTGGTCAATGGGGCGCTTCCAATCTTTACACTCGATAGCTACCCTATGTCGAACGCCGACCCTCGAAAATTCATAGTATACATCAACTTCATAACTATCGCCGGTGGGTAGTTGGAAGGTGGTTCGGCGAGATACTTGTGTTTTTTCGCCGCGGAGATTGAGTAGCGTGCTGTAGACGTACTGGACGTAACTCTCAAAATCCTTGCCCGTATTTTGTATCTTAGACATTTTTCACCGTGAGTTAGGTGCGATGTTTAAATTTCTTGGTCAGGCGCACTCTTAAAAAATTTTCAAGTGTGAGCTCGCGGATTAATCGTGAGCTGTTGTTTCAAATCGTGCCAAGCTTTGAGATATTCTTTGAGCCCTTCCTTTTCGAAAAAGGCGCGATCCTCTAGCAGTTTTAGTATGCCCCATCCAGAATATGCTTGTGCTATGCATACTAAGTTCAGGAATCTAACGGGCATCGTATAGTTACAGATTTCTATATATTTTTCCTGGTGGCAGGGAGGATGGTGATATCACCTTACCATTATCCATGGCATGACGATCCTTGGGATACCTATTTTCGATGACTACTAAGGCTCACTAGCTACACCTGGTTGTTCATGTCTCAGAGCAGGAATCACTGATGCCCAGTAGACCGAACTGTCTTACTGAGACCAAAAACTCACATTGCGCGATATTCCACTATGGGTGCGTGATTTCGCAGGGTTTTTGACTGGCTTACAGAGATACACTCAAATCTGAGTACATCTCCAGGAGCCACTATGTCTGTCATCGATTGGCCGATAGCTGCCTTTCACCAAGGGCAGCTACCAACCCACAGCAGCCGATGAGAGTGTCTACGAAATCTGGGGCGATTCACTGCTCGAAAATTTTTTTCTCAGAAATCGTCTCGACTTGCTTTACACCAAGGGCGTTTCGGGCCCATTGAATCCGACGAGAAAGCAAAGAACCTGCCACGCCTGGCTGACTACTGCTGTTGACGCCAACGCCAAATTGACCCACGTGCTGGCGCAAGACTAACCCACCTCCATACCGGTACAAATCCAGTAAAGGTAATGGTTCGCGAGAAATCAGACCGGGCCAGCGATATCTCGGCAACTGGGTCAATTCGACGTCGGCTCCAACAGTCCAGCGCGAAGCGATATACCCCCAGGAACCTGGTGTGCTACAGAGTGAACCAATTAATTGCAGTTGCCGTTTCTGAGCCTGATTTATTCGCGCACTCTTTGTTCCAAAGCGTAGTAAAGCCATCCATATCATCAGTCTTAAATCTTTTGCCATCTGTAGAAAGGACAGCATGGCCCCGATTTACACCGCCGAAGCCATTCTTTGCTCGGTAGTTATAGCAAACCGCTCCGCTGCCATCGATAACTAAAGCTGACTCCAGCTTAAAACTATCCGGATCACGCATCGTCTTCTTCAATAGAACAGCGCCAGCAGCGGCTCGTTGGGTGGCTGCATCTTCTTTTTTCTTTACAGCAAGTTCTTCTGGCGTCATCGACCTTGGAGCAGCACTCTCATGGCTTGCGCCTATAAAGATGCTGGCAAGCATCGGCAAGCCGATGAGGATAGCGAATAGCCATGTGACAAAACTAGTTTTGCGCTGCTTGAAACCACAGTGAGGGCATACCTCAGCCGTCTGACTCTTGTCCTTGCCGCACTCTTTGCACTTGATGATTGCCATTGCTGAACTCCCTTGCACTTAATTAGGCGACATACGGTGTCAAGTTCATCGGTTGCACCATGTTTCCCTCGGCCCGTCTTGATCTAGTCGCGTCAAGGCGCAGCAGGGGTGAAGGTATGCCCGTCTGCGAATTCAGCGTAGCAGGGGACGCCGCCTATGCCCCGGAAGCCGGCCAACCGGCAGTTTTTGGATAGGGCCTTCCGGGGATCGGCGGATGCACGCTCCCGCGCATCTGAGCCAGCGTGGGTAGCTTCTCGTTCGAAACCCGATGTAGGTGTCGATGAGGGGACTCGAGATCCAGGGGGAATATTCGAGGAGGATCAGACCCAGCGGCTGCTACAGGTAGGGCTTAAGTGCACTTTCTGTTCCGTTGCTCCCCAAACCCCTCAACCTGGTAACAGCTGCTATCGTACTGTGGAACACTGTCTACCTGGAGCGGGCCACCCAAGGGCTGGCTGATGCCGGAAGGCCGGTGAATACCGAACGATTTCGCCAATCTGGTGCGTCGACCAGTTGAATCCACAGCCGTTCTCTGCCGGTCGTCACTTCGGCGTGTGCTGGTCAAGTCGAATGCAAACGGTTGGTCAGCACGGATGCAATTGACTGGTCTGTGGCAATGCAAATGGGTGGTCAAGTCCATGCAATTGCGCACGAATATCTGCGAATGGTTGTCAGGGAGATTTTTGACACGGGCACTCTTGTCTCTTCAGTATCCTCAATTAATGCAACGACTTGCTCTTTTGGATGTGGGGAAAGATCGGGGTATTCATCTGCTAGGTATTCGATAACCGTATCTTCATCCCAGGGACCGAGCGAAGTCACGTAGTCAGGGTACTGATTTTGAATCTCTCTCCACGATGGGTAAGGGTGCTTGGAGAGCAACATGTCTGTTTGAGTGTAGATAATTTGAATCTGCACAAATCTATTTTCCGTATCTAGACAGCGATCTGAGTCGGGGCCAAACGAGTGTAAATCCTTTTCGTGATGGTATTCCGGCCGGCGACTTCTGGCCGAAAAAAGACGTGGGTTGAGCGTCCGCTTCTGGCCGCTTTCGGTGGCGCTGCTTACGGTGACTGCATCGAATTGCGAATGAATTGGGTGAAATCGGCAAGGATGGCTATGCTGCATTAAAAGAGATCTCGCGTAGCGGTTTACTACTAAGCTCTCCAATCTTAATGTATAGACTTAAAGCAGATATGGATAACTTTGATGCCGACCTACTCAGCGTTTGATATAGCAGCTCGGGGTTCGTCATGATTAACACTCCGCGCGCGATCACAATGGCCGCATCTGCCAGCTTAAGCATGGAGCGCAAAGTTAGCACTTGCATTTTTACATCCATAATGACGCTTGCTTTATCGTTGTCAGGATGCGACAACACTGAAATTAACGCGCCACCTAAAAACAAGAAGAAAACCAATGAAGAGCATGAGCTCTCTCAATTTTATATGCAAACAGCACTTATGCACGCCGACAAAATCCAGTTGGTCGAGGAAGTAGTAGCGTCGGGATACTGCAATAGTGGATGTTTCGATGAGGTTTATTTTGTACTAAAAAATGGCTATGTATCACTCGACATCAAGACCCGACAGATTGCTATCCTCCTAAAAGACAACGGGGTCACAGGGTCAGAAAATATTGGGACTAAGAAAAATACCGTGGATTATCAAGCGCAACAAAGACCCTATTATTACGCGGCTGACCCGGCAACACTTATTCCGCAACTGCCATACGATTTAATAAAGATTTTGCTTGAGAGCGGCAAGCTTGACTCATCCAGCCTAAACAAAAACATAGGAGGAGTCGTCAGCGAATTTTTTCGGTCAGACAATAAAGAAAATCAATTAAGTGATGATCAAACAATCGAATTACTTCAGCTGGCAGAAAGTCATGGAGTCAATATTTCCAATCCGAACTACGGAGGTAGCGCAGCGTGGCCTGACGCCGCCTTAAATTATGGAAAACCCAAAACATTCCATTTTTTAATCGACAAAGGGTGCCCTATAGGAAAGGATTATACCTACTTTTCTTATACTGGATTGATTTCGAAGCTCGGAATTCAAGCGGACCCTAAACTTGAAATATTCAGACTTATTAGAAAGCTTGGCGGCAACCCAAAATACCGCGACGGCAATGGCTTGAACGTTCCAGAAAGTGCCATATATTATAATTCAAATAACCAGAAATTAATTATTAACATTTTTGCGCGCGCTGGGGTTTCAGTAGACAAAAATCGCATCAAGAAGTCTAGGGATAGTTGGGATGACTATATTTCATCGCGCCGAAAGGAATGCGCCAAACTTGCAGAAAGGTGGGATAGAACTGTTATAAAAGGCGTAATTACCGGGCATATTTCCGAAAGCGAGGATTTCAGAATGCCGCTTTACTGTAGGGAATTTCAGTGAGGTTTACCTTAAAATAGAAAAAGTATTTATTGTTTTAAGACCTGCGGAGCAACAAGAACATCGTGCACGACGCTGTCGAAGGCTTCAGCGAGAACGATACTCAATGGGCGATTCATCGCGTTTTCTTATGCACCCACGTCTTGGCGTGAAAACAGTAGCGATTCCCAGGAACCGTAGCCAGGACCAACGCATTCACGCGGTTCGCCCCAATCAGTCGAAGTGAGCTTGGTCAACCATGACCAACACAAACTATGTTTGGAAGATCGTCGGTAGCTGAGCGAGCTATCGGCTAACCTTGCCGGATTTGGCATTCAGGTACACCTTGTTGCTCAGAGTCATGCCGCCGCAGTAGGTGAAGTACACGTCTTGGCCACGATTGGTGGAGGCCATCCAGCCGCCCATCTCTTTGAAGTCGCCTTCTGTGCAGGTGCCGTCGTTGATCAGCTGGCGCGCTGCTTTGGTGAACTGATCCTTGTAGATTCGGTAATCATCGGAGCCTTTGATCAGCGCATCATCACCGCTCGCGTCCTCGTCCGGGTTTGTAGGTCGATTTTGGCTCAGATCCTTATTCTGTATCCATTCAGCGAACAGCCCATTTTTGATGCCATTGGCGGTGGTGCAGGCTTTATTGTCCTCCTTCACGTACTCACTTTCCCCCTCTACACAGGATGCTGAGTAGGCTTTGGTAATTCGACTCCACATACCCTTGGTCTCCAGCACATCGACACCTTCCCGGAACATCAGATGCCCGACCACACCACATTCTGTAGAAGGGCAGGTATGGCGGTCGGTACGCTCAGTGGTCACCCACTGTTTGTCCTCAGCCCAGGCATGGGTTGAAAGTGCGGTAAGTGCTGCACATAACATGAAGCCATGGATGACATGTCCGTTGTTCAATTGATTACTCCTTGGTGGTCGGGATCGTGCAGGGAACCCGTCAACTGGATAATGCCAATGCAGGCTGCCCTCTGCTTTGGTTTTGTTGGTCTCGCAGGCAGTGCATAGTGACTTGACTATGATAGCGTGAGTGTTGTGCGGTGATTGCCATTTGGGGGAATACTGATGCAGGCAGTAGCCCTCCCTGACGGGCAGGTACCAGCCAAGGGGCGGTCAGTCTTCGAAAGCCAGTCTCCCCCTTTCCGATAATAGAGCGCGCGCCCGGCAGCAATCTTGACCATTGCGGCTATCATCAATGTCACTGTACTTTTTACGATTAAGTTCAGAAATGGGAAGCGTCACAGCAGTTTGCGGTGTCGTCCAGCCTTCTTGGGGGTTGCATCATGAAATGGACTTCGCACTTAGCACTCGCGGCCCTTTGTACCACCATCGTCCAAGCTGCGGATGTGTACAAATGCACAACCCCGGATGGTCGTGTGGTTTTCTCGAACTCCGGATGCGGAACCGCAAACGGGAGCGCAGAACTACAAGAACTGAAAATCAACAACATGGGAGAGCCCATCAAACCATCTTCTGGGCAACGGAAAACCCAAAGCGTGGATCCGGATTCGTCTCATAACTCGCCGACCGTAGTCCAAGATTCCGCCGATGAAGATACAAGGGATGGTCGTGTCAAGCGACGCTTAAGGGCTCAGGAGGAGTATCTCGACAGTCTGAAACCGAAAATCCCTGGCGTGACGGTGATCAAGAATAAGGGTAGCGAAACCAATCACGAAAAATCGATACGTCTGAGAGAGGAGGCTCGAGAACTTTACTACCAACACTAATTGTTTTGAATGACGAGTTTGAATTGATAGTCTCGCGTGACCGGACTTCGCGCGCTGCTCAAGCGCCTATCTAGCGAACAAGTGATACCGCAATTTCGGTCCATGGAGGCCATCACCTTTTCGTGTTTCTCTCTGGGCAATGTCGCGTTTGCCGTGTTCACGTCTAAGCTAGATAAGGACTTACAGACCGACTAGAAGCGTTATACGACACGCCACCGCGACACGGTTTGCCGTCTATAAGGAATTGGACGCTAATGCGCCGAAATGAATCGAATACCATGAGAGCGCCTGTGATGCAGCTAGTCGCAATCGCCTTATGGTCACTTGCTTGTGAGTGCTCATCTGCAATGACCTTTGACGTGGTGGCCATGAAAGGTGAACCCGCAATCCTGGGTCGCGGTGGGATTGTGGCTGGAGATGCAACTCGCTTCAAGGCTGCTCTGACGCCGAATGCCAAACATTCGTATGGATACTACACATTGGTTCTGGAAAGCCCTGGGGGCAGTGTTCAAGCTGCGTTTGCGCTATCCGGGGTTATCGATGCCAACTACGTAAATACCTATATAGCTCCAGGCGGGAGGTGCATCTCCGCTTGCGCCGCAATTATTTTCATTGCTGGACGAGAGCATGTAGCCGTTCCTGGTTCATACCTCGGGTTTCATGGCTGCTTTAATGCACAAACAAGAAAAATCGAAACTCTCTGCAACGACGCGATTGCGGAGCATGCAATAGCCCATGGGACAGCATACGGTGCAGTGATGGCTTTTATCGAGAAGATCCCATCCGACGAAGTTGTCTGGATTAGCGGCAGCGAAGCGGATTGCTGGGGAATTAACCGGTATGACATCAGTCCGAAACCTGTGAACTATTTGCAGTGCGTCACGAACGCTCTGAAGGATCTCCGTCGATGAGTAAGCACGCCGCATTCTGTCGAGGGAAGCACGTGCGATTACAAGCTAAGCTTTTCACCATTCTTGCGATGCTGGTCGCTCGCTCAGCGATTGCTCAAGATCCCGACGCGGCCCTGTCTAGGCTTTCTCCCGACGCACGCGATTGGGTCAATCGCTCATGTACTCGCAGCCTCGGGCCATCGCTCTGGTCTAGCTGCGTCGTGCGGGAAGCATCAGCTGCATCGCGTGGGAAACCAGACCTCTCAAGCCTAAAGCCGGAGCTACGAGCGTGGGTCATAAGTAGCTGCTCCGACTCCCTCGGTCCGTCCCTTACCATTAGTTGCCTCAACCGCGAGAAGGCTGCACTGGCAGACGGGCTGCCAAACATCTCGTCTCTTACCGAAGAACAAAAGCAATGGTTGTCGAGCTCCTGTTCCACATCACTGGGGCCTTCTCTCTTCCTGTTATGCGTTCAAAGAGAATCGGCTGCTCTTCGTGGCGAAAAATCCGCCTCCCCACAACCACGCGCAGCAGCGTCCCCTGCTCCGCGTCAGGGCTATAGCGCACCAAGCAAAGCTTCTGGGCGTGGGAGCTATGAAATCGAGGTAGCTCACAACGATGAGCTTTTCATCATCAACGGGGAAAAATTTGAAGCGCAAACGTATTGCCTGGGATGGGAAGAAGGAGACGAAGTTCTATTTTTAGAGGGAAGTCCGCTCGGTGCATGCTCAAGCGCAGAGCTTCTTAACCTGAGAACACGCGAAAAATGCGATGTATGGTGCGAATAGCTGTATCCAACAAACGGTCCCGACACTGCCTTGCCACCGCTTCGCTCCAGCAAGCCTGCGGCTGAACCTCTGCGTTATAAATGTCTGCAAATGGCCGTTCTGTGTCGGTCATCACTACGACGCCTGTTGGTCACGTGGAATGCAGTTTCCCACTTTCCGAAGAATCCCATTTTTTCAGCATTCACCGGGACTCGTTCATGAAGGAGGGGCAGCAGCCTATAACTGCCGTATTCGCATGACCCATTTGCAATCGACCTAACCAGCCATTTGCACCATATTTTACCCTGCACCCTTAGCAACATAACCGGCAGTGAACGGCCAGAAGCGTTCGTTCATCACGCCTCCCCACTTGCCAGTTGAACCTCTCTCACCCATTAAGCTACCCAGATCCCGTACTTAGGTGAATGCCGAGCTAGCCGACAGACGGAGTAAGAAATCCGTGCGATCAAGCAGGATCGGCTTCATCCTTCCTGCCAGCGCGCCACCTGAAGCTGAGCCTGTCATCGCGATCTATCACACACAGCCCAGACCAGATAGCCAACCAGAACTGCGCTGTCACAACCAGGGGTAGCGCCATGACCCAACCAAGACCTCGAAGAAGTGACTGCATGACTGGCTTGCGACGTGGACCTGTTGCGTAAGGCGAATACACACGATTTCTTGAGAGCCCAAAGCATAAACGCCAATACATAGCGAGTTCTCCCTTAGCAAACTTTATCGCATTACAGTTCCACCAATGACCCCATTGATACACCCATTCATCACTCATGAGCCAACTCTGGGTGAGGTAGGAACGCATAGAGTCATAAGGTGGCAGAACCTCACCGCTCGGAAGCCTCACAACACACTGCCGCAATTCGACTTCTTCAACAGAGAACGCTATTTGCTCTCGGGGTGCTCCAAGAAACTCCAGAACCGGAACATTCATCAAGTTCCAGACTATTGGGGTTCGGTCGACGTCGCATACTGAAATCTTGTCCTGATAGCGCACTCCGGCGCCACGGGCCTCGAAATAGAGATCCACATTTACCAAGCTTTGACCGGTCGATCTTAAGGCAAGCTGAGAAACATGGGGTTTGTGATCGGTAGGCTGCGCTAGCCTCAAGGAGTATTCGAGGTGGTTTCCTAATGGCTCCCACCGCGATCCGAGCCGATGGCGGGAATTCCATTTTCGATGTGATCCAACATAGGTCTTGTACAGCAATACCTTGGTAACACGCTGCCAAACCCAGGAAGCAGCTTTAACGATCAGGTTGAAAGGAATAGGCAAATCCAAACAAAACTCCAAAGCGCAACAACCCGAGCCGGTTGGCCTGAGCATCTTCTGTTTCAATAAACCATGAGACTCCCCTGAATGGCCAGTGGCAATTGGATGATCTAAATGGACATTCGCTCAACGCAGGCTGCCTCAATCGCGGTTTACAAATCGTCTCCCGAGAGACTCTGGCTGTAATGCTCACGAAGCTCCTCTGCCCACCCTGCCACCTGTTCCAAAAGGTGCTCGGCATGATTCAACGACACCGCAAACCTGGCATGTTCACTAAGCAGATTTGCAAGATTGATCCGATGCCCCTTCCTTTCCCAGGGACATTGCGAGCAATCGGGCAGGCCCTCCTTCAAGGACGGGCACCGCGTTGTACACTGATGACGAACGCCATTGGCCACTGACCCAAGTGAACGCGCGATTCCTAGGGCTGTCGTCGGAGTTACCCACCCACGCATTGTGGCTCATAGGCTCGAAGAACTCGCACAGGTCCGTTTCCGGCACTCCCCACTTGTGTGGGCATCAAAGCTCTTTGAATCGGTGAAATCATAAGACTCGTTGAAACGCAGTTTCAGGGTATCTGTGTGTGCCAGTGATTATTTGCGTTTCAGCGTGGATACGCCGCTTGAAAATATAGCAATTATCTAAGTCCGCTCACCCAGTCCTATCTTAAGTTTCTGCACTGCACCTGGCTTCCGGTCGTGACTGACGCCTCGCTTCGCTCGTTGTCGGCCTGACAACAAAGCCGGAAAGCTTCACTATTCCAGCATTGCTCTCCGGCTCAACTAAAAATCCGCATGCACTCTGTACAGCGACTGTTGGAGAATTGCACTCAAGCATTTTCCGCTGTGCTTCGTGACGGCAATCAGTATTTCCTTGCAGTCGATGCCATTGAGTTGACCGGACGCGGCCCTCAAAAAACATGCATTCGTTGAAGGCATATGACGGCCTAAACGTTTTGTATTTTTTGATTCAGCCAGCACGCAAAGGCGCCCGGTTGAATCCCGGGCCGACTTGCCGGTTTGGGTCAATTTATCCGGGTCTTAGCGCCCGCAGAGTGGCCGGAGGCCAAGGCAGGGGCAGCTTCTTCGCCCTAAGCCGCTTAGACAGGCTTTCTCATCGCCTGATAGGCGCCGCTCTCCGGCTTGCGGCCCCTCCGGTACCGCAGATATCTGATGTACACCGGATTGCACACCCTGAGAGCTACCTGAACGGGCTTGCTGTTTCAGGGCCGAAACCGGCTTAGGGGATGCTGAGTTGACGTGTCTATTAGTCTCAGGCGCAGTTTCAGGACTCACCTTGAGCACGCTCACGGTCGCCGGTTTGGAAACTTCAGTCATGATGTGTGCGTAGCTGGCCACGGTTCTTACAGAAACGCCGGCAAGAGTCGCAATCGCCGAACGCACCAGTGCTTTGCTTTGAGCCTGAAGCTGCCTGCAGGCGGCGCGGATCTTTGATTCCGTGGCTCTGTGTCGTATCTCATTGGTGCGCTTAGCGGCGAGGCTTTGCCGTTCAGCGAGCGATAGGCTCCGATCGAGCTGCATTGCGCCTCGATGGCAACGGCGGTCCCCGGTGTAGCGATCCCATGTCCAGCGGCCAACGGATTTGACAGTGGCGCGGATTGAAGACAGCGGCAGGTTTTCGGAAAACCCTTGTTTGAGAAAGCTATTGTGGTTGTAGGCATACGCATCGAGCGAGCGCATGAAGGACTCGAAAGAACCCAGCTCACGCTCGCGATTGACGATGCTGTAAGCAAAATAGCGCAGTTGCTCAAACAAGATGCAATGCCGCGAATGACTCACTTGGTCAAGTTTGGGACCGGTAGCCCACGGTTTGACAGTCAACTCCACAGCGCTCGCCAGTTCGCCCAGTTCGTACACGTGGTTGTGCAGTTCAGTCGTGTCCCACCAAGGATGACCTGGCGTCTTAGCAACCGGGCCGCCGTTGTAGTCGACGTCAGCATCGAGGCGAGCTGCAAAAGCGGCATAGATCGCTTTCATGAATTGAATCGGCTTGGGTCGAGCGCTCTCGGTAGTGCAGACCGAAGGGACTGCATAGTACAGGTGGGTATGACCACTCTTGCGATTGCGCACCATCAAGTTCGGTGCAGGCAAGCCAGCATCGTCCCAAATCAATGAGTTCGCATGATCGAGGTCGAAAATCAGCCACGACACCATGCCAGGGCGATTGATCTGCATATAGGGGTAACGCAGGGCGTACTCGCGAGGACGTATACGCGTCGCGGTTTTATCGTCACTGCAACGCGCCATGTAAGGCGCTTCCAGCAACACACGATTGAGTGCAGTACCATCTTCGAAAAAACGCGGAGGAGGGGTATGCGTACTGCTTGCTGACGGGTCCTCGTCCGCGTGATTTGAATCAGAGGGGGAGAGCCTGACGGCTTTGAGGTAGGTCATCCCTCACCTCCAACGCACCCTGGCTTGTACTGAGCAATCTGTCTAATCCGATTCAGTGCATACGTATTGCTTCCACCGTTATAACGATGAGACATCGGATTGAGTTTTATTGAATTTCCCATCGGGCACACTCGCCTCTTGTGCGTCAGAGCACACCTACTTGCGAACAGCAGGGATGGGGGCTAGGATGCTAACTTGTCGATAGTTGCATCGTATTGTGGTTCCTCAGCCGCCAAGCTGAAGAATGCGACACACCCCTGCTGTAGTCACCAGAAGCCCGCTTGCCAAAGCGGGCTTCTGTATTCAGGGGTTCTGCCGAGCGGCGGATTCGGCTATCGGGGGCCGTTTGGCTGCTTTGGATTCGAGCCAATGATCAAGATCATGCTCGAACCAGCCTACTATCCCGCCGCTTAATTGCACCGATGGTGGGAATGAAGGGTCGTTACGCTCCAGACGCCAAAGTGTTGAAGGGTTGATGCCCCCTAGCTTTTTACAAACGGCTTTCCGGCGAATGATCTGCATGACTACCTCTGCGCTTTATCAGTTGCATGCAGTGTCAGCAGCGGTCATTCCAAAGTCACGGAGTCTCATTTTATTATTTTCACATCTCGAAAATCCGTGATTGGCTCCCTCGATGAAGGACGCGGTACCAACCTGGCTTCTAGAGCTGCGAAGAGGGTAGCAAAAGCCAAAGTGTATACGAGGGTGACTATATTCTGCGGGATGGGGCACAACCCCCTTGCAGAACGGGACCTGCAGGCCAGACTTACGCTTTAACGTGTAAACACCCGCTCAAGAAAAAGCCGCGTTTAGACGCGGCTTTTTTGTGCCTCTTTTTTCGCGTATAAAACCAGCACAACAAAGGCTACGGCGGCTCCTTTTTCAGGCGCTGCCACCGTTATGTTCACACTCGGTACTTACTCCGATTGAAGAACATCGAAGCCCCCGCCCCCACTATCGCAATTGCAAAGATCCCGACATCGATGCTGCCAATGTAGGGCGGCAGCACAAATATCACACCAAAGCCCAAACCGACCAGAGCAATACCCAGCCATTTCCTGAGTACGTAGCTCCTTATGCAAGTGTACAACAGCACAATCCCCAGACCGGCCAACGCATACTGACTGTAGAGACTCATGGGCCTATGCCCCTTGGGACTTGATGATCATGGAAGACACCAAGCGCTGCGGTCCGATACCGCCGCTGACTTGAGCGTCCAGACTGACGATGACATCGCCAGCGTGATAGGCCGGTAACTTGCTCTTCACCAACTCTCGGCCCAAATAGCCTGCCGCCGGTCCGGTGGCGAGACCAATAATCGGCACTCGAGAGCCAGCCGCTGTAAAGATCCCGGCAGTAATGTTGGCAATACTCATGCGCTGGTCGTTGAGCAGGTCACCTTGCTTTCGGGTCAGCGGGTTGGAGATACCTGCCATCATCACGCAGGGCAGGTCTTTGGCGAGCATCTTGTCATACAGCTCGACCAGCAAACTGCTGACCTCAAAATGGGCCGATTTCGCTTCCCCGAAATGGAGCGTCCTGAGACCACCCCGGTCACTGGGGGTGACGCTGAAACGGGTGACGCTGAAGACAATGCCGTGATTGGCGATAAATTGATTCCTGTCAAACTCCACTGCTCGCGTCCTTATCGAGTCCAGAAAGGCGCGAAGTTTCCATCAGGACAGTGATTTGCGCAAACGGCAATCCCGGCTGCAAGCGCGCTTTAATACTACAAATCTCTATACCGGTCGGTACGGGTCAGACTTTTTTGGTTCGTGGCAGAAAGATCGCCAACACCCCAAGCAGCGGCAAGAACGAACACAGGAAGTACACGTACTCAATGCCGTGGACATCTGCCAGATGCCCAAGCAACGCCGCGCCAATCCCGCCGAAACCGAACATCAGGCCGAAGAACACCCCGGCAATCATCCCGACATTCCCCGGCACCAGTTCTTGCGCATACACCACAATGGCCGAGAATGCCGAGGCGAGGATGAAACCGATCACCACGCTCAGAACGCTGGTCCAGAACAGATCGACGTGGGGCAGCATCAGGGTGAACGGTGCGACACCAAGGATCGAGAACCAGATCACCGCCTTGCGTCCGATCTTGTCGCCGATCGGCCCGCCGAAGAAGGTCCCCGCCGCTACCGCACCGAGAAACAGGAACAGGTGCAACTGCGAACTGGCCACCGACAGGTCGAATTTTTCAATCAGGTAGAACGTGAAGTAGCTGGTGAGACTGGCCATGTAGAAATACTTGGAGAACACCAGCAACCCGAGGACCACCAGTGCGCTGATCACCCGGCCTTTCGACAAGCCGTGAGTCGCTGCCTGACCTTGTTTGAGCTTGAACAGGTTCAGGTGGTTGGCGTACCAACGACTGATCCGATACAGCACGAACAGCGCAAACAGCGCGAACAATCCGAACCACGCCACATGCCCCTGACCGTAGGGAATGATGATCGCCGCCGCCAGCAACGGCCCGAAAGCCGAGCCCGCATTACCGCCGACCTGAAACGTCGACTGTGCCAAGCCGAAACGTCCGCCTGAGGCTAATCGCGCCACACGAGAAGCTTCCGGGTGAAAGGTCGATGAGCCGACACCGATCAACCCCGCCGCCAGCAGAATCATCGGGAAGCTACCGACCACAGACATCATCAGAATGCCGATCAATGTGCAGACAGTACCGGCCGGCAACAGCCAGGGTTTGGGATGACGATCAGTGTGGTAACCGACCCATGGCTGCAACAGCGAGGCCGTCAGTTGAAAGGTCAGGGTGATCAGACCGATCTGGGTGAAGGTCAGGCCATAGCTGGCCTTGAGCATCGGATAGATCGACGGCAATACCGCCTGAATCAGGTCGTTGATCAAATGCGCCAGCGCCACCGCGCCAATGATGCGCATGACCAGCGGGCTGCTTTGTGAAGCGGCGGGCGCCGACGTGGCGGCGGACTGAGTGTTGCTGATAGCCATGAGAGTTTCCGTACTGCGGATGGGTGCGCACTGGCAGGCCGGTCAATGTGCCATTTTTCGGTGCAGTAGCGCCATCCCCTTAGCCTGCTAACGACTTCAAAAAAGAAGGTGATAGCGCAAAGCCATGGTCTGAATCTTGCCTTGTTTATCCGCTTCAACGCGGCCCCTTACAAAGGGAACCGAGAATGGGAAGTTTCGCTACAGAGTCGGCCTACAGAGCGGACCAAGGGTGAACTTTCGAGGCCTTTTAGCAGGGCACAAGTCGCGGTCGCAATGACCTCGACGCACGCCAATGGTGCGTGGTGTCCAGAGGAGTCATGGGGCATGCAGGCTTTTTTATCACCGGGGATCGGGCTACTGGGGCGCTTCGGCTTCGCGCGCAAATTTCAGCTGCTGTTTCTGCTGTTTATCCTGCCACTCGCGGGGAGTCTGTGGATGATCGGTCAGGATTATCGTGACAAGTTGAACCTGATTTCCGGCGAACGCGCCGGAGTTCGTCAATTGCTCGCCCTGGATGCGCTCGACAATCTGCTCACCGCCCAGCGTGACCGCGCCGCTCGTTGGCGCGCCACCGAAACCAATCGCCAGCCGACACCCGCAACCATCGCGGCGATGGCAGCGTTCGACGCGGTTCAGCCGGCTGTCGCCCAAGCCACCACGGACCTGGGCAATGCCCTGAAAACCGAAGGCGCCGAGGGTCAAACCCTCACCCGCTATCAAGCCCTGCAAAGCGCCCTCACCGGCCTGGACTCGAAAAGCCTGAGCAGCGTCGGTTGGTGGCCGGACGGTTACGATCGCTTCACCAATGCCTTGAGCGCCCTGCAAGCCTTGCGCGAACAAATCGCCATGGACAGTCGCCTGACCCTCGCCCCATGGCTGGAAACCTGGCTGCTGACGCAAATCTCCACTCAACACGCACCGGACCTGATCGAACGGGTCGGACGCCTCGCCGCCGTCGGTCAGGCCTCAGTAGTATCCGGGCAGTTCACCCTGCAAAGCCGCCTGCAACTGCGGGACTTGCGCAGCCGCATCGGCGATGCCCGGGAGCAACTGGTGAAAACCGCCAGCCTGCTGGAAGCACGCCTGCCCAGCGCCCTGCAAACCTGGGCCGGGCAATACCACGACAGCCTCAAACACCTGGACGCCGGTTTGAAAGTGCTGGACGAGGGTGTCTTCGGCGGCAGCATCAACCTGAAGCCGGAAGACTTTGAACGCAGTCTCGACGCCCTCCTCGGCGACCTCGCCTCGCTGCGCCAGCAATCGTTGGTTTCTCTGGATCAGCGACTGGATTATTACCACGGCTCGGCCATCCGCCAGTTCATCCTGGTGGCGACAGTTTTTGGCTGCCTGCTGCTGGCCGCGTTGTACCTGTTCATCTGTTTGCAGGCCTCGATCCGTCGCAGCGCCAGCGGCATCACGCTACTGGCCGAAGCGTTGCGTGACGGCAACCTGAGCCTGCAAGTACCGGTGCAGGGCCGCGACGAGTTGGCTGCTATCAGCACCGCCCTCAACGTTGCGGTAGTGCAACTGCGCAACAGCCTGCTGGGCGTCGATCATGAGACCTTGCAGCTGAGCAACGCGGTGCGCACCCTCAACCATCACTCGAGCAGTGCCCTTGGGGAAGTCGAAGCTCAGCAGTTGCAGATCAGCCAGATCGCCGCTGCAGCCACGCAACTGGCCGCGACCTCTCAAGGGGTCGCCCAGAGTTGCGAACAGGCCTCAGGCAGCGCTCAACACACCCAGCGCATCGCCGCCGACAGCAGCCGTGACAGCCAACGCACGACAGCGAGTATTCAGCAGCTCAATCAGCGTTTGAACGACACTGCGGCGGCACTGGGCCGGGTCAGCGAGCAAGGACAGCAAATTCAATTGGTGGTCGATACCATTCGCGGCGTCGCCGAGCAGACCAACCTGCTGGCCCTCAACGCCGCCATCGAGGCCGCACGGGCCGGCGAGCAAGGTCGCGGTTTTGCCGTGGTAGCCGATGAAGTGCGCAGCCTGTCACAACGCACCCAATCCTCCACTGCGCAAATCGCCGGCACCGTCGACAGCCTGCGCAGCACCGTCAATGAAGCCGTAAGCCTGATGGAAGCCGCCTGCGGCCAGGCACAATCGGATGCGCAAGCCGTCACCGGTCTCGGCGAGCGACTGGGGGAAATCGCCAGCGCGGTGCAGAGCGTCACCGACACCCTGGCGCAGATCGCCACCGCTGTCGAAGAGCAAGCGAGCACCGCCGATGAAGTCAGCGGCAACATCCAGCAAGTCGATCAGGCCGCGGTGCGCTTACTTGAAGGCGCACGGGCGGTGAATCTGGCTGCGGACACCTTGAGCCAGGGCAGCAAGGCTTTGAGTGCGAATACCGGGAAATTTCAGCTCGGTTGACGCCCTCCCCTGGCCCGATTTTTCGGGTCAGCGGGATAAGCGGTTGAAAGTGTGGAGAAATATTTTAAATTTACGCTTGACGCATCTTCGTTCCAGGTGAATAATGCGCGCCACTTGGCTACATAGCTCAGTTGGTTAGAGCATAGCATTCATAATGCTGGGGTCCGGGGTTCAAGTCCCTGTGTAGCCACCAAGTACTAAAAACGGCTTACCGAAAGGTAGGCCGTTTTTTTATGCCTCGAGAAAAGTGGTATTCGTTTCAAGACCGCGGACCTGATTTGCGTCGCTCCCCTCAGGTCGATAAAGTCCCCCGGACCTTTTATCCCATGGACGGAGTGCTCCGCGTGTTCTCAGCCTTCCACTTGAGTCGCTATCGCCTGTCAGCCTTTTCGCTGATCGCAACCGCTTTAACCCTCGCCGCGTGCAGTGCCCCGCCCTCTTCGCCGTCAGTCTCAACCCTGCCAGTCGCGCCAGAAATCGCCTCTGGTTATCGCACCGACCTGCAGACCCGATACGCCTCCAAACACATGGCCGCAGCCGCCAACCCGCTGGCAGCCGAAGCCGGACGGCAGATGATGCGTGAGGGCGGCTCGGCGATTGATGCGGCCATTGCCATGCAAGCGGTGTTGACACTGGTCGAGCCACAATCGTCGGGTATCGGCGGTGGCGCGTTGATTGTGCTGTGGGATGGCAAGGTTGTTCGCACCTACGACGGTCGCGAAACCGCTCCGGCGGGCGCCACCGAGAAACTGTTTCTGCAAGCCGACGGCAAACCGATGCCGTTCACCCAGGCACAGATCGGCGGACGCTCAGTGGGGACGCCGGGCGTGTTGCGGGCACTGGAACTGGCCCATCAAAAGCATGGTCGCCTGCCGTGGGCGAAGTTGTTCGAACCCGCCATCAAACTCGCGGAACAAGGCTTCGCCATCTCGCCACGACTGCATCAGTTGATCGCGGCAGACGCGTTCATACAGCGTTCACCCGACATGGCCGCCTACTTCCTGAACGCCGATGGCAGCCCGAAAGCCATCGGTACACAGCTGAAGAACCCGGCACTCGCCGCAGTGTTGAAACGCATAGCCAAGGAAGGTCCCGACGCGCTGTACAAAGGTCCGATCGCGAAAGAGATCGTCGCCAAGGTTCAGGGTCACGCCAACCCCGGCAGCCTGTCGCTGAACGATCTCCAAGGCTACAAGGCCAAGGAACGCGGGCCGCTTTGCACCGACTACAAACGCTGGCAGGTCTGCGGCATGCCACCTCCATCGTCGGGCGGGATCGCCGTGGCACAAATTCTCGGCACCTTGCAGGCGCTGGAATCCCGCGACCCGCGTTTTGCCCTGGCACCACTCAAACCGGTCAAGACCAGCAAACCGGCGGGCATCGAACCAGCCCCAGAAGCTGTGCACCTGATCGCCGAAGCCGAGCGCCTGGCTTACGCCGACCGAGCGCAGTATGTCGCCGACACCGACTTCGTACCCGTGCCGGTAAAAGGTCTGATCGACCCGACTTATCTGGCCAGCCGCGCCGCGCTGATTGGTGACCGCAGCATGGGCCAGGCCAAACCCGGCACCCCGCCGGGGATTCAGATTGCCTATGCGCCGGACCGCTCGCCACTGCGCATCTCTACCTCGCAAGTGGTGGCGGTCGATGACGAAGGTGGCGCGGTGTCGATGACCACCACCGTGGAAGCAGCGTTTGGCTCGCACCTGATGGTCCAGGGTTTTCTGCTCAACAACCAGATGACCGACTTCTCGTTCATCTCCGAAGAGAACGGGCAAAAAGTTGCCAACCGCGTCGAACCGGGTAAACGCCCCCGTTCGTCCATGGCACCCACACTGATCTTCGACCGACAGAGCGGCGAGTTCCTGGTCACCGTCGGCTCCCCCGGCGGCTCACAGATCATCGAATACGTGGCCAAATCCACCATCGGCCTGCTCGACTGGAACCTCGACCCGCAAGCGGCCATCAACCTGCCCAACTTCGGCAGCCGCAACGGCCCGACCGAACTGGAACAGGGGCAGTTCAGCCCGGCGCTGATTCAGGCGCTGAAGGACAAAGGACACAACGTGAACGAGATCGAGATGACCAGCGGGACTCAGGCGATTGTTCGGGTCAAGGATGCGCAGGGCAAAGCAGCGTTAGCCGGCGGGGCCGATCCACGGCGCGAGGGGGAAGCGTTGGGGGATTGAGTCGTACGCAGGAATAAGAAAAGGCTTACCGGGAGGTAGGCCTTTTTTGTTAGCGAAGAATCCTAGCCTGATCAAGCCGCAAAAGCAGGCCTGACCTTTTTAGAGCTATTCATGCCGCACAGATAGCATCAAGTCGATAACTGATTGGCAAACTGCCCGACCGCACTCACCACTTTCTGCGCCCCATCCTGGATCTCGACGATCACTGTGCCCGCCTCCGCCGCCAGCGCCAGCCCCTGTTCGGCCTGGAGTTTGCCATCGGTCATCAGGGCCACGGCGTTGCGCGCCATGTCCTGGTTCTGGCGTACGACGCCGACAATTTCATCGGTCGCCTGGCTCGTGCGCGAGGCCAGTTGCCGGACTTCGTCAGCCACCACGGCAAAACCTCGACCCTGTTCACCCGCGCGAGCCGCTTCGATGGCCGCGTTGAGCGCCAGCAGGTTGGTCTGTTCGGCGATGCCACTGATGGTTTTGACGATAGTGCCGATCACCACTGATTGCTCGTTCAGCGCCTCGATGCCTTCGCTAGCGGTTTGCATGTGTTTGGCCAGGTCACGCATCACGTCTACCGCTTGAGTCACCACGGTGGTACCGCGCTGGGCGCTGTTGTCGGTTTGCAACGAGGTGCTGTAGGCGATGTTGGCCGCTTCGGCAACGGCCTGCTCCTGATTGACCTGATCGGTGATCACCGTGGCGAATTTCACCACTTTGTAGAGCTTGTTGTTGGCATCGACCACCGGGTTGTAGGAAGCCTCCAGCCAGACCACGCGACCGTGGCTATCAATACGCTTGAAACGGCCGGCCACGAACTCGCCGGCGTTCAGACGGCGCCAGAAGTTCTGATACTCGGCGCTGTTGTAATCCTCTGGCGCGCAGAAGGTGCGGTGATGTTTGCCCTGGATCTGCGCCAGGCTGTAGCCCATGCCATTGAGAAACCGCTCGTTAGCCGACAGCACATTGCCATTGAGGTCGAACTCGATGACCGCGGTCGAACGCACCAGTGCGCCGATCAGGTTTTCATGTTCACGGGAGGCCTCAATGGTGCGCGTCAGGTCGCTGGAGTAAATCGAGAATTGTTTGATCCGGCCATTCGAGGACCGCACCGGTTGCATGATCGACCGCAGCCAGGCTTCGGCACCATTGCCCCGCAATAAACGAACCGTGCCGGCAAAGTGCTCGCCACGGGTCAGCGCAGTCTTGAAGCGGCGGTGGAATTCGTCAGATTTCACATGGACGGGGACGATGTCTTCGATGTGTCGGCCGACCAGATCGTTGCCCTTGTAGAGCATCTCACCCATGAAGTTCTGGTTGACCGATTGAATCCTGCCGTCGGAATCAAGGGTCAGGGCCAGCATCTCGCTGTCCAGGCTCTCCTTGACTTGCTGAAGGCTGGAGAGTTCTTCGCGAAGAGCCGACAGCTCCTGCTTCAAGCGTTTGTTGAACATGGGAAGCACCGATGGACAGGGATAAAAAGCTGCATACAGCCTAACCATCGGCCTTGGGGATATTTTCTGAAGAGTGTTTCGGGGTTGTCCTACAAAAATAGTGGCAACACGATCACCTTTATACCGCGCCGGCTACCGAACAGCGCCCGATTCGCGGTACTCGCGCGCCGAAATACGCTGCGCTGCTGACGCCCACCGTCCCCATCACTGCGCAGAAAATCACACAAATCCATGGACTCCACGGCATCAGACCGATCAATAGCAGCGGCGTGATACTGGCCCAGGCGGCGTAGGCAATGTTGTAGGTAAAGGAAATCCCCGAGACGCGAATCCGCGCCGGAAACAGGTTGACCATCACCGATGGCACCGCACCAACTACCCCGCAACCGAGGCCGGCCACCGCATAGGCCAAACCGAGCCACTGGCCTTCAATGATCAGGCAGGTATAAAGCACGCCGATGCCCAAAGGCAGCAGCAGGCTATACAGCATCACCGTGCGCCAGGCGCCAATGCGGTCGACAAGCAGCCCCGCGAGTACGCAGCCGATGTTCAGAAACACGATGCCCAAAGCACTCAGGGCGAAAGTATGGCTGGCGGTCATGCCGAAGGTTTTTTGCATCATGGTCGGGGTAATGACTACGAACACCACCACGGCCGAGGTCAGCACGCAGGTGAGAATCATCGCCGGCAACATCGCCAGGCGGTGCTCGCGCAGGACTGTGCGCAGTGGCAGTTCGACAGTAGCCTCGCGCTGGGCCTGCATAGCCATGAATACCGGAGTTTCACTGAGCCAGCGACGCAGCCAGACACCAATGACGCCAAACACACCGCCCAGGAGAAACGGGTAGCGCCAGGCGTAATCAAGGATTTCCGCCGGGGTGAACGTCTGTGCCAGAAATGTCGCCGTCAGGGCTCCGATCAAGTAGCCAAAGGTCAGCCCCGCCTGCAGGAAACCCAAGGCATAACCGCGATGCCCGACCGGTGCATGCTCGGCGACGAACACCCAGGCACTCGGCACTTCACCACCTACCGCAGCGCCTTGCAGGACCCTCAGGGCCAACAGCAGCAGTGGAGCGAAATAACCAATCTGGGCGTAGGTCGGCATGATCCCGATCAGCAGGCATGGCAACGCCATCATCAGGATGCTCAGGCTGAAAACCTTCTTGCGTCCCAATTTATCGGCGAAATGCGCCATCAGGATCCCGCCCAGAGGCCGCGCAAGGTAACCGGTAACGAAGATCCCGAAGCTTTGCAGCAGACGCAGCCACTCGGGCATTTCTGGCGGAAAGAACAGCTGGCTGAGGGTCAGCGCGAAAAATACGAAAATGATGAAGTCGTAGATTTCCAGCGCGCCGCCAAGGGCTGCAAGCCCCAGTGTCTTGTAGTCCGAGCGGGTGAAGGGCGCCGGACGCGCATCGTTATGGGTAGTCATGGAAAAAACTCTGGCAGGCAAAAAACCAAGGCGCTCATGGTCTACGCAAATGCGCTTGTGGACAACCCGTTAGGCCATCGTCCCAAACAGCATCACCGCAATGGACCGATTGGTTGACTGTTGGCACCAACCGAACGGGCCTCGCCATCAGGCTAATCGGCAACGACCAAGACTTCTCCTACATACAGGCTCGATTGCGCCTGACATTAAATCCAGCCGGTTCCTATCTCAAATATATAAATCAGCGGGTTAAACTTCGGCATCTCACAACTTGATTTTTAAAGTTAAAAACGACACCACTCCAAGGATGAACAAGTCAGATGTCTTTAGTATCAAAAACGCTGGAAGAAATGATCAATGAGATTTACCAGGACGGTAGAGTTTCAGTCGTTGAATATAGGAAGTTGCGTGATGATGCAGATCGCCGCATGGACGCCGTCGTTCGCGAGTTCGGCCCGCACAACAATCTGACAGCGTTCCAGAAAGCAATGGATGTGGTCATGCAATTAATGCAATCGTCCATCATCGATGCCAAGAAAGCCAAGTTGACCGATACAGGCGAAGCCATCGTCAAGGATGCTGTTGTTGCGCAAATAGAATACCTGCGCGCTGGCGGCCATTTGGCATTGCATTTGTTGTAATACTTAATATTAACCCGGCTCCGGACATTTACTTGGGGGCCGGACTCTCGCTCCGGCAGGCCTGCAAATAGGCCGGGGCCGCCCTGTAAAAAAACCATGAGAACCCGCTTTTATATGTAACGCCGCTGATCCAATATGGCATCCATCCCATCATCGGGACCACGCTGAAAAGGATCTGAGCATGTTAAAACTCACAGGACTCACCCTCGCAGCCCTCACCCTGAGTGCCGCCGCTCACGCCGATGTCGATCTGAATCTGGGCAGTACCGAACGTGTTACCCGGCTGTTCGCCTACCCCAACAACTGCAACGTCATCTGCTATCGCAACTGGACGCTGGAACAGACAGTCGAGCACTACCTGACCCAGAGCGTACAACGCGATGGCTACAAAACCGCAAAAGTGGTGGTCAAAACCGATAATAAGCAGCTCTACGCCAATATCAGCGGTGTGCCCAAAGGCTACGACAAGCCATTGACCGCATTGCTCAAGGCTGGGGATTTGGCTTACAACGGCGCCAGCAAGCTGAGTGCCGATGGTAAATGGACCTACAGTTGGTACCTGTTCCTGCCGCTGGGCATGGCGCTGGAAAACCGCAAAAGCGTCGAACTGCTGCATTTCCCGCCGGATTATTCGCTGACCCAGGCCCAGGACTATCTGGAGTCCAAGACCACCGATCGTTGGGCCACGCTGCTGACCGCCAATGGCATCCCTGACGACCAGACACCGGGCTATCAGACCATCATCGACATCGCACCGATTGCCGCGCCGTCCAGCGCCGGCAAGGACCTCGAAGGCGTCTATGACTACTTCAAGGATTACCAGACCACCATGGTCAAGGAAGTCAGCCAGAACGCCAGTGGCGTTGCATTGCCAATGGTTGCCTTCGGCGCACCGGTGCGTAACTGGATCAAGCAACAGTACGGGCCGACCGTGGACGTGCTGGGCCTGGCAACCATCAGCCCAAGCGAGGGTGTGAAGGTGCCAGTACTGGGTTCCAACCATCCGAGCTACATCTGGTACGCCGCCGATCCCGAGGCCTATAGCGGCAGCGATGCCCAGGCCAAGGCTGACGCCGCGGGGCTGAAAGTCATGGGGCAGGATCTGAGCGCCGCGTGCTGGCAGGCCGGTATGGGCAGCAAACCGGGCACTGACCCTACCGTTCAGCTGAAAAGCTGTACTCAGACCTGGCAAGTGACCCAGAAAGAAAAAACCTGCGAACTGTTCTACACCTCGATCCGCAACCTGAAGCCCGAACAGGCCGTGGCCAAATGCGCAACAACGACGGTCAAATCTCAGCTGAAACAGCTGAAGAGCCCGTCTCTTGCGACCTCTGCTCCTGCCCCACACTTGTAAACGATGAAAGTCTTTCCCGCGTGAGCCATGGCTGACGCGGGAAAGAGCCTTGTTCGTCTGTCATATCTGACAGTAGATCAAATGTTTCATTTGCGAGAGGCTTGGGGCGTACCCATGTGCTGCAGAGCTGACAGGATGTCAGCAGACAGAGTTCGTAGCACCCAGCTGACAAGGATTGTTATGAGAGCCCATGCCGAACAAGGAATAACCCCACCCTCATCCGATGGCATCTATCCATTTGTAGAGTTGCCCCTGCGCCTTGGATTCCCCTCCAAAGACGACTTTAAAATCATCTACAACGCTGAGGGATCGGCAATAGCTGTCACGGCGCTGCGCGAGTTCCCCCGAATCAGCCGAATCTGCAGGGTTTCCGGGCATCTGTTGCCCTATCGCTGCCGACACACCCGGCAGCTGGCGCCAGGCATCCACGTCTACGATCCGCGCTTCTGCGGCTTGCTGAGCCACTCCTGCGACCCCAACGTCTTTCTCGACATGAGCGAGCTGTGGTTATGGGCGCTCAAAGACATCAAAAAGGATGACCGGCTGACGATGGATTTCGCCGCGACAGAAGACAAGCTGCAGCGACAGTTCGCCTGCCGCTGCGGTTGTTCTTGCTGCCGTGGCTGGATCATCGGCTACGACGAGTCGCCGAATGCCAATGGAGAACAGTTCTTTCAACACCGGCGTCGACGAAGTCTCGACTGAAAAGCTTTTACAACGCCTCGACCGGACGCAAACGGTACTGCGGCGGCAACTGTTCGAAACCGCTGATCGTGGCGTTGAGGCTTTTCCAGCGTCCATCCTTGATGCCATAGATGCAACCATGGATCGACAGGCTCTGCCCACGGTGCCAGGCGTTTTGCACAATGCTGGTATGACCGACGTTGGCCACCTGCTGGATCACGTTGAGCTCGCAGAGGCGGTCGACCCTTTCTTCTTCGGTGGACAACTTGGCCAGTTCGTCGCGCTTTTCATAATAGAGATCGCGAATCGAGCGCAGCCAGCCGTCGATCAGGCCCAGCTGACGGTCCTGCATCGAGGCGCGTACACCGCCGCAACCATAGTGGCCGGTGACCAGGATGTGTTTGACCTTGAGTACGTCGACCGCGTACTGAATCACCGACAGGCAGTTGAGGTCGGTGTGCAGTACAACGTTGGCCACGTTGCGGTGCACAAACAGATCGCCCGGCAGCATGCCGACGATTTCATTAGCTGGCACGCGGGCATCGGAGCAACCGATCCACAGGTATTCCGGGGTTTGTTGACGGGCCAGCTTGGCGAAGAAATCAGGATCTTCCTGGGTGATCGCGTCGGCCCAGCGCTCATTGTTATCAATCAGATCTTGTAATTCGTTCATGCAATGAAGCCTCAAGAATGATTTGCTGCTTTGACAGACAACCGTGTGTCGGGGTCACGCGCGAGATGCAGATACTCCCTAATGCATTAAATGGCTACCCGGCGCTCACTGCCGGTGGAATTCTCGCAAGCCCAGTGGGTCAACTGTAGTAAGGCCTACAGTATGAGGGAATGCCATGACTGATTCACGACGTCCGTTCGATGAGGCGCAACCCGAGCCCATCGACGACAACGAAGACCGCATGGGCTCAGTGCATGAGCTGGATTTCGACAAGGAAGAACCTAGCGCCAGAATCGGCGACTTGATCCCCGAGAAGATGCCCGAGGAACGCGTCCGTGAAGCTGGCATGACCGGGGGCTCGACCGATGACCATGAATCCACCGACGATGACATGAGCCCGGAAACCTTGATCCGTGAAGACGGCGCACGGGACGCCCGCGAAGAGGGTGAAGGCGACCAGGCGGATTGGGATCTGAGCATTGTCGATGAGGACGACATCGGCGGGGGCAATGGGCTGGATGAAGAAGAGATGGCGCGGCGCGATCCGATGGATGGCAAGCGTTGATCTACAGGTCTGACCAGATTCCAACGTAGGAGCTGCCGAAGGCTGCGATCTTTTGATTTTTCGATGGTGCGCTTATAAAGATCAAAAGATCGCAGCCTTCGGCAGCTCGTACAGGGCTCAGTCAACCAAGGTGCAGGCCATGACCACGGCATCTTCGCGCCCGCCAACCGCCGGGTAGTAATCCCGTCGACGTCCGATTTCGTTGAACCCATACCGCTCATACAACCGAAATGCCGCCCGGTTGCTGTCGCGCACTTCCAGAAAACATTCCCGCGCCTCTGCCTTGTAGGCAATCGACATCAAATGCTCCAGCAGCGTCAAACCCAGGCCTCGGCCCTGATTTTCCGGTTTGACGGTAATGTTCAGCAAATGCGCCTCGTCGAGAATGATCTGCACCACGCCATGACCGACCTGCTGCTGCCCTTCGAACATCAGCCAGATCTGGTACTTACCCAGTCCATCGAGAAAAATCCCGCGGGTCCAGGGGTGGCTGTAAGCCGCGTATTCAATTTTCAGTACAGTGTCCAGGTCCGCCTCGGTCATCGGGCGGAACGATACAGCGTCACTCATTCGATTCTTTCCAGCGCGCCATCAGCCGACGCATGGCTTGCCAGACATCAGCCTTACGCTGTGGCTCTTCCATTAATAATTCCAGACCCGGCAGGGCCCAGACCGAACCCAGGCCTTCGACCTGAAGTTCACGGTTGAAGGATTCGGCGTTGGCCTCACCGGCAAAACGCACCGCCGGCAAGCCGATCAGCCACAGGCAGACGCATGGAGCGTCTTCCAGACGGGCCGAGAGAAAGCCTTGTACGAAATCCCGAGCTGCTTCCGGCCCTTGATCCATGGTGCCGCGAGCCAGCAGCGGCCAGCGCACCGGCTCGCCGACGATCTGCGGGCTATCTGGCAGGCCGGCGGCGCGCAGCATGTCCTTGAGCAACAGATACGCCGGATCGCGGGTCTGGAAGCTTTCGCCTGTGGGTAACTCCACCAGCAACAGGCAACGACCTGCGCGCAGCAATTGAAGGGCGAAACGCGGTGGCGGAACGACCGGCGCCTTGACCGCGACCGGGGCCTCCTCTTCTTCGACCTTGGCGTTCGTACGGGTGCTGGCCAACGATGGCCGCGGCACCTCGATTTTTACCCGTTCGGCCGGTTTGACCACGGGCTCTATCGGTGCCTCGGCCACGGGAGCCGGCGCAACCGGGGCGACGACCAACGGCTCGGGCATCTCCAGCAGTTCGGGGCGCGAGGGCGCAGCAAAGGGCAATTCGGTGCGCGGCAGCCAGTTGACCACCTGCATGGCGGTCAAATAAGCGCGGCGACGAGACTCGATAAGCAAAGGTCGGCCACTTGTGGATAACTAAAGTGCGTTGATTCTACCGCCCTTCGCTCAAGATCGCCCGCGCTTGATCGATAGAAAGCCAACTGTCCGTCCCGAGAGTGAATCGCAACGGGCGTGATGCAGTACAATCGCGACTTTTAATCGCCAACCAGCCGGCCATTCCGATGATCGAACCCAAGCGCGTCTTGCGCGCCCTCGCTGAACACTGGGCACTTCTGGAGCCACTGTGCGAGCACTTCGACCAAGGCACCCTGAGCCTCAACGAACTGCGCACGCAACTGGCCGCCCAGCAACTCGACAGTACACCGCAGGACATCACCAGCCTGCTGGACGTGTGGATCCGCCTCGACATTCTGGTTCCCGTGGCGAAAAGCCCGAACCGTTTCGAGCTCAATGCGCAGATCCACGATTTCCTCGCGTACCTGCGCCGCGAGCACCGTTTGGGCCTGTGTCTGGAAATCGAAGCCTATTTGCGCCATCTCGAGCGCCTGGCCGGTTACATTCAGGACGCCTTCGAGATTCGCGACGGCAACGATCTGGCGCGCCAGTTGCGTCTGCTCGACATGCGCGTGCGGGACGTTCTGAAGAAGCTTGCCAACGACGAACAGGCCCTGGTGGCCGTCGCCGAGCGGGCCAAGACCAGCGACCGGCAGATCCCGCTGCGTCAACGCTACGCTGAAGTACTGGCGACCTGGGATGAATACGTTGAGCCGATGATCCAGTTGGTGAACGCCGACGGCGCCTTCGAACAAGGCGTACGCAAGGTCGAAAACGTCCTGCTGAAGATGCTCACTGAACAGCAGCGCCTCGGGCATCTGGTCGATGACGACATGCTGCTGCGCACCCACGCGCGCATTCTCGAAATGCAGACCAGTGCCCAGCTGACGTTGCGTCATGCCCGTGAACTGTTGCTGCCGTTGCGTGAAGAAGCGCGCCGGCACAACGCCGTGACCCGTGGCGCGGCGCTGGCCTTGTCGGCCATTCGTCGTAAAGGTATCGATGCGGTACCGCAAGCCGCGATGCCGATGTTCACCCGGCCGCAAAGCACCTTCCTCGGCAGCGCCAGTCAGGTCGAAGCCTACGTGTACGCCTTGGCCCGTTTCGAGCCGAAACCGGCGCGTTTCCCCAAGGCTCACAAGACCCAGAAAGGCGAAGCCCCGCGCGCGCCACGCACGGTTCGGGAGATGCTCGAACGCTGCGAAGACGCCCTGCCGATGCCTGACCTGATGACCTGGCTGCTCGAGCAGGAGCCGGACGGCGCTACTGACGAATTGCTTTATTGGTTCTCGCGCCTGTCGCGGGAGAAACGCTTCAAACGCGAGCGTCTGGAACGCCGCGATTACCACACTCACGAGCATCAGGTCAGCCTGCGCTCCTTCGCCCTGCTCTCGTCCGGTGACACCGCCGCCGAGAATTCTGCGAGCATTCCAAATGCATCTTGATCTATCCGAACTGTCCCAGCTGGCGCCGATCTTTCGCGAGCTGTTCAAGGGCTACCACGTCAGCCGCCGCGATCCGGAGCTGTACGCGCAACTGTCGAACTTCCAGGACCAGTACCGCACGCTGTTCAAGGCGCTAGGCTTTGAACTGGTCTGCGACACCCGTGGTTTCTATTACTTTGTGCCAGACCTGGCTGCTGCGGCAGTAAACAAGACCGCGCAACGTCTGGCGCTGTTCACCTTCATCCTCGTCGAGCATCTGGCCGACCAGGGCCGCGACCCGATCTCCGTGCTCGACGGCGGCAGTCTCGGCCGTGATGAACTGCCATCGCTTCTGGAAAAGTACCGCGACCTGTTCATCCAGGCCGAGGTCCAGACTCAGGACGAACTGGAAGAGAAGATCATGCGTCGCATGACCCAGCTCGGTTTCGCCAGCGAAGAGCCCGGCATCTACCGTTTCCTGCCGCCGATGCACCGCTTCCTCGATGTGTGCCTGTCGGTTCAGCAGGACCGCGATCTGGCGGCCAGCCTGCACAGCGTGTTGCCATTGCCCGTTCCGGTGTTGATCGATGACGACAGCGACGAGAAGCTGCTGCAAACCGATGATCCGCTAGACCTCAGCGACTTCGAGGAAGAAAGCGAAGAACTCGCCATGGCCCGCGCCATTGCCGAAGAACAGGAGACCGACGCATGAGCAAGGAACGCTACGGCATTCGCCGCTTTGCCCTTTTGAACACCGCCGGTTACAGCCTCGGCCTGTTCCCGCTGGAAGAGCCGCTGTCGGTTTACGGCGCGAACAACCTCGGTAAATCCGCTTCGATCAACGCCTTGCAGTTCCCGATTCTGGCGCGCATGTCGGACATGAGTTTCGGCAAGTACAGCCTGGAGCAATCCCGGCGGTTCTACTTCGCCTCGGACACCAGTTACATCCTGGTGGAAGTCTCCCTGCCCCACGGCCCGCACGTAATCGGCGTGGTCGGCCGCGGCCCGGGCGGTGGTTTCGGTCACCAGTTCTTTGCCTACGCCGGCAAACTCGACCTGGCCCATTACCAGAAAGACGACACCTGCCTGCGGCAGAAAGAGCTGTTCAACAACCTCGAACGCGAAGGCCTGAAAGCCTACGAACTCAAGCCGGATGAACTGCGTCGTTTGCTGGTTGGCGGCCACACTTCGATTCCGCTGGACCTGACGTTGATCCCGCTGCGCTCCACCAGCGAGCAGAGCCTGAAGACTTTCCGGGCCCTGTTTATCAACTTGCTGCACATGCGCGAAATCACCGCGGCCAAACTCAAGCAGTTGTTCCTCGATGCTTTCGAACACAGCCTGCGTTCCGGTAGCGTCGATTACATCGCAGCGTGTGAAGAAGCGTTCCGCGATGTACGTCGCATGGAGCAGGATTACAACTCGCTGGTCACCGCTGGCCCGCTGGTTGAAGCACTGGCCGCTGGCGTGGCCCAGCGCAATATCCTGCGCGGTAAACTGCACCGGATCTCGCCGCTGCTCGATTCCTTGCTCGGCACCTGGTCGGACTACGCCAGTGCGCGCAAGGAAGAACTGACGATTCAGGCCGAGCACTACCGCAACGAGCAGGACGCGCTGCAAAACGATCAGCGTGGTGGCACTCAGGAGCTGATGCGTCTGGAGCGGGAAATCACCGGTATCCAGCGCTGGCTCGGCGAGTTGTCGGTGCTCAAGCATCGCTTCGCGCTGGTCGATGACGTCAAAGTCCTCGAGCAGCAACTGCTGGCCGCCAAGGACGCGCACGACGAACTGGCCGGTGCACTGGCCCAGTCGCGACAGTTCAGCGCCGAAGATCTGGAAGAGCGTCTGCGGGAACTGGAAAAACGCCTGAAGTCGGTCAAGCAGCAACTCGATCACGCCGACAACAACAGCTACGCCCGTTTGCGCGAAGAGTTTTCGCAGCAGGACGTCGAGCGCCTGATGCGCCTGTTCAACAGCGCACTGTTCAGCCTCCCGCTGGGTGAACATGGCATTACGCTGGACGAGGAGGGTCAGTGGGTCAAATCCATGGAACTGATCCTGGATGGCTTCAAAGGTGAGCGCTTCGAAGTGCCGGGCCTGTCCATCGACATCTCGCACATCGAGCCGCCAGCGCTGCAAGCCCTGGCTGACCGCGCGGCGCTGCGCGATCAGAAAGACCGCCTGGAAAAAGAACTCAAGCAGCTGAAAACGCAAGCTGCCGTGGCAGCCGACCGTGCGGCCAGCAAGACCCAGACCGAAGCCCTGTACCAGCAAGTGCTGGATGCGCAGAAAGCCCTGGAAGATTTCCGCCGCGCGCAAACCCTGAGCGCCGAAGAAGGCGACAAGCTTGAGCAACTGGCGCAGATGGAAGCCGCTCAGGACGAATTGAAGCGTTCCAGCGATGCCTTCACCGAGCGCGTCCAGCAGCTGTCGGCCAAGCTGCAACTGGTCGGCCGGCAGATCGGCGACATGGAAGCCAAGCAACGCACCCTCGACGACGCCCTGCGCCGCCGTCAGCTGTTGCCGGCGGACCTGCCATTCGGCACGCCGTTCATGGACCCGATCGACGATTCCATGGACAACCTGCTGCCGTTGCTCAACGACTATCAGGACAGCTGGCAAGGCCTGCTGCGCAGCGACGGGCAAATCGACGCGCTCTACGCTCAGGTTCGCCTGAAAGGCGTGGCCAAGTTTGACAGCGAAGACGATATGGAGCGTCGCCTGCAACTGCTGATCAACGCCTATGCACACCGCACCGACGAAGCCCTGACCCTCGGCAAGGCGCGCCGTGCGGCAGTCACCGACATCGCCCGGACCCTGCGTAACATCCGCAGCGACTATGACAGCCTCGAGCATCAACTGGCGCTGTTCAACCGCGAGATCAACAAGCGTCAGGTCTCCAACCTGCAAAGCTTCCGCATTGTGCTCGCGCCGAACAAGGAAGCGCTCAAGCACATTGACCAGATCATCCACAGCGCCGGTCAGTACGAAGAAGGCGAAACCCTTTCCGTCTTCGACCTGAGCCAAAGCGCCGATCAGGACAACAAGAACGAAGAAGCCAAGGAATACCTGGCGCGGCTGGTGGCGGCGAACCACAACCAGCTCGGTCTCAAGGATCTGTTCGAGCTGGCGTTCGAGATCACCAAGGTCAACGGCCAACCGGTGATCCATACCGACATCGACGGTGCGGCGTCCAACGGCACCACGATGACCATCAAGGCGCTGACCAACATGTACTTGTTGCTGCACTTGATGGACCGCGACCAGGCCGGGCGCGTGCGCCTACCGTACTACCTCGACGAGGCGGCGGACATCGACGAGAAGAACCAGGCAGCGCTGCTGGAAACCAGCCTGCAACTGGGCTTCGTGCCGATTCTGGCGAGTGTGAAGCCGCAAGTTTGCGCCAGTGTCGCCATCGACCTGGAAGGCGGCAGCGGCCCGAACGGCATCTACATCGACGAAGCGGACTGGAAGTACATCCGCCGCCACGATGAAGTGAAGTCTACCGTTGTTGTACAAGCTGATGAGCCAGAGTTGGATGCGGTCTGATTTGACTTAATCCAAGCCAACAAAAAGGCCGCGATCCAAATGGATCGCGGCCTTTTTTTATCTTTTCATTGTAGGAGCGAGGCTTGCCCGCGAAGGCAGATCACAGGCGCCGATAAATTACTTGCCGATTGCGATCTTCGGCGCCCAGGTCAGCCACTCATCTTCGAACTGATCGAACAACGGGAAGGTTTGCTCAGGCCGCGCCGGGACACCCATGCGGTCGCCATCCGGTGTGGCAAAGGCGATACCGCCCTGAACCAGCGTCTCCAGCGATTCAGTGCGTATTGTCGCGCCTTTGAACAAGCCGTAGTCAAAACCAAAACCACTGGTGTTCCAGAACCGCGTGCCACTGCGCACCAGGGGTGCGTACTTCGGCTCGATCAGGATGTGCACCAACACTCGATCAGCCGTCTGGCCCAGCTCATAACCGGTCACCTTGCCTACCGTGATTTCGCGATAGGTGACGGGGACGCCAGTCTTCAGCGAACCCCGACGAGCAGCGCTCAACACCAGGCTTAAACCAGCCTCTTCCTTGGCGGTTTCCGGAGGATTGGTCAAGGCCACAAAGGTCTTCTGCGGGCCGAGGTTCTTCGGCGCCGGTTGCACTTCGATGTATTGCCCGGTGACCAAAGTTTCGAGGTTCGAGGTTTTCATCAGGCCAAGCTCAGGTTTGACCACCCAGAACTGACTGCCGACCCGAGCGATACGCTCCGGCACTTCTGTGATCCGCGCGGTCAGCAGTATTGATTGCAGGTCATCACTGAGGTCGACGTCCTCAATTTTGCCAACGTCCAGGCCTTTGAATCGAACTGGCGTGCCACTGCGCAGGCCATCAGCGCGATCGACCTTGATCGTGACCATAGTGCCCTTCTGCGTTGCCTCATCATGATTGGCATGCAGGCGGAAACGTGGAATACGCTTCTGCAACGGCGCTTTGGCTTCCGGGGTTTCGAAGGCGATGCCACCGGCCATCAAGCTTTGCAACGACTCACTTTTGACCTGGATGCCGCCGGTCAACCCACCGGTGAGCGTGATGCCGCTGGCATTCCAGAAACGGGTCGAGGCGTTGACCAGCCCTTCGTATTCCTTCTCGATATGCACCCCGATCACCAACTGCTTTTTGGTGCGGGAGAATTGATAGCTCTGAACCGAACCGACCTTGACCTGTTTGTAGAGAATCGGACTGCCGACTTCCAGAGAACCAAGGTTGTCGGTGAACAACACCAAGTGCAGGCCTGGTGAACGCAGATCCAGCGGCGGCGCCTTGGGCCGTGCTTCGAACTCGCGCTGCGGTGCACCGCCCTTGTCGCCTGGGCGCACGGCGATGTAGTTACCTTTGACCAGCGCTTCCAGGCCCGTAATACCGGCGAGAGAAATCGATGGTTTGACCACCCAGAACTGGGTGCCAGTGACCAGGTAATCCTCGGCCAACGGGTCGAGAGTCAACTCGGCGCTAGCACTGGACAGGTCCGGGTCAATCTTGAGCGTTTTCAGATTACCGACCTGGATGCCTTTGTACATTACCGGCGTGCGACCGGCCTGCAGTCCTTCGAAATCGCTGAGTTTGACCTTGACCCGAATACCCGCTGCGGCTGCATCGAAATCCTCATAGAGACGGAACGGCAGGCTTGGATCGGTGGGCGGGCTGTCCTTGCGGTTCTCCGGAGTGGCAAATGCAATACCACCGGCGACGATGCTGGCGAGGGACTCGCTACGCACTTTCACACCGGAAAGGTTGGCGTCGATACTGATGCCGCTGGCATTCCAGAAACGCGTGTGTTTACGCACCAAGTTGGCGTAGGTAGGCTCGATGAAGACTTTGAGTTCGACAGTATTCTGGTCTGCTGAGAGCACGTAGCTTTTGATCTGACCGACCTGGATCTGCTTGTAGAACACCGGGCTGCCGCGATTCAGCGAGCCGAGGCGATCAGCCTTGATGGTCAAGTGCAGGCCGGGTTGGGCGTCCGATAGCGGAGGCTCTTGGGCCAAGGCCTTGAACTTGCGGGTGGGCTCGCCTTCACCCGGGCTGACGGCCACATAGTTACCCGAGACCAGCGTCTCCAGGCCCGTGATACCGGCCAGGCTCACGCTCGGTTTGACCAGCCAGAAACGTGTGCTGGTCCTGAGGTATTGCTCCACGTCTTTGTTCATCTCGATGGTAGCGATCACTCCTTTGGAGCTGCCTTCGTCATCGAGTTTGAGGGCTTTCACCTTACCGACCGACATGCCTTTGTAGACGACTTCGGTCTTGTTGGCCTGAATGCCTTCACCGCTTTCGAAGCGCACCTGAATCTCGATGCCCGTCTCGCTGTAGGCACGCCAGCCGAGCCAGCCGCCGATGATCAAGGCGATCAGGGGCAACACCCAAATGGCTGACCAGTTCGAGGCCGGTCGGGTTTTCGCTTTAGGCAAATCAGTCATGGTCGTCGTCCGACTCCGTGTTATCCCAAATCAGTCGGGGATCGAAAGTTACTGCGGCAAGCATCGTCAGAATCACCACACTGGCGAAGGCGATGGCGCCAAGATTGGCTTCGATGCTGGCAAGCCGTCCAAAATTCACAACCGCCACCAGGATGGCGATTACAAAGATATCCAGCATCGACCAGCGGCCGATGAACTCGATAAAGCGGTACATCAGAATGCGCTGGCGTGCCGAGAGCGGCTGACGGCGCTGCACCGAAAACAGCAGCAATGCGATGCCTACCAGCTTGAACGTGGGTACCAGGATGCTCGCGATAAAAACCACGGCAGCGATAGGAATCATGCCGTGCTGAACCAGTTGGATCACACCGGACATAATGGTGCTCGGATCGCCCTGCCCCAGGGAATTGACGGTCATGATCGGTAGCACATTGGCCGGGATGTAGAGAATCGCGCCCGTGATTAATAACGCCCAAGTACGCATCAGACTGTTCGGGCGGCGGGCGTGAACCAGCGCGCCGCAGCGGGTGCAAACCTGCTCGTCGGTATCGGCTTCCTGCTTGTTCAACTCGTGGCATTCGGCACAAATCAGAATGCCTGCATCAATCGCCCGCATGGGCATCCTCTCCTGATAGAGCCTGCCAGATCTGGTGCGGTGACATCACTACTTCCAGCCAGACCTGAACCAACAACAAACTGATGAAGCACACCAGACCAAGACCCACGGTGATCGCCGCCATATCGGCCAATTTGACGATCGCAACCAGTACGCCCATGAGGTAAACCTCGAGCATCCCCCAGTCCCGTAGATGGTGATAAATGCGGTAGAGCAGCAGGCCATAACTGCGTCCGATATCGAAACGAATACTCAGCAACACGAACAGCTGGCAAAGCAGCTTGAGCAGCGGAATCCCCATGCTGCAAAGGAATACCACTGCCGCTACACCTCGCATACCGGTATCGAACAGACCGACAACGCCACTCCAGACAGTATCGTGCGACGACTGTCCGAGTAGATGGAGTTGCATGATGGGTAAAAAGTTCGCCGGGATGAACAACAACAGCGCGGAAATGACCAAGGCGAGACTGCGCTGCACGACATTGTGTCGATGGGCATACAGCTCATAACCGCAGCGTACACAGATGGCTTTCTCACCATGAGCAAGCTCAGGCTTGCGCATCAGCAAGTCGCACTCATGACACGCTACCAAGTCGTCCAGCGGTAAATCTGACAGCCCTGGGGCGTCAACCGGATCTGGCATAAAGGCTCTGGCTCCAAAAAAGTTGGACCTATTCTAGTGTCCTGACTCGAAAATAACTGTGCAATTTTGTATTGTCGCCAGAGTGCTCTTTTCCTGCGGACAAAACAAAACCCCTACCTGCATACGCAGATAGGGGTTTCGGAATTTAATCTTGACGATGACCTACTCTCACATGGGGAAGCCCCACA
>NZ_JAEKFD010000012.1:0-192486 GCF_016650735.1 Pseudomonas sp. TH37
AGCAAAAAATACTTTAACTATCACCGTTCGGCACAGGTAGATGCCGTAAGCGCAGTTCAAAAGAACCAAGGTACCGAACCATTTATCACTCAACCTGAGATCAGCGATCTGACGTATCAGGTTGATTGGATAGCCCAGGACAAAGCAGCAGCTGATTCATCAACCCGCCCTCACAGCGCTCAGTCACATTGGGCAGTGTTCTTGGATGACAACCCGCTGAGTGAAGCCGTGCTTGGCAAAATCAAAGAACTTGACCCTGCCCCTCTTCTGCTGAGCCGTGACAATCAGCGGCACAACGATGACTCCCACACGCTGTACGTTGATACCAGTGATCTGGTGCAGACTCGCGCCATGCTGAAGGATCGGATCTCCAAGGATGGCAGAGCCATCAATGGCGTCATTTACTTATGGAATGAGGACCGCACCCGTCAAGATTCCGAGCATGAGGTCATCGAGCAAACCAGCAAACTGACACAAGACGCATTGTTTTCCATGCAGCTAGTACTCCATCTGCAGCCTGTGTTAACAGATGGCTTCAATATGATCACACGGGGCGCCTTCTCGATAACTTCATCCATTGACGCTGAGCCCAATACCACAGAACTGACGCAAGCTCCCCTCTCGGGCCTGATGAAAACGCTGAGTCATGAAGCCCCAGGCTTGCATCCAAGGCTAATCGACCTGCCTTGGCATCAGGACAAGAGCACAGCAGATGCCCGCGCAGACGCCCGTAACTTGCTAGACGAAATCATCTCTGATAGTTCAGGTGAGTTCCAGATCGCATTCAGAGAAAACAAACGTTATGTGCCGCGCTTGAACCACAAGGCGCTTGCCACAGGCACAACAATACAGATCGTGCCTGACGCCGCTTACCTGGTAACGGGCGGGCTTGGCGATATTGGCCTGAGGCTCTGCGAATGGTTGATTGCGCAAGGGGCCAGGCACTTGGTCTTGGTGAATAGGTCCGGCGTCACGACAGCACACCAGCACTCGACCGTTGCGCACTTGAGAAGCCTCGGCGCAACGCTGACACTTCACCGTGCCGATATCAGCTCTGATGAGGAAGTTGCCTGCATTATGGAAAATACCTTGCAGGGCGGGCTCCCACTAAAAGGGATCTTCCATTGCGCGGGCACATCAGGCGCCATGACAAAAATCAGTGATCTGCATTGGGCAGATCTCAAGCGTACGATGGAGCCCAAGGTCGATGCCACTTGGTCACTCTACAAAGCATCGAAAGCGTTGCCTTTGGATTTCTTCGTCTCTTTCTCCTCCATCTCAGCCGTATGGGGCGCCGCGGGACTCGGCGCGTATGCTTCTGCAAATATGTTCCTGGAGGCGTTTTCCATCTTCACCCGCAACAGAGTGATACCGGCTACTGCGGTGAACTGGGGGCCTTGGAGCCGGACAGGAATGGCCAACGCACCGGGCCTGAGCGCATCCCTTGAAACCTCCGGGATCAAGCCTCTCGCCCCCGATACGTGCCTGAACATGCTGAGCTCACTCTTGGCGTCAAAGCACCGGCCGATCACAGTGACCGACACATCCTGGTCACAGTTCAGGAAAGTCATCGATGTATTCGGCATTGGTCGGATGTTTGAGCACCTTCAACCTGCGGCGCCAACGGCAGTCTCAGTGGAAGCCTCCAGCCCCCCCCGTATCCACCCTGCAGGGACCATAGCACCAGCGGATATTGAGCAATACCTCAAAGATGAGGTCGGAAAGCTGCTTGACCTGCCCAATCGCAACACAATAAATCGGCGTACAGGCTTTTTCGATCTAGGCATGGACTCTGTCCTCGCCGCAGAATTGCTGACGAGAATCAAGCGTGCTTTCAACATTGACTTGCCATCGACGGCCATCTTTGAAAATCCAACTATTCAAGCATTAACCGACCACATCGTTTCTTGCTTGCCAACACCCGCGAAACAGCCAGCTACCACGCTCACCGAGCCATGCGCCGTCAATACCAACCAAAGGGTGCAGCACTCGAGAACGGACATCGAGCAAATGTCAGAACAGGAGGCATTGGGCTTACTACAAGCAAGCCTGCGCAATTTGCAATAAATTTTCAATCAATGCCCTCCTAGAGTGCTGTCATAAAAACAGCACTCTAGGAGACGCTTAAGTTATTGACTATCCATAATGCGCATATATGGAACACGTACCGTTCAGCTGGGTGCTTCACGCCAGCCAGAAAACAAGGTGATGCATGGAACTCATGTTCGGGATTGGGCGAACTTTTCTTCTGCTATGGATAAGCCGGCTATTGGGCATATTTGCTTCGGTCATGACTGAATTTACATTTGCAGTTTGGATTTCTCAAGAAACAGGATCCGTGTGGCAATACTCCACACTCATTGCATTGGCAATACTACCGGGGGTCATTATCACCCCTTGGGCAGGAAAGCTGATTGATCGATACAACCGTAGAGCACTGACACTCATTGCTGACCTGATATCGCTGCTGGCAATGTGCTCCCTATTTATCCTGCTCAATACAAGGAATTTACAGGTAGAAACCCTTTACGCTGTGAATGCTGTACTTTCTATTTGCCAGGTATTCCAACTCATTCCCACGCACGCCTCAATCAGCATCATGGTACCCAGAGCGGCGTGGGGAAGAGCAAACGGTTTGATGCAAATGGCCTTCGGTTTTTCACGCTTGGTCGCCCCCTGGCTTGCAGGTTTTTTATTAAGCCAAAATGGGATACATACTATATTGCTACTAGTTCTGAGCGCAGCGTCTGTTGGAGTCTGCTTGATGCTGACAATTAACATCCCGCCTCAGGACAAACTCTCCTCACCCAAAGAAGAAACAAACCCCAACAAAGAGTTCACACATAAAAAAAAGCTTTCCTTTATAAGCGCAAATCCTGCACTCCGCGCGCTAATGACCTACTCATTGATCGAGAGTTTCGTGCTGGGCCTTGCAATAATGCTAGTCACACCGCTAACCCTTACACGCTACCCTGTAGACACCCTTGGCAGTGTGCTATTTTTTTGTGCACTAGGGATGATTTCAGCGGCGACAATAATGATTGCCCTACCTCTTCCAAAGAAATTGCTACCCATAATAATACTGTCTGACCTCTTGATTACTACCGCCCTCGTAGTAGCAGGTCTATTTACGGAGATAACTACATTATATGCATGCGGCTTCTCGTTCATGTTCTTCTCGATAATAAGCGCCAATTGCAACCTGACCATATGGCAACGCAAAACCGAAGCTCAAATCCAGGGCTCAGTCTTCGCCACTCGCCAGGCACTCTTGGTGAGTTCAGCTGCTGTGGCTACATTTATAGGAGGATATGTAGCAGATACATTATTTGAACCGGCAATGCAGCCCGGCGGTTACCTGGCAAACTCCATAGGTACCTTGACAGGCGTCGGCAAAGGTCATGGATTGGGACTCATGCTCGTTGTTGCCGGCCTGCTATTTGCTGTTTTCATCCTAGCATCTTATAGCAAAGCTGATTTCAGACGAATTGAAAACAACATTCCGGACACCCATTAGGCACTCCTATCAGTAGATAGCATTTTCTTATGGTGATTCATCATCTGCACAAGAGCATTTAGTCGATCTTAAACAGCAAAACACCCAAGATATTAATAGACGTGGACATTCCGAAAATCATGACAACGACACGTTCAACAAGCGACAATTGGATCAAATACTCCAATAATGCCGAGGGAGATGTCGTACTCTTCTGTTTCCCGTACTCAGGCGCCGGGGCACTAGCTTACAAAAGCTGGCGAGATAGCCTGTCTGACAATATAGGACTTGCCGCCATTCAACTACCTGGCAGAGAAACTCGCTTTTCAGAGCCTGCATACGAAGACCTTCAGCGGCTCATAAGTGACTTGGGGCATGCCATCACATCTCATTTGACTAAACCCTTTGCCTTTTTTGGCCACAGCTTTGGCTCCTTGATTGCCTTTGAACTGGCACTCTGGCTTAAGCGTAACAATCAGCCAACGCCGAACCAACTATTCCTCTCATCCTTTCGGGCTCCGCAACTGCCCGCCAATAAACCACACTCTCACGACCTTCCACGCCATGAGCTTATCGAAAAGCTCCAGTCTTATAATGGAACTGATGCCTCAATATTAAGAAACGAAGAAATCATTGATCTCTTCCTTCCTGCCTTAAGAGCCGACCTGAAAATTTGCGAGTGCTATCAGTCGCCCTCGTCGCCCGCTGTCGAAGTCCCCATTACAATCTACTTTGGAGAAAAAGACGAGCTTGTCCGGTCAGAATCACTCAGCGACTGGAGGCGGTGCACCACGCACTCGATCGAGTTCAAAAATTTCGAGGGGGATCACTTTTACCTGAACACTGAGGAGCGCGGAAAACTGATCGATCACCTTACATCAAAGATGATAGGAAAATCTGACACAACCATGGACAAGATGTCTAGCAAGGTTTAAACAACACCAGTCAGCACCAGAATACTAATAAAATGTTAGCCTGGTATCTGACTGGCAGTTGACTCTTGAATAATCAGCAGGCGGTCGGCAATCCGGAATCTAAAACGTAAAACTTGAAACACATGCATTTCAAGTTACCGATTTAGACCGATCTCGCCCAGACCAACTTAGCTCACCCGAGTTTTTGCAAATGCATCCAACAGTAATAAAATGGCTCCCCCTGTAATTGCAACATCTGCAAGATTGAAAACTCCAGTATGGATTGACCCCAGATTCAGAATCAGATAATCGACCACATGCCCTTCTCGGAAAACCCTGTCAATTAGATTTGACGCCCCACCTAGCGCAATAGCGTATATGGGGATTGCACTTTTTATCGAGGAAGTCCAACGTAAAAGCGCCCAATATATTGCCCAAGCCACAAAAACAAGAACACCGATAATAAAAACTGCCTGTTTTACCTGAGTGGGCAGTCTAGCCCCCAAACTCAGAAACGCGCCAGGATTCAAACTGAGCTCAAATGCCAACCCTAGCGATTCACCGCCAACTTTAAAATAACTGGCGTGTAGAGCAATAAGTGCCAGCACCTTCACCCATTGATCCAGTGCAATGAAAGCAAGACCTGCCACAACAGCAAATGCTCGCCCCCTTAAAACCCCTTGCTTCATGCCCTTAACTCCCTGCCTCAAAAATGCCTTTGCCCAAGAACGGAGACCGAGTCTCATCCCTACTTACAAAAAAAGCGCACCAAAGTGCCTGATTACCCCACAAAAATACCTTATCACAATCTCTCCGTTTCTGGCCATCAAAACAAGCAATAATGACTCTCCGAGCAAGTTAGCGCAGTCCCTAGAAGCTGCGCTGAAATAGTCCTTTCCTGCCACCTTTAGCAAGTAGTCAGATGAGCCTTCCCGATTTCAAATACACCGGCAAGCACAAGCAAACCCGCCATACTGTTAAATTCTAAGATGAGGCATACCAAAAAACCATCCCGCTCGCTCACAACGCCCCTCACTCTTCCTACTAGATGATGCCGAGATCGGGAGCATTGAAATAGATGAGACTTTTCGGCATTAGAAAATGAAGAAAATTATTCTTGTCACGGGCTCACTAACACTTATTAGTCTAGGCGAAATACTACCGATCTATCACGGTACTTATGATTAAAAACTACCTGACTGGCGATTAAAAGCACTGTAAATATCTATTAATCCCACGGATTTTATATGCACTTCCGGGACAAGTCAGACTTTTTCTTATGGGCTAGGACATTAAGGCAATGGTAAGTATTCTGGTGCTAACTGAGTATCCCCAACAGTAATGTCCTGCTTACAACGCAAAATAGTAAAGACAGCCGATGGGTACCGTGGAATTGGGTATTGCTGATGGTGCGAAAGGCTTCTCTAAAACTGCTTTATTTCCGGCTTCGGACAGCACCCGGGATGATCGCTGGGCGTCGTCAGAATACTTGGAGTTGTATCAGCGCATCGTATGAGGAGGCTTGAAGGATATAAAGACGAGCTATGGATGGTGCTGGACGAAAAGAAAATAACGGTCAAAAGCCCGCGCCATATTGTGTTTTATCGTGCGGCAAACGATGACGTGATCGAGGTCGTCTGGCTCTTTCATGATGCCATGAAGGTCCAGCTGCACCTGCCCGAAGACTGATCACAGGAATAGCCCAACGGGTTAACTGGCCAGGAAAAGCGAACGGGAGGTACCCCCCACCCGACATCTCAACCTGAGCGCCCAGCGCTGTCACCCGGTTCGCCGACCAATTGAAACGGGAGACTGTGGCACCGTCACGATATCGAGGTCAGCGACCAGATTGCTCTCGAGGTTCACTTCCATGATGGAGTACCGGAAAAGTTGATTTAACCAGGCTCGTCACTTCTCCGCCGTTGTGAACGCTCCACGACGTTCAATCTTGCGCACCACCTCCAGTACATCCATCCTCAGACTCAACGCCTTTAAATCACGTCAACGCTGAAAGACCGCTTCTTAGGCGTTTTCCGAGGCCAGGCGCCTAGCATTACGCTCCAGCTGCCGATGGACACGCGGATCGATGCCCCTGGCGACCAGCGCCCTCGCAACATCACGCAGAGCACGAGCATCTCGTAAGCTAATTTCAGGATAGGTACCGAGAGAAATACGGGGTTGCTTATCCGCCCAGGAAAAGCGGAAGTGCCAGCACTTGGCGCCTTTCGTATTCACGAAAAGGGCGAGGCCGTTGTAGTCAGGGAGGGTGTAGTCCTTGGCACGGGGTTTGGCGTGTCGGACCGAGGTATCGGTGAGAGCCATCGTACAATCTCCGCCTCGTTTAAATAGAGGAAATTTGTACGGTTTCCAGAGAGGCGAGTCCCACGAAAAAGTGATCTACCAAGCGCCGGATTAATGTACTAAAAAATGTACTAAAAAATCGTGGCTGCTAGTGGTTTAAAGAAGAACTTACTGGAACGAAAAAAGAGGCCTAAGCCTCTTTTTTGGGTTTCTACATACTTCAATGGAAGCCTATAGAAAAATAATTGGAGCGGGAAACGAGACTCGCATCTAGCGTCCGACCCATTGAAATCTAAGAGGTTTCTTTTATTCCTGAGGCAGGAATGGACTTGATTCTGGACTTGTTTTCAGACCGTATCAAGAGCAAAAAAAATGGAGTAATTCCAAGCAACGCTACTGGATTCTACCTATAGACAATTGACGATTTTGGCGGCTACAAAGCCAGCTTTCACTCGGCGTCATCGAGATTGGCTGCATGGCTCGCAAGTTCTTCGACCTGTAATCTAAATAGCCGCTATGCGGCAAGCTCGACGTAGCTAGATTCCCCTCCTCCAGTTGCGCCCGACAACCAACCCCATACGAAGGTCAGAGTGGCGCGTCCAGCGTGATCAACGCCTACCTTGCCACGAATAGAACCAATCCTGCTGCAAGCGATGAACTCCGAGCAACCATCGCAGTAGCCATCCCCCCCTTTTATCGCCTTCCGACCAGAAACCCGTTTCAGGGACTTGTGCTTCAGGTATTATGGTATACCATCAGACGCACAGACACTCTTACCCTACACGGAGCAGCTCATGAGTTTCGAAATCCGCAAGATCGTCAGCTACGTCGAAGAAACCTTTATCGAAGGCGGCAAGGCTGCCGACAAGCCCGTGACCATGGTCGGGCTGGCCGTCGTGATGAAAAACCCTTGGCTGGGTCGCGGCTTTGTCGAAGACCTGAAGCCGGAAATTCGCGCCAACTGCTCCGACCTCGGTGCGCTGATGGTCGAGCGTCTGGTGGGCATCATCGGCGGCGCCGAGAAGATCGAGGCTTATGGCAAGGCCGCCGTAGTGGGTGCCGACGGTGAAATCGAACACGCCTCCGCCGTCATCCATACCCTGCGCTTCGGCAACCATTACCGCGAAGCGGTGAAAGCCAAGAGCTACCTCAGCTTCACCAACAAGCGCGGCGGCCCAGGCACCTCGATCCAGATCCCGATGATGCACAAGGACGACGAAGGCCTGCGTTCGCACTACATCACCCTGGAAATGCAGATCGAAGATGCACCGCGTGCCGACGAAATCGTGGTGGTTCTGGGTTGCGCCGATGGCGGCCGCCTGCACCCACGCATCGGCAACCGTTACATCGATCTCGAAGAGCTGGCCGCTGAAAACGCCCAGTAATCAAGGTCGATAAGAACAACAAAAAGGCATGCAGGAGCGCTCCATGATTCGGCTCACCGCTGAACGCACCCCGGCTGGCACCAGTTACCTGGCGACCGGCCAAGGCCAGCCCGTGGTTTTGATCCACGGCGTGGGCCTGAACAAAGAAATGTGGGGCGGCCAGGTCGTTGGCTTGGCCACGAAGTACCGTGTGATTGCCTACGACATGCTCGGCCACGGCGCCAGCCCGCGCCCGGAAAGCGGCACGCCTCTGCTGGGCTATGCCGACCAGTTGCTGGAACTGCTCGACCACCTGCAACTGCCTCAGGCAACCGTGATCGGCTTTTCCATGGGCGGGCTGGTGGCGCGGGCGTTTGCCTTGCATTACCCGCAACGCTTGCAAGGCCTGGTGGTGCTCAACAGCGTCTTCAACCGCAGCCCCGAGCAACGCGCCGGCGTCATCGCCCGCACCGCTCAGGCGGCCGAACATGGCCCTGACGCCAACGCCGAAGCGGCGCTGTCGCGCTGGTTCAGCCGCGAATACCAGGCGGCCAACCCGGCACAGATCGCCGCGCTGCGCCAGACCTTGGCGGGTAACGATCCACAGGGTTACCTGACCACTTATGAGTTGTTCGCGACCCAGGACATGTACCGCGCGGAGGATCTGGGGAGCATTCAGGTGCCGACACTGGTCGCCACCGGCGAACTGGATCCAGGCTCGACACCGGAAATGGCCCAGCAACTGGCCGAGCGAATTCCCGGCGCGACCGTTGCCGTGCTCGCCGAGCAGCGGCATATGATGCCCGTAGAATCGCCGCGCCTGGTCAATCAGCTGTTGCTGGAATTTCTCGACACGGCAAACGCCCGACAAAACCAAATAAAGGGGATCGTTGCATGACACTCGCACGCTTCCAGATGTGCATCGGCGGTGAATGGGTCGATGCCCTCTCCGGCAAGACCTTTGAAAGTTTGAACCCAGCCCTGGCTCAAGCCTGGGCTGAATTGCCCGATGCCGACGAAGCCGATGTCGAGCGCGCCGTGCAGGCTGCGCAGACGGCTTTCGACAGCCCGGCCTGGCGCGGCCTGACCGCCACCGCTCGGGGCAAACTGCTGCGGCGGCTGGGCGACCTGATCGCTGAAAACAAGGAACAACTGGCGCAGCTGGAAAGCCGTGACAACGGCAAGCTGATTCGCGAAACCCGCGGTCAGGTCGGCTACCTGCCGGAGTTCTTCCACTACACCGCGGGCCTGGCCGACAAGCTCGAAGGCGGCACCCTGCCCCTCGACAAGCCGGACCTGTTTGCCTACACGGTGCATGAAGCCATGGGCGTGGTCGCGGCGATCATTCCCTGGAACAGCCCGCTGTACCTGACGGCGATCAAACTGGCGCCGGCCCTCGCGGCAGGCAACACCATTGTGATCAAACCGTCCGAGCACGCCTCGGCAACCATTCTTGAGCTGGCTCGCCTGGCGCTGGAAGCCGGCATCCCGCCGGGCGTGGTCAACGTGGTCACCGGTTACGGCCCAAGCACCGGCGCCGCCCTCACCCGCCATCCGCTGGTGCGCAAGATCGCCTTCACCGGCGGCGCTGCCACGGCCCGGCATGTGGTGCGCAGCAGCGCCGAGAACTTCGCCAAGCTGTCGCTGGAACTGGGCGGCAAATCACCGAACATTATCTTTGCCGACGCTGACCTCGACAGCGCTATCAATGGTGCGATTGCCGGGATCTATGCGGCATCAGGCCAGAGCTGCGTTTCCGGCTCGCGGTTGTTGGTGCAGGACGAAATCTACGATGAGTTCGTCGATCGTCTGGTCGAACGCGCCAAGCGCATCCGCATCGGCAACCCGCAGGAAGACAGTAGCGAAATGGGCCCGATGGCCACTGCGCAACAACTGGCCGTGGTCGAAGGCTTGGTAGCCGATGCCGTGGCCGAGGGTGCGCGCCTGCGTCTGGGCGGCAAGCGTCCAGAGAATCTGGGGGATGGCTGGTTCTATGAGCCAACCCTGTTCGAATGCGACCGCAACTCGATGAAGATCATGCAGGAAGAGGTGTTCGGTCCGGTGGCCTCGGTCATCCGTTTCAAAGATGAAGCCGAAGCGCTGGCGATTGCCAACGACTCGCAGTTCGGCCTCGCCGCCGGCATCTGGACCCGCGACCTGGGGCGAGCCCATCGCCTGGCCCGGGACGTTCGCTCGGGGATTATCTGGGTCAACACCTACCGTGCTGTCTCGGCCATGGCGCCGATCGGCGGTTTCAAGAACAGCGGCTATGGACGCGAGAGCGGCATCGATTCGGTGCTGGCCTACACCGAGCTGAAAACGGTGTGGATCAACCTCTCTCAGGCACCCATGCCTGATCCCTTCGTGATGCGCTAGGAGACCGCCGACATGATCGAACCCGGCATTTACAAAGACGTCATGAGCTCGTTCCCTTCCGGGGTCACGGTAGTCACCACCCTGGACCCGGACGGTGGCATCGTCGGCATCACCGCCAGCGCCTTCAGTGCGCTGTCGATTGATCCGGCACTGGTACTGTTCTGCCCCAACTATGCCTCGGACACGTACCCGATTCTGCGTGACAGCAAGCAATTCGCGATTCATCTGCTGTCCGCCGACCAGACTGCCGAAGCCTATGCGTTTGCAGGGAAAGGCAAGGACAAGGCCAAAGGCATCGACTGGCACCTCAGTGAGTTGGGCAACCCGTTGCTGCGCAAAGCCACGGCGATCATCGAGTGCGAACTGTGGCGTGAATACGACGGCGGCGATCACGCGATCATCGTCGGCGCGGTGAAGAACCTGATTCTGCCCGAGCAACCGGTCACACCAATGATCTATCACAAAGGCAAGCTGGGCCCGCTGCCCACCCTGGCCTGACGTCTACATTTGGGCTGCGTCTAACCACCCCCCGGTGCGGCCCTTTTTTACTTCTACTATGGGAGCCGGCATGAGCCCAGCAGCCTTGCAACTGTTCCGCCAGCAGGCCTACATCGACGGCCAGTGGCTGGATGCGCCCGATGGCGTCTGTCAGGACATTTTCAACCCGGCCACCGGTGAACTGATCGGCCAGGTGCCGAACCTTGGCGCCGCAGAAGCTCGTCAGGTCATCGCCGCCGCCAACAAAGCCTGGCCGGCCTGGCGCGCACTGACCGCCAAAGAGCGCAGCCAGACGCTCAAACGCTGGCACGCGCTGATGCTAGAGCACGCCGACGCCCTGGCAGAAATCCTCACTCTGGAACAAGGCAAGCCACTGGCCGAGGCCGAGGGTGAAATCCTTTACGCCGCGAGTTTCATCGAGTGGTTCGCCGAAGAAGCCAAGCGCATCTACGGAGACACCATTCCCAGCCACAAAGGCGATGCGCGCATCGTGGTCAGTAAGGAACCGATCGGCGTGGTCGCGGCCATCACCCCATGGAACTTCCCGGCGGCGATGATCACCCGCAAGGCCGGCCCGGCGCTCGCGGCCGGTTGCCCATGCATCGTCAAACCGGCACCGGAGACGCCGTTCTCGGCGCTGGCCATGGCCGCGTTGGCGGAACAGGCAGGGATTCCACCGGGCATTTTCAACGTGATCACCGGCGACGCCGTGGCCATCGGCGGTGAGCTGACCGCCAGCCCTCTGGTGCGCAAACTGTCGTTCACCGGCTCCACCGCCATTGGAAAGTTGCTCATGGCGCAATGCGCGCCAACGTTGAAAAAAGTCTCGCTGGAGCTCGGGGGCAATGCGCCCTTCATCGTGTTCGACGATGCTGATCTGGAGCGTGCCGTAGAAGGTGCGCTGATCGCCAAGTTTCGCAATGCCGGGCAAACCTGTGTGTGTGCCAATCGCTTCCTGGTACAGAGCGGCATCCATGAAGCCTTTGTTGCGCGGCTGGCCGAGCGAGTGGCTCAACTGAATGTTGGCAGTGGTTTCGAGGCAGGCGTCACCCAAGGCCCGCTGATCAACGAACGCGCCGTGGCCAAAGTCGAAGACCATGTTCAGGACGCCCTCGCCCAAGGCGCCCGATTGCTTTGCGGCGGCGAACGCCATGCACTGGGACACGGCTTCTTCCAGCCAACCGTGCTGGCCGACGTGACCGGTGACATGAAAGTCGCTCAAGAAGAAACCTTCGGCCCGTTGGCCGCAGTGTTCCGCTTCGACACCGAAGCCGAGGCTGTGCACTTGGCCAACGACACCGAATTCGGCCTCGCAGCTTACTGCTACACCCGCGACCTGGGCCGGGCCTGGCGCATGAGCGAAGCGCTGGAATACGGCATGGTCGGGATCAACGAAGGGCTGATTTCCACCGAAGTCGCGCCCTTTGGCGGGATCAAATCCTCGGGACTTGGCCGCGAAGGGTCCAAGTACGGCATCGAAGATTACCTGGAACTCAAATACACCTTGATGGGCGGGCTCGACGATTTTGGGAGCACACAGCGATGAGCAATGAAAAATATGAAAAAGGCCTGAAAATCCGCACCCAGGTGTTGGGCGAAGCCTACGTAAACCGGTCCATCGAGAACGCCGACGACTTCACCCGGCCATTGCAGGAGATGGTCACCGAGTACTGCTGGGGCCACGTCTGGGGCCGTGAGGGTTTGTCGCTTAAAGAGCGCAGCATGATAAACTTGGCGATGATTTCGGCCCTCAATCGGCCGCACGAACTCAAGCTACATGTACGCGGCGCCTTGCGTAACGGGCTGAGTCGTGAACAAATACGCGAAATTCTGCTTCAGGTCGGTATTTATTGCGGTGTCCCCGCGGCCGTAGACAGTTTCCGGCTCGCCCGTGAAGCCTTCGCCGAAGCCGATGCCGAGGCCTCCAGTTAACCCTTGGCTGTTTTGATGACCTGAGCACGATGATCCTGGATCGAAGTGCTCTTTTTGCATGGACAGCCACACTCAGAGCGGACCCCATGAAACGCCTGCCACTCGACGACAGCTTCAAGGTCAATCGCAACCCCGTTACCCTGCGCGAAATCGTGCTGGATAAGCTGCGAAGCGCCATCATGAACTTCCAGCTCTTGCCGGGAGATCGTCTGGTCGAACGCGATCTGTGCGATCGCCTGGGCGTCAGCCGCACATCCGTACGCGAAGCCTTGCGCCACCTGGAATCCGAAGGCCTGGTGGAATTCGCCGACGCCAAGGGCCCACGGGTCGCGATCATCACCTTGGCCGATGCCGTGGATATCTATGAGCTGCGTTGTGTGCTCGAAGGCCTGATCGTCCAGCTGTTCACCCTGCGTGCCAAGGCCAAGGACATCAAGGCCCTGGAAAAAGCCCTCGAGGAAAACCGCAAGGCCCTCAAGGAAGGCGAACTGCAACAGGTGATCGATTCGGTTCAAGGTTTCTACGACGTCCTGCTCGAAGGCTCGGGCAATCATGTGGCGGCCACTCAACTGCGTCAGTTGCAGGCACGGATCAGTTACTTGCGGGCGACTTCGGTGTCCCAGGAGAATCGCCGTGGCGTGAGCAACCAGGAAATGGAACGCATGGTCGAAGCGATCAAGAGCGGCGATCCTCTGGCCGCCCACCAGGCTTGTGTCGACCACGTGCGCGCCGCCGCAACCGTCGCACTCGATTACCTCAAGCGCAAACAGGAAGAGACCGGAAAAATCCCCGAGATCACCCTGCCCATCGCGCTCAAAGAACCTCGCATAGGTCGCTAACCATGTTCAGCCCGAGCTTTTGTCCAAAGTGCGGCGGCGGTGACCTCGGTCACCAACTGCCACCGGGCGATACGCACGAGCGTCTGATGTGCCGTGGCTGCGGCTACATCCATTACATCAATCCGAAAATCATCGCCGGCTGCATCATCGAGCAGGACGGCAAGTACCTGCTGTGCCAACGCGCGATCCCGCCGCGTCCGGGCACCTGGACGCTGCCGGCGGGCTTCATGGAAGGCGGCGAGACCACCGAGCAGGCAGCGCTGCGCGAAGTCTGGGAAGAGAGCGGCGTGCGCGCGGAAATTCTCTCGCCCTACTCGATCTTCAGCGTGCCGAAGATCAGCGAGGTGTACATCATCTTCCGCGCCATCGCGCTGGAGATCACCGGCCAATACGGCCCGGAAACCCTGGACTACAAATTCTTCGCACCCGAGGACATTCCTTGGGACAGCATCTATTACCCGGCAATCCGGCAGATCCTCGAACGCTATATCGAGGAACGCCAAGCCGGGGTCTACGGCATCTACATCGGCAACGACGATACCGGCAAGATCCATTTCATCCGTTGACATCTCCTAGGGCGCCACGCCCTCGACAATGATCACCTCGGCCCGGGCTACGCCCGCGCGGTGCCGTTTTGCCTCTTGATATTGATCGCTGTGATAACAGGCCAGCGCCTGCTCGTAAGAATCGAACTCGATGACCACACTGCGTTGCGGCGTGGGCCGACCTTCCATCGCTTCGCTGCGCCCGCCCCGGGCCAGCATCCGCCCGCCATATAAAGCGAACGCCGCCGGGGCGCGTTGGGTGTATTGGCTGTATTGATCGGGGTCGGTGACATCCACGTGAGCAATCCAGTACGCCTTCATAGTGACCTCTTGGTTTATTTTGTATTATGGTATACCAATAAATATACCCACCAAACACTGAGAGTTCCAGCATGGCCTTCAACAGCATCGAAGAAATCATCGAAGATTACCGGCAAGGCAAGATGGTGCTGCTGGTCGATGACGAGGACCGGGAAAACGAAGGCGACCTGCTGATCGCCGCCGACCACTGCACCGCCGAGGCCATCAGCTTCATGGCTCGTGAAGCGCGCGGATTGATTTGCCTGACCCTGACCGACGAGCACTGCCAGCGCCTGGGTCTGGAGCAGATGGTGCCGAGCAATGGCAGTGTGTTCAGCACCGCGTTCACCGTATCCATCGAGGCCGCTGTGGGCGTGACCACCGGTATTTCCGCCGCCGATCGGGCGTGTACCGTTGCCGCCGCCGTAGCCGCCAATGCAGGTCCCACGGACATTGTGCAGCCCGGCCATATCTTCCCGCTACGCGCCAAGGAAGGCGGCGTGCTGACCCGTGCCGGCCACACCGAAGCCGGTTGCGACCTCGCTCGCCTGGCGGGTTTCACTCCCGCCTCGGTAATCGTCGAAGTGATGAACGACGACGGCACCATGGCCCGCCGCCCGGATCTGGAAGTGTTCGCCCGCAAACATGGAATCAAGATCGGCACCATCGCCGATCTGATCCATTACCGGCTCAACACCGAACACACCGTGGTGCGCATCGGCGAACGCGAATTGCCGACGGTGCATGGGACTTTCCGGTTGATCACCTTCGAGGACCGTATCGAAGGTGGCGTGCACATGGCGATGGTCATGGGTGACATTCGTCGGGAAGAACCCACCCTGGTGCGGGTACATGTGATCGATCCACTGCGCGATCTGGTCGGTGCGCAGTACAGCGGCCCGTCCAACTGGACGTTGTGGGCCGCGCTGCAACGGGTGGCTGAAGAAGGTCGCGGCGTGGTGGTCGTGCTGGCCAATCATGAGTCGTCGCAAGCGCTGCTGGAACGCGTGCCCCAACTCACTCAGCCGCCACGACAATTCAGCCGTTCGCAATCGCGCATCTATTCTGAAGTAGGGACCGGGGCGCAGATTCTGCAGGATCTCGGCGTGGGCAAGTTGCGTCATCTCGGCCCACCGCTGAAATACGCAGGCTTGACCGGTTACGACCTGGAAGTGGTCGAGAGCATCCCTTTCACCGAATAAGTCCGGGGCTGGCCCTTTACCCACGCAGGCCACTATTGGATGGCCTGACGGCAAAAAAACCGCTTTTGGCTGATAGCCGGTAAGGCAAAGTGCTTGCACAAAGTTTGGAATACCATAATATGATATTCCATAGACCGGACATTCCAACCATGGGCCCCCGACAGGGAAAGCACCAACAACAGCCCTTGGCACGGTCGCCTTTAGAGGCCAGATGGACCTACTGCTCCCGATAGGCGGGCATCAACAACCCGCTCACAAACACAACAAAATGAGGGCGTAAAAATGGTGTTGAACAAAGGTGTAACCGCAATGCTTTTTGCGGGTTTGTTGAGCATGACCAGCCAGGCGCTGATGGCGGCTGAAAGCGTCAACTTCGTCAGCTGGGGCGGCAGCACCCAGGATGCACAGAAGCAGGCCTGGGCCGATCCGTTCAGCAAGGCCAGCGGCATCACCGTGGTCCAGGATGGTCCTACCGACTACGGCAAACTCAAAGCCATGGTCGAAAGCGGCAACGTGCAATGGGACGTGGTCGACGTCGAGGCTGATTTCGCCTTGCGCGCGGCGGCTGAAGGCTTGCTCGAACCCCTCGATTTCTCGGTGATCCAGCGCGACAAAATCGACCCGCGCTTCGTCTCTGACCATGGCGTCGGCTCGTTCTACTTCTCCTTCGTCCTCGGTTACAACGAAGGCAAGCTCGGTGCCGGCAAACCTCAAGATTGGTCCGCGCTGTTCGACACCAAGACCTACCCTGGCAAACGCGCCCTCTACAAATGGCCAAGCCCCGGCGTGCTCGAACTGGCGCTGCTGGCCGACGGTGTACCCGCCGACAAGCTGTATCCGCTGGACCTGGATCGCGCCTTCAAGAAACTCGACACCATCAAGAAAGACATCGTCTGGTGGGGCGGCGGAGCGCAGTCGCAACAGTTGCTGGCCTCGGGTGAAGCGAGCCTCGGGCAGTTCTGGAACGGCCGCATCTATGCCCTGCAACAAGATGGCGCGCCGGTGGGCGTGAGCTGGAAACAGAACCTGGTCATGGCCGACATTCTGGTCATCCCTAAAGGCTCGAAAAACAAGGCCGCCGCCATGAAGTTTTTGGCCAACGCCAGCAGCGCCAAAGGACAAGCTGACTTCTCCAACCTGACCGCCTATGCGCCGGTCAACGTCGACAGCGTGGCGCGCCTGGATTCGGTGCTCGCCCCTAACCTGCCGACTGCCTACGCCAAGGATCAGATCACTCTTGATTTCGCGTACTGGGCCAAGAACGGTCCGGCCATCGCGACACGGTGGAACGAATGGCTGGTCAAATGAAAATGACGGCAACAGCGTCCCGTCAACCTACGCAGACCGGGAGCGCCGCTGGCGCTGCCGGGGCGGTTTCCGGCAAGGCGGCTGTGATGAACCAATCCCCTTCCCTGGCACAGCGCTGGCGCGGTTCAAGCAACCTGATCCCCGCCCTGCTGTTTCTCGGCCTGTTCTTTCTGGCGCCGTTGATTGGTCTGCTACTGCGGGGCGTACTGGAACCGGTACCGGGCCTGGGTAACTACGAACAACTGTTCGCCAACTCGGCTTACGCCCGAGTCTTGCTCAACACCTTCTCGGTGGCCGGGCTGGTGACCCTGTTCAGCCTGCTACTGGGCTTTCCTCTGGCCTGGGCGATCACGCTGGTGCCTCGTGGCTGGGGCCGCTGGGTCCTCAACATTGTGCTGCTGTCGATGTGGACCAGCCTGCTGGCGAGGACCTATTCCTGGCTGGTGCTGTTGCAGGCGTCCGGTGTAATCAACAAAGCGCTGATGGCAATGGGCATCATTGATCAGCCACTGGAAATGGTGCACAACCTGACCGGCGTGGTGATCGGCATGAGTTACATCATGATCCCGTTCATCGTGCTGCCGTTGCAGGCGACCATGCAGGCCATCGACCCGATGATTCTGCAGGCCGGTTCGATTTGCGGCGCCAGCCCCTGGACCAACTTCTTCCGGGTGTTCCTGCCGCTGTGCCGGCCGGGGCTGTTCTCCGGTGGCCTGATGGTATTTGTGATGTCCCTCGGTTACTACGTGACCCCGGCACTGCTGGGCGGCGCGCAGAACATGATGCTGCCCGAATTCATCATTCAGCAGGTGCAGTCGTTCCTCAATTGGGGACTGGCCAGCGCCGGTGCAGCGTTGCTGATCGTGATCACGCTGGTGTTGTTCTACTTCTACCTGAAGCTCCAGCCGGAATCCCCGGTTGGCGCCAGCAACTCGAGGTAAGCCGTCATGCTCCTGACCCCCAATGCCATGAGCCGGCGCATGCGTTTCGGCCTGTATTTCACGACCGGTTTAATCTCGCTGTTCCTGCTGTTGCCGATCGTGTTCATCGTGCTGCTGTCCTTCGGCTCCTCCCAGTGGCTGGTGTTTCCGCCGCCGGGCTGGACGCTGAAATGGTACGGCCAGTTCTTCTCCAATCCCGATTGGATGAACGCAGCCATGGCCAGCCTCAAAGTCGCCGTGCTGACCACGATCTGCGCTGTAGCCCTGGGTTTGCCGACCGCTTTTGCCCTGGTACGCGGGCGCTTTCCGGGACGAGAATTGCTCTACGGCCTGTTCACCCTGCCGATGATCGTGCCGCTGGTGATCATCGCGGTAGCGGTGTACGCGCTGTTTCTCAAACTCGGCTATACCGGGACGATGTTCGCTTTCGTGGTCAGCCACGTCATCGTAGCGCTGCCGTTCACCATCATCTCGATCATCAACTCGCTGAAGCTGTTCGATCAGTCCATTGAGGATGCCGCGGTGATCTGCGGCGCCTCGCGACTGCAAGCGGTGTACAAGGTGACTTTTCCGGCAATCCGCCCGGGCATGGTCGCCGGTGCGCTGTTCGCGTTCCTGGTGTCGTGGGATGAAGTGGTGCTGAGCGTGATGATGGCCAGCCCTACCCTGCAAACCCTTCCCGTGAAAATGTGGACCACCCTGCGCCAGGACCTGACGCCCGTGATCGCCGTCGCTTCGACGCTGCTGATCGGCCTCTCGGTATTGGTCATGGTCATCGCCGCCGCCGTTCGCCGGCGCAATCAAATCAGCGCCTGAGCGCACAGGAGTACGACATGAGTGCCGTCATCAAAGATTCCGCGCAGCAGAACGACAAACCGCTGGTCAGTCTGCGCAACCTGAACAAGTACTACGGCGACTTTGCCGCCGTGGACGACATCTCGCTGGACATCAAGGACGGTGAATTCCTGACCTTCCTCGGCTCCAGCGGCTCCGGCAAAAGCACCACCCTGTCGATGCTTGCCGGCTTCGAAACCCCGAGCAGCGGCGAGATCCAGGTCAATGGCCAGTCGCTGGTCAACGTACCGCCGCACAAGCGTGACATCGGCATGGTGTTCCAGCGTTATTCGCTGTTTCCGCACCTGTCAGTGCGCGACAACATCGCGTTCCCCCTGGCCATCCGCAAGCTGGCCGCCAGCGAGCGCGAGCGCCGGGTCGACGCCATGCTCAAACTGGTGCAACTGGAACAATTCGCCCATCGCCGCCCTTCACAACTTTCCGGTGGGCAGCAGCAACGGGTGGCGATCGCTCGGGCGCTGGTTTATGAACCACGCATTTTGTTGATGGACGAACCTCTCGGCGCTTTGGACAAAAAGCTGCGTGAAGACTTGCAGGATGAACTGCGCCAGCTGCATCGGCGTCTTGGCATCACCATCATTTACGTGACCCACGACCAGGAAGAAGCCATGCGTTTGTCTCAGCGCATCGCGATTTTCAGTCACGGCAAAATCGTTGGATTGGGCAGCGGCTTTGACCTGTATCAGAACCCGCCAAATGCCTTCGTTGCCTCCTTCCTTGGCAACTCCAACTTCCTCAAGCTCAAGGCTCAGGGCAATGCGGTGGCTTCGTTTGAAGGTCAGTCTCTGTCGATTCGACTGACCGCAGGATTGCAGACTGATCAGGATGTTTTGCTGATGGTGCGACCGGAGAAAGCCTTGGCCTTGAGTATTGAGCAAGCTGCGCAGGAACCGTTGGCGGCAGGCTGGAATGAGGTTTCGGCCAAGGTCGTGGAGGTACTGTTTCTTGGTGAAAGCCAGACTTGCAGTGTGGTGACCTCGGGCGGTACGTCCATGACCGTCAAGGCGCTGTCTGCCGCGGGCATGCCGCTCAAGACGGGCGATCCGGTGCGTGTGCGTTGGGCGACTGCGGATGCATGCGTTTATACCGAATGGGCTGAGAGCGATCTGAATAAGGCTGCTGGCGCTCATTGATCCTCAAGCGACCCATGCCAGTGGGCCGCACGTTATTGGTCACCCTCGGGTCGCTGCAACGTCGGGTTGTGGCGACCTTTTTTTGCTTTTTGATTGGGGGGCTTTCCCATCGGACTCAGGGAAAGGGGCAGGCAGATTTTGAAACGCCCGGCAACGGCGCAATGTTGGTGCTGAACCATAGAGTGAAAAGATCGCGGGCCTTCCCACGGCGTTCCGCGAGTGGGACGTAATCGACCGTGTGATTCTCGATCAACGGGTTGCCGGGGCATCCGGGACATGTGCATGAACTCGAGTTTGTCTGATCTTATATTTGTATGAAGCCAAACCGGGGGGGGGCTCTTCGGCAACCCCTCAGACGCGAACCATATTATGGTATTCCAATATTTTCACAGGACTGATCCTGTGTTTGAAAGGCAAACTGATCTGCTTCTATAAGGGCTCACCGCTCTCAATCTTGGGCTACAAACCCCGAAAACATTAGGCCGTAGCTTCGCAACATGCGTTTATCGGCAAAGATAAAAAGCCCTTGCAAACTATGTATTACGGTATACCATCAGACCTATAAATTCATAAAAACCACGCCGCAGCACCCGAGGACCCTCCAATGATCGATGCCGCCATCTACAAACAAGTCATGGGCTCGTTCCCGTCTGGGGTAACGGTCATCACCACGCTGGACGACGACGGACAAATCGTCGGCCTCACCGCCAGCGCGTTCAGTTCGCTGTCCATGGACCCAGCCCTGGTGCTGTTCTGCCCCAACTACAGTTCCGATTCCTATCCGATACTGATCAAGAACAAACGCTTTGCCATCCACGTACTGTCCGGCGGTCAACAAAGCGAAGCCTATGCCTTCGCCCGCAAAGGCAAGGACAAGGCGCAAGGGATCGAATGGACGTTGAGCGAACTGGGCAACCCGATCCTGGCCAACGCCACAGCCGTCATCGAATGTGAACTATGGCGCGAATATGAAGGCGGCGACCACGCGATCATGGTCGGTGCAGTGAAGAATCTGATAGTGCCGCAGCACACCGCCGGTCCGCTGGTGTACTGCCACGGCAAGATGGGCGCCCTGCCCGTCCTTGCCTGAACCGACAGCCAATAACAAAGATTAGAGGTAAGCGTCATGAAGTTTTCCCTGTTCGTGCACATGGAACGTTGGGACGAAAGTGTCAGCCACCGTCAGCTGTTCGAAGACTTGACCGAACTGACCCTGATGGCCGAAGCCGGCGGTTTCAGCACCGTCTGGATCGGCGAACACCACGCCATGGAATACACCATCTCGCCGAGCCCGATGCCGCTGCTGGCCTACCTGGCCGCCAAAACCACCACCATTCACCTCGGCGCCGGCACCATCATTGCGCCGTTCTGGCACCCGTTGCGGGTCGCCGGCGAATGCGCGCTGCTGGACGTGATCAGTAACGGTCGCATGGAAGTCGGTCTTGCCCGTGGCGCCTATCAGGTGGAGTTCGATCGCATGGCCGGCGGCATGCCCGCCTCCTCCGGCGGTCAAGCGCTGCGCGAGATGGTTCCGGTGGTGCGCGCCCTGTGGCAAGGCGACTACGCCCACGATGGCGATATCTGGAAATTCCCGACGTCCACCAGCGTGCCGAAGCCGATCCAGAAGCCCAACCCGCCGATGTGGATCGCCGCCCGCGATCCGGACTCGCACAATTTCGCCGTGGCCAACGGTTGCAACGTCATGGTCACGCCGCTGATGAAAGGCGACGAAGAAGTCCTCGACCTGAAGAACAAATTCCAGGCTGCCCTGGATAACAACCCGGACGTACCACGCCCGCAACTGATGGTGTTGCGTCACACCCACGTCCACGCGGCCGATGACCCGGAAGGCTGGAAAGTCGGGGCCAAGGCGATCTCAAAGTTCTATCGCACGTTCGATGCCTGGTTCGGCAACAAGGAAGTGCCGGTCAACGGCTTCCTGGCGCCGAGCCCGGAGGAAAAATTCGCCGCTCGTCCGGAGTTCGAACTGGAGAGCCTGCACAAGACTGCCATGATCGGCACCGCGGAAGAAATCATCCCGCGCATCAAGTATTACCAGGAACTCGGGGTCGATGAGTTCAGCTTCTGGTGCGACAACAGCTTGCCCCATGCAGAGAAGAAAAAATCTCTGGAGCTGTTTATCAAGCAGGTCGTTCCCGCGTTTCGATAACACCCAGAGTTCTATATAGGGAGCGGGCTTGCTTGCGAAGGCGGTGTATCAGTCAACATTGATTTCGACTGACACTCCCTCTCGCGAGAAAGCCCGTACACACCTGATTTGCTGTGCATTACAAACCTCATCGCCCTTCAGGGCTGACCCGCCCGTCGCTCGAAAATCGCCCCCTCGATACCCAGCACCTCCCGGGTGTCGGCATAAATCCCCACACCCTTTTCCCAAACATGCTTGATCGACTGATCTGCGCAGCGTATCCGGTAATTGAGTTCGAACGGCTCCTGCCGTGACAGGGCATATTGCACCTCGCGCCAGACGTAATCGGCATCCTGCGCCAGGATCAGGCTGTTGTAGGTGAATTCATGGTTGTCCACCAGCCGCTCCGGTGGATACCCGGTCAGTTGCAGGCAACCGGCACTGACGAATTCCATAGTCCAGTCGCGGTTGTTGCGACCGCGATAGATCAGGCCCGGCATGCTGTCGAGCAAGCTCATGCTGCTGCGCTGACTAGCCTGCAAGGCAATTTCGCGCCGCTTGTGCGCAGTGATGTCGCCTGCCACCAGATAGAAACCCTGCGGCCCGCGCTTCAGGCTGACGTCGAACCAGCGCAGTTCCCCCGAAGGGTGAACAAAACGCAGCCGCTGGTTGAAGGAAGTTTCGGGGCGCCGACGCAGTTCATGCAGGGCCTGACGCCACAACGAACGGTCTTCGTGGTGCACATAGTCGATGAGGTTGCGTTCCGTGCCCGGCAGATCCATCAGCTCGACCCAGGCCAGGTTGAAGTGGGCGATCTGACCGTTATCGCGCAGTTCGAGCAACGCCGCCGGAAAGCGATCCATCAGGTGCAAGGGCAGTGCCTGCACAAATGCCTCTGGCCGTTCCATCATCTAGTGACGCTCCTCGTGTCTCACCGACGCGGCGTTGTGCACCCACGCCGCCAGCTCCAGGCGCGAGTGCAGGCTGAGTTTCTGCAACAGATTCCTCACATAGATTTTGACCGTGCCATCGCTGATCCCCAGTTCCCGGCCGATCTGTTTATTGCTCATGCCAGCAGCGATCAGGGCCAGGGTCTGCCCCTCGCGCTCGGTCAGGTTGCCGGTGTCGAGCAGATCCGAATCGTGTGCAGGCCGGGTCACCGATTCGCCCTGATCGGCCAGCAGCGCAATCAGGGTTGAATCCAGAACGATCGCGCCCTTGTGGCAATTGCGCATGTAGTCCAACAACGCATCAGGCTCGGTTTCCTTGAGCACATAACCACTGGCCCCCAGGCGCAGGGCGGTCAACAGCTCGGCGCGATCCATCGATGCGGTGAGCACCACCACCTGGCAGTCGAGGCGCAACTGACGCAGTTCGTCGAGCACCTGCAAACCGCTCAAGCCGGGCATGTGCAGATCAAGCAAAACCTGCTGCGGCGCCAGGCTCACGGCCAGGTTGATACCTTCGCGGCCACTGGCGGCCTGCCCCACCACTTCGAAGTCGTCGCTGGCGCCGAACAGCTGTGCCAGTCCTTTGCGAAACAACGGGTGATCATCGATCAGTAATAAGGTCGTGCAGTCCATCGAAACTCCCCTGTGGCAGGTCTTGGTGACGGCGAAGGCCAAGGTGTACACGGACCCCGTGCGGGCGGATCGCCTCAATGGTCAGTCGGGCGCCAATGCTCGCGGCGCGCTCGCGGATAATCGCCAGGCCGAAATGGTTTTCCTCCCCTGACGCCGGGCTCAGTCCGATGCCGTCATCCTCCACCGAAACAGAAGCATCACCGTCCTGGTTTTGCCGCAACTCGATGCGCACATGCCGTGCATGGGAATGGCGTACCGCGTTGGCCAGTGCCTCGCGAATGATCTGCAGAATCTGCAATTCGGTTTCCGGGCTCAAAGCGTCATCAGCCAGGCGATTGTCCAGTTCAAAAACGATGATGCAGCGCCGCGAGAACTCGGCGACAGAGTCGGCCAGGGCCTGGCGCAGTGAGCGCCCGTCCATGGTCAGACGAGCGCTGGTGATCAGCTCGCGCACCTGGCGCTGCAACTGGCTCAAGCCGCCGCACAGTTCCTGCAACGCGGTGCTGGCCTGTGCAGGCTCGCCCAACTGCGACTGCAGCAAACGCGCCTGGAACGACAGGTAACCCAACTGCTGAGCCACCGAATCGTGCAGCTCACGGGCCAGGGCGCCGTGCCGGAACGTGGCCTGTTTGCGCTGTTGTTCACGGGTGTAGCAGCGCAAGCGCACGGTGACGCCGACCGCCTGCGCCGCCTCTTCCAGCAACTGGCGCCAGCTTGAGTGGACTGGTTGTGGGGTATCGAGCAACAACACCCCTTTGCTCGAATCGTCGCTGTGCGGCAAGGCACACAGCAGGCGATGTACGCCCCGTTGCCGGCAAGGGCCACAGGCCTGAGCCGCATCAGGCAGTGCCGAGTCACGCCAAGGGCAACGCGCAACGTCCTGACAGCCCTCGAGCAATCCACGCCGTGCCGGCCCCAGGTCTTCGCCGTCCAGGATCAGATTCAGTTTGCAGGTCGGCAACAATGCTTCGAAACGATCCAGAAAACCCGACAAGGCACCGTCAGCGTGCACCTGACACAAAGGCAATCCGGCCAGCAGTTTGCGCACGCTGCGCGCCTGGTCGGGGCGGATACGCCCCAACCAGAGCGGCCACCACTGCGGTCGTGTTCGCACCCTCGATAACTCCCCGTCCGGTTGCTCAGCCATAAGCAAAGACCAGCAACTTCCATGCCCCGGACAGGCGTTGCGCAGGACTTATCTCCAAAGACATAGCCCTTTTTCCGGATTGAGAAGATTTTCCCCATAGGAAAGTATCTTCCCCAACAGGAAACAAATCCCCAGTCCAACGCCACCTTTCTCGCCCTTCGACAGGCGCGGATCAGCCAGGAAAGCCCACATGACGGATAGACACAGCGCCGCCCCGGACCGACTTCACAGTCTCCCGCGCTATCGCCAGCCGCTGCCTCGTGAAAGCGTCACCCGGCACATCGTGGTCATGCAATCGGCGGCCGCCTGCTCGCCCTTTGTCGGGGAACTGGAACAGCCCTTGGTACTGAATGGCGAGAGCGCCGACTTTTCCCTGCGCCTGCATCAGGCGCTGGTCAGCGCCACCGTCGGCAGCCATCTCTACATCATGGGCGACGAGGCCTTTATCTGGCGCATCCACGGCGAGGCCCGCAGCGCCGGACTGGAAGATGATGAGATCGACATCACCCGCACGATTGCCGGTGCGCGCCTGGTGTATTGCGTGCACTGCGGCCTGACTCAGGCCGCCGGGCCGGAGCCGCTGCTGACCTGCATCGGTTGCGACGTCGGGCTGGAAGTCCGCAAACACTTTTCCCGCCGCCTGGGGGCGTACCTCGGCGTCTGCACCAACCCCGATCAGCCTTACGCCGGAGTCCGGTCATGAGCGCCGCAATCGAAGTGCGGGTCAGCGCGGCGAGAATGCTTACCCCAGTGGTGCGCGAATTCACCCTGCAGGCGTGCGCCGGGCCCCTGCCGGCTTTCTCCCCCGGCAGTCATGTGCAGGTTCACCTGCCACTGGCCGAGGGCAAGCTGCGCAATGCCTATTCACTCACCAGCGACCCGGCGGAGAGCCAGCATTACCGCATCGCCGTACGCCTGCAGGAGGCCTCCCGCGGCGGCTCGCTCTACCTGCATCGGCAGGTCCAGGTCGGGGACACGCTGCAGATTTCGCCGCCGGCCAATCTGTTCGCCCTGCACTCAACCGCCAGCCTGCACATCCTGATCGCCGGAGGCATCGGCATCACGCCGTTCATGGCCTATATCGCGGCCCTTGAACAAAGCCAGGCTCACTTCGAATTGCACTACCTCTGTCGTCCGGGCCTGAGCGATGCCTATGTCGAGGCGTTGCAACAGCGGCTGGGATCACGCCTGCACACCTACGCCAGCCGCCCGGACCTGAGCCGGATCCTGCGTGATCGACCGCTGGGCAGCCACGTTTACACCTGCGGCCCGCAACCGTTGCTCGACGCGGTTCGGCAACAGGCCAAGGCACTCGGCTGGCCGCCCGGCCGGGTGCACTGGGAGGCCTTTAATGCCGCACAACCGGGCCAACCCTTCGACCTGGAACTGCTGCGCAGCGGCCAGCGCTTGCGGGTCGGCGCCGAACAAAGCCTGCTCGAAGCTCTGGAATCCGCCGGACTGCAGATCCCCAACCTGTGCCGTGGCGGAGTCTGTGGCCGATGCATGACCCGCCACGTGGGCGGCGACATCGAACACCGCGACAGTTTTCTGAGCCCCGCCGAGCAGGCTGACTTTCTCATGCCCTGTGTTTCCCGCGGCTGCGGCCCTTGCGTTTCGCTGGATCTTTAGGAGTCGACCATGACCATTCAATCAAGCCCTGTGCAGAGCTATCGAGACGATTTCAGCTTTCGCAACAGCCCCGCCGCCATCCGTCGTTTTCCCTTCCCCTTCACCGAGGACAGCTACCTGTATTCGGTGAACATCGAACCGGCGACCTCCCGGGATCCCGGCTCGATTTACCAGCACGGGTTCGACATCGACGAACACTACCGCTCGGAAATGGCCGAACGCGCCTTGGTGCTGGACAAGGATCCGCGCCGCTACCTGGTGATGCCGCACATGCAAGTGGCGGCCTGGGATGCGCTGCAGATGATCATGGAACACCTCGCCACTGATTATCCGCAGTGGTTCTCACTTGCGCGTGACGGTGATCGCTGGCATTGGCGCAACACGCTGCTGAATATCGATCAGCACTTTGTGTTCGGTGATGCCGCGACCCTGCCTTGCGAACCGCTGGAGTTCATTGGCCGACAGGTGCAGGGGGATTTCGCCCTGCTCGATCAACGCGACGGCGATCTGTACATGGATGCAGGCCTGGTCACCAGCCCAGCCGACTGGTCCCTGGCCTTTGACGCCGGCATGAGTTTCAAGCAGTGGCATTCGCCGGTACCCATGGCCCATCAGATGGGCATCTTCGACCGCGCGCTGAAGTACCTGCTCAACTTGCAAACGGGCCAGCCGGTGCGGCGTCTGAACTGGACACTGACGATCAATCCACGCCTGAACTCCTCCCCCGAGACTTTCCATGAATGGGGCGCCGACCGCGGCCGCATCACCGCCGAGAACGTCGGGCAACAGGTTCACCTGCGGGTCGAGTTGCAAGTGATGGCCCGTCTGCCGCGCAGCAACGCGGTGATGTTCAGCATCCGCACCTACCTGATCAGCATGCAGGAACTGATCACCCAGCCCGGCTGGGGCTGCCGCCTGCACCGTGTGCTGCGCGACCTGCCCGAGCCGATCGCCGACTACAAGGGTATGAGCCGTTACCGACAGACCCTGGTCGAGTGGCTGAGCCGCTTCGATCCGCAAGCCTGACCCCTACCCACTTTCCCCCGACAAGGATCTTCACATGACGCATTCATGGCGTATTTCTGCGCTGGCCGAACGGCACCGCGCACTCGGCTCGAACCTCGAAGACTGGAACGGCATGGGCACTGCCTGGACCTACGACAGCGACCTGGCCGATCACCATCAGGCGATCCGCACACGGGCCGGGCTGATGGACGTGTCCGGGCTGAAAAAAGTCCACTACGTCGGCCCCCACGCCGAGAGCCTGCTGCAATGGGCGACCACCCGCGACATCGCCAAGCTCTACCCCGGCAAGTCGGTGTACGCCTCGATGCTCGACGAGGAAGGCAAATTCGTCGATGACTGCATCGTCTACCGCACCGGACCCAACGCCTTCATGGTGGTGCACGGTGCCGGCAGCGGCCACGAAATGCTGGTGCGCTCATCCCAGGGCCGGCAAGTGGCGGTGCTGTTCGATGACGACCTGCACGACCTCTCGCTACAAGGACCGCTGGCGGTGGACTTTCTCGCCGAGCATGTGCCCGGAATCCGTCAACTGCCTTACTTCCATCACCTGCAAACCCGCCTGTTCGACCGCCCGGTGATGATCTCTCGCACCGGTTACACCGGCGAGCGCGGCTACGAGATCTTCTGCAAGGCCGCCGATGCCCCGGCGCTGTGGGACAGCATCCTTGAACAAGGCGCGGGCCTGGGCATCATCCCTTGCGCCTTCACCGCGCTGGACTGGTTGCGGGTGGAAAGCTCGCTGATGTTTTTCCCCTACGACAACTCGCAGATGTACCCCTTCGCCGATCAGAAGGCTGGCGACACCCTGTGGGAAATGGGCCTGGATTTCACCGTGTCCCCGGACAAACGCGAATTCCGTGGCGCCGAAGAGCACTTTCGGTTGCGCGGTCAGGAGCGCTTCAAGATCACCGGCGTATTGCTCGAAGGCGTCCGCGTCGCGGAGGCCGGCGACACCCTGTGGCAAGGCAACCAGCAAGTCGGAGTGATCACCTGCGGCATGTATTCGCGCCTGAGCAAGCGCTCCATGGCCATCGCCCGGATGAGCGTCGCCTGCTCGAATCCAGGCATTGCCCTGCAGGTGCGCGGCAGCCAGGAAAGCGCCGCTGTGACCCATGCCCTGCCCTTCGACGACCCGGAAAAAACCAAGCGCACGGCCAAGGGCTGAGCCTCCAACCACTTTATCCAAGGGACCTTCGATGGATACTTCCAACGAACATTACATTCTCAAGATCAATTGCCCCGCAGCGTCCGGCATCGTGGCCGCGATCACCACCTGCCTGGCCGGACAGCAGTGTTACATCAGCGAGCTGGCGCAATTCGACGACGAGTTCACCGGGCAGTTTTTCATGCGCGCGGTCTTTCGTTTCAACACCGGCGTGACCGGCGATATCGGTGCCCTGCGCGAGGACTTGGGCGACCTGGCCGGCGGCTTCGACATGCGGTGGCAGCTGTTCTGCAGCAGTCAGCCGACCCGGGTGCTGCTGATGGTCAGCAAGTTCGACCATTGCCTGACTGACCTGCTGTACCGCCACCGCAAAGGCGAGATGGACATGCACATCACCGCAGTGGTCTCCAACCACCTGGACCTGCGAGCCATGGCCGAACGCGAAGGCATTCGCTTCATCTACCTGCCGATCACCAAGGACAGCAAGGCCAGCCAGGAAGCCGAGTTGATGCGCATCGTCGAGGACACTCAGACCGATCTGGTGGTGCTCGCCCGCTACATGCAGATTCTGTCCGATGGCCTGTGCCAGCAGCTGTCCGGCCGGGCCATCAACATCCATCACTCGTTCCTGCCCGGTTTCAAGGGCGCCAAGCCCTATCACCAGGCCTACGACCGTGGCGTGAAGCTGATCGGCGCCACTGCCCACTACGTCACCAGCGATCTCGACGAGGGGCCAATCATCGAGCAGGAAATCCAGCGGGTCGACCATACCCACCTGCCCGACTCGCTGGTTGCCATCGGCCGCGACACCGAAACCGTAGCGCTTTCCAAAGCCCTGAAATACCACCTGGAACACCGGGTGTTCATCAACCAGGACAAGACGGTGATTTTTCGCTGAGCGAGCCCTTTTTCCGATTCACAGCCACGAGAAACGACCATGACCACACGCGTTGCAATCATCGGCGCCGGCCCTTGCGGCATGGCTCAACTGCGGGCATTTCAATCGGCCAGGGACCAGGGAACGCCCATCCCGGAACTGGTCTGCTATGAAAAACAGCAAGACTGGGGTGGCATGTGGAATTACACCTGGCGCACCGGCCTGGATGAAAACGGCGAACCGGTGCATGGCAGCATGTACCGCTATTTGTGGTCGAACGGCCCGAAGGAATGCCTGGAGTTCGCCGACTACACCTTCGAAGAACATTTTGGCCGCCCCATCGGCTCCTACCCACCACGGGAAGTGCTCTGGGACTACATCAAGGGCCGCGTCGAAAAAGCCGGGGTTCGCGACTACATCCGTTTCAACAACGTGGTGCGCCAGGTCACCTTTGACGAAGAGACTCGCCGCTTCACGGTGGTCGCCCACAACCACGGCAGCGATACCCAGACCTCGGAAGAATTCGACTATGTGATCAACGCCTGCGGGCACTTTTCGACGCCGAAGATGCCGTACTTCCCCGGATTCGAGCAGTTCGGCGGGCGCATCCTGCACGCCCATGATTTCCGCGAGGCGCTGGAGTTCAAGGGCAAGGATCTGCTGATCGTCGGCAGCAGCTATTCCGCCGAAGACATCGGTTCACAGTGCTACAAGTACGGCGCTCGCAGCATCACCAGCTGCTACCGCACCGCGCCCATGGGCTATGACTGGCCCGCCAACTGGGAAGAAAAACCGCTGTTGCAGCGCCTGGAAAAAAACCGCGCGTACTTTATCGACGGCACCCACAAGCACATTGATGCGGTGATCCTGTGCACCGGCTACAAACATCACTTCCCCTTCCTGCCGGACGAACTGTGCCTCAAGACCGACAACCGGCTATGGCCGATGAACCTGTACAAGGGCATTTTCTGGGAGCCAAACCCACAACTGATCTACCTCGGCATGCAAGACCAGTGGTACTCGTTCAACATGTTCGACGCCCAGGCCTGGTACGCCCGCGACGTGATCCTGCAACGCATCGCCCTACCCGACCAGGCACAAAGGGCCGCCGATAGTCAGGAATGGCATGCCCGTGAACAGCAACTTGAAACCAACCAGCAGATGTTCGAATACCAGGGTGCCTATATCCAGCAACTGGTGGACGCCACCGACTACCCGAACTTCGATATCGCCGCGGTCAACGACACCTTCCTGCACTGGAAGCACGACAAGGCCCACAACATCATGGGGTACCGCGACAAGTCCTACCGATCGCTGATGACCGGCACCCAGTCGCCCCCCCACCACACACCTTGGCTGCATGCCCTTGACGACTCCATGGCGGCGTACCTCGCTGAACCGCCGATGTCCGTCAAGTCGATCGGTTGACCCGGGAGCCTCACCATGAACGCACCTCGTGTTTCCCGCCCGCGGGAGCCCAGTCTCTTTGCCCGGGCCCCGGCCCTGGAGCGCTATCGGGTGGCCGCCGGCGGCCTGACCCTTGTCGCGCTGCAGCCCGGCGACAGCCTGCAAGTGATCGACCTTGAAGGCCGGCAACCTTGCGAATTGCTGGCCGTGGATATGCTCGGTCGCAGCGCCCTGGCAGCCTGGGCACTGAGCGGTTCGACGGCCTGCGGGTTTATCGGCGCACGGCTCGCCGAACCGACTTTGCAGGCTCGGCGTATCAACCAGGCTTTGAGCCGACGCGGCATTGATCCGTACCACCTGCCCAACGCGGCTTCACTCTGGGACGAGGACAGCCCTGCCGACTTCAGTCGCCACTTTGTCGCCAGCGATGAACTGCTGGTGATCGTCGCTGCACCCGCCGGGCCAACGGCCGTCGACCGCCAGTATCGGCCCAGCGAACTGAGGTTGTGGATGACACGGGCCAATCCTTCGCCGCTGCTGCTCCCGGTGTTGCCCGAACCGTTGGGCGAGTTAATTGACGAATTCACCATTAGCGCCGGCACCGCCCACAGTTACACCGTCGGCAAAGGGCAGTACGTGCAGGTGCTGGACGTCGCCGGCCGCCAATGCTCGGATTTCGTCGCCTTCGATCGACGGGCACTGGATCGCGGTCTGGAGCTGGACCTGGACCAGACCGTGACCCGCACCCTGAACGGCAGCGCCTACCCGGCACCGGGACTGTTCTCAAAGTTTTTCGACCGGCAGATGCAACCGATGCTGGAGGTGGTGCGTGACACCGTCGGCCGCCACGACTCCTTCGCCCTGGCCTGCGCCGCGCGCTACTACGAGAGCCATGGCTACTTCGGGCACGACAACTGCAGCGACAACCTCAGCCGAGTGCTCGTGCCTCATGGGGTCAATGCCCGCAATGGCTGGCCGGCGATCAATTTATTTTTCAATACCGGGATCGACGCCCACCAGCAGATGACGCTGGACGAGCCCTGGTCGCGTCCCGGCGATTACGTGCTGCTGCGGGCCATGACCGATCTGCTGTGTGGCAGCACCTCATGCCCGGACGACATCGACCCGGCCAACGGCTGGAACCCGACCGATATCCATGTCCGCATCTACAGCGAAAAGGAGCGTTTTTCCATCGCCATGAGCACTCGAACCACGGCCGATGCCGACCCGACTCTTACCCGTGAGTCCGCGTTCCACTCACGCACCAGCGCCTTGACCGGCAGCTTTACCGATTACCGCAATTGGTGGTTGCCGCTGCGCTACGACGGCTATGGCGCAGTCGAGGAATACTTCGGTTGCCGCGAGCGCGTCGCGGTGATGGACCTGACCGCCTTGCGTAAATTCGAAATCATCGGCCCCGACGCGGAAGCCTTGTTGCAGTACTGCCTGACCCGGGATGTGCGGCGCCTGGCGGTCGGTCAAGTGGTGTACTCGGCGATGTGCCACGAGCACGGCGGCATGCTCGACGACGGCACCTTGCTGCGCCTGGGCCCCGACAATTTCCGCTGGATCTGCGGCGAAGACTACGCCGGAGTCTGGTTGCGCGAACAGGCGCAAAAGCTCGGCATGAAGGTCTGGGTCAAGTCCGCCAGCGAGCAGATTCACAACCTGGCCGTCCAGGGTCCAATGAGTCGTGAACTGCTCAAACAGATGGTCTGGACCCCACCGACCCAACCGAACCTCGAAACCCTGGGCTGGTTCCGGTTCCTGGTGGGCCGCCTGGACGGCTACGACGGCTGCCCGCTGATGATCTCGCGCACCGGCTACACCGGCGAGCTGGGCTACGAAGTCTGGTGCCAGCCTGAGGATGCCGAGCGGGTCTGGGACCGAATCTGGGCGCTGGGCCAACCCTTGGGCCTGGTGCCGTTGGGCCTGGAAGCGCTGGACATGCTGCGCATCGAAGCCGGGCTGATTTTTGCCGGTTACGAGTTCAGCGACCAGACCGATCCGTTCGAGGCGGGTATCGGCTTTTCTGTGCCGATGAAAAGCAAAACCGACGATTTCATCGGTCGCGATGCACTGTTGCGGCGCAGCGCCCACCCCGCTCACAAGCTGGTGGGCCTGCAACTGAGTGGCAACGAAGGCGCCCACCACGGTGACCCGGTGTACCGCGGCCGGGCCCAGGTCGGGGTCATCACCAGTGCCTGCCGTTCGCCGCTGCTGGCCAGCAATATCGCGCTGTGCCGGGTCGACGTGGCCTGCGCCGACGTCGGCACAGCGTTGGAGATCGGCAAAGTCGATGGCCTGCAGAAGCGCATCAGCGCCACGGTCACCGCAGCGATTTTCTACGACCCGGACAAGAGCCGGGTACGCAGTTGATCGATCACACGAGCCTGTGCGCCACCCGACTTTGACTGCCCCACTACCACTCTACTCAGACATGGGAATACGAAGATGGAAGCGACTACGTTCGAGGCCGTACCACAGGCCGCCAGCTCAGTGGGCAGCCTGCACCGCAAGATCGATTGGCGCGGGGCTTTCTGGGTCGCCAGTGGCGTGCCCGCCCTGGTGCTGTTCTCTATCGGCGCGATTGCCGCCACGGTAGGCAAACCGGCCTGGATCGTCTGGATCGTGTCGATCCTGTTCGGCTTCATCCAGGCCTTCACCTATGCCGAAATCGCCGGGCTGTTCCCACACAAATCCGGTGGCGCCTCGGTCTACGGTGCAGTCGCCTGGGTGCGCTACAGCAAGCTGATCGCACCGGTTTCGGTGTGGTGCAACTGGCTGGCCTGGTCCCCGGTGTTGTCCATTGGCTCGGGGCTTGCGGCCGGTTACATTCTCACCGCATTGTTCCCCGCTGATGCGCTGATCAATACCTGGCAACTGACCCTGCTTGACCTGGGCTGGGTCAAGAGCGGCCTTTCGCTACGGATCAATGCGACATTCGCCATCGGTCTGTTGATCCTGCTGACGGTGTTCGCCGTGCAGCATGGCGGCATTCTGCGCTCGGCGCGTCTGACTCTGGTGCTCGGCGTGACCTCGCTGATTCCTTTGTTGCTGGTGGGCGTGGTGCCGTTGTTCACCGGGGAAGCGGCCCAGGCCAACTTCCTGCCCCTGTACCCGCTGGCCCATGATGCGGCCGGGCAAGTGATCGACGGGCCTTGGGACATGTCCGGCTGGTCGTTGATGGCCGGCGGCCTGTTCATGGCCGCGTGGTCCACTTACGGCTTTGAAACCGCCGTGTGCTACACCCGGGAATTCAAGGACCCCAAGCGTGACACTTTCAAGGCGATCTTCTACGCCGGCCTGCTATGCATTCTGGTGTTCACCCTGGTGCCCCTGGCGTTCCAGGGCAGCCTCGGTCTCGGGCAGCTGGTGACTCCGGCGGTGCTCGATGCCAGCGGCGCGTTGGTCACACCGGCGGTCTACAACGGTCTGTTGTCACCCGCGATTTACAGCGGCATGGGCGTCGGCCAGGTGATGGCGGACAGTATCGGCGGCGGCAAACTGGTCGCCAACATCGTGCTGATCATGCTGGTCCTGGCCACCCTGCTGGCGATCATGACTTCGATGTCCGGCTCGTCGCGCACCTTGTACCAGGCGTCGGTGGATGGCTGGCTGCCGAAGTACCTGGGCCGCACCAATGAACATGGCGCTCCCACCGCCGCGATGTGGACCGACCTGTCTTTCAACCTGCTGCTGTTGCTGATGTCCGACTATGTCTTCGTGCTCGCCGCGTCCAACGTCAGCTACATCATCTTCAACTTCCTCAATCTCAATGCCGGCTGGATCCATCGCCTGGACCGTCCCGGCTGGATACGCCCGTACAAAGCCCCTACCGTGCTCCTGGCAGCCGGTGGCGTGCTGAGTTTCGTCAACCTGGCCTGCATGGGGCTGGGCGCCGATATCTGGGGCGCCGGTACGCTGGTGACCGGCCTGTTGCTGGCGTTGTTGATTCTTCCGGTGTTCTGCTACCGCCACTACGTGCAGGACAAGGGGCGCTTCCCTGAAGCAATGCTTAACGATCTCTACGTTCAGGCCGATGCCGGTCAGAAACGCGCTGGCTGGTTGCCTTACGTCACGCTGATCGCGGGTGTTCTTGTGGTGTACGGCTGCCATCAATTGGTAGCCTGAATACCCTTGCCTGCAGGTCTCTGAAGGATCATCGGGGCGACGACGCCTCGATGATCACTTCGCCACCCTATCAATCAAGACGACGGTGACTCTTTTGATCAGCACCACCCCTGCACTTGCCCGCGTTATCGACGGCAAAGCCATCTCTGCCCGGGTTCTCGACGAAGTTCGAGAAGAGGTTCTGGTCCTGGCCGGACAGCAGATTTACCCCGCCCTGGCCGTGCTGCTCGTCGGTGAAGACCCGGCCAGCGAGGTCTATGTGCGCAACAAGCTGCTGCGGGCCAAGGAAGTCGAGATCCGCTCCCTTGAATACCGTCTGCCGGAAACCGCCAGCCAGGCGCAAGTGCTGGAACTGATTGCGCAGCTGAATGCCGATTCCACGGTGAACGGCATCCTGGTGCAGCTGCCATTGCCGGCCCATATCGACGAAGGAGCGGTGATTCATGCCATTGATCCGATCAAGGACGTGGACGGCTTTCATCGGGAAAACGTCGGCGGTCTGGTGCACGGTAGCGAAGTCCTGACACCCTGCACACCCAGTGGCTGCATGCGTCTGCTGCACGAAACCTGCGGTGACTTGAGCGGCTTGCACGCGGTGGTCATCGGCCGCTCGAACATTGTCGGCAAACCCATGGCGACCTTGTTGTTGCAGGCCAACTGCTCGGTCAGCGTGGTGCACTCGCGCAGCGTCGATGCACCGGCGTTGTGCCGGTTGGCGGACATCGTGGTCGCGGCAGTGGGTCGTCCTGAGATGATCGACGCCAGCTGGCTCAAATCCGGGGCGGTGGTGATCGATGTCGGCATCAATCGCATTGCCAGTGAGTCCGGCAATCGGCTGGTAGGCGATGTCGATTACGCCAGTGCGCGCACCGTTGCCCGTGCGATCACGCCGGTACCGGGAGGCGTGGGGCCGATGACCATTGCGTATCTGCTGAAGAACACCCTGATCGCCAGTCAATTGCAGCGTGCCGCCGAGGCGCGCGAGCGAAAGTCGATCAGTGAAGCAGCGTTGAGCTGAGCACCACGAAAACGGCCCACTCGAAGGTGGGCCGTGTCGTTCAATAGTAACGGTCAGTGATTGTAGGCACTCTCGTTGTGTTCAGCCAGATCCAGCCCCATCTCCTCCACCGACTCGTCGGCACGCAAGCCGATCACCGCATTGATCACCTTGAGAATAATCCAGCTGATGACGAAGCAGTACACCGTCGTCAGCAACACGCCCTTGATCTGCGCCACGACCTGAGCGCCCATGCTCACGCCTTCCACCAACCCACCCAGGGACGGCACGCAGAACACGCCGGTCAACACCGCGCCGATCATTCCGCCGATGCCGTGCAAGCCAAACACGTCGAGGCTGTCGTCATACCCGAAGCGGCGTTTCAGCACCGTGACGCTCAAGTAGCAGAACACCCCGCACAGCAGACCGATAGCCAACGCGCCGCCGACGCCCACATACGCACACGCCGGAGTAATGCCAACCAAACCGGCCAAAGCACCGCTGGCCAGGCCCAAAGCACTCGGCTTGCCGACCTTGAACCACTCGGTGAACATCCAGCCGAGAATCCCCGCGCAAGCCCCCAGTTGGGTGTTGAGCATGACAATGCCCGAGGTGCCATTGAGACCGCCGCCGGAACCGATATTGAAGCCGAACCAGCCAACCCAGAGCATCGCCGCACCGGCCATGGTCAGGCTCAGGTTGTGGGCTGGCATAGGCGTATTCTGATAGCCCTTGCGCTTGCCGAGAATCAGGCACGCGGCCAAAGCGGCGACGCCGGCATTGATGTGCACGGCGGTGCCACCCGCGAAATCGAGTACACCCCAGTTATGCATCAAAGCGCCCGAACCACCCCAAACCATATGCGCCACCGGGGCGTACACCAAGGTAAACCACAGCGCCATGAACCACAGCGCCGCCGAGAACTTCATGCGCTCGGCGAATGCGCCGGCAATCAGCGCCGGGGTAATGATCGCGAAGGTCATCTGGAAGGTCACGAACACGCCTTCCGGGATGTCTCCGACCAGGCTCTCCGGGGTCATGCCGGCCAGAAAGGCCCGGCTCAAACCACCGACGAAACTGTTGAACGTCACCTGCCCCTCGACCATGCCGGTGCTGTCGACCACCATGCTGTAGCCATAGATCACCCACAGCACGCCGACCAGGCCGGCGATGCCGAAGCACTGGGTGAACAGCGAAAGCATGTTTTTTGCGCGGACCAGGCCGCCGTAGAACAAGGCGAGGCCCGGCAAACACATGAACAGTACCAGCACCGCGGCGGTGACCATCCAGGCGGTGCTGCCGGTGTTCAAGGTGGGGGCGTCGGCCGCCTGGGCGAGCGGCGCGAGTGCGCCGGCCGCCAATAAGACCAGAAGGGATTTGCCGAGAAGACGATTGACCATGTTCAAAGCTCCTGCAAAGGAATGGTAGATGTCTGGCAGCGAGCAAAGTGAATGTGCACGGGCCTCTTGAGAGACCTCTTGGTCGTTGAATGTACATGCCGCGGTCTTTCAGACCCGCTTATAACTGTGGCGAGCGAGCTTGCTCGCGCTCGAGTGCGTAGCACTCGCAAAGATTCTTGGGGCCGCTTCGCAGCCCAGCGCGAGCAAGCTCGCTCGCCACAGGGCTTGTCAGTAACCGGTACCGGAACCGGGAATCCAACTGGTTCCCGCCAGCGGCACTCGCGCCATGGCAGCCGACTCCACCGTCAGCGCCACCAAATCCTCGGGATCGAGGTTGTGCAGGTGCGACTTGCCGCAAGCCCGGGCCATGGTCTGGGCTTCCAGCACCAACACGCGCAAGTAGTTGGCCAGACGCCGACCACCTTCCACCGGGTCCAGGCGCTTGGACAGCTCCGGGTCCTGCGTGGTGATCCCGGCCGGGTCGCGGCCGTTCTGCCAGTCATCGTAGAAACCGGCGGCCGAGCCGATTTTCTTCAGTTCCTCGTCCAGGCGTGGATGGTTATCGCCCAAGGCAATCAGCGCGGCAGTCCCGATGGCCACCGCATCCGCACCCAGCGCCATCGCCTTGGCGACGTCGGCACCGTTGCGAATCCCTCCAGAAACAATCAGCTGAACCTTGCGATGCATGCCCATCTCCTGCAAAGCTTGTACCGCTTGCGGAATGGCCGACAAAATCGGGATCCCGACGTGTTCGATGAACACTTCCTGAGTCGCTGCGGTGCCGCCTTGCATGCCGTCGAGCACAATCACGTCAGCCCCGGCTTTTACCGCCAACTTGACGTCGTAGTAAGGCCGGCTGGCGCCGATCTTCACGTAGATCGGTTTTTCCCAATCGGTGATTTCCCGCAACTCGGCAATCTTGATCGCCAGGTCATCCGGGCCAGTCCAGTCAGGGTGACGGCAGGCGCTGCGCTGGTCGACACCGATCGGCAAGGTGCGCATACCAGCCACGCGTTCGGTGACTTTCATGCCCAGCAACATACCGCCGCCACCGGGTTTGGCGCCCTGCCCCAGGACGATTTCAATGGCGTCGGCCTTGCGCAGATCGTCCGGGTTCATGCCATAGCGGGACGGCAAATACTGATACACCAAATGCTGCGACTGGCCGCGTTCTTCCGGGGTCATGCCGCCGTCACCGGTGGTGGTGCTGGTGCCGGCGATGGTCGCGCCACGGCCCAGGGCTTCCTTGGCATTGGCCGACAAAGCACCGAAGCTCATGCCGGCGATGGTCACCGGAATCTTCAGGTGAATCGGCTTCTTGGCGAAGCGGTTGCCGAGGATTACATCGGTGCCGCACTTCTCCCGATAACCTTCCAGCGGGTAGCGCGAAACGCTGGCGCCGAGCAGCAGCAGGTCATCGAAATGCGGCAGTTTGCGTTTGGTGCCACCACCGCGAATATCGTAGATGCCGGTTTCCGCGGCACGCTGGATTTCCTGGATGGTCAGGCGGTCGAAGGTGGCTGACTCGCGCAGCACTGGAGGGGTTTTCTCACTCATGTTATGGCTCCTGGATCAGTACGCGGACGCGTTATCGACTTTGAAGTTGTACAACTGACGGGCCGAACCGTAGCGTTTGAAGTCAGCCGCCTTGTGCTCGAAACCGGCGCGGTCGAGCAGCCCTTGCAGCTCTTCCAGGTGCTCGGCGCGCATCTCTTTCTCGATGCAATCCGAGCCCAGGGACTCAACGGTCCCTTTCACGTAGATGTGGGTTTCATACAACGAATCGCCCAGCGCATCGCCGGCGTCGCCGCAGACCACCAGGCGACCGGCCTGCCCCATGAAGCAGCTCATGTGGCCGATGCTGCCACCGACAACGATGTCGATGCCCTTCATGGAAATCCCGCAACGCGCCCCAGCGTCGCCTTCAATCACCAGCAACCCGCCATGGGCCGTAGCACCGGCCGCCTGAGAGGCGCTGCCTTTGACCCGGACGTAGCCGGACATCATGTTCTCGGCGCAACCGACACCGACGTTGCCGTGGACGGTGATCGAGGCCTTTTGATTCATCCCCGCGCAGTAGTAACCGGCGTGACCCTGGATATCGATGGACACGGCTTCATTCACGCCAACGGCGAGGTTGTGCTTGCCGTTGGAGTGAGTGACTACCCACTCGCGGTCCTCAACGTTGTTGACCTGGTCGTGCAGCGCCTGATTGAGGTCACGCACGGTGGCAATGGAAAGATCGATGGTTTTCATGTGTGCGCTCCTTAAGCTGACTCGCGTTCCCAGATGTACATCGTCGCCGGTGCCGGCTCCCAGACCCTCGCGTGTTCGATCCCCGGCAGGCTCGACAGCGCCTGATATTCGGAAGCCATGGCGACGTAGTCGTCGGTCTCGGCGAGGATCGCCGGCTTGCAGGCGATCGGATCACGGATCACCGCAAAGCCGTTGCGGGTGCCGATGGCGAAGGTGAAGAAACCGTCGAGATCCTCCAGCGAATGATCCAGCGCTTCTTTCAGCGAGTCGCCTTGCTGCAGGCGCCAGGTCAGGTAGCCGGCGGCCACTTCGGTGTCGTTGTCGGTTTCGAAGTGGATGCCTTCACGTTTGAGTTCCTGGCGCAGGCGGAAGTGGTTGGACAGCGAGCCGTTGTGCACCAGGCACAGGTCGGCACCAGTGGAGAACGGGTGGCTGCCTTCCATGGTCACCGCGCTTTCAGTGGCCATGCGGGTGTGACCAATGATGTGGCTGCCCTTCATGCCGGCCAGGCCGAAGCGTTGGGAAATCTCCTGGGGCAAGCCCATGCCCTTGAGGATTTCGATGCTTTGCCCGGCGCTCATAATGCGCAGGCTCGGTGCCAGTTCCGCGAGGGCCAGACGCACCGGCGCCTCTGCGGCATGGATCTTGAGCACGGCGGCGCTGGCGTTCTGGAACCAGTCCAGCGAGCAGCCGAGGCGCCCTTCCAGTTCGCCCATCAGGGTTTTCCAGTCGAAGCCTTCGGTGGTCGCCTGCAAGGTCAGCTTGACCCAGCCGTCCGCCACTTCATCGCCGTAAATGGCGAAACCGGCACTGTCCGGGCCACGATCGGTCATGGCCTGCAACATCGGTTCAAAGAGCTTGCCGAGCTGGGATTCCAGCTGCGGGTTTTTCAGGTAAAGACCTACGATTCCACACATATCAAGTCTCCTTCGGAGGCAGTGAACACCCGACGCCGTGCCGGGTGCCCGAATGGTTGTCAAAGCACACAGTCAGAAAAATTCGGTGTAGCGCTGGATCTCCCAGTCGGAGACGTGGCGGCTGTATTCCACCCATTCCATACGCTTGAGCTTGATGAACTCGCCTACGATCTGCGGGCCCAGCACCTCGGCGAACAGCGGGTCGGCTTCCAGGGCGTCACAGGCTTCCTTGAGCGATTGCGGCAGGGTCTTGATGCCCCGCGCGGCGATCTGTTCGAGGCTCAGGCTGTAGAGGTTTTCATTACAGACGTGGTCGATTTCCAGCTGGCGATCGATGCCATCCAGGCCGGCAGCGATGATCGCGGCGCTGACCAGATAGGGGTTGCAACCGGCGTCCGGCAGACGGAATTCGAGGCGCCCGTAAGGCACCCGCACCATGGCCGAACGGTTGTTGGCGCCGAACGCAATGAAGGCTGGCGCCCAGGTCGCACCGGACAACGAATTGCCCACCACCAGACGCTTGTAGGAATTGACCGTCGGCGCGGCGAAGGCACACAGCGCCGGGCCATGGGCAAGCAGGCCCGCGGCGAAGTGATAGGCCAGTTTCGACAGGCCCATGCCGCTTGGGTCGCTAGCGTCATGGAACAGGTTTTTGTTCTCGGCGCTGCTGATCGACAGGTGAAAGTGCATGCCGTTGCCGGCGCGTTTCGGGTCAGGCTTGGGCATGAACGAACAGATCATGCCCAGGTCGTTCGCGATCTCGCCGGCAGCCATGCGGAAGAAGGTGAAGCGATCCGCCGAGGTCATGACGTCGCTGTAGGTGTAGTTGATCTCGAACTGGCCGTTGGCGTCCTCGTGGTCGATTTGATAGACCTCGAAATCCACTGCCTGCAGGGCTTCGGTCAGCCGCTCAAGGAAAACGCGGGAGCGCGACAAGCCTTTATAGTCGTAGCAAGGCTTATCGAGGTTGTCGCTGGGGTCGACCAATTGCAGCTTGCCCTGCTCGTCGCGCCGCATCAGGTTGAACTCGGGTTCCAAGCCGGTGTTGAGGGTCCAGCCCTTTTCTTCCAGGCGTTGCACTTGTTGCTGCAGCACATAACGGCTGTCATACGGATGCGGCTTGCCGTCGACGTGGCCGACGCACACCACCCGTCCGTAACCCGGCTGCCAGGGCACCGGGGTCAGGGTGGACAAGTCGCCGCGAGCCATGAAGTCCGGTCCGTGGGGCTCCATGCCCATGCCGCTGATCGCGAACCCGGCAAAACCCGCTCCTTCTTCAGCGACGGTCTTGAGCCCACAGATCGGCACCGACTTGGTCTTGGCCGCACCGTGAATATCCACAAACTGCGCAAGCACGTACTTGATCCCGTGCTTGTCGATGATGCGCTGGGTTTCTGCTGGCAACATTGCTCGTCACTCCTCGCGAAAGGCAAAACATTCTGGATTGGCCTTGACCATCTTTTTATTCCTAAAAAGAAAGTTAGTTTCCCTATAGGAATGCAAGTGCCTTGCCAGATTCGCGAGTGCAACAGTGATGCGCCGAGAAAAGCGCTTTTGTGCTGTATATATGGGAAAATTCTTTTCCCTGTGGGAATACTGCCCGGTGGACGCGCACCGAGCGCTGCAAACTTGCACTTTCCTAGTGCGAAACTAATATTACTGAACGGAAATTGTGCAGGATCTGATGACTATGTCGACCGAAACCGCCCCGCGCCTCAAGCTTGAGCAATATCTGGGATTGCAGATCAAGCGCCAGCGCCAGGCTCAGGATCTGAAATTGTCTGACGTGGCCAAGATTGCCGATATCAGTCAAGGCATGTTGAGCAAGATCGAAAACGCCCAGGTGTCCACCAGCCTAGATACCCTGAGCCGTCTGTGCGACGTGCTCGGCCTGCCACTGTCGAAGTTGTTCAGCGAATACGACCAGCAAGATGGCAGCGCGCTGCTGGTCAAGGCCGATCAGGGCATGGAAGTGGTGCGCCGCGGCACCGAGAAAGGTCATACGTACCATCTGCTCAACCACACCCGCGGGCCGAAGAAGAGCTTCGAGGCCTACATGGTCAGCATGGATGACGCGAGTGAGGAGTTTCCGACCTTCTCCCACCCTGGCACCGAATTCCTGCACCTGCTGGAAGGCGAGCTGATTTATCGTCACGGCAATCAGCTGTACCGCATGGAAGCGGGTGACAGCCTGACGTTCGAAGGCGAAATTCCCCACGGCCCCGAGCAACTGGTGCAAGTGCCGATCCGCCTGCTGTCGATAATGAATTACGGTAACGACAAAGAGTAACGCCCTCTCCACTCCCCCTTATGCCCTTAGCCTGAGGCCGACCGACGTCGGCCTTAGATGTTTCCTGCCAGTTAAAAAACTTTCACAAAAAATCTGGACGCGGCGCGACCATTCCCCTATAAAGCCAGCAACAGGAATAATTTATTCCCCACAAGAAAACGCGCTCATGGATGAGCCTGCTGTCCGCTGACACTTTTTTCGCTATGCGATGAGCTGCCGCCATCATCCCGAGGACGTGTCATGCAACACGAAAAAAACCATTTCATCATCAAGATCACCTGTCCCGCAGTGTCCGGCATCGTCGCTGCCGTCACCACCTACCTGGCGGACAACAGTTGCTACATCGGGGAGATGGCGCAATTCGACGACGACTTCAGCGGCCGTTTTTTCATGCGTGCGGTGTTCCGCTTCAACGACGGCCATCAGGGCGACATTCAACAGATCAAGGACGGCTTCGCCGACGTCGCCAAGGCGTTCGAGATGACCTGGGAATTGCACGACACCCGCGAGCCGATGCGTGTGCTGCTGATGGTCAGCAAGTTCGACCACTGCCTGACCGACCTGCTCTACCGCTACCACAAGGGCGAGATGGACATGACCATCACCGCCATCGTCTCCAACCACCTCGACCTGCGGCCCATGGCCGAACGCGAGGGCATTCGCTTCATCTACTTGCCGGTGACTAAGGAAACGAAGGCCCGGCAGGAAGCCGAGCTGATGAAGATCGTCGACGACACCGGCACCGAACTGGTGGTGTTGGCGCGCTACATGCAAATCCTCTCCGATGACCTGTGCAAGCAACTCTCGGGGCGGGCGATCAACATTCACCATTCGTTCTTGCCCGGCTTCAAAGGCGCCAAGCCTTATCACCAGGCCTACCAGCGTGGCGTGAAACTGATCGGCGCCACCGCCCATTACGTCACCAGCGACCTCGACGAGGGACCGATCATTGAGCAGGAAGTGCAGCGTGTCGATCACGTCTATCTGCCCGACGACCTGGTCGCCACCGGCCGTGACACCGAAACCGTGGCCCTGTCCAAGGCGGTCAAATACCACCTGGAGCACCGGGTTTTCCTCAACCAGGACAGAACGGTGATCTTCCGGTGAACGCGCACAAACTGATCGACGGCAAAGCCACCGCCGCCCGCGTCCTGGTGCAGGTCCGAGAGGACGTGGAGCACCTGCGCGAGCAAGACATTCAACCGGCACTGGCGGTGATCCTGGTGGGGAGCGACCCGGCCAGCCAGGTCTACGTGCGCAACAAGATCCTGCGCGCCGAAGAGGTGGGTATCCGCTCGCTGGAACATCGGCTGTCCACGGACACCAGCACTGAACAGTTACTCATCTTGATCGCCCGACTGAATGCCGATCGCTCGATCCACGGCATTCTTCTGCAGCTGCCGCTGCCTTCGCATATCGATGAATTACGGGCACTGGAGGCTATCGCACCGGACAAGGACGTAGATGGGTTCCACAGTCAGAACGTCGGCGGCCTCAGCCAGGGTCGCACGGTACTCGCGCCCTGCACCCCCAGTGGTTGTTTGTATTTGCTGGAACAAACCTGCGGCGATCTGCGCGGCAAGCATGCGGTGGTGATCGGCCGCTCGAATATCGTCGGCAAACCCATGGCAGCGTTGTTGCTGCAGGCCGACTGCTCGGTGACCGTCCTGCATTCGCGCAGCCCGGATCCGCAGGCCCTGTGCCGGCAGGCAGACATCGTCATCGCCGCCGTGGGTCGCCCAAGACTGATCGACGCCAGTTGGCTCAAGCCTGGCGCAGTGGTGATAGACGTCGGCATCAACCGCATCGAAGACGATGGCCGCAGCCGGCTGGTGGGCGACGTCAACTTCGACAGCGCCCTGCCCCACGTCGCGGCGATCACCCCGGTACCGGGTGGTGTCGGGCCGATGACCATCGCCTTTCTGATGAAGAACACCGTGACCGCAGCCCTTGCGCAACACCAGGCTCAACGCAGCCAATCGGAGGCCCTATGCCATTCAATCTATTGAAATACGGGCTGAGTTCGGAGTACCCGGTGGAAGTGGATTTGCCGCCACCGAAGGAACTCAAATCGAGCTATGACGTAGTGATCATCGGTGCCGGCGGCCATGGCCTGGCCACCGCTTACTACCTGGCCAAGTACCACGGCATCACCAACATCGCGGTGCTGGAAAAGTCTTACCTGGGTGGCGGCAATACCGCGCGCAACACCGCGGTGATCCGTTCCAACTACCTGACCAGTGAAGGCGTACGTTTTTATGCCGAGTCGGTGCAGATGTTCCAGTCGCTGTCCAACGAATTCGATTTCAACATCATGTACTCCGAGCGTGGCCAGTTGACCCTGGCCCACACCGACGCCACGGTGCGTTCGTTCCGGCAGCGAGCCGAGGTCAACAAACACTTTGGTGGTCGTACCGAGATGATCGACCGCCAGCAGATCCGCGAACTGGTGCCCAGCCTCAACCTCGATCCCGGCCACTTGCCGGTGATCGCCGGGCTCTGGCACATCGACGGCGCCACCGCGCGCCACGACGCCGTGGCCTGGGGCTACGCCAAACAGGCGGCCAAGCGTGGTGTGGAAATCCATCAGCTCACCGAAGTCCAGGACTTGATCGTCGAGAACGGCGCCATCACCGCGGTCAAGACCAACCGCGGCACCATCAAGTGCGGTTGCGCGGTGCAGGCGATTGCCGGGCACAGTTCGTTGCTGATGGCCAAGGCCGGAATTCGTTCGCCGATCCAGACCTTCCCGTTGCAAGCGATGGTCACCCAGCCGTTCAAACCGTTTCTCGATCCGCTGGTGAGTTCCTCCGCCCTGCACTGTTACGTGCAGCAAACCAGTCGTGGCGAGGTGGTGTTTGGCGGCGGCTCCGATCCTTACCCATTGTTCAATACTCGTTCCACGCTCGATTTGAAGGAAAGCTTGCTGGCCCACGCCATCGAGATGTTCCCGTTCCTGGCCAACGCCAAGCTGATGCGCCAATGGGCCGGCATCACCGACATGACCCCGGACTACAGCCCGATCATGGGCCTGTCGCCGGTGAAGAATTACTACCTCGACGCCGGCTGGGGCACTTGGGGTTTCAAGGCCACGCCGATCTGCGGCAAGACCATGGCCGAGTTGGTCGCCAGCGGCGGCAAGGTGCCGGATCTGATCAAACCTTTCGGCCTCGAACGTTTCTCGACCTTCCAACAAGTCAACGAAATGGGCGCCACGGCGGCCAGTCACTGACGGAGAGCGGACTATGAAAATCATGAATTGCCCGCTCAACGGGCCGCGCAATATCAGCGAGTTCACTTATGGCGGCGAATTCAAGCCAATGCCTGACCCGGTCAGTTGCAGCGATGCCGAATGGGCCGACTACGTGTTCAACACCGACAACCTCGCCGGCGTGGTGCGCGAGTGGTGGATGCACACTCCATCCAGCTACTGGTTTCTGGCGGAGCGGCACACCGTAACCGACGAAATCCTGCGGACCTTCGATCCCAAAGAGCTGTTCACCGTCCGTGTCGACTTTAGCGCCGCCAAGGAGATCGCAGGATGAATCGCCTACCCGCCCCCATGGGCTTGCTGATCAACCGTGATCAACCACTGGATTTCAGCTTCGACGGCCAGCGCTACCAAGGCTTGCAAGGCGACAGTATCGCCAGCGCCCTGCTGGCCAACGGGCGTTACCTGATCTCCCGTTCGTTCAAATACCATCGCCCGCGTGGCCCGCTGACCATGGCCGGCCAGGACGCCAACAGCCTGGTGCAACTGCCCGAAGAACCGAACGTACTGGCCGATGCCCACACCTTGTCCGCCGGGTTGCAGGTGACGGCGCAGAACGTCAACGGCTCATTGGACAATGATCGTGACGCCTACCTGGGCAAGTTCTCCAAATTCATGCCGGTGGGTTTCTACTACCGTTCTTTCTACAAGCCCAAAGGCATGTGGAAAGTCTGGGAACCGATCATTCGCAAGAAGGCCGGCCTCGGTGTGCTCGACCTGAAGTTCCAGCCTGAGTACTACGACAAGGCCTACCTTTTCACCGACCTGGCAGTCATCGGCGCGGGTCCCGCCGGGCTCCATGCGGCGCTGACGGCAGGCAACGCGGGGGCGAAGGTGTTGCTCATCGAGCAACAACCGGTTCTCGGCGGTTCGCTAACCTATGCCCGCTTCGATATCGAAGGCAACAGGGCTGAAAACCTACGCCGCGAACTGCTCGCGGCGGTAGAGCAACACGCCAATATCCAGATCCTGACCGAAGCCACTTGCAACGCCTGGTTCACCGACAACTACCTGCCGGTGATTCAGGGCAAACGAATGTACAAGGTCCGCGCCCGCCAGTGCCTGGTGTGCAGCGGGGCCTTCGATCAACCGGTGATCTTTCGCAACAACGACCTGCCGGGCGTGATGCTGACCAGCGCCGCGCAACGACTGATGAAACTGTATGCGGTCAAACCCGGTAAACGCGCCGTGGTGCTGACAGGCAACGATGACGGTTACCTCGCCGCGCTGGATCTGCATGACCAGGGCGTGGAGGTCGTCGCTGTGGTGGACCTGCGCCATGGTCCTTCGGACGAATCCTTGCTGCGCGCACTGGCGCAACGCAAGATCTACCATCAGAGCAACAGCACCGTCTATGAAGCCCTGCACGAGAAAGGCATGCGCCATATCAACGGCGTCGACGTGCGCAAGATCACCGCACAAGGCCAGGTCGCCAAGAGCGGGCAACACCTGGAGTGCGATTTACTGTGCATGTCCGCCGGTTACATGCCCGTCTATCAACTGCTGTGCCAGGCCGGCGGCAAACTGGCCTACGACGATCAGCGTGCCGAGTTCACTCTCAGCGGCCTGCCAAAGAATCTAAATGTCGCCGGCTCGGTCAACGGTCGTCACCAGCTGGATAACGTGATTGCCGATGGTGTGAATGCCGGTGCCGAAGCCGCCCTCGCGCTGGGTCTGACAGTCGGCACGCAACGCGCGCCATTCAGCGGTGAGGCTCGGGTCAACTTTAATTGGCCAATCTTCCCGCACCCCAAAGGCAAGGACTTCGTCGACTTCGACGAGGATTTGCAAGTAGCCGACATCGTCAACGCCACCCGCATCGGTTATCGCGACGTGCAACTGGTCAAGCGCTACTCCACCGTCGGCATGGGCCCGTCTCAGGGTCGTCACTCGGCGCTGCCGACCGCGCGGTTGGTGGCCTGGGCCACACAACGCAATATCAGTGAAACCGGCGTGACCACCGCGCGACCGCCGTTTGTTGCGGAGAAGCTGGCGCATGTTGCCGGGCGCGCGTTCGACCCGTACCGGCAAACGCCGATGCATGCCCGACACCTGCAAGCCGGGGCGAAGATGATGCCCGCCGGAATCTGGCAACGCCCGGCCTACTACGGCAACGCCAAGGATCGCGAACGCTGCATGCAAGCCGAAGCCTTGCACGTGCGCAACAAGGTCGGCCTCATCGACGTCTCGACCCTCGGCGGCCTGGACCTGCGCGGCCCGGACGCCGCCGAGCTGCTTAACCGGATGTACACCTTTGCCTTCCTCAAACAGCCGATCGGCCGTTCTCGCTATGCGCTGATGACCAATGAGCATGGTGTGGTGATCGACGACGGTGTCTGTGCGAGGTTTGCCGAGAACCATTTCTACGTCACCGCCACCACCAGCGGCGTCGACCGGATCTATCAGCAGATGCTCAAGTGGAATGCACAATGGCGCCTGGACGTGGACGTCGCCAACGTCACCGCAGCCATCTGCGCGGTCAACGTCGCCGGGCCAGACTCGCGCAAAGTGCTTGAGAAAGTCTGCAGTGATCTCGATCTGAGCGCCGAAGCCTTCCCTTATCTGGGCGTCCGTCAAGGCACCGTGGCCGGCATCAAGGCACGGCTGTTGCGAGTCGGTTTTGTCGGCGAGCTGGGTTATGAAATCCACGTCTCGGCACGTCATGGACTCAAGCTTTGGGATGCGCTGATTGAGGCTGGCAAAGTACACGACATCCGTCCCTTTGGCGTCGAAACCCAGCGCCTGCTGCGCCTGGAAAAAGGCCACGTGATCATCAGCCAGGACACCGACGGCATGACCCACCCGGCAGAAATCGACATGGGTTGGGCGGTCAGTCGCACCAAGCCGTTCTTCGTCGGCCGCCGCTCGGTGGACATCCTCGAAGCCCAGCCACTGAAACGCAAACTGGTGGGTTTCAGCCTGCCCAAAGGCAGCCTGCAACCGCTGGAAGGCCATCTGGTGCTTAACGGCCCGGACATCAGCGGCAACGTCACCTCCTGCGAGTATTCCGCCTCCCTGGGCAAGATCATCGGCCTGGCCTACGCCGGCATCGACCAGAGTGCGCCGGGCCAACAGATTCCGATCCGCGTCGAGGGCGGGATCGTGGTTCAGGCCACAGTCGTGCAATTACCCTTCTTCGATCCTGAAAACCAACGGCAGGAGCTTTAAGTCATGTCCAGTCTGAATCCACAAGAGATGATCAGACCACGCCCGGTTGCCCACACGCAAACCTGCACGCTGGTGGATCTGACCGACCTGCCCCGGGTCGGTTTTCGCGGAACACAAACCGCCGATTACCTGAAGGCACGCGGCTTCGTACTGCCGGACGCCCCCAATCGGGCCACCGTCCAGACTGACGGTAGTCAGGTGGCACGTCTGTCGCAAACCGAATACCTGCTGCTGGGGAGCCCCGACGATCAAGGCGAACGGATCGCCGATGAAGAAGCACGCTGGGAACTCGACCACCGAGCCAACTACCTGCTGCCACGTCAGGACAGCCATGCCTGCTTCTTGCTGAGCGGTAGCTCCGTTGCTCAGGTCATGGCCAAGCTGTGCGGCGTCGACCTGAGCCGGCAAGCCTTCAGCCCGGGTGCGGTGGCGCAAACGTCGGCGGCGCGGATCAACGTGATCATCATCTACTCTGGAATCGTTGACACCCCTGCATTCCACATTCTCTGCGACCGAGCATCACGGGCCTACTTCCATTGCGCCATGCTCGATGCCCTGGAGGAATTCGGGGAGGCTCAACCAGACTGAACGCAACATCGGCTTGTACCTTGGGGCCGGGCTCCCACACCGTGATAGGGGAGCCCGCGCCACATACCACCCCGCTGACCGAGTCGCCTTTACCGCAACCGCTTCTGCAAGAACTCAATGAAGCGTTGTGTCTTCGCGGGCAGCAGACGTGTTTCAGTGATGGCATAGGCGCTCATCGGTACCCCATGCCATTGGGGCATGATGGGACAAAGTCGGCCACTGGCCAGCTCATCTGCAACGATTTCCTTTGGTATCAGGACAATGCCCTGGTCAAGGGTTGCCAAACGCCGAATCAAGCCGACACTGTTGAGTATGAAGCGCCACGACTGCGCTGAAATTAAACTCGCAGATTAAGCCGCTTCTCGGACTTTGAGATTCTGTAGAGTTCTCGACCATCGAAGGAAAGGAATCCATTGATCGCAATTCGGTACCAAAACCAGCTCGCCTTAGAGGCGGCCGTGATGGAGCTGACTTTAAGAGTTGAGAGCCAAGGCGCGACGGATACTGGCGACAATATCCGCGGCGCGCTTCACACGATCGATGAGAACACCGGCACATCAAACAGGACCTGGCCAAGCTGAGGGCCCAAGTCCCCCACTGATCAACGCGACTCCGATACCCGACTGCAACACCCTTTTGGGCATTTGCAAATGCACTCCAGAGCCAGCACGTGCTGTTCAGCGCGGCGGATAAGCCCGTACAACCCAGTCGTCAGATACAGCTCTCGAACGATGTGTTCGCGGGCAAAATGGCATAATATGCCAATGATCGAAAGAACCTGCTTGCCCAGAGCTGGAGTTAATTATGGCGACGCGAAACGTTGTGCTCACCCCTCACCAGGAACAGGTTATCCATGACCTGGTTCAGTCCGGCCGTTATCAGAATGCCAGCGAAGTGATGCGAGAAGGTTTGCGGCTATTGGAGCAACGCGTCGCCGAAGACACCGCCAAAATTGAGGCCCTGCGTCAGGCGACCTCGATCGGCATCATGGACCTTGAGCACGGGCGCTTCACGCAGTTGAACGAAGGGGATCTGGAGCACTACCTCGAGGGGTTGAGCCTGGAGGCCACCCTCCCCGCGAGGGAAAAACACTGAGCATGCCGCAGTATCGGATTTCCAACGCGGCGCGCGCCGACATTGTCGACATCCTCAGGCTCTCCCAGACGCAATTCGGCGATCAAGCACGCCAGCGCTACCAGGCGCTGATCCTCGCGGCGCTGCAAGCGATTGCCGACACGCCTTATCGCATTGGCAGCCACGACCGTGATGAGCTTGCACCGGGCCTTCGCAGCTATCACCTCATCTATTCACGCCAGCAGGCAAAACAACCCCATGGAACGGTGAAAAGCCCGCGTCATATCGTGTTCTATCGTGTGGCAAACGACGACGTGATCGAGGTCGTCCGGCTCCTTCATGACGCCATGGAAGTGCAGTTGCACTTGCCTAATGACTGATCACCGACCTGACCCAAAGGCTTAACTGGCCATGAACAGCGAAGGTAAGGCGCCCCCCTCTACCTCGCAACCTGAGCACCCTCGCTGCCAGCCGACTCGGCGGCCAATGGAAGCGCGAGGTTCTGGGTCCGACCGGACTAATCGAGACCCACGACCAGAAACACGATGCTCAACTTTGCGTACCACTTTCAACGCTGAACAACCGCTTCTTAGGCGTTTTCCGCGGCCAGGCGCCTGGCATTACGCTCCAGCTGCCGATGGACACGCGGATCGATGCCCCTGGCGACCAGTGCCCTCGCTACATCACGTAGAGCGCGAGCATCTCGTAGGCTAATTTCAGGATAGGTACCGAGAGAAATACGGGGTTGCTTATCCGCCCAGGAAAAGCGGAAGTGCCAGCACTTGGCGCCTTTTGTATTCACGAAAAGGGCGAGGCCGTTGTAGTCAGGGAGGGTGTAGTCCTTGGCACGGGGTTTGGCGTGCCGGACTGCCGTATTGGTGAGAGCCATCGTACAATCTCCGTCTCGTTTGAATAGAGGAAATTTGTACGGTTTCCAGAGAGGCGAGTCCCACGAAAAAGTGATCTACCAAGCGCCGGATTAATGTACTAAAAAATGTACTAAGAAAACGTGGCTGCTAGTGTTTTCGAGTGGAATTTACTGGAACGAAGAAAGAGGCCGAAGCCTCTTTTTTCAGTTTCTGCAGACTTCAATAGAAGCCTGTAGAACAATAATTGGAGCGGGAAACGAGACTCGAACTCGCGACCCCGACCTTGGCAAGGTCGTGCTCTACCAACTGAGCTATTCCCGCGTCTTGGTGATGCGCATTCTATAGAATCCACATCCCCCGTCAACCCCTTGATTCAAAAAAGTTTATTTCTTTTCCACGTCCGTCTTCAGATGTGGCCAGGCAGCCCGCAAGTATTGGACCATGGACCACAACGTCAGGCCAGCAGACACCAGCAGCAAGGCGTAACCCATCAGGACCCAGAAGGTGAAGTCCGAAGGGTTGGCCAGCAGGATCACCAGCGCCAGCATTTGCGCGGCGGTTTTCCATTTGCCCAGGTTCGACACCGCTACATGGGCACGGGCACCGAGTTCGGCCATCCACTCGCGCAGTGCCGAGACGACAATTTCGCGACCGATGATAACGGCGGCCGGTAGCGTGAGCCACAGGTTGCCATGCTCTTGCACCAGCAGTACCAGGGCAACGGCGACCATCAGCTTGTCTGCAACAGGATCGAGGAAGGCCCCGAACGGTGTGCTTTGTTCCAGACGACGGGCCAGATACCCGTCGAGCCAGTCGGTCGCGGCGGCAAATGCGAAGACCGAGGCGGACGCCAAATAGCTCCAGTGGTAAGGCAAATAAAACAGCAAAATAAAGATCGGGATGAGCAGGACGCGTAGAACGGTAATCAGATTAGGGATATTCATCGGCACAACTGGCTACGAGGTGAGTTGGGCATTCTACTCGCTGTGCAGATTTGCATAAATCAACTCTGCGAGCTTTTTGCTGATTCCGGGTGCTTTGGCGATCTCTTCGATGCTGGCACGAGACAGCTCCTGCAATCCACCAAAATGTTTCAACAAATCGCGTCGACGTGTAGGTCCCACGCCGGCAACGCCCTCAAGTGTAGACGTGCGGCGAGTTTTTCCACGACGTGCGCGGTGCCCGGTAATCGCGAAACGGTGGGCTTCATCGCGGATCTGCTGGATCAAATGCAGCGCGGGAGAATCTCCGCGCAAGGTGAATTCATGGGCCGCATCGTTGAGGTACAGGGTTTCGAAACCGGCCTTGCGCGTCGCGCCCTTGGCCACACCCAAAAGAATCAGGTCTGGCACAGCCAGTTCGTTAAGCACGTCACGGGCCATGGACAGCTGACCTTTACCGCCGTCGACCAGCAGGATGTCCGGCAACTTGCCCTCGCCGTCCTTCAATTTGCTGAAGCGTCGGGTCAGGGCCTGGTGCATCGCGGCATAGTCATCGCCCGGGGTAACGCCTTCAATGTTGTAGCGGCGGTAGTCGGACTTGATCGGGCCTTCCGGGCCGAACACCACACAGGAGGCCACGGTGGCCTCGCCGCTGGAATGGCTGATGTCGTAGCACTCAAGACGTTGCGGCGGCTCGTCCAGTTTCAGCACCTCGGCCAAGGCATCGAAACGTGCCGCAACGTGTTGTCGGTTAGCCAGACGTGCGCCCAGCGCTTGCTCGGCATTGGTGACCGCCAATTGCTGCCAGCGTGCTCGGGTACCGCGCACTCGATGGCTGATGGTCAGTTCGCGACCGCGCAGCTCTTCGATGGCTGCGATCAGGGTCGGAAAGTCTTCGTGAACCACATTGACGATCAGCTCGCTCGGCAAGTCGCGCTCGGGACTGCTGATGAAGTATTGGCCGAGAAACGCGGCCATGACTTCGGAAACGTCTTCCTCGATACCCACCTGCGGAAAGAAGTTCTTGCTCCCCAACACCCGGCCACCGCGCACGCTGATCAAGTGCACGCAGGCGCCACCTGGATTGACGAACGCCGCAATCACATCGATATCGCCCGTCCCGCCTTCCATGCTCTGTTGGTCCTGGACCCGACGCAGCAATGAGATCTGGTCACGCAGTTCGGCGGCGCGCTCGAACTCGAGGTTAACCGCCGCCTCCTCCATGGCCGCAGACAACTCGTCCGCCAGGGCATTGCTGCGACCTTCAAGAAACATTACCGAGTGGCGTACATCTTCGGCATACACCTCGGGCTCCACCAGCCCCACACACGGCGCCTTGCAGCGCTTGATCTGGTATTGCAGACAAGGTCGAGCGCGGTTCTTGTAGAAGCTGTCTTCACACTGACGAACAAAAAAAGCCTTTTGCAGCAGACTCAGGCTTTCACGAATCGCCCCTGCGCTGGGATAAGGGCCGAAATATTTGCCCTTGGCCTTTTTCGCGCCCCGATGAATGCTCAAGCGTGGGAACTGGCCATCCGAGAGAAAGACGTAAGGGTAGGATTTGTCGTCGCGCAGCAGGATGTTGTACGGCGGACGCCATTCCTTGATCAGCGTCTGCTCAAGCAGCAAGGCTTCGGTTTCGTTGGCCGTGATGGTGGTTTCGACCTGGGCGATACGGCCCACCAGCGCGGCGGTCTTGGGGGCAAGACCGGCTTTGCGGAAGTAACTCGCCAAGCGCTTCTTGAGATTTTTGGCTTTGCCGACATAAAGCAGCCGCGCATCGCTGTCGAACATGCGATAGACGCCCGGCCGCCCACTGACCGTCGACAGAAAAGCACTTGGATCGAAGATTTCAGTCATTTTCAGAGGCTGGCATCAACCATGCCGTGACGAACCGCCAACAGCGTCAACTCGACATCGCTGCTGATCGAAAGCTTCTCGAAAATACGGTAACGGTAGGTATTCACTGTTTTTGGCGACAGGCACAGTTTGTCGGAAATGATCTGCACCTTTTGACAGCCGACAATCATCAACGCAATCTGGATTTCCCGCTCCGACAAGGCGTCGAAGGGCGAATCATTGGTTGGCTGGAACGACTTGATCGCCAGTTGCTGGGCAATTTGCGGGCTGATGTAGCGTTGCCCGGCAAACACCAGGCGAATGGCCTGGACCATTTCCGGCAATCCGGCGCCCTTGGTCAGGTAACCCGCGGCACCTGCCTGTAACAGCCGGGTAGGAAACGGATCTTCTTCGCACACGGTGACCGCGACGACTTTGATGTCTGGATGACTGCGCAATAATTTGCGCGTGGCTTCAAGACCGCCGATCCCGGGCATCTTGACGTCCATCAGCACCACATCGGGTTTCAACTCACGCGCTTTCAGCAGGGATTCCTCCCCTGACTCAGCCTGGCCGACTACTTGCAGGCCATCGATGTCAGCCAGCATTCGTGTAATGCCTGTACGAACGAGATCATGGTCATCGACTACTAGCACCCTAATCAAGCAGACACCTCGCGATTTGGTCTTATTGGGTTGTCGGACACCTTAGCAAAAAGCAACTGGCAGACCTAGCGGCAAGCCGCATATAAAAAGTGTCAATTCTTCTTGCGAGGCTTGCCGCCAGTGTGTTTCAGCGATGCAGTTCATTGATATCACGCTGCATTCTCAGGAAACACTGGTCTTGACCGACCACCTTGAGACCCTTTCTCTCGTAAAGCATTTTTGCCGGATTATTTTCAAAGACGGTCAGACGCAATGCCGGACGTCGTTCCTTGCACGCCATCGCGAATACCTGATCGATCGTCCAGGAGCCGGCGCCCTGCCCCTGGTACGCTGTTAATAAATGCAATTCGCGGATATACAAGGCACTAGCGTCGCGGCTCAGACTGACATACCCCATCAACGTGTCATCACGCACAATCAGCCAGTTTTCGCGTCCCTCCCAGGCGACATCAAAGGCCTCGTCCAGCCACAACAGCTCATGTTGAATGTAGTAGCGAAGCATATTTCGACAAGTCAGGTTACGAGCAAAGTCCAGATCCCGAGACGTTGCCGGACGCAATTCGAAACCCATTCAAGCCTCCGCCACAGCGACGATTTGCCCTTTCCAGCCATCAGCATTGCGACGAGCAACGACCATAAGATTCCCCGTACCCGGCGCCGCCACAATCAACGTCCCGTCCGCCGCCCAGATTGCACTGCGCCCTGCCGACTCCCAGCCACCCGTTGCGCCACCATGGTTGGCCATCAGAACCGCCATCGAGTGGGTACAAGCATAGCCCTGCAATAGTGCGGTATCCGGAGCGTAGCCGTTTTCTGTGACCAACACGCCCGCAGCGTAAAGATCAGCGCCCTGCCGTGCCGCGGTTGCCGCGTGGCTGGCGTGAGAAAAATCGGCGCATACCGCTAGCGCGACGGTGTCGCTACCGATCTTTAATGTCGAACCGCCCGTTCCCGGGGCAAATGCCACTTCCTCGCCTGGGTGCAGATGTTGCTTGCTGTAAACCCCAAGCGAACCATCGGCACCCAATACCAGTGCGCCGATCAATACCGGCGAATCGTTCGACAGACGAATCGGCATCCCAACGACACTGGTCACACCGACTTCCCGCGCGAAGTCGCGCAGCGGTTGCAGCACCCTGGCGTCTGGCGCTATGGCCAGCTCCGCCGCCAGGCCGCGTTCGTACCCGGTCAGCGACAGTTCCGGAAACACCAGCAATTGCACGCCTTGCTCTGCAGCAACCTGCATGAAGCGCCGATGCCAGGCCATATTGGCGGCAAGATCACCGGCGATGGAGATTGATTGAGCGGCGGCAATGGTCAGTGTCGTCATGGTTCGTCCTTGTCGTTGTGGTGATTGGGCGCAGCGCAAAGTGTGTCACAACCCCCGACGTACTCAAGCGATAGAAAAGCCCATGATCATCGATAGCATTTTCTTATTGAATCCGCGTACCGGCCTCTAGTAAGCTCGGCGCATTCATCGGAGACAGACCATGCTCAACGCCCTCTCACAGCTTCGTACCGCCAGCGCCCCGCGCTCGGTTGCGGCTGCCCGGGCGAATGACGTTTGTGCTTCGGTCAGCTTTTATTTTGGGTATTGGTTTAGCCACTGGCGCGCCTGATACCCACACGGCGCCCACTTTAAACGGGTCGCCACCAGAGAATTCTCAACCCCCGGTCGGCTCCCCGACCGGGGGTTTTGTTTTTTCAGCCCTGAACATTTTTAGCGTCAACCAGACAATTTGAGGATTCACGACATGAACTACGCCACTTATTACCGTTACGACAGTTTTACCGCCTGGCGATTTACCAGCCTCCGCTCGGGACAGCCTGCCGCCTCCGATCGGTCACCCACAGGTGGCAAGCACACACACGCAGCCAATCCGGCCAATTGTCGAACACCCCAGTAGGGCCGAGCGCGCGGGAACGAACCCGCCGCCAGCCCAGGAAGCCCGAATATGAACTCGTCCGTCTCTGCTCTGCCGCTGTCCACCCTGAGCCCTGCCAATGAAGCGCTGACCTTGCGTCTGCCCAGTTCATTGCAACTCAAACAGCAATTACCCCTCAGCAATGCCCTGACCCGGCAAGTCGCCGACCACCGTGAGGCGGTTCGCGCGATCCTCAACGGTGAAGACTCCCGTCTGCTGGTCATCGTCGGTCCCTGCTCGATTCACGATCCCCGTTCAGCCCTCGAATACGCCGCCAACCTGGCCCGTCTGTCTGCGCAAGTCAGCGATGAAATGCTGCTGGTGATGCGCGCCTACGTCGAAAAACCCCGCACCACGATCGGCTGGAAAGGCCTGGCCTACGACCCGCATCTGGATGGCAGCGACGACATGGCGGGTGGCTTGACGCTGTCCCGCGAATTGATGCGCGAAATGCTCCAGCTGGGCTTGCCCGTTGCCACCGAACTGCTACAACCGATGGCCGCCGGCTACTTCGACGACCTGTTGAGCTGGGTCGCGATTGGCGCCCGTACCACCGAATCACAGATCCACAGGGAAATGGCCAGCGGCCTGAGCATGCCAGTAGGGTTCAAGAACGGTACCGATGGCGGTGTGGCTATCGCCAGCGACGCCATGCGCTCGGCCGCCCATCCGCATCGCCATTTCGGCGTCGATAGCCAAGGGCACCCTGCAATTATTCAGACACCGGGCAACCCCGACACCCACCTGGTACTGCGTGGAGGCCATCGCGGGCCGAACTACGACCGCGACAGCATCGCCCAAGTGCACAGCGATTTGACCAGACTCAAGATCCCGGCGCGGATCATGGTCGACTGCAGCCACGCGAACAGCGGTAAAGATCCAATGCGTCAGCCAGCCGTGTTCAACGACGTGCTTGAACAACGCCTGCAAGGTGATCGTTCGCTGGTCGGCATGATGATTGAGAGCCATCTGTTCGAAGGCTGCCAGCCATTGAGCCCGTCGCTGCGTTACGGGGTGTCGGTAACGGACGGCTGCCTTGGCTGGACCGGGACGGAACAACTGTTGCTGCAGGCAGCCGAGCGGCTTCGTACGCAGCGCCATACTCAACAGCCAAAGTGACCAATGCCCGCCTTCCGGTTTTCAATCGAAAACCGGAGGGCGGTCGACGTTAAAACCTGTTTACGAGTGCACTTGCACCAACGTGGCTTCGGACTGCTGGCTCACATCGTCGAGACGCTCGACCGAATAGGCTACTCGGACCGTCAAGTCCTGATGCTCGCGCCAAAACCTGTAGGGGACGATAAATACCAGCGGTTGACCGGCCATTTCCCTGGAGACTTCACGATCATCGCGATGATTGAAATGCTCTCCGTCACATTTCAGATAGACCAGTTCCCCCTCTTCAGCCTGAGCATTATCGATCACGACGGTGACACCATCGATCGCATCTTGCACATCCAGCCAACCCTCATCGGCTTCCAGCACGGTAGGTGGCAAAAGCGGTTCTCGTTCCAGCGCGCCGATCAACAGTGGTGCAAGCTCCGAGAAGCGTGACGCCTGCCCCTTCTGCTCGACGCAGTAGCCGATCGTAACGGCAGCCCCGAGATTGGATGCAATACAGTCAGGACTTACCCAGAACGACAGTTCACCACCCACTGCAAAGGATTCGACTTTCAATGTGTCATTGAAACTCGCTTGTGGCGTAGCACCTGCCCAGGACAGCAAGACCCGATCTCCAGGCGCCATCCGGGCATACGGTCTGATCGTCACGCGCGCCCCCTCCACGACTCGGTCCGGATCGAGCGTGCCGCCCACCGCATCGTTCACAATCACAGGCAGCAAATCTGGCCGGGCATCACCGACGCTCAGGTATAAACGCCCGGACTCCACAGGTTCACAAAAGCGCGCAGTGTAGAGGGCGTAATAAACCTCGAGTGACCCGCCGTCCAATGCGGTGATGTGCACGGCCGATACGCAAAAGACAATCGCCCTGCCCACCTGAGCTTCGCTGACAAACCGCGATACCTCATGCCGATACGCAACACCCTCTGAATCAATACCTGACCAGAACATGACCAGTTTGTCTCCGCAGGCCATGTCCGGGTAAGGCGCGACGGTGATAATCGCCTTATTGTCGGACGGATCGAGTGTGGCGTTATCCGCCTGATCCAGCTGTGGTGCCACCAGGCATTGCTCTACAACATTCAAGTTATCTGCTTCATAAGAAGTCATTTATACGCTCCAGTCCTTGGAATCAATGTCGCCTTGAGGTCGACATCGAACGAAGCCTATTGAAACCCGCGGTGCTGATTCGCGCTGCCGGACAATTGCGTCGTCTTGCACGGTAAAAGGACGTTTCAGCAGTAGGTCATTGCGAGGAAGCTCGCAGTCATCGTTAAAAAGATGTCCGGATATTCCGACCAAGACCTCATGCTCATTCGAGCTTTCGTACAATTTCTATTCCGTTTTCATCAGGTTACAGCGGCTTTTTCATACATCGCCGAGCAGGTGGTGTGCTTTAGAGTGCGCCCTTGAGCACACACCTGACCTACCGTGAAAAAAGGAATGTACATGCTACGGAATGCAACCACTCAGTATCCGATCCTGCTGGTCCATGGGCTCTTCGGCTTCGATCGCATCGGCAACCTTGAACTGTTCCATGACGTCAAACTGGCCCTGAGAAGTGCCGGTGCGAGGGTTTTCATCCCACACCTGTCAGCCACCCACAGTAATGAAACCCGCGGCGAACAACTGTTGGCGCAGATCGACCGGGTATTGCAAGGAACCGGTGCAAGCAAAGTCAACCTGATCGGTCACAGTCAGGGTGCACTGGCTGCACGGTATGCGGGGGCGCTGGCGCCGGAGGCTGTCGCTTCGGTGACATCGGTCAGCGGGCCGAACCATGGCTCGGAACTGGCCGACTTCCTGCGCAAGGCGCTGACGCCCGGGCGCCTGCCGGAACTGGTCGCCGGAGCGGTGGCCACCCTGTTCGCCGACTTCCTCTCATTGCTCAGTGGCAACCGGCACCTGCCGCAGAACGCCATCGCCGCGCTCAATGCACTGACCACCGAAGGCGTTGGCGCATTCAACGACAAGTACCCTCAAGGGTTACCGAAAACCTGGGGTGGCAAGGGTCGTGAAATGGTAAACGGCGTGCGCTACTATTCCTGGAGCGGCATCCTGCAGGGAAACATTCTCGATGAGGGGCTCCATGCACTCAATCCGCTGCACGGATTCCTGCGGGCCTTCTCCCACTATTTCACCACCGAAGCCGAACAGAATGACGGCATGGTCGGTCGATTCAGCGCCCATTTGGGGAAAGTGATCCGTTCGGACTATCCGCTGGATCATCTAGATAGCCTCGGCCAGACAACCGGTCAGGTCCGCAAGGGCATCGACCCGATCGCCCTGTACGTACAGCATGCCGAACGCTTGAGAAATGCCGGCCTTTAAGCAATGTCTTGATGCCATGCGATAGACGGAACTGATATCCACTGAATTGATATTCACGGAACTTTGAGAGAGAAATAGCCCACTGAATCCGGTAGGCTCCGCACTTTATTGAACATTGAATGGAGTATTTTCCCATGGCCAAAGCCACTGCCCGTCACATCCTGGTTTCCAGCGAAGAAAAGTGCAACGAACTCAAAGCCCAGATCGAAGCCGGTGCCGACTTCGCCGAAGTCGCTAAAGCCAACTCCAGCTGCCCGTCCAGCCGCCAGGGCGGTGACCTGGGTTCGTTCGGTCCAGGCCAGATGGTCAAGGAATTCGACACCGTGGTTTTCAGCGCACCGATCAACGTGGTCCAAGGCCCGGTCAAGACCCAGTTCGGTTATCACCTGCTGGAAGTGACCAGCCGTCAGGACTGATCAACCCTAGAGTTTGCTACATAACGGCCCGCCTTTTGGTGGGCCGTTGTGTTTTCGTTACGTGATACGGCTGGCGAGGGACGCGCCGCTAGCGTACAAATTGTGGTTATCGACCACCCGGCTCTAAGGCTGACAATGCGACTGGTTTTCCCCACTTTGTTGTTCACTGCCGTGGCCCTGTTATTGGGCGCCGCCGGTGTGAACGCTGCACCGCAACATGCGTTGACCGTGTACGGTGAACCGGCGAAGTATCCCGCTGGCTTCAGTCATTTCGCCTACACCAACCCGCAAGCGCCCAAGGGCGGCACGATGCGTCGCTCGGCGATGGAAATCGGCCATTTCGACCATATCCTGCCGTACATCGACAAAGGCACGGGTGTCACGCAGATCGACGGCTTGATTTACTCACCCCTGGCCCAGCGCTCGCTGGACGAGCCCTATACCGTTTATGGCCTGGTGGCCCAACAGATGGAGCGTTCCGACGACGGACTGTCGCTGCGTTTCTATCTGAATCCGAAGGCCCGTTTCGCCGACGGCAAGCCGATCACCGCCGAAGACGTGCGCTACACATTCGACCTGCTGATGACCCAGGGCAGCCTGCGCTATCGCACGCAATTCGCCGACGTCAAAGGCGTCGAAGTGGAGTCACCACTCACCGTTCGGTTCGACTTCAAGAGCAACGAAAACCGTACCCTGCCCCTGGACCTCGCGACCTTGCCGGTATTTCCCGAGCACTGGTGGAAAACCCGCGACTTCGCTAACGGCGGCGGTTACGAGCCGCCGCTGGGCAGCGGACCGTACCGCGTAAGCAAGGTCGACTCCGGGCGCAGCATCACCTTCGAGCGTAACGCCGACTGGTGGGGCAAGGATTTACCGGTCAGCCGCGGCCTCTACAACTTCGATCATTTCAGCATCGAGTACTTCGGCGATACCGACGTTGCCCGTCAGGTTCTGCGTGGCGGCGCCTACGATTACAACCGCGAATTCTCCGCCACCGCCTACTCCATCGGCTACGTCAGCCCGGCGCTGAGCGACGGTCGCCTGCAAAAGGCTCACCTGGCCAAAGAGGCACCGCAATCGGCCCAAGGCTTTGTGTTCAACCTGCAAAACCCGATGTTCCAGGACCGCCGCGTGCGCCAGGCCCTGGCCATGCTCTGGGATTTCGAGTGGAGCAACCGGCAGATGATGCGCGACCTGTACATCCGCCAGCAGAGCTACTTTTCCAATACCGACCTTGCAGCCCGGCAACTGCCCGACGCCGGTGAGCGGGCGATTCTCGAACCGCTGCGCGGGCAAATCCCCGACGAAGTCTTCACCCAGGTCTTCGAAGCACCGAAAACCGATGGCAGCGGCGTGATTCGCGACAAACAGTTGCAAGCCCTGGACTTACTCGAACAGGCGGGCTGGGAACCCGATGGCGATCAACTGGTCAATGCCCAAGGTCAACCGCTGAGCTTCACCTTCCTGATCAGCCAGAACGGCATGGATCGATTGCTGCTGCCTTATAAGCGCACCCTGAAACAAATCGGCATCGACCTGAATATTCGCCGCATCGACGCCTCCCAGTACGTAAACCGCCTGATGTCCCGGGACTACGACATGATCGTCACCGGCTACCCGGTCACCACTTCGCCGGGCAACGAGTTGTACAACTATTTTGGCTCGGTAGCGGCCAACGATCCCGGCTCCAACAACTACATGGTGCTGAAGAACCCCGCGGTCGATACGCTGGTCAACGGCCTGGTTCGCGCCACCACCAAGGCTGACATGCTGCGCTACGCCCATGCCCTGGACCGTGTCCTGCAATGGAACTTCTATTGGATTCCCAATTATTACCCGCCAGGCAGCTCGACCGTGTGGTGGAACCGCTTCGGCATTCCCTCTGTACAGGCGAGCAATGAGGAAGCCATCGAGAGTTGGTGGGAAGTGAGCTCCACTCCCTTGACCAACCAACAGATGACTGCCGAGCTCATCAAACGCGGCAAACCCGGAGGACCGCACTGATGTGGGCTTACGTACTGCGGCGCTTGCTGCTGATCATTCCGACGCTGGTGATCATTCTTCTGGTCAATTTCATTATCGTCCAGGCTGCACCGGGTGGCCCGGTGGAACAAGCCATCGCGCACCTGCAAGGCATCGGCGGAGCGAATGTCGGCGGCGGTTCCAGCGAAGCCCTGCAGGGCAGTTCGCGCGCCAGTCGCGGGCTCGATCCGCAGTTGATCAAGGAGATCGAAAAGCAATACGGCTTCGATAAGCCGGCACCGGAACGCCTGTGGCTGATGCTCAAGAGCTACGCCCACCTCGACTTCGGCAAGAGCTTTTTCCGCGGCGCCACCGTCACCGACCTGATTCTGGAAAAAATGCCGGTGACCATTTCCCTCGGACTCTGGGCCACGTTGATCACCTACCTGGTGTCGATCCCTCTGGGCATCCGCAAGGCCGTGCACCATGGCAGCCATTTCGATATCTGGAGCAGCACCGCGATCATCATCGGTTACGCCATGCCGGCGTTCCTGTTCGCGATGTTCCTGATCGTGGTCTTCGCCGGCGGCACGTCGTTGAACTGGTTCCCGGTACGCGGCCTGGTCTCGGACAATTTCGAGTCACTGTCGACCCTGGGTAAAATCACCGATTATTTCTGGCACCTGGTGCTACCGGTGACGGCGCTGGTGGTCGGCGGTTTCGCGACCCTGACCATCCTCACCAAGAACTCCTTCCTCAATGAAATCACTCGCCAGTACGTAGTCACCGCCCGGGCCAAGGGCTTGAGCGAACGCCGGGTGCTTTACGGCCATGTGTTTCGCAACGCCATGCTGCTGGTGGTGTCGGGGATTCCGCAGGCCTTCATCAGCGTCTTTTTCGCCGGTTCGCTGCTGATCGAAGTGATTTTTTCCCTCGATGGCCTGGGGCGCATGAGTTACGAAGCCGCGGTATCACGAGACTATCCAGTGGTATTCGGTTCGCTGTTCATCTTCACCCTGTTCGGTTTGCTGATAAAAATCATCGGTGACCTTTGCTACACCCTGGTCGACCCACGTATCGACTTCGCCGCGAGGAACGCCTGATGTTCAAGCTCTCGCCGCTGGGCCGTCGCCGTTTCGAACGTTTCAAGAAAAACCGCCGGGGATGGTGGTCGCTGTGGTTGTTTATCGGCCTGTTCCTGCTGACCCTGGGCGGCGAGCTGATCGCCAACGACAAACCGCTGATGGTCAGTTATCAGGGCTCGCTGTATTTCCCGGCGCTCAAACGCCACACCGAGCAGGAGTTCGGTGGGCAATTGCCATTCCAGGCTGACTACCGCAGCGATTACGTGCAGAAGCTGATTCACAAGGACGGCGGCTGGATGCTGTTTCCGCCGATCCCGTTCAGCGACGACACGCCCAATTACGACCTCAACCAACCCGCACCGAGCCCGCCGTCGAAGGTCAACTGGCTGGGCACCGACGATCAGGCCCGGGACGTGTTGGCCCGGGTGATTTTCGGCGCGCGGGTGTCGATCCTGTTCGCGCTGGCGCTGACCTTCATCAGCGCGTTGATCGGCATCGCCGCTGGTGCGCTGCAAGGCTATTACGGCGGCTGGGTCGACCTGCTCGGTCAGCGCTTGCTGGAAGTCTGGTCGGGGCTGCCGGTGCTGTACCTGTTGATCATTCTGTCGGGGTTCGTCGAGCCGAATTTCTGGTGGCTGCTGGGAATCATGGCGCTGTTTTCCTGGCTGGCCCTGGTGGACGTAGTGCGTGCCGAGTTCCTGCGCGGGCGCAACCTCGAATACGTCAAGGCCGCCCGTGCGCTGGGCCTGACCGATCGCAAGGTGATCGTGCGGCACATTCTGCCCAACGCGATGAACGCCACCCTGAGTTATCTGCCGTTCATTTTGACCGGGGCGATTTCCACCCTCACGGCGCTGGACTTCCTCGGTTTCGGCATGCCGGCCGGCAGTGCGTCTCTGGGCGAATTGATCGGTCAAGGCAAGCAGAACCTGCAAGCCCCTTGGCTGGGGCTGACGGCGTTTTTTACCCTGGCGCTGATTCTTTCTTTACTGGTGTTCATTGGCGAGGCGTTGCGTGATGCCTTTGATCCACGATCCTGATCCCCGATCATGAGACGGACTGTTGATATGAGTGAAAACCTGATCGAAATCCGTGACCTCAACGTGGCCTTCAGCGGCCAGACCGTGGTGCGCAACCTGTGCCTGGACATCCGCCCCGGCGAATGCCTGGCGCTGGTCGGTGAGTCGGGTTGCGGCAAGTCGGTGACCGCCCACTCGATTCTGCAACTGCTGCCCGAGACCGGCACTGAAACCACCGGCAGCATTCGCTATCGCGGCCAGGAATTGATCGGCGCCGACGCCAACGTCTTGCGCGAACTGCGCGGCAACCGGATCGCGATAATCTTCCAGGAGCCGATGACCTCCCTCAATCCGCTGCACAGCATCGAAAAGCAGATCGGCGAAACCCTGTTGCTGCACAGAGGGCTGGGTGGCAAAGCGGCGCAAGCGCGGATTATTGAGTTGCTGCAACTGGTTGGCATCCAAAAACCCGAAGTGCGCCTCAAGGCCTACCCGCACCAACTGTCCGGCGGCCAGCGGCAACGGGTGATGATCGCCATGGCCCTGGCCTGCGAACCGGAATTGCTGATCGCCGACGAGCCAACCACCGCGCTGGATGTGACGGTGCAGCGCAAGATCCTGCGGCTGCTCAAATCCCTGCAAGAGCAACTCGGCATGTCGCTGCTGCTGATCAGCCACGACCTCAATCTGGTGCGCAGCATGGCCCAGCGGGTGTGCGTGATGCACGCCGGGGAAATCGTCGAGCAGGCACCTTGCGAAACGCTGTTCACCGAGCCGAAACACCCTTACAGCTGCGTGCTGCTGAACGCCGAGCCGGAAGGTGAAGCCCTGCCCCGGGACGAGCGTGAAAACGTGCTGGAAGTGGAGAATCTGCAAGTGCAGTTCACCCTCAGTGGCGGGCTGTTCCAGCGTAAGACTTACCTGCGCGCGGTGGACGGCATCAGCCTGAACGTTCAGCGCGGCAAGACCCTGGGCATCGTCGGTGAGTCCGGTTCAGGCAAGTCCACGCTTGGTCAGGCGATCCTGCGCTTGCTTGATTCCGAAGGCAGCATTCGCTTTCAGGGGCAGGCGCTGGATGGCCTGACGCAAAAGCAGCTGCGGCCATGGCGCAAGAAGATGCAGGTGGTGTTCCAGGATCCCTTCGGCAGCCTCAGCCCGCGAATGTCCGTGGCGCAGATCATCAGTGAAGGCCTTGAGGTTCACAGCCAGTCCACCCCGGACGAATGCGAAGCCCAGGTGATCCGGGTGCTGGAAGAAGTCGGCCTCGACCCGCAAAGCCGTCATCGCTACCCGCACGAATTCTCTGGCGGCCAACGCCAGCGCATCGCCATTGCCCGCGCACTGGTGCTGAAACCGGCGCTGATCCTGCTCGACGAACCGACCTCGGCGCTGGATCGCACGGTGCAAAAACAAGTGGTCGCCCTGCTCCGCCAGCTTCAGGAGAAACATGGCCTGACCTACCTGTTCATCAGCCACGACCTGGCGGTGGTGCGCGCCCTGGCCCACGACATGATCGTGATCAAGGACGGCAAAGTAGTGGAAAGCGGCGCGAGCCATGATGTGTTCGAGTCGCCGCAGCATCCGTATACCAAAGAGCTGTTGGCGGCGGCGCATCCGGGGTTGGCATAATCCCGTACGCCGATGAACCGCGTCGCGGCCATCGCGGGCAAGCCCGGCTCCCACAGGTTTTATGTCGTGTCCACATTCAGCGGCAACCCCAAATCCTGTGGGAGCGGGCTTGCCCGCGATTGGACCAGCACAGGCAATACTTAATCAGGATCAGCCCCATGAACACCACCGAAAGCCTCAAGGACTACCAGCGCGTTCGCACTCTGGCGATCCGTTCGCTGTTCGAAATCATCGAGCAATCGAGCGAGGGCACGGTGATTGTCGACCGCGATGCGAACATCGTCTGGATGAATGAGCGTTATGCCCGGCGTTTCGGTCTCGAATCGGCCGCAGGTGCGATCGGCAGGGCCTGCGAAAGCGTGATCCCCGGCAGCCTGTTACGCGAGGTGGTGCGCACCGGACGACCCATCCTGCTGGACATGCAGGACACCCCCAAGGAACCGTTGGTGGTGATGCGCCTGCCGATTCACGACGATGCCGGCGCAGTGATCGGCGCCATCGGTTTTGCCCTGTTCGATGAATTGCGCAGCCTGTCGCCGATGCTCAAGCGCTACCTGAGCATGCAGGAAGAACTGGCCTCCACTCGCTCGCTGCTGCGGGCGCGGCAGACCAAGTACAACTTCGCCCATTTCATCGGCACCAGCGCCGCCAGCCTGGAGGTCAAACGCCGCGCCCGGCGCAGCGCCAGTGCCGAGTCACCGGTGTTGTTGCTCGGCGAAACCGGCACCGGCAAGGAACTGCTGGCCCAGGCGATCCACGGCGCTTCTCCTCGGGCACACAAAGCGTTCGTCAGCATCAACAGCGCGGCGATTCCCGAATCGCTGCTGGAAGCCGAGTTCTTTGGCACCGCCCCCGGCGCGTTCACCGGTGCTGATCGCAAGGGCCGCACCGGCAAGTTGCAAATCGCTCAGGGCGGCACGCTGTTTCTCGATGAGATCGGCGACATGCCGCTGCCCCTGCAAAGCAAGTTGCTGCGAGTGTTGCAGGAAAAGGAATTCGAGCCGGTGGGCTCCAACGAAGTGATCCAGAGCGATGTGCGAGTGATCGCGGCCACCTCCACCGATCTGGAAGCGGCGATCAAACGCGGCGAGTTTCGTGCCGACTTGTATTACCGCCTCAACGTGCTGCCGATTCAGGTTCCGCCCCTGCGTGATCGCCTCGACGACCTGCCGGCCCTCAGCGAAGCGATCCTCGAGGAGCTGCGCAGTCAGCACGAACTGAACCCCGAAGCTTTGGATTTGTTGGGTCAACACGCCTGGCCGGGGAACATCCGCGAACTGCGCAACGTGCTGGAGCGCGCGGCGTTGCTCAGTGATGATTTGATGCTGAACGTAGCGGATATCCGCGCGGCGATTGGCAGTTTTATACCGGTGGAGCGTGTGGCGCCTCTGCCCCTTCAACCGATTGCCCATGAAACCTTCAGTGAAGCTCGCGAACGGTTTGATCGGCAATTGATTGAATCCGCCCTCGCGCAATGCGGCGGGAAGGTTATCGAAGCGGCGGCTCGGTTGGGGCTGGGGCGGTCGACGTTGTACAAGAAGATGGTGGCGTTGGGGATTGCCGAGTCTCCATAAAGAGACATTGATCTCCATTGGTAGATGGATTTTCAGGATCAAAAGATCGCAGCCTTCGGCAGCTCCTACATAGGATTTCCGCATTTCCCTGTAGGAGCTGCCGAAGGCTGCGATCTTTTAAGGCCCTCCGCCCCTATATGGAGACAACCATTTCCCACAACACTGACACATAACATAACCTCTATATCTCTTACTAACTTATATAGATGGCACGAAACTCGCTAAAGCCCTCTCCTACAAAAGCCTCACCCTACAAAAATAACAATCCAGGAGACACACCATGAGTGTGATCATTGCCTTGGCAGCTCTTACGCTGCTGATGGTGGCTGCTTACCGTGGCTACAGCGTTATCCTCTTTGCCCCGATCGCCGCCCTCGGCGCCGTCCTGCTCACCGACCCTTCCGCCGTTGCCCCAGTCTTCACCGGGGTGTTCATGGAAAAAATGGTCGGCTTCGTCAAACTGTATTTCCCGGTGTTCCTGCTCGGTGCCGTATTCGGCAAGCTGATCGAGTTGTCGGGCTTCTCCCGCTCCATTGTCGCAGCGGCAATTCGCTTGCTTGGCACTCGCCAGGCGATGCTGGTGATCGTGCTGGTCTGCGCCCTGCTCACTTACGGCGGCGTGTCGCTGTTTGTGGTGGTGTTTGCGGTCTACCCGTTTGCCGCCGAGATGTTCCGCCAGAGCAATATTCCCAAACGCCTGATCCCGGCGACCATCGCCCTCGGCGCGTTCTCGTTCACCATGGACGCCCTGCCCGGCACTCCTCAGATCCAGAACATCATCCCTAGCACCTTCTTCAACACCACCGCTTGGGCGGCACCGTGGCTGGGTGTGATCGGCACGATTTTCGTGTTCTGCGCCGGCATGCTGTTCCTTCAGCGCCAGCGCAACAAGGCCCAGCGCACGGGTGAAGGTTATGGTTCAGAGCTGCGCAATGAACCGGAAACCGCGCCGGACATCAAGCTGCCCAACCCGTGGATCGCGCTCTCGCCGCTGTTGATGGTGGGCCTGATGAACCTGCTGTTCACCCGCTGGATTCCGCTGTGGTACGGCAAGACTCACAGCCTCTCGTTGCCAGGCATGGCAGCACCGGTGACCACCGACATCGCCAAACTGACGGCGATCTGGGCGGTCCAGGCAGCCTTGCTGGTAGGCATCGTCATGGTGCTGGTGTTCGCCTTTCAGACGATTCGCGGCAAGTTGGCCGAAGGAAGTAAAAGTGCGGTCAGCGGCGCGCTGCTGGCGGCGATGAACACCGCGTCGGAATACGGTTTCGGTGCAGTGATCGCCTCGCTACCGGGTTTTCTGGTGCTGTCCGGCTGGCTCAAAAGCATTCCCAACCCGCTGGTCAACGAAGCGATTACCGTGACCCTGCTGGCCGGCATCACCGGTTCGGCGTCGGGCGGCATGAGCATCGCCCTGGCGGCGATGTCCGAGACGTTCATCAGTGCCGCCCACGCCGCCAATATTCCGCTGGAAGTGCTGCACCGGGTCGCCGCGATGGCCAGTGGCGGCATGGACACCCTGCCGCACAACGGCGCGGTGATTACTTTGTTGGCGGTCACCGGTTTGACCCACCGCGAGGCCTACAAAGACATTTTCTGTATTACGCTGATCAAGACACTCGCTGTTTTTGTGGTGATCGGTACTTTCTACGCCACTGGCATTGTGTGAGGTATTCATGACGACTCTTTCGGGCAAGACCGCACTGGTCACCGGTTCCACCAGCGGCATCGGTCTGGGAATCGCCCTGAGCCTGGCCAAGGCTGGCGCCAACCTGATCCTCAACGGTTTCGGCGATGCGTCCAGGGTGATTGCAGAAGTCGAACAATTCGGCGGCAAAGTCGGCCATCACCCCGCCGACGTCAGCAACCCGGCGCAGATCGCCGACATGATCGAGTACGCCGAGCGTGAGTTCGGTGGCGTGGATATCCTGGTCAACAACGCGGGCATCCAGCACGTGGCGTCGGTGGAAGATTTTCCGGTGGAGCGCTGGGACTCGATCATTGCGATCAACCTGTCGTCGGTGTTTCACAGCACCCGCTTGAGTTTGCCGGGGATGCGCATCAAGGGCTGGGGACGGATCATCAACATCGCTTCGGTGCATGGCCAGGTGGGTTCGGTGGGCAAGGCGGCGTACGTCGCGGCCAAGCATGGTGTGATCGGCCTGACCAAAGTGGTCGGTCTGGAAACCGCTACGACGAACGTCACCTGCAATGCCATTTGTCCGGGTTGGGTGCTGACGCCGCTGGTGCAGAAGCAGATCGATGATCGCGCCGCGACCGGGATCGACCCGCAGCAGGCGCAACATGATTTGCTGGCCGAGAAGCAGCCGTCGCTGGAATTCGTGACGCCGCCGCAGCTGGGTGAGTTGGTGCTGTTTTTATGCAGCGAGGCCGGTAGCCAGGTGCGTGGCGCCGCGTGGAATATTGATGGTGGGTGGTTGGCGCAGTAACCCGCCGCCAGACCCTGTGGAGAGGAAGGCTTGTCTGTGGCGAGGGGGCTTGCCCCCGTTCGGCTGCGGAGCAGTCGTAAAACCGGGCAATGTGGTGTAACTAAAGGCAAAAAGCGGGGTCGCTTCGCGACCCAACGGGGCAAGCCCCCTCGCCACAGGCAAGCCTTCTCATCACAGAGCTCCCTCGCCACAGTAGACTGTGTACACATAAGAAAAAGAGGCCAAGCCATGTCCGACATCCTCTGGCAACCCGGCACCGAGCGCATCGGCAAGACCCGCATGGAGGCCTTCCGGCGCTTCGTCAATCAGCGACACATCCTTGAGATCGCCGACTACCCTGCCCTGCACCAATGGAGCATCGATCAGCGGGAAGCCTTCTGGCAGGCCATCGTCGATTTCTTCGACATTCGTTTTCACGATCAGCCAGACGCTGTGCTGATAGAGGGCACGCAAATGCCCAGCGCCCAGTGGTTCCCCGGCGCCACGCTGAACTTCGCCGAGCACCTGCTACGCCGTCGCGACGATGCCGTGGCGGTGGTAGCCATCGGTGAAAACGGCCAACGGGAACAACTGACCTGGGCCGAACTGGCGAGCCATGTCGCGGGTTTTCAAAACGGCCTGAGAGCCGCCGGTGTCGGTCTTGGCGACCGCGTGGCCGCGTGCATGCCGAACACCTGGCAAACTCTGGTAGCGATGCTCGCCACCACCAGTCTGGGCGCGATCTGGTCTTGCTCCTCGCCAGACTTCGGGACTCATGGGGTGATCGATCGTTTCGGCCAGATCGAGCCGAAAATGCTGATCACCTGCGCTGGTTACCGCTACGCCGGCAAAGAGATCGGCCAGACCGCCAAGGTCAACGAAATCCTCGGGCAACTGCCGTCCTTGCAGCAGTTGATCGTTGTGCCTTACGCACGACCCCAGGCACGCATCGAAGACTTCCACAGCCAGGCCAACGTGACGCTCTGGGACGATTTCTACGACCCGGGCGGCGAGCCGCAATTCGTTCCCGTGCCTTTCGCTCATCCGCTGTACATCCTCTATTCCAGCGGCACTACCGGCGTGCCGAAGTGCATTGTTCACAGCACCGGCGGCGTGCTGCTGCAACATGTCAAAGAACATGGCCTGCACACCGATCTCGGCCCCGGCGACCGCTTGTTCTATTACACAACGTGCGGCTGGATGATGTGGAACTGGCTGGTCTCGGCCCTGGCAGTCGACAGCGCCGTGGTGCTTTACGACGGCTCGCCGTTTCATCCAGGCCCGGAGCGCTTGATCGATCTGATCGACGACGAACGCATCAACGTCTTCGGCACCAGCCCCAAGTTCCTCACCGCGCTGGAAAGCAACGGCGTGAAGCCGTGCGAAAGTCATGATCTGAGCAGCCTGAAAACCGTGCTGTCCACCGGTTCCGCGCTGTCCCCGCAAAGCTTCGATTACGTCTATCGCGCGTTCAAGTCCGACCTGTGCCTGTCCTCGATGTCCGGCGGCACCGACATCGTTTCGTGCTTCGTGATCGGCAATCCGGTGCTGCCGGTACGCCGTGGCGAAATGCAGTGCAAGAGCCTGGGCATGGCGGTGGAAGTCTGGAACGACGCCGGGCAGCCGGTGATTGGGGAAAAAGGCGAACTGGTGTGCACCCGACATTTTCCGGCGATGCCCATCGGTTTGTGGCATGACCCAGACGGGGAGAAGCTGCGAAAATCCTATTTCAGCCTGTTCCCCGGCGTCTGGGCCCAAGGCGACTACGCCGAGCAACTGCCTCACGGCGGCATGCTGATCCACGGCCGCTCCGACGCGGTGCTCAACCCCGGCGGCGTCCGCATCGGCACGGCGGAAATCTATCGTCAGGTGGAGAAAGTCCCGCAGGTGCTGGACAGCGTCGCCATCGGCCAGCAATGGCAGGATGACGTGCGAGTGGTGCTGTTCGTGAAGTTGCGCGACGGTGTCGAGCTGGACGAAGCGCTGCAACAACAGATTCGCCAGGTCATCCGCGCCAACACCACACCACGGCATGTGCCGACGAAGATTGTCGCGGTGACGGACATTCCGCGGACCATCAGCGGCAAGGTGGTCGAGTTGGCGGTAAGGAATGTGGTGCATGGCCAGAAGGTGAAGAACACCGATGCACTGGCCAATCCCGAGGCACTGGAACAGTTTCGCGACCGCCCCGAATTGAACGACTGAAACACGCCCCTCGTAGGAGCTGCCGCAGGCTGCGATCTTTTGACGTTGGCGTCAGATGAATCGCTAAAGATCAAAAGATCGCAGCCTTCGGCAGCTCCTACAGAGGGCAGTTTTCAAGCCTTGTTCAGAATTACCAGCACCGGCTCGGTAATCGTGCCATCGCGGCTGGTCGCAGCCGCTGCCTCAAGAGTGGACATGTTGCTGTCAAAGCTCGATTTATCGGTGTACAGCTGACCTAGCAGCGACGTGGCCACCGCCAGAGAGTCGGCATTTTCAAAAACCTTTGAGGCGGCGTGGTATTGCACCACAGAGCCGGCCTGCGCCACCGAAAGTTTCCCGCTGGCCAGGTTCAGCAACGGCGCAACGTCCAGCACCTGAGCGGTGGCACCTTCGCCAGCCACATCGACGGCATAGCTCACATCCTCCGTCTGCGCAGACCCGTGGAGCATTTCATGAATCAAATCATCCGCCACTACATCATGGTTGTAGCCATGCCGGATGAAGTGTTTACTCAGATTTCGCGTGTAAATTTCAATGAACGATACGCCGGGCTGGTCGACGGCACTCAAGGCCTTCCATTGCATGTAGATGTCCCTGTTGAACGCAGCAATGTTGCCGTTATCCTTGAATGGGTCGAGGATAAAGTTGCTCAGGGATAAACCCGCAAAATCTGTCCTGATCAGTTTCAGGTATTTCAGCAGTCGATCACTGGCTTCAGCCGTATCACTGCCCAAAAGCATTTTGATGACGAAATCACGTTCCGTTGTGAAGTCACGGCTGCTCAAGGCATTGATCGCATTCTCAATTTTTGATCTTGCTCGCGGTAAGCTTTGCTTGATGAAATGACTGGCATAACTGACCGGCAATGTTTTAAGGAACTGGGGAAGCCTGAAAGGAGCATGAAGGGTGAAACTGGTCAGCTTCGGTCCCCAGGGTTCACCGGTTCGGTCAAGGGCATACCAGTGAAAATCTTCGCGCGCCGCCACAACAGTCAGTGTGTCGACACTTCCTGCGTGGGGCCGCCAGGTGCCCTGTCCGACTTTTGCACCATTGGCCGCGCCAAGCAGCTCTTTGGTTCCATGGGCTCCTTTTATGTGGCTCAGTTGCGACTTCGCCAGCGCGATAATCTCTTGAGCCTGTCGGCTCAACCGCACCCCTCCCTTGTAAACCAGCTTCCCCGTGCCATTGAGTATCGACGGCACGTCATCCAGCGGGTTGAAGATAGAAATGCCTGTGCCGATAACCAGCTTGGCCAGACCAGCAAGCCGGGAGGACATATTGGAAGCCTTGGTCACGATATTCGCGGCCTTGGCGCCTGCGCCTGCAATGGCGCCCGCCAGAGCAATGGCATCCATGGCGCACCCATAGATTCCATCGACCACCCGATTGTGCTCCCCGCTTGACAGATCCTCTATGCACTTTTTGAACGGCACGGCGAGGTCGACGATGTAGGTAGCGATTCTTTCGCCATTCTCACGCTCCAGCTCAAGCACCGTAGGTTGAGTAGCCGTTGCTTCAAGTTGTTCGAAGGACATTAATGGGTGATGGGATACGATGAGTTGCGCGATTCGGGCAAGCTGCGGCTCCGCGAAATTCTGATATTCACTGTTCTTCGGACTGGATGGCGTGGCTGGCGCAGGCAATACGGCTAACTTGTTGATAATCGCCATGCTGCTGGTGATCTGGAAATCGTTCGCTACACCCTCGATATAGCATTTGAGATTTACTGGCAGACGTTCTTTGGGGGTCGGCGGCACATGTGTTTTCAGATCGCCGCTGAAATCCACTCTTGCAGCCCCCTGGAGCTTTCCGGTGCTGACGATCAGATTTCCGAGCTCATCGTTTTTATGTATTTCGCCACGCAAAGTAAAAATCTCATAACACGATACGCGGTCACGATAAGAGACACACATCACGATGCCGAAACGCCCTGTAGCGGCATCCTTACCCTCTTGACTCTCCACCCGTTCCTCACGGACAAACGGGCCTGATATCGGCGTGGTACGCGTGATTACCGCCGAGTCACGGAGAGTGAAGAAAGTAACTTCACCGTTCAGGACGTGCTGCAGTTCATAGGAGGAAAGCCGCGCGAGCGCCAACTTGACACCCGTAGCGAGCGCCTTATTCAACTCGCCCAGGTGAAGATGTAACTGACGATGAAACTCAGCGTTATTTTCTTTCATCCTCAACAGTTGCGGGTAACGGGTGTAAATACTCGCAACGGTGGGGTCGTAATGGCTTGGCCTCTTGTTGTTGGTGATCTGGCCCAACAGATCCGGGGATTTGTCGTCCGGGAAAACTGCACGGAAGTCCCACTGCCCCGTCACCACGTCTCCCGACATATGCAAGTCGAGCATGGACATGGCGGTCGGCGAAGCGTATAGCCCCGGCTGCTGGAAAAGTATCGGCTGCTCAAGGAAACTACAGGTCGGGGCAGCACGCTCCAGCGCCGCTCGCGCAATGGCTTTCCTGTCGGGCAATGGACTGGAATAGGCGCGGCCAACCTGTGAGAAATTTTCTACGTATCGCTGGTACGCGACGATTGCATGTTGCGTCGTGTCTTGTTCGGTTCGCCCCAGTTCCTCATTCGTCACGACGCCATTAACCAGCGCCCAGTCGATGATCGGGTCGATCATCGCCAGGGTGTGCAGATTCTCGAGCGGACGGCTGACCGGTTCCTGTTCGGCGTATGTCATGATTTGCGCATACGTCATCACCCGCGAAGCGCCCCAGGCGATGGCTTCGACCAATGCCACCCCACGGCAAAAGGATACCCACTCAAGCGAACCGATCTGGATGGAACTCGGCACCTGTCTGACCAGAAACTCGGGCGCCCTCTGCGCCAACCAAAAATGAATCGCCAATGGGGCCGTATCGTGCGTTGCCCATTGATTGGCTACGATGTGGCTGCGCAATTCTTCAAGGACGATGGCTGACGGCCTGCCAATGTAGCTTGGCGAATACAACTCAAAACTGCCGACAGTTTTCCTTCCCTTTTCCTTGCCTACAAAAGGATTGAGATCCAGAAGAATGGCTGTAATGAGCACTTGCCCAAGTTGTTGCGCGTTCGCCACCTGGCCCGACTGTGCTCCGAACCACCCCAGCAGTTCCAGGTATTTTTTTGCATATTCCTGGGAGATCGAGTGGCTGACCAATTGTTTTATCAACACGGCGGCATTGTCATGCAGTGCAACCGCGGAAGGTATTTTTCGGAACAGGACATCGAGCAGTCTGTTATTCGGAATCAAACTGCTGGTTATTCTTCGAATGGCCAGGCGCTGTTCGGCAGACAATACGATCAACGATTGATCATCGGTGATGATCTGCCCCCAATAATTGCCAAAATGATCGACTTCAGGAAAGTCAAACTCGAAGTAGCCAATCAGGTTTCTGACCTGCGCAACGGTCCTCGGCACATCGAAGCCATAAAACTCAAGCCATTTATCGACCATCACCATATTGTCCGTCCACAGGCAACCTCCGGCCTCTTTGGCAATATCCGTCAAGATCTCCATTGAAGCTCGGCCAGCGTTAAAGTGGGCAAAATATCCCAGCTCGACGAGGTCTCTCCAGGCTTGGCGCCTATACACTTCCAGCTTGCCAGAATGGGTAACACGAATAAGTGTGGCGTCACTCATGTTTTCCTGGGTCAGTGCGCTTCTTATTGCAACCGTACTGAGCAATTCGTTCAACAGAACGCTTCCCGGCACATATACCTCATACAAAGAGGAGGCCTTCTGCAGCTCTACCTCGTATTCAAACCAGTCGATTGTTTCGTCGCCACTGTAATCTTCCAGACAAGATTTTAGCTTGACCAAAATCAATTGCCGCTCAGCTGCATCCGCGTCTTGACGCAGCTGCTCCTCCCTGTCGATATCATCCAGGGATTTATCCCTTAATTCAAAACTCATAGATCAACCCTTAATAAATCAACTGACTGACTTATTCAGTCCAGGCAGATCTTACTTACCCAAGCCGAGCAAACCAGCACCAATCTATTAAGTAACATTTCCGACAGACCAAACTAACCAACCACAAATCGTCCAATCAAGTCTCGCGCTCCGAAAACCAAGCGATCTACAAAAATTCCCTCCCCGGAAGTTTCAGATGCAACTTCAGGTTATTAATCAAACATCAGAATGCTTTAATGTTTCTCACCGACAACACCTGCGACAACCAACTTGTTGTAGGAGCTGCCGAAGGCTGCGATCTTTTGATTTTGGCGTCAGATGAATCGCTAAAGATCAAAAGATCGCAGCCTTCGGCAGCTCCTACAGGGGGAATGCGTCAGTCCACTAATCCCCACTCACCCGGCGGCGTATGAGGCCCGGGCGTAGCCTCAGCGTGCATTTTCAGGCGCAGGCGCAAGTTGTTCACCGAGTCCGCATGTTTCAGCGCCTCTGCCTCATCAATTGCGCCCTCGGCAAACAGCTCGAACAGCGCCCCATCAAACGTCTGCATCCCCGCCTCTGACGACTTCTCCATAATCCCCTTGAGCTCGGAAAGCTCATTGCGCCGGATCAGGTCGCCGATGGTCGGCGTTCCCAGCATGATCTCCACCGCCGCCCGGCGCTGCCCATCGCGGGTGCGCACCAACCGCTGGGAAACAAAGGCCTTGAGGTTATTGCCCAGGTCATGGAGCAGTTGCGTCCGGCGCTCTTCGGGAAAGAAGTTGATCACGCGGTCTAGCGCCTGATTGGCGTTGTGCGCATGCAAAGTGGAAATTACCAGATGACCGGTATCGGCAAACGCCAGTGCATGCTCCATAGTCTCGCGGTCGCGAATTTCGCCGATCAGCACCACATCCGGCGCCTGGCGCAGGGTGTTTTTCAACGCTGCATGAAAACTGCGAGTGTCTACGCCGACCTCACGCTGGTTGATGATCGACTTCTTGTGCCGATGGATAAACTCGACCGGGTCTTCGATGGTGATGATATGGCCGCTGCTGTGGCGATTGCGGTAATCGATCAGTGCCGCCAGCGAGGTCGACTTGCCCGAGCCAGTCGAACCGACGAACAATATCAGCCCTTGTTTGAGCATCACGGTTTCGAGCAGCACCGGTGGCAACTTGAGGTCTTCGAAGCGTGGAATGTCGAGTTTGATGTTGCGCGCCACGATAGACACATCGTTGCGTTGCTTGAAGATATTGAGCCGAAAGCGCCCGACGCCGACCAGGGAAAGCGCCAGGTTCATCTCCAGTTCGCGATCGAACTCCAGGCGCTGTTCAGCGTCCATGATGGACGCCGCGATGGCCGCGATTTCTCCGGGCTTGAATGGTTGCTCGGCCAAGGGTTTGAGCACACCGTCAAATCGTGCGCTGGGTGGCGCGCCCGTGGACAGGTAAAGATCGGAGCCATTGCGGCTGGCCAGAATTTGCAACAGTGCATCGATTTCCATGGCAAAAAGCACCCGCGAAGCATTCAATTGAAAAAATGACCCGAAACGGGTCATCCAGCGTCTACCGCCATGCAAGGATAGTAGACGCCGCCACACCGACTGACGCGCAGGACATTGTAATGAACGCACCACCGACCGCCAGCGACGCCCAGGCCTTGATTGCTCGACTGGACTGGACAAACAACCCGCTGGGCGCCGCCGATCACTGGCCGCAGAGCCTGCGCACCGCCGTGGACATTGTGATTCACTCGCCCATGCCGATGCTGTTGCTGTGGGGCCCGCAGCTTACGCAGATCTACAACGACGGCTTCGCCTTCCTCGCCGGCAGCAAGCACCCACACGCTTTCGGACAACCGACGCACCAGATCTGGCCAGAACTGAAAGACTTCACCGACCCGATTTACAGCGCCGTCCTACAGGGCCAGGTGCGGACCTACAGCGAACAGCGCTTTACCTTGCAGCGCGACGGGCGAGATTCCGACTTCTGGCTGGATTTGACCTACAGCCCCATTCGCAATGAAAGCGCCGAGGTCGCCGGGATTCTGGTCACGGCCATCGAAACCAACGAACGCCGGCGCATCGCCCTGGAACTCGAGCAACGCTCCGCCGCCAGTCTCAAGGCCCAGCACGAAACCGAGCAGCGTCTGCAACTGGCGCTGGCCGCCACCGATGCCGTCGGCACCTGGGACTGGGACATCGGCGAAGACCGCTTCATCGCCGACGCCCATTTCGCTCAATTGCATGGCGTCGACCCGACCATGGCCAGCCAGTTGCCCATCAGCGAATACCTCCACGGCGTGCATCCGGAAGATCGCGCGATGATTGCCCGCAGCATCAAGCACTGCATCACCCATGGCAGCGAGTACGCCGAGGAATATCGCTTGCTGCAAGCCGACGGCCAATTGCGCTGGGTGTTTGCCCGAGGCCGCTGCTACAAGGATCATCATGGTCGGCCGATCCGTTTCCTCGGCGCCGCGCTGGACCTCACTGAACGCAAGCACATCGAACAAGCCCTTCGCCAGAGCCAGACCGAGCTGCAACTGATCATTAACGCCATGCCGATCCTGATCAGTTACGTCGACAGCGAGGAGCGCTTTCGCCTCAACAATGCCGCCTATCTGGAATGGTACGGCCTGACGCCCCAAGAGCTTTATGGTCGCACCATCCATGAAGTGTTGGGCGACGAAGCCTATGCCCTGCGTGCCGAATACATCGCCGAGGCGCTGAAAGGCAAGGCTTGCAGTTTCAGCATCAGCGCCGCGCACCGCGACGGCAGCACCCGTCAGGCCTTGATGAACTACCTGCCCCGTCATGGCGCGGACGGCGCGGTCAATGGTTTTTACATCTTCGTGATCGACGAAACCGAGCGCAAACAGACCGAAGAAGCCCTGCGCAACCTCAACGAAACCCTTGAAGAACGCGTCAGCGCCCGCACTCAACAACTGGCCGAAGCCAACCAGCGGCTGCAAAACGAGATGTTCGAGCGCGAGCGCGCCGAAGACGCTCTGCGGCATGCGCAGAAAATGGAAGCGGTGGGACAACTCACCGGCGGCATCGCCCATGACTTCAACAACATGCTCACCGGGATCATCGGCAGCCTCGATTTGATGCAGCGCTACATCGCCGACGGGCGTGCCGCCGAGATCGGTCGTTTTACCGAAGCCGCGGTATCCTCGGCTCACCGCGCCGCCGCCCTGACCCATCGGTTGCTGGCGTTCTCACGGCGTCAGTCGCTGGATCGCAAGCCGCTCAATGCCAACCAGCTGGTGCATTCCCTGGAAGATTTGTTCCGCCGGACCAAGGGCGACCATATCGAGCTCAAAATGCAGCTGGCCAATGAAGTCTGGCCGGTCAGTACTGATGTCAGCCAACTGGAAAACGCCCTGCTCAACCTCGTCATCAATGCCCGGGATGCGATGCCCGAAGGTGGCGAGCTGCTGATCGAAACCGCCAACGTTCACCTCGACGGTAGCGACATCACTCCCCTGGAACCGGTCAGGGCCGGGGATTACCTGATGATTGCCGTCAGCGACAACGGCGCCGGCATGACCCCGTCAGTGTTGGCCAAGGCCTTCGACCCGTTCTTCACCACCAAACCCATCGGCCAGGGCACCGGCCTTGGACTGTCAATGATCTATGGCTTCGCCCAGCAGTCGGGCGGGCACGTCAGCCTTCACAGCCTGCCGGGCCAGGGCACCTGCGTTCGCCTGTATTTGCCACGGCTGCACGTCGCGGTGCCGGAGCACACTCTGGAACCGCTCAACGGCGAAACACCGGCAGCGGTTGCCGGTGAAACCGTGGTGTTGGTAGAAGACGATCCGGCGGTGCGCATGCTGGTGCTCGATCTCCTCAATGAGTTGGGTTATCACGCCCATGAAGCCGAAGACGCGAAGGCCGCCCTGCCCTTGCTGGAGTCCGACCTGCGGGTCGATCTGTTGGTGACCGATGTCGGGCTGCCGGGCATGAACGGTCGGCAACTGGCGGAAATCGCGCGTCAGCATCGCCCGGACCTGAAGGTGCTGTTCATGACCGGTTATGCGGAGAAAGCCGCCGAACGCCAGGGTTTCCTGGAGGAAGGCATGGACATGGTGGCCAAACCCTTTTCCATTGACCTGCTGGCCAACAAGATTCGCACGATGATCGGCCAAACGGACTGAGTTAAGGCATAATCGCGCGCCCCACGCTGGCACCAACATAGCCACCACCGTTGCAAGGTACTGCCAATGAAAGCCCAAGCCCGCCATATCCTGGTGAAAACCTCGGAAGAAGCCGAGCAGCTCAAACAACGCATCGCCAAGGGCGAAGCCTTCGATGTGCTGGCCAAGAAATACTCCACGTGCCCGTCCGGCAAACGCGGCGGCGACCTGGGCGAAGTACGGCCCGGGCAGATGGTCGGCGCGATCGATGCGGTGATCTTCAAAAAACCGCTGCGGGTGGTGCATGGGCCGATCAAGAGCAAGTTTGGTTATCACCTGGTGCAGGTGTTTTACCGGGATTGATCGATTGGCTTCAGTGCCTCATCGCGGGCAAGCCCGCTCCCACAGGGTGCGGTAATGTGACTGCAATCGTGGGTAACTCACAAATCCCTGTGGGAGCGGGCTTGCCCGCGATCCGGTTGCGCAGCAAGCGGCCATCCACCGCTTATCTCGGGATCAGAGCCCCAGGCACCTGAATCACCCGACTCGCCAACCGATGCCCGGCCTCGGCAGCCTCAACCGGGCTACCGCCCTTAAGTCGACACGCCAAATACGCCGCACTGAACGAATCCCCCGCCGCCGTGGTGTCCACCACCCGCTCGACCACCTGCGCCGGCACTTCGAACGACTCACCGTCACAGCGAATCAGACACGCCTCCGCGCCGCGCTTGAGCACCACTTCAGGCGTGCCCATCTGCTCGTAAGCGGCAAACACCGCCGCGCAATTGGAAAAGTGGAACAGCGCCTGCTCGTCGTCAACCGTCAGCAACGCCAGGTCGATATAGGGCAGAACGCTGCGATAAGCCGCCCGTGCCTCTTCAATCGACGCCCACAAGCGTGGCCGGTAGTTGTTGTCGAACACAATCCGCGCATCCCGCTGCCGGGCTTCGATCAGGGTTTCCAGAAGTTTTTCCCGCCCCTGCACACCGAGCACCGCCAGGGTGATGCCACTGAAATACAACACGTCGTAATCCGGCAGCGCCGCCAGAATCGGCTCGGCGGCCGGGGTGGTGAAGCAATCGCGCACCGCCGCTTCGTTGCGCCAGTAGAGAAAACGCCGCTCGCCCGCCGCATCGGTCTGGATGCAATACAGGCCGGGCAAGCGACCGGGCAAACGCTGGACCATGTCCAGGCCAATGTTTTCGCTGGCCCAGCTCTGGCACATCGCGTCGCTGAAACTGTCGTCGCCCAGGGCGGTGACGTAATCCACCGTGCCGCCATCGCCCAGCTCACGGGCCAGGTAGACCGCAGTGTTCAGGGTATCGCCGCCGAAGCTTTGTTGCAGAGTGCCGTCGGCGCGCTGCTGCAATTCGATCATGCACTCGCCAATCAGGGCGATGCGCGGGATGTTGGGGCCTAGGGGGCTGATATTGTTCATGGTTGTGGGGGCTCTGGTATTGCGATGTTGTTTGGTAGGCCGTCATCGCGGGCAAGCCCGCTCCCACAGGGATTTGTGAATTGCCACAAATTGCAACCACACCAAAAAACCTGTGGGAGCGGGCTTGCCCGCGATGGCCGCACCTCGGTCTGGAAACCTTAAAAACAGGTTTCCATGGTTTCGATGACATTCAGTTGCTCATCCACCAAACACCCAATGCGCCACTTGTCGAACGTCAGGCACGGGTGCGAAGTACCAAACGAGATGATATCGCCCACCCGTAACTCAACCCCCGGCGCCACGGTCATGAACGCGTGCTGGTCCATCACTGCCGTCACCTTGCAGGCACTCACATCATCGCCGGTCGCCGGCACCACACCGGCCTTGTAACGCAGCAACGGCACCGGTAAACCGGCGTCATAGGCGACGTCGCGTTTGCCCAAGGCGATCACCGCAAAACCCGGTTCCGGCAACGACTGCACATGCGCCCAGACTTCCAGCGCCGGGCGCAAACCTTCGTGCAGGTCGCTGCGACGGTCGAGCACGCAGCATTGCGCCTCTTTGTAGATGCCATGGTCGTGGGCCACGTAACTGCCGGGGCGCAGCACGCTGAGGAAACGCCCGCCGGCATTCTGCGCTTCGAACGATTCGGCGATCAGGTCGTACCAGGCCGAACCCGACGCCGTGATGATCGGTTTGGCAATGGCGAACGCACCGCTGTCCTGCAACTGCACCGCCAGACGCACCAGGGAATCGGCGAACTCACGGATGCCGCTCACCGCGTGATCGCCGTGAATCACCCCTTCGTAGCCCTCGATGCCGGTCAACGCCAGCGCCGGTTGAGCCGCGATCGCCTCGGCCAGCGCCAGGACTTCGGCTTCGGTGCGGCAACCGCAACGACCGCCGACCACGCCGTACTCGATCATCACGTTCAGCCGCACACCGCGCGAAGCGAAATACGCGCCGAGGTCCGCGACGTTATCCGGATGATCGACCATGCAATAGAAATCGAAGGTCGGGTCTGCCAACAGATCAGCGATCAGCGCCATGTTCGGCGTACCGACCAATTGGTTGGCCATCAGCACCCGATGCACGCCATGGGCGTAGGCCGCGCGGGTTTGCGTGGCACTGGCCAGGGTGATGCCCCAGGCACCGGCGTCCAGTTGGCGACGAAACAGCGCCGGGGTCATGCTGGTTTTACCGTGCGGCGCCAGTTCTGCGCCGCTGTTGCTGACAAAGTCCTGCATCCAGCGAATGTTGTGTTCCAGCGCTTCGCGGTGCAGCACCAGCGCAGGCAGGCTGACGTCGCGCACAAGATTGGCGCCTGTGTGGGCAAAGCCCTTTTCCACGGCGGCAGTATTTTTGGCAGAAGACATGGTCGAACTCCTCACATTCGCGGCCGCAGGCAGCCGCTGTTATTCGTTGATACGCCGGGCGAGGCTGTTGGCGCTGTCGATCAGCACCCGACGATAGTCGTTGTAATTGTTCTTCGCATCGGCCCGTGGGGCGACGATGCACAGGGTCGCAATGGCCACGCCGTTCGGGTCTTTGACCGGGGCGGCGAAGCAATGGGTAAAGGTGTCGGCGACGCTATCGAAGGAAAAGAACCCATCGATACCGGCCTGGCGGATTTCCTCGAGAAACCGCTCCAGCGGCAGGCGTTCACCGCCGGGCAGGATGAAGTCGTCGGGGTCGATCAAATCGACGATCTGCTGATCGCTCAGATGCGCCAGCAACAGGCGCCCGGAAGCGGTCCAGGGAATCGGCGCGTTCTCGCCGATGTCCGAGGAAATGCGAAAATGCCGCTCGCCCTCTTTCATCAACGCCACGGTGTACTTTCGCCCGTTGAGCAGGCACATCTGCGCGGTTTCACGGGTCTGGCTGACGATCTCTTGCAAGGCAAGATCGGCCTCGCGGGTCAGGTCGAAATGGCGCAAATGCGCCTGACCGAGGAAGTACAGCTGACGACCGAGGTAAACGTGACCGTCCTTGCCCACAGGTTCAAGAATGCGCCGTTCCAACAAGGAGGCGACCAGTTCATAGACCGTGGATTTCGGGCTGCCGATGCCGCTGGCGATTTCATTCGGGCGCAGGGGCTGGCCGATTTCCTTGAGGAATTCGAGAATGTCGAACGCCCGGTCCAGACCGCGAGCCCGGCGCTTGATGGTGTCTTCGGTCATTTCAGTGTTCCCATTAATGTGCCGGGAGTTTAACCAGAGTGCTGCGGCGACTGTTAGGCCGCCTTCGCGGGCAAGCCACGCTCCCACAGGGTTCTATGTGCCGCCACAGATTGCAGACACACCTTCCATCCCTGTGGGAGCGGGCTTGCCCGCGATGGGCGCGCCTCGGTTCAGGCCTTTTTCTTGTACGCGATGCAGTCAATCTCAACCTTGCAATCGACCATCATGCTCGCCTGTACGCAGGCCCTCGCCGGCGCGTGTTCGCTTTTGAAGTACTCGGAAAACACTTTATTGAAACTCCAGAAATCCCGCGGGTCTTCCAGCCACACGCCAGTACGGACTACGTCTTCCAGACCGTAACCGGCCTCTTCCAGAATCGCGATCAGATTTTTCATGGTCTGGTGAGTCTGCTCGACAATGCCGCCCACGATAATTTCACCATCCAGCGCCGGCACCTGGCCGGACACGTGCAGCCAGCCATCGGCTTCGACGGCGCGGGCGAAAGGACGGGGCTGGCCGCCACCGGCGGTGCTGCCGGTGCCGTAACGAGTAATGCTCATGGGTGTTTCTCCTAATTGCAAAGTGAATGCTTAAAAACGGGTGTTCTTGAGAAATTCCGCCAGACGTGGCGACTGCGGGCGTTCGAACAGTTCCTTGGGTGGCCCCTGCTCTTCGATCCGCCCCTGATTCATGAACACGATCTTGTCTGAGACCTCAAAGGCAAAGCGCATTTCGTGGGTCACCAACAACATGGTCATGCCGTCTTCGGCCAGGCCCTTGATCACGTTCAGCACTTCGCCGACCAGTTCCGGGTCGAGGGCCGAGGTGACTTCATCGAACAGCATCAGGCTCGGGTTCATCGCAATCGCTCGGGCAATCGCCACGCGCTGTTGCTGACCGCCAGACAACTGACCGGGGTAATGGTCGCGACGTTCCAGCAGGCCAACCCGCTCCAGCCATTTTTCCGCCAGCGCCACGGCTTCATCCTTGTGCAGCTTTTTGACCTTGAGCAATCCGAGGGTGACGTTCTGCAACGCGGTGAGGTGGGGGAACAGATTGAATTGCTGGAACGCCATGCCGGTCATGGCTCGATGGCGGGCGATGACTTTTTCCGCGTGACGCACGCGCTTGCCGTTGACCTCGTCATAGCCGATGGATTCACCGTCGAGCAGAATCTGCCCGCCCTGGAACTCTTCGAGCATGTTCACGCAGCGCAGCAGCGTGGTCTTGCCCGAGCCGCTGGAGCCGATCAGCGTGACCACATTGCCGCGCTGCATGGTCAAGTCGACGCCCTTGAGCACTTCGAGCTGGCCGTATTGTTTGTGCAGGCCGCGGATGTCCAGCAGCGCTTGATTCTGTGTCGAAACTTGAGCTTGTGTCATGGCAAGGCCACCCGCTTTTCAATGTGCCGGCCGAGTAATTCGATGGCGTAATTGATGATGAAAAAGAGCAAACCGGCGAACAGGTAAAACTCCAGGGTCATGAACGTCCGGGCGATGATCTGCTGGGTGCTGAGCAGCAATTCGGCCACGCCGATCACCGACAACAGCGTCGAAGCCTTGACGATCTCGGTGGACGAGTTGACCCAGGTCGGCAAGATCTGCCGCAACGCCTGGGGCAACAACACGTAGCCCAGTGCCTGGTAAAACGTCAGGCCGATGGCCTTGCTCGCTTCCATCTGGCCACTCGGCAGCGCTTGCAATGCACCGCGCACAATCTCGGCGACGTGGGAGCCGCAAAACAGCGTCAGCCCCAGGGTGCCGGCGCCGAATGCGCTGATTTGCCAGCCCAATGCCGGCGCCATGTAGAAGCAGGCCAACACCAATACAAACACTGGCGTGCCGCGAATGATGTCGACGTAAAACCGGAACGGCGCGCGCATCCAGAACGTGCCATAGGTGAGCACCAGACCTGCAACGACGCCGACCAGCGTGCCCAGCAAAATCGCCAGCGCCGAGCACTGCACACTGGTCAGAAAGCCCTGCCACAGGACGTCCCGCGCCACCCATAACTCATGCAACCAGCTGGGAGATTCGTACATGGGGGGGGCCTCCTATCGGCGAATCGCCAGACGCTGCTCGAGGTAACGCAGCATCATGGCAATGAGGTAACAGGCCGCAACATAGAGCGCTGTGGTCACCAGCCAGGTTTCAATCACCCGGTAGCTCTCGACATTGATCTTGCGCGCGTAATAAGTCAGCTCCGGCACGGCAATCGCCGCCGCCAGCGAGGTGTCCTTGAACAGCGAAATGAAGTTGTTCGACAGGGCCGGCAGCACGTTGCGCAGCATCACCGGCACGGTGATGTACGCCTTGACTTGCCACTCACCGAGCCCGATGGCCAGGCCGGCTTCACGTAGCCCTTTGGGAATGCTCAACAACCCGCCGCGGAACACTTCGGTCAGGTACGCCCCGGCATACAGCGACAGGGTGATGATGAACGACGGGATCTTGTCCAGACGAATGCCAAGGCTCGGCAACGCGAAGTAGATCAACAGAATCAACACCAGAATCGGCGTATTACGGATTACCGTCACATACACCGACGCCAGCCCCCGCAATGCGCGATGCTTTGACAGCAAAGCAAACGCCATCAGCAGGCCGATCACGCAGCCGATGGCGATCGACACCAGCGCCAGTTCAAGGCCCAGACCGAGCCCCGCCAGCAAGGTGTCGAAGTCGCGCCAGACGGCGGCAAAATTCAACTGATAGTTCATGGTCAGCAGCACCTTGAGCGGGGCGATTTAAAACCGCCCCGCTCTCACGGGATCATTTGTATTCGACGGGGAAACCAATCGTAGGTGTCGGAAGGTCTACACCGAACCACTGCTTGAACGATGCCGCGTAAGTCGGGAACTCAACGCCGGTCATGGCTTCATGCAGGACAGTGTTGACGAAGTTCAGCCAGTCCTGATCGCCGCGTTTGACGGCGCACGAATAGGTTTGCGGGCTCCAGGCATAGGCCGGGCTGCGATAGCGACCAGCGTTCTGCACCATCAGGTATTTCACCGACGACTGATCGGTGGCCGCCGCATCGGCACGACCGGAGTTCACCGCCTGATACATCAAATCCACGCTGTCGTACTGATCGACCTTGGCCTTGGGCAGCGCCTGATGCACCAGTTCTTCGGCGTACACGTTCTGCAACACCGCCACGATCACACCGTCACCGGCGGCCTTCAGGTCGTCGATTTCCTTGTACTTGCTGTTGGCCGGCAACAACAGGCCCACGCCTTCGCGGTAGTACGGCAGGGTGAACGCCACTTGCTGGGCGCGGCTGGCGGTCACGGTGATGAACTGGCAACTCATGTCGACCTTGTCGGTCAGCAGATTCGGAATTCGCGCATCGGACGACTGCACCACGAACTCGACCTTGCTCGGGTCATTGAACAACCCTTTGGCCACCATCCGCGCGATATCAATATCAAAACCCTGCAACTTGCCATCCGCTCCCTGGAAGTGCCACGGCGCATTGGTACTGCCCGTGCCCACGATCAACTTCCCACGGGCCAGCACGCTGTCGAGCTTGCTGTCTGCCGCTTGAGCGACACCCATGACAGCGGCCGAAGCCGCGAGAACGAAAACACACGCTTTAAACAACGAAGGTCGGCGATGCATGGCAAGCACTCCAGGGTCATGTTTATTCCGCTATACCGGAAGTAGGTATGTAACAACGGAATAGACAGCAGAAAGTGTGCCACAGGTTATGAGTGGAATCTCGGGGGAATTGAAAAGTGTTTTGAATCAGATGGATGCGCGTTAGCGCGAAGCAGGCGTTACGAAACGCACAAATAAAAGAACGCTACCGTGGGACACAACGCTCGAGTACTTGCACCACATCTGAAGCCGTAGCGATTCAAAATGAAGCAGAGCCCCACCTGTAATTTCTGACAGTAGACCCACCTGTTCACCTCCTTTAACGTCAACAGGCCCTTCGATAGTCTTTGAAAAGGAGATTTCAATGAGCTCGATGACCACTCACCCGACCATGGCTGCGGTCTATCGCAAGGCGCTGAAAACCTGGCGCCCGGTGATCCTGTATTTCGGCAACCAACATTGTCCCGCCTGCGAAATGGCCGAACCGGTTTTCCGTGCTATTGCCGAGAAGTACAAAGATCACGCGCACATCTATGTACTGAGTACGAACGAATCTCCTCGGCATCCAGATGTCACCGGCACACCCACTGTGCTGTTCTACAAGGAGGGAAAGTTGCTGAAAAAGCTCAAGGGGATTGGAACCCGGGAAACCCTGGAAGAAAATTTCAAAAAGCACATCGGCAAGCTCAGGCCTAAACAGATTGCCCACAAACCCCGCCATGACTTGCCGTGGTTGCAGAAAACCTTCAGCACTTTATGCACCGCGCCTCGGGCACAGGGGCTGTTGAATGTACGTTTCATGAGTAATGTTTGAGTCGTCTGGGCGATCGCCTTCGCGAGCAGGCTCGCTCCCACAGGGAATCACCAGGCTGTTTATCGTCCGGCAAAGCGCAACCGCGACAACATGCGCAAATCGCCCTCGAGGTAATAGTCATCGGTCCAGCTGTCATCCGCCGCCAACGGCCGGACCTGCTTGAGTTGCAGTTTCTTTGCAAAGTAGCGGAACCGGTAATGCTCATAAAACCGCAGCAGTTCCAGGCCGTAGCGATCGGCCAAGTCGGTGTCGCCACGGATGATCAGGTAGTTCTCGTCATTGCCGTTGCTGGCTGCGGCGCTGAGGTTGTGGCTGCCGCTGATGATGGTCGGTGTGTCGGTGGTGAAGTCGACGACGATGGCTTTTGTGTGCACCAGCAGGTTGCCCTTCTGGCCTTTCATGTTTTCCTTGAGCCAGCCTTCCAGACCCGTATTGAGCAGCGCGGTGGCGGCAAATTGAGCGGTGCGGTCGGCATGGAAACCGGTGATGCTGCTGACGGTGTTTTGCAGGCCGTAACGCAAGATGTCGTCGTGGGGCTGGCCGAGCAAGGCGTTGAGTATTTCCTCCGGCAAGGTGAACGCAGTGACAAACAACAGGTCTTTTTTGGCCGACTCGATGATGTCGACGAACTCACGCAAATCGCCCTGGCCCGAGCGCGGTGAGAAGCCGGCGAACAGCGCCTGGTCCGGCTGCATCGGATTGTTTTCCGTGAGCCATTCCCGGGTGGCACCGACGTCTGCCGGCGTGGCCCAGACTTGTTCAAAGGTTTGCAGGTAACTGGCGCCGATCCGAGCATCGTCCAGCACATGCACAACGTTGGCCTGACGATAAACGCCGTTGGCGGTGAAATTGGTGCTGCCACAGAGTACCGCTTCGGGCTGATGCTGCCCCGCCGCGTCGAGTCGGCTCAGGACCATGAACTTGTTGTGAAAGATGTTGTGCGTGACCCGCCCGCGCTTGTTCGCCGCCGGGATTTTTTCCAGGCTGGCTTCGTTCAGCGCCGTGGTGTCTTCGTCTGGTTGGGCGTGGTACAGAACCCGAACCTTTACGCCACGCTCAAACGCGGCGTTCACCGCATCGACGATCACCTTCAACTGATATTCGTAGATCGCGATGTCCAGCGCCCACTGGCCATCCTCGGCCCGTTCGATGAACCCCAGCAAGCGTGCGAGCAGGCCATTTTCCAGCCATTGCCGCGGAGCATCGGGCCAGGCTTCGATGGGCAGTTTCTTGTTGGCGCTGAGCAGCGCATCAAGGTCGGCGAATTTGCGCTGGAAGGCCTGACTCGCGGCCACCGCCCGGTTGAAGATGACGTTCTGGCCCGCTGGAAGGCCATTGTCGGTGGTGAGCGTCACTTCCAGAAACTCACCCAGCTGCGGCGCATCGGCAGTGCCGTAGGCCAGGTGAATCCGATAATGGATCGTCACGCCCGGATTGACCGCGTAATCGGCCCAGCGAAATTTCTGCAATGGCGCGGCATCGCTGGGGGTGGCGCGAAACTGGGGGAACGTATGAGCCTTGCCGGGGAAGGTCAGGCTATTGAACAGAAACAACCAGGGTTTGTTGCCTTGCTGTTTTTCGATGGCGAAACCCAGCAGGCCTTTGCGGCGGTGCTCCGCCAGATCGATCGCCAGCAACACGCCGTTGGTGCCAGCGTAGGCTTTGACACGGAAATCGTCCTGATCGTTGCGGGCTAGAACGCGCATGGGTCACTCCTGTGAAGATCAAAAGATCGCAGCCTTCGGCAGCTCCTACATTGATTGTTGCACACCCATCATTCGCGGATGCACCCGCTATTCACCAATCATTTGCCGATGTACCCGCGTCCTGTAGGAGTTGCCGAAGGCTGCGATCTTTTCGGCTACAAATCATCGATATGCTGGTAATGCGTTTGCAGTTGATCCGCCAACACTTTAGCCCGTCCGAGGCGAATCGGTCCGCGCTCAATGTCGATCAGCAACCCCGGACACTCCAGCGCCGGCAACGTTGACCATTCCTTCACCCGTCCATCCGTCACCAGCAACAGCCGTTGCTGTTCTGCCGGAAAACGCTTTTGCCGTGCCGCTAGCCAGTGCCCTGCTTCACTCAGCGCCGCCAGCATCGGCGTTCCGCCACCGGCACCAAGCCCTTCGAGCCAGTCGCGCAAGCCAGCGGAAGCTTTCAAACCTTGCACCTGCCACTTCGGTACATGGCCGCTGGCGGTCAGCAAAGCCAAGCGCGCACGCTGTCGATAGGCATCGTCGAACAGTTGCGCCAGCAAGCCCTTGGCATCGCTCAACGCTTGATGACGACGGGTCGAGGCCGAGGCGTCGACGATCACCAGCCATAATTCATGAGGACTGCGGGTGCGCAGATGAAACAGCACATCGTCGCGTTGACGCGGTCGGCCATTGAGCAAGGTGCCGGGCCAATTGATCGATCCGCTCAGGGCTGCGTGACGCTTGCCCTGTTTACCGTGATCCAGCCGTCCTGCGCGGGGTCTGGCATTCGCCCCCGCGTCTGATCGAGGGCGAATGCCTAGGGCTTTTTTGGCCAGCTCGGCACTTCACGTCGAGCGCCGACCGGCAGCGCCTGGGCAGGTATTTCGCCCCACTGGCCCTGACCTTCGCTCGGGTTGGCGTTCTGATTGGAAGGCGGCGGTGCTGCGGGTGATTGGTGCGGCATCGGTGGCGAGTGTTCGCGACGACGATGGCGCAAGGCAAATTCAGCGACCGCGTCGATATCGTCCTCACTGATCGCGGTCGCGCCCCGCCATGCCGCGTGGGCCCGTGCCGCGCGCAACCAGACCAGATCGGCTCGCAGGCCATCGACGCCGGCAGCAAAACAACGCTCGGTGATCTGCGCCAGCGCGGCATCGTCGAGGGGAATGCTCGCGAGTGCCGAGCGCGCCTTTTGGCAACGCTCGCGCAGTGCGTGTTGCTGGCTTTCCCATTCGGCGCAGAACCCTTGCGGGTCGCTGTCGAAATCCAGTCGGCGACGGATGATCTGACCGCGCTCGGCCGGTGCGGTGTGGCCACTGAGGGCGACGTTCAGGCCAAAGCGGTCGAGCAATTGCGGGCGCAATTCGCCCTCTTCCGGATTCATGGTGCCGATCAGCACAAACTTCGCCGAATGCCGATGGGAAATCCCGTCGCGCTCGATCAGGTTGGTGCCGCTGGCGGCCACGTCGAGCAGTAAGTCCACGAGGTGATCGGGCAGCAGATTGACTTCATCGACATACAACACGCCGCCGTCGGCCTTGGCCAGTACACCGGGGGAAAACTGTGCGCGACCTTCGCTCAAGGCCGCGTCGAGGTCGAGGGTGCCCACCAGCCGTTCTTCGGTGGCGCCCAGAGGCAAAGTGACGAATTGACCGCTGGCCAACAGGTCCGCCAGGCCTCGGGCCAGGGTGGATTTGGCCATGCCGCGCGGGCCCTCGATCAGCACGCCACCGATTTTCGGGTCGATGGCGGTCAGGCACAGCGCGAGCTTCAAGTCATCGGCGCCGACCACGGCGGAAAGCGGGAAATGGGGGGTGTCGGTCATTTTCAAATCTCAGTCATGGTCGGTGGCAGGCACACCTTGTACCTGTGGGAGCGTGGCTTGCCCGCGAAGGCGCCCGCTCAGTCGAAATCAATGTTGATTGTTAGGACCTCTTCGCGGGCAAGCCACGCTCCCACAGGTACAAGGTGTCACAGAGTTATCCGTCTTCTTCTATATCCAGCAACAAATTCTCCAGCGCCTCGCGGTACTCGCCCGGCTCTTTCCACATCCCTCGCTGCTGCGCTTCCAGCATGCGCTCGGTCATGTCGCGCAGGGCATGGGGATTGTGTTCGCGGACAAACTCCCGGGTCGCCGGATCGAGCAAATAGGCGTCCGCCAGCAACGCATATTGGTGATCGTCGATCAACTGCGTGGTGGCGTCGAACGCAAACAGGTTATCGACCGTCGCCGCCAGTTCGAACGCGCCTTTATAGCCATGACGCTTGACCCCGTCGATCCATTTCGGATTGGCCGCCCGGGAACGGATCACCCGGTTAAGCTCTTCCTTCAAGGTGCGGATCTTCGGCAAGTCCGGCTGACTGTGGTCGCCGTGATAACTGGCCGCCGCTTCACCGCTGAGGCTTTCGACAGCCGCCAGCATGCCACCCTGGAACTGGTAATAGTCGTTGGAATCGAGCAAGTCGTGTTCGCGGTTGTCCTGGTTTTGCAGCACTGCCTGCACCTGGCTCAGACGCTGAGCGAACTGTTCGCGGGCGGCGGTGCCTTCATCGGAGCCGCCGTAAGCGTAGCCGCCCCAGTTCAGGTAAACCTCGGCCAGGTCTTCGCGGCTTTGCCACAAGCGACCGTCGATGGCGCCCTGCACGCCCGCTCCGTAAGCACCCGGTTTGGCCCCGAAGATGCGCCAGCCGGCCTGTCGCCGCGCCGCGTCTTCATCCAGACCGGATTCCAACAGCGCTTGCCGCTCGGCGCGGACCTTGGCCGCCAACGGGTTGAGATCGTCTGGCTCATCCAGCGCGGCGACCGCTTGCACGGCGGCATCGAACAGGCGGATCAGGTTGGCAAAGGCATCGCGGAAAAATCCGGAGACGCGCAAGGTCACATCCACCCGCGGGCGGTCCAGCAAACTCAACGGCAGAATTTCGAAGTCATCGACGCGCTGGCTTCCGGTCGCCCAGACCGGTCGCACGCCCATCAGCGCCATGGCCTGGGCGATGTCGTCGCCGCCGGTGCGCATGGTTGCGGTGCCCCAGACCGACAGGCCGAGCTGCCGCAGGTGATCGCCGTGGTCCTGTAAGTGCCGCTCAAGAATCAGGTTCGCGGATTGGAAGCCGATGCGCCACGCGGTGGTGGTCGGCAGGTTGCGCACGTCCACCGAATAGAAATTGCGCCCGGTGGGCAGCACGTCCAGCCGGCCGCGACTCGGCGCACCGCTCGGGCCGGCCGGGACGAATCGGCCGCTGAGAGCGTCGAGCAGACCGCGGATTTCCGCTGGGCCGCAGGCGTCCAGGCGTGGGGCAACCACTTCGCGCAGGCTCTCAAGGATGGCGCTGACGTCAGCCCACGCAAGACCCTGTGGGAGCGGGCTTGCCCGCGATAGCGGTGGGTCAGATAAATCAATGTCGACTGACACGCCGCCTTCGCGGGCAAGCCCGCTCCCACAGGGGGCGCGGTGGGCTTGAGATGGGTTCAGTGTCAGCAAGATCAGTTCAGCGGCAAATAGCTCCAGTCGCTCGCGGGTATCGCCCGCTGTGCGCCATAGCTCATCGCTGACCGACAACAGGGCATCCGGACGCAGCCCGACCCAAGGCTCAGCCAACGCACAATCCAATGGATCAAACCCCAACGCGAACGCCTTGGCCAGCGCCCGCAACAAGCTCGATTGCGCCCCACGACCATCGCCACGAGGAATACGCAGCAAGGCCAACAAGGTGTCGATGCGCAACCGACCGACCGGCGACTCGCCAAACACGTGCAGGCCATCGCGGATCTGCGACTCCTTCAAATCGCACAGATACGTGTCCAGACGCGGCAACCAGATCGCCGCATCGGCGTCACTGTCGAGCTTTTCGTCCAGTTGCAGTTCGCGGTCGATGTGCGTGTCGCGCACCAGTTGCAGGATGTCGCGCTGCAACTCTCGGGCGCGGCGTGGATCGAGCAATTGCGCTTCGTAATATTCGTCGGCCAACAATTCGAGATTGCGCAGCGGACCGTAGGTTTCAGCGCGGGTCAGCGGCGGCATCAGGTGATCGATGATCACCGCCTGGGTGCGGCGCTTGGCCTGGGCGCCCTCGCCCGGGTCGTTGACGATAAATGGATAGATGTTCGGCAGCGGTCCGAGCAATGCGTCCGGCCAGCAATTTTCCGACAGCCCGACGCCCTTGCCCGGTAGCCATTCGAGGTTGCCGTGTTTGCCGACGTGAATCACGCCGTGAGCGCCGTAGGTGTTGCGCAACCAGAAGTAGAAAGCGAGATAGCCGTGGGGCGGCACCAGGTCCGGGTCGTGATAGACAGCACTTGGATCGACTTGATAACCCCGGGCCGGTTGAATGCCGACGAAGGTCAGGCCGAAGCGCAGACCGGCAATCATCATTCGTCCGCCACGGAACATTGGATCGTTTTCGGGTGTGCCCCAACGTTCCAGTACGGCTTGGCGATTGGCCTCGGGCAGCGCGTTGAACATCAGGTTGTAGTCGTCCAGCCCGAGGCTTTGATGGCAGGGACGCTGGTCGAGGGTGTCGAGGTCGTTGCTGACGCCGCCGAGCAATTGCTGGATCAGCGCGGTACCGCTGTCCGGCAACTCGGCCGGCAGCGGATAACCTTCTTTATGAAGCGCACGCAGAATATTCAGCGCCGCGGCGGGAGTGTCGAGGCCGACACCATTGCCGATACGCCCATCGCGAGTCGGGTAGTTGGCGAGGATCAGGGCGATGCGTTTTTCGCCATTGGGCACTCGCGCCAGATCGATCCAGCGCCGCGCCAGTTCGGCGACAAAATCCATGCGCTCAGGTGCAGGCCGGTAGCAGACCACGTCGGATTGACTGCGCTCACTGCGCCAGGCCAGATCCTTGAAACTGATCGGCCGGCTGATGATCCGGCCGTCCAGTTCCGGCAGCGCGATGTGCATCGCCAGATCGCGAGGACCAAGGCCCTGCTCGCTGGCGCGCCAACCGGGTTCATTGTCCTGGGCGCAGATCGCCTGGATAACCGGGATATTGCGGCGAAACGGTCGCAAGTGCGGCGCTTCGGGACTGGACTGGGCGAAACCGGTGGTGTTGAGAATCACCCCCGCCTCGACTTCATCCAGCAAGTCCTCAACCACCGTCAGGCAGCCGGGCTCTTTCAGACTGGCCAGCGCAATCGGCAACGGATTCAACCCCGCCGCTTGCAAACGCTGGCAGAAAATATCGATGAAATCGGTGTTCGCCGCCTGCAAATGCGAGCGGTAAAACAGCACCGCCGCCACCGGCTGATCAGCTTGCCAGTCGGCTTGCCAATCCTTCAGTTCTGCGGGGCTTTTTTGCGGGTGGTAAATCGCGGTGCGTGGCAGGGTTTGCGGCTCGGACCATGGGTAGTCACGGCCCAGCCAGCGACTGGCGAGGCAGCGAAACAGGTCGAGCGCATTGGCCATGCCGCCCTGACGCAGGAAGTGCCAGAGCCGGTCGCGGTCTTGCGCGGTGACGGTGCTCAGGTCACTGAGTTCCGGGTCCGGGCGATCATCCCCCGGCACCAGAATCAGCTGCACGCCGCGCTCGGACAATTCCACCAGACGCTCGATGCCATAACGCCAATAGGCGATGCCGCCGTGCAGCGAGATCAGAATCACCTTGGCGTGGCGCAGCACTTCGTCGACGTAGAGATCGACCGAGGCGTGATTCTGCACCTGCATCGGGTTGGCCAGGCGCACGCTCGGGTAATCGTCGGGCAACTGTTGCGCCGCTTCGGCGAGCAACGCCAGGCTGGAATCGCCGCTGCACAGGATCACCAGCTCGGCGGGGGTTTGTCCAAGGTCGGCAATGTTGTCATCCGACACGAAACCGCCGGGCTGGGTCCTGAGCAGGTGCATGGTTTAAACGCTGAGCGCTGCGCGCAATTGCGCTTCGAGCGCAGCGGCGTCCAGGTCCTGACCGATTAACACCAGACGGGTGGTGCGCGCTTCTTCAGCGCCCCACTGACGGTCGAAGTGCTTGTCGAAGCGCGTGCCCACGCCCTGGATCAGCAGACGCATCGGCTTGTTCGGCACTGCTGCAAAACCTTTGACCCGAAGGATGCCGTGCTGGACCACCAATTGAGTCAGCGCATCCATCAGCAGGCTTTCGTCGGCTTGTGGCAGCTCGATCGAGATGGAATCAAACGCGTCATGGTCGTGGTCGTCTTCACCTTCATGGTGATGATCGTGATGGCTGTGACGGCTGTCGATGTGTTCTTCGGAACCGGCGCCCAGGCCGATCAGCACGTCCAATGGCAGACGACCGCTGCTGGCTTCGATGACTTTCACCGCTGGCGGCAGTTCTTCGGCGACTTCCAGGCGCACGCGGGCCAGGTCTTCAGCGCTGATCAGGTCGGCCTTGTTGAGGATCACCAGGTCGGCGCTGGCCAGTTGGTCGGCGAACAGCTCATGCAGCGGCGATTCGTGGTCCAGGTTCGGGTCGAGTTTGCGCTGGGCATCGACCTGATCCGGGAAGGCAGCGAAGGTGCCAGCAGCCACGGCCGGGCTGTCGACCACGGTGATCACCGCGTCAACCGTACAGGCGCTGCGGATTTCTGGCCACTGGAAGGCTTGAACCAAAGGTTTTGGCAGGGCCAGGCCCGAAGTTTCGATGAGGATGTGGTCGAGGTCGCCGCGACGAGCGACCAGTTCGCGCATCACCGGGAAGAATTCTTCCTGAACCGTGCAGCACAGGCAGCCGTTGGCCAGTTCGTAGACGCGACCGTTGGCTTCTTCTTCGGTGCAACCGATCGAGCACTGCTTGAGGATTTCGCCGTCGATGCCCAGCTCGCCAAACTCGTTGACGATCACCGCGATGCGACGGCCCTGGGCGTTGTCGAGCATGTGGCGCAGCAAGGTGGTTTTGCCCGAGCCGAGGAAGCCGGTAACGATGGTGACGGGGAGTTTGGCCAGTGTTTTCATCGGATGCCCTTTGGCAAGGTGGCGGGCATACGGGACGACAATCGCAGCGGCAGGTGCACGCGCGCAAGAGTTCCGCCACCGGATCACCCCGCCCGGTTGTAGTGAGAATCTGTGTCGAGGCAGGTCTCCTGGCTGACGGTGTGCCAATCGTTCGACTGGCGCTTGCTGCGCCTTCCCGCGAACCTGATGGATCAGGGTTTGCAGTGGCGTGGCAGCGAACATCACCGTTCACAGTTGCGGGGGCAGCCGCGGCATCGACCGCGTTCCCTTCTTAGCTTCGGCAGACGCCGAAGAACCTCGAAAGCGCAAGGCTACGCATCGTGTGGGGGCGGGTCAATGTTCATGCCGCGTTCTGTGGAGGCTGGGATGACGCCATCGCGGGCAAGCCCGCTCCCACAGTTGATCGCATTCCCTTGTGGGAGCGTGGCTTGCCCGCGATGCAGGCGACTGGGTTCCGAGTTGAGAACCCATGCCAATTGACGCCCAACCCCCGCCCATGCTCTCCTACACGCCTTGTTACGGGTGCCCTTCACAGGGTGAAACGGGAAACCGGTGAATCATGTGCTTTACTCTAAAGCCATGTCAGTCCGGTGCTGCCCCCGCAACGGTAAGCGAGTGAAGCGTCAGATCCACTGTGCCCGTCATACGGCATGGGAAGGTGATGCTTGCAGGTTTCGGCGCAAGCCCTGCCCCTCGCGAGCCCGGAGACCGGCCCGCAACACAAAGTGACTTTTACGTTCACTGAATAACAAACCCGCGGTGGGCGGGCGCTGTTCGAAATCTCTGCGTGCCCCGGCGTGCGGAGGTTTTCATGCGCTCTATTCACCCGCTGACAGACCAGAGGGAAGCGCCATGTCGATCATCAGCAGCACCGGCAGCAACACCGATAAAAAGATCACGATCAGCACCACCACTACCCTGAGCCAACGCCTGACCGCCGCTTTTTGTGCGTCGATCCTTGGCGCGTGCCTTGTGTATTTCGCCGGTTTCTCGCACATCGAAGCGGTGCATAACGCCGCGCACGATACCCGTCACAGTTCTGCCTTTCCGTGCCATTGAGACCTGCTGACATGATCAAGCGTATTGCGCAAACCGCAGGCTTCACAGGGCTGCTGGCCGCCCTGCTGTTGACCCTGCTGCAAAGTTTCTGGGTGGCCCCGCTGATTTTGCAGGCCGAGACCTACGAAAAATCCGAGCCAGCCGCTGTTGAAATTCACGAGCACGCCGCGGGTGCTGTCACCGCTCACACTCACGATGCCGAAGCCTGGGAGCCGGAAGACGGCTGGCAGCGCGTGCTGTCGACCACCGGCGGCAATCTGGTGGTAGCGGTCGGTTTCGCTTTGATGCTCGCGGGCCTCTACACCTTGCGCGCCCCACGCCGTACCTCTCAGGGCCTGCTCTGGGGTCTGGCCGGTTATGCGACATTCGTGCTGGCGCCCACCCTCGGCCTGCCACCTGAGCTGCCGGGCACCGCTGCTGCGGATCTGGCGCAACGGCAGATCTGGTGGATTGGCACTGCCGCATCCACTGCTGTAGGCATCGCGCTGATCGTGTTCAGCCGCCACTGGCTGATGAAGATCCTCGGCGTAGCGATTCTCGCCGTTCCGCACGTCATTGGCGCGCCACAACCGGAAGTGCATTCCATGCTGGCTCCGGAAGCCCTGGAAGCGCAGTTCAAAATCGCTTCGCAGCTGACCAACATGGCGTTCTGGCTGGCCCTGGGCCTGATCAGCGCCTGGTTGTTCCGCCGCAAAAGCGATGGCCAATACTCCGCATGACTGACGTCAGCGCAGCGCCGACCCTGGTGGTCGGCCTGGGCTGCCAGCGCGGCTGCCCCGTCAGCACGCTGCGGGCGCTGCTTGATCAGGCGTTACAGGCCCATCAAATCGAGCTTCGTGAGATCAAGGCCTTGGCCAGTATCGATCTCAAGCGCGAAGAGCCCGCCCTGATCGAACTGGCCGAACAACTGGCATTGCCGTTGATGTATTTCAGCAGCGAACAATTGGCCGGTTATGAACCGCAACTCAGCCACCACTCGGACATCGCGTTCGAACGCACCGGCTGTTACGGCGTAGCGGAAAGTGCCGCACTGGCATTGGCCGAACAGTTGGCTCAGGCACCGGCAAAGTTGCTGATTCCACGACAAAAATACGCCCAGGCCACCCTTGCATTGGCCAGCGCCGCGTAAAATCCCCGATAATCCCCGCCTTCGATCATGAGCAATCTTCATCTGAAGCGTGCCCATACCCTTTTTCTGACAGGAAACGACGATGACCGTCTACTTCATTGGCGCAGGCCCCGGCGACCCGGAACTGATCACCGTCAAAGGCCAGCGGCTAATTCGTAGCTGCCCGGTCATCATCTATGCAGGCTCCCTGGTGCCCGCCGCCGTGCTGGAGGGCCACCGGGCCGAACAGGTGGTCAACAGCGCCGAATTGCACCTGGAACAGATCATCGAGCTGATCAAGACCGCCCATGCCAACGGCCAGGACGTGGCCCGGGTGCATTCCGGCGATCCGAGCCTGTACGGCGCGATTGGCGAGCAGATTCGCTACTTGCGTGAACTCGAGATCCCTTTCGAAATCATTCCCGGCGTCACCGCCACCGCAGCCTGCGCAGCGCTTTTAGGTGCTGAACTGACCTTGCCGGACGTGTCACAAAGCGTGATTCTGACCCGCTACGCCGACAAGACCGCGATGCCGGCCGGTGAAGAGCTGGGCAGTCTGGCGCAGCATGGGGCGACCATGGCGATCCACTTGGGGGTCAATCATCTGGAGAAGATCCTCGTCGAATTGCTCCCGCACTACGGCGCCGATTGCCCGATAGCGGTGATTCATCGGGCAACCTGGCCGGATCAGGATTGGGTGGTGGGGACGCTGGCGGATATTGCCGGGAAGGTTGAAGCCAAGGGATTTCGCCGCACGGCGCTGATTCTGGTGGGCCGGGTGTTGGGCAGCGATCATTTCAGTGAATCGTCGTTGTATCGCGCGGGGCATGCGCATTTGTATCGCCCTTGAGCCACCCCCCCCTTGAGCCAACCACTCCCTGTGGCGAGGGGGCTTGCCCCCGTTCGGCTGCGCAGCAGTCGTAAACCAGACAACTCGGTGCATCGGAAAAATGTAGAGGGCCGCTTCGCGACCCAACGGGGGCAAGCCCCCTCGCCACAGGTTATCGATCACCCATAAAAAAACGGCGCTCACGGGCACCGTTTTTTCGTTTTTGCAGCGAACACCTTAGTAGTAGGCGTTTTCTTTCTGCGTGTGGTCGGTCACGTCACGAACGCCCTTGAGCTCAGGAATACGCTCGAGCAAGGTGCGCTCGATGCCTTCGCGCAGGGTGACGTCTGCCTGGCCGCAGCCCTGGCAGCCGCCGCCGAATTTCAACACGGCGATGCCGTCTTCGACCACATCGATCAGGCTGACCTGACCGCCGTGGCTGGCCAGCCCCGGGTTGATTTCGGTTTGCAGGTAGTAGTTGATGCGCTCGTTGACCGGGCTGTCGGCGTTGACCATCGGTACTTTGGCGTTTGGCGCCTTGATGGTCAGTTGGCCGCCCATACGGTCGGTGGCGTAGTCGACTACCGCATCGTCCAGGAATGCTTCGCTGAACGAGTCGATGTAAGCGGTGAAGCTTTTGAGCCCCAGCGCCGTGTCTTCAGGTTTTTCTTCCCCCGGCTTGCAGTAGGCAATGCAGGTTTCGGCGTACTGGGTGCCAGGCTGGGTGATAAAGACGCGGATGCCGATGCCCGGGGTGTTCTGCTTGGAGAGCAGATCAGCCAGGTAATCGTGGGCGGCGTCGGTAATGGTAATAGCGGTCATGGAAACTCCTCGCAGGCTTGGACGCAGTTTACGCCAATCATCGCGCCGGACAAAGTCCTAGTATTTTTGTCGGGAAAGATGCACTGATCACTGTGGGAGCGACCTGTGGCGAGGGGGCTTGCCCCCGTTGGGTTGCGAAGCAGCCCCAAAATTTCTGACATACCGAAGATCTTGTGAGTGCTGCGCACTCAAACGGGGGCAAGCCCCCTCGCCACAGGTCGCTCCCACACTGGGTCGCAGGCACTTCTAAATTCCGTGCATCAAAGATTCTCGTAGCGATTCATGTCCAGCACGCCCTCTTCCACCGGGTCGGTGTCGTGGATGTAGCGGCTCAGATCATGGAAATACTGCCAAAACTGCGGATGGCTGCGGCGAATGCCCCAGCGTTCGACGATTTTCTCGAAACTGGCAGCGTCCTTGGCATTTTCCATCGCATCGACGAACGCGGGCACTTGGCCGGCCGGGATGTTGAACATGAAGTTCGGGTAGCTGCTGAGCACACCCGGATAAATCGTCAACGTATCGAGCCCCGGCTGATAGCGCAGCGACTCACCGAGCAGGAACGCCACGTTGCTGTGGGCGCGGTTGCGCAGCAGGCTATAAACCTCGCGCTTGCCGCTTTGGGTCTCGATGCGCAACATCGTGGCTTCCGGCAACTGATCGATGACCTTCAGCCCCGCAGCCGGACGTGAAGTCAGGCGGCTCAAGGCCTGCTCGGCGTTCTGCAACGCCAGGTCGATGTTCGGCCGCGAGCAATAAGCGCCGTCGCAGCGGTTGATCGGGTCGGGCTTGGCATTGAGGTCGCCGTACCGGGCCAGCAATTGCAGGGCGAAATCGCGTTTCGGGTCCTTTTCGTCCAGCGTCAGCGCCGTTGGTTTGTCATTATCGATGTACTCATAATCCAGCCACATCTTGAACTTGCCGCCGTTCTGATACCAATCGTCGAGGTAGCCGTCCCGTGAGTCGGCCGGCATCAGACGCAGGAAATTCTGCTCGGCACCGTTGCGAATCAGGTCGAAGTACAACCGGGTCTGGGCTTGATGGGAAACGTTGCCGAACACATCGAAGTTGACCGCCAACTGGTAATACGTGCGCTCCAGCAACGGGTAATCGAACAGCCAAATGGTTTGCGGGACGTCACCGATCAGGCCTTTGTTCACCGAGGCGCTGTCGAAATGCCGGAAAATACTCAGCAAAGCGTTGTCATTGCCGGCCCACAGGGTCGACCAACTCGGTGCCGGCAGGTCGGCGTAGCTGTCGCGGCGCAAGGCTTCGTACTCGTTGCGTTTGTCGCGGTAGTCATGCCACAGGCTCAGGACACTGCCGACGTCATCGTTCTGCCCCGGCATCGCCAGCAACGGCGTGGCCTGGCCGCGATAATTCGGGTCGGTGATGTAAAGGTCATGCTCCGGGGCCTGGAACAGCGCCCAGAAGTTGTCGCGAATCACGTCGGTGGCGATCTGGCCGCGGCAGACAGGGCCACGAATAAATGTGCGCACGAAGTATTCGGCGTTATCGAGCATGAACTGGTAACGCGCCTGAGCCGGGATGCCCTCAAAGGTCGTGAACGGATTGGCCCGTCGCTCCGGCCCATAACCCGGTAGTGCGTTGACCTGCCAATTGCCGCTGTAAAACAGGCTTTTGATCCGCGCCATCTTCGCCGCGCTCAGCGGATAGGTGATGTGGGTCTTGTGCACGATCACGCCTTGCACCGGCCACAAACGGTAGTAGACCTGAGTGCCCGGATCGTCATTCGGGCGGCGAGTGTTAATCAGATCGATCGGCTGCCCCGTCGGCGTGCGCGAACGTACCCACTGAAAGAAATGCCCCGGCTCGCCGTCCTTGAAATAGATGTGCGCCAGGAACCAGTGCTCGAACAACCAGCGCCCGACCAGGCTCTCCCGGGCGCCCGGCGCGTTGAGCAGGTTTTCCCATTGCACCACCTGCAAGGCTTCCTTGGCGCTGGGCACCAGGCCCTGCTCATCAATTGGCGCGCCGGAGGCTAGCCAGCGTTGCAACGTCTGGTATTGCTGATCGGTCAGGCCGGTGACCGCCAACGGCATGCCTTCTTTAGGGTGGACGCTGGCGTAGCCGTCGAACTCCGCCGGCATGGCGCACATGTTTTCCCGGTTCAGGCCCAGGACGATGTCTTCCGGCAATTTGGCGTTAGGTTGCAACGGGGTTTTGTGGCCCAGTTCGAGCATCCGCGCCATCAGCGCCGCTTGGCTGCCTTGGGCGTCGAGCACCGAATAAAAGCCTTTTTGCTGCCAGGCACGTTTGCCAAAGGCGTCATAAAACAGCCGGGTCGGCGCTGCGGCCTGGCGGCGCTCACCGTCATAGACCGGCGCCTTCGTCGCGCCTCGGGCCACCCCTTCGCCACTGCCCAGATTGAGCTGACAGGCGGAATCGTAGCAGGCATGGCAGGCGACGCACTTTTCGGTGAAGATCGGTTGAATGTCGCGAACGTAGGAAATATCCGGACCTTGTGCAGCGGCGCCCCCGCTTAAAAACAGCATCAATAGGCTGGTGACGACGCGATACGACATATCCCTGGTCCTGATCATGAGAAAACGCCGCGATTCTACCGGTGTGGCCCGCGCACCAACATGAACGATATTCATGCAAAACCCGCACATGCTCCAAAAGCGCACAGGTTTGTTATTATCCCGCCCCTTCGTCATGGCCTTACCGAGTAGTCCAAATGTCCGATCGCAGCGTTCGCCTTCAAGCTCTCAAGCACGCCCTCAAAGAGCGCATCCTGATTCTCGATGGCGGCATGGGTACGATGATCCAGAGCTACAAGCTCGAGGAGCAGGATTACCGTGGCAAACGCTTCGCCGACTGGCCGAGCGATGTAAAAGGCAACAACGACCTGTTGGTGCTGACGCGCCCGGACGTGATTGGCGCTATTGAAAAAGCCTACCTGGATGCCGGCGCCGACATTCTGGAAACCAACACCTTCAACGCCACCCAAGTGTCCCAGGCCGACTACGGCATGCAGGGCCTGGCGTACGAACTCAACGTAGAAGGCGCACGCCTGGCGCGCAAGGTGGCGGACGCCAAGACCCTGGAAACCCCGGACAAGCCGCGTTTCGTCGCCGGCGTACTTGGCCCTACCAGCCGCACCTGCTCGCTGTCGCCTGACGTGAACAACCCCGGCTACCGCAACGTGACCTTCGATGAACTGGTGGAAAACTACACCGAGGCCACCAAAGGCCTGATCGAAGGCGGCGCCGACCTGATCCTGATCGAAACCATCTTCGACACCCTCAACGCCAAGGCTGCGATCTTCGCTGTGCAGGGTGTTTACGAAGAGTTGGGCGTCGAGTTGCCGATCATGATTTCCGGCACCATCACCGACGCCTCTGGCCGCACCCTCTCCGGCCAGACCACCGAAGCGTTCTGGAACTCCGTGGCCCACGCCAAGCCGATCTCCGTCGGCCTGAACTGCGCCCTGGGCGCCAGTGAACTGCGCCCGTACCTGGAAGAACTGTCGAACAAGGCCAGCACCTACGTGTCGGCGCACCCGAACGCCGGCCTGCCGAACGAATTCGGCGAGTACGACGAACTGCCATCGGAAACCGCCAAGGTCATCGAAGAATTCGCCCAAAGCGGCTTCCTGAACATCGTCGGCGGCTGCTGCGGCACCACACCGGGCCACATCGAAGCCATCGCCAAAGCAGTGGCCGGTTATGCGCCGCGTGAGATTCCGGACATTCCCAAGGCTTGCCGCCTTTCGGGCCTGGAGCCGTTCACCATCGATCGCAGCTCGTTGTTCGTCAACGTCGGCGAGCGGACCAACATCACCGGTTCCGCCAAGTTCGCCCGTCTGATCCGTGAAGACAACTACACCGAAGCCCTGGAAGTCGCCCTGCAGCAGGTCGAAGCCGGCGCCCAGGTGATCGACATCAACATGGACGAAGGGATGCTCGATTCGAAGAAGGCCATGGTGACCTTCCTCAATCTGATTGCCGGTGAACCGGACATCTCCCGCGTCCCGATCATGATCGACTCCTCCAAGTGGGAAGTGATCGAAGCCGGCCTCAAATGCATCCAGGGCAAGGGCATCGTCAACTCGATCAGCATGAAAGAAGGCGTCGAGCAGTTCATTCATCACGCCAAACTGTGCAAACGCTACGGCGCCGCCGTGGTGGTGATGGCCTTCGACGAAGCCGGTCAGGCCGACACCGAAGCACGCAAGAAAGAAATCTGCAAACGCTCCTACGACATTCTGGTCAACGACGTCGGCTTCCCGCCGGAAGACATCATCTTCGACCCGAACATCTTCGCCGTGGCCACCGGTATCGAAGAACACAACAACTACGCTGTGGACTTCATCAACGCCTGTGCCTACATCCGCGATGAACTGCCGTACGCCCTGACCTCTGGCGGCGTATCGAACGTGTCGTTCTCGTTCCGTGGCAACAACCCGGTGCGAGAGGCGATTCACTCGGTGTTCCTGCTGTATGCGATTCGTAATGGCCTGACCATGGGTATCGTCAACGCCGGTCAGCTGGAGATCTACGACCAGATTCCGGCCGAACTGCGCGACGCCGTCGAAGACGTGATCCTCAATCGCACCCCGGAAGGCACCGACGCTCTCCTCGCCATTGCCGACAAGTACAAGGGCGACGGCAGTGTCAAGGAAGCCGAGACCGAAGAGTGGCGCAACTGGGACGTCAACAAGCGTCTGGAACATGCGCTGGTCAAGGGCATCACCACCCACATCGTGGAAGACACCGAAGAGTCGCGCCTCTCCTTTGCTCGCCCGATCGAAGTGATCGAAGGCCCGCTGATGTCCGGCATGAACATCGTCGGCGACCTGTTCGGCGCCGGTAAAATGTTCCTGCCGCAGGTGGTGAAATCCGCCCGCGTGATGAAACAGGCCGTGGCCCACTTGATCCCGTTCATCGAACTGGAAAAAGGCGACAAGCCGGAAGCCAAGGGCAAGATCCTCATGGCCACGGTCAAGGGTGACGTACACGACATCGGCAAAAACATTGTTGGCGTGGTGCTGGGCTGCAACGGCTATGACATCGTCGACCTCGGCGTGATGGTGCCGGCGGAGAAGATCCTGCAAGTCGCCAAAGAACAGAAATGCGACATCATCGGCCTGTCCGGTTTGATCACTCCTTCGCTGGACGAAATGGTTCACGTGGCCCGCGAGATGCAGCGTCAGGACTTCCATCTGCCATTGATGATCGGTGGCGCGACCACCTCCAAGGCGCACACAGCGGTGAAGATCGAGCCCAAGTACAGCAACGACGCGGTGATCTACGTCACCGACGCCTCCCGCGCTGTAGGCGTGGCGACGCAGTTGCTGTCCAAGGAGCTGAAGGCCGGTTTCGTCGAGAAGACTCGCCTGGAATACATCGACGTTCGCGAGCGCACCGCCAACCGCAGCGCCCGTACCGAACGCCTGAGCTACCCGGTGGCCATCGCCAAGAAGCCGCAGTTCGACTGGGGCAGCTACGAACCAGTCAAACCGACGTTCACCGGCGCCAAGGTGCTGGATAACATCGACCTGAAGGTGCTGGCCGAATACATCGACTGGACACCGTTCTTCATCTCCTGGGACCTGGCCGGCAAGTTTCCGCGCATCCTCAAGGACGAAGTGGTCGGTGAAGCCGCCACCGCGCTGTACGCCGATGCCCAGGAAATGCTCGCCAAGCTGATCGACGAAAAACTCATCAGCGCCCGTGCGGTGTTCGGCTTCTGGCCGGCCAATCAGGTGCGTGACGATGACATCGAAGTCTACGGCGATGACGGCAAGCCATTGGCCAAGCTGCACCACTTGCGCCAGCAGATCATCAAGACCGACGGCAAACCGAACTTCTCCCTGGCCGACTTCGTCGCGCCCAAAGACAGCGGCGTGACCGACTACGTGGGTGGTTTTATCACCACCGCCGGGATCGGCGCCGAAGAAGTGGCCAAGGCCTATCAGGATGCGGGCGACGACTACAACTCGATCATGGTCAAGGCCCTGGCCGACCGCTTGGCCGAGGCCTGTGCCGAGTGGCTGCACCAACAGGTGCGTAAAGACTACTGGGGCTATGCCAAGGACGAGACACTGGACAACGAGGCGTTGATCAAAGAGCAATACACCGGCATCCGCCCTGCTCCGGGCTACCCGGCGTGCCCGGATCACACCGAGAAAGCCACGCTGTTCAAGCTGCTTGACCCGGAAGCGGAAGAACTCAAGGCCGGCCGCAGCGGCGTGTTCCTCACCGAGCACTACGCCATGTTCCCGGCGGCAGCAGTCAGCGGCTGGTACTTCGCTCACCCGCAGGCGCAGTATTTCGCCGTGGGCAAGATCGACAAGGATCAGGTGCAGAGCTACACCTCGCGCAAAGGTCAGGAGTTGAGCGTGACCGAGCGCTGGCTGGCGCCTAACCTGGGTTACGACAACTAATCCCCATCCCCTGTGGGAGCGACCTGTGGCGAGGGGGCTTGCCCCCGTTGGGCTGCGAAGCAACCCCCAAAATCTCTGATGTATCAAAGATCTTGTGAGTGCTACGCACTCAAACGGGGGCAAGCCCCCTCGCCACAGGTCGCTCCCACAGGTTTCGGGTGTATTGTCTATGCTTACCTCTCATACATTGATGACGGGGGATTTATGGACGATCCAGTCGACAACAACAAACCGCCGACCTTCTGGCAGATGCTGCACAGCGTCATGGCGGCGGCTTTCGGGGTGCAGAGCGGGAAGAATCGGGCTCGGGATTTCAGCCACGGCAAGCCGAGTCATTTCGTGATGTTGGGGATTCTGTTCACGGCAGTGTTCGCGTTGACGCTGTTTGGCATCGTCAAACTGGTGGTGTACCTGGCGGGTATCTGAACCGGCTCAGTGCATCAGGGCTTGCAAGCTGAACGGGTAGCGATACGACGTCGGTCGCCCCTTGGCGGAGAGTTTCTGAAAATCCACGCCATAATCCTGAGTAGCACTCAACGCCAGCAACCGCTTGGCTTGTGCGTGATTGATCAGCTGCAACAACGGAATCTGCCGGTCGCGCCCACCGTACTGGCTGACATCCACCCCCATATCGTAGTCATGCAGTTGCACCAAGGCCCAACCACCCAGAGTGAAGTGCCCGCCCAACAGCACACTCAACCTCCCTTCCAACAGCGCCTGTAACGCAGTCGGTGAATTGTTGACGGCGCTGAACAGCGCGTCCTTGCCGGGTTGGCCGCCCGTTTCGGCGAAGGCCTGCATGGCGCCAAAGGCCATTTCATCGTTGGCCGACCAGACCAGCGACGTGTGCGGATAACGCTTGAACAATAACCTGGCCTGCTCATAGGCGCGCTCGCGGGTCCAGCCGCCGTAGACCAACTGACGCAACCGCACTTCAGGGTGTTCGGCCAATGCCCGCATCATGCCCTTCTCACGCTGTTGCGCGGCTGGCGTGATCTTCAGGCCAGAGAAGGCCACGAGATCAATGACCTGACCGGGCGCGACCGGACGATGCAGGCGAATCAGCTCCTTGAGCATCAAGTAGCCGCCCTCCTCATTGTTGGGCACCAGGCTGCCCAACCAGTCGGGATACTTGTCCGGCTGGGCACCGAGCAGGCGCATCTGGTCTGCGGTCAGGCCGTTGTTGACCAGAAACAGCTTCACACCGCTGCCTTGAGCCAGGCGCAGGATTTCGGGCGCGACGTACAGTTCGTTGACGAACACCAGATAGTCCGGTCGATTCGGCCCTTGCAGGGCTTCGCGGGCCTGCTTGAGAGTGGTTTCAGCGTTTCGCTCGGAATACTGGATGCGCAAATCCATGCCCAGATTCTTGGCCGCGGCCTGCATGAACTGCGAGTAACTGACCCAGAACACCTCTTGGGTGGTTCCCGGATTGAGGAACAATACGGACGCCGCCTGGGCACACGGCCCCAAGACCGTACCAAGCGCCAGCACTACACCACAGAAGAACTTCAACATTAAACGTCCGAGCCCCCGAAAATCCGCTGCGCATTATAGCCAGCGAAGTCCCTGGAACGGCGCTTATTCCGGCGTCTGTCCGACAATCGTCGGCGCCGGGCCCGGACGGGGTCGTTTATTGATGGCTGACCCAGAACACCGCTGTGCCCACGACCAGGATGATCAGGAACAAAATCGCCCAAGCATCTACCGTGCTATCGCTTTTCCCTGCTTTGGTTGGGTTGCTCATTGCATCGCCTCTTGTCGGTTTTATCGGTGATTGCATAAAGACTCGAGCACAGTTAAGACGATGATTGCCCGCACCACAAATGTGGGTTTTGCTCCTATGAGTTTCATTAGTCGTTTTGGTTCTTTACATATACTCAAACATCACTTTTGCGCATAACTGCAAACTGGTATCTTGCCTCCGCTCCGTTGGGAGTGCGCGGCCGTGCGCGCAGAATTGCCGAGGCAGTATCGGAAACTTCAGCAAGCGAAAAACGCAACTGGATCCGACCGGCCCAAGCCTGAGAACAGGACTTATATGTACGTATACGACGAGTACGATCAGCGGATCATCGAGGACCGCGTCAAGCAGTTCCGAGATCAGACCCGACGCTATCTGGCAGGCGAGCTGAGCGAAGAAGAATTCCGCCCCCTGCGCCTGCAAAATGGCCTTTATATCCAGCGCTTCGCGCCGATGCTGCGGGTGGCGGTGCCTTATGGCCAACTGACTTCGCGCCAGACGCGAATGATGGCCAAGATTGCCCGCGACTATGACAAGGGCTACGCCCACATCAGTACCCGGCAGAACGTGCAGTTCAACTGGCCGGCTCTGGAAGACATCCCGGACATCCTGGCTGAATTGGCGACCGTGCAGATGCATGCGATCCAGACCAGCGGCAACTGCCTGCGCAACGTCACCACCGACCAGTTCGCCGGTGTCGCGGCCGACGAGTTGATTGACCCGCGTCCGTGGTGCGAAATCGTGCGCCAATGGACTACTTTCCACCCGGAATTCGCTTATTTACCGCGCAAGTTCAAAATCGCCATCAACGGTTCGACGTCCGACCGTGCGGCCATCGAAGTCCATGACATCGGCCTTGAGCCGGTGCACAACGCCGCGGGCGAACTGGGTTTCCGTGTGCTGGTCGGTGGCGGCCTGGGCCGTACGCCGGTGGTGGGCGCGTTCATCAACGAGTTCCTGCCATGGCAGGACCTGTTGAGCTACCTCGACGCCATCCTGCGGGTTTACAACCGCTACGGCCGTCGCGACAACAAGTACAAGGCGCGGATCAAGATTCTGGTCAAGGCCCTGACACCTGAAGTGTTCGCGCAGAAAGTCGACGCGGAAATGGAACACCTTCGCGGTGGCCAGACCACGCTGACCGAGGCCGAAGTGCATCGCGTGGCCAAACACTTCGTCGATCCGGAATACCAGGCTCTGGACAACCAGACTGCCGAACTGACCGAACTCGACAAACAGCACCCAGGCTTCGCCCGCTGGCGCACCCGCAACACCCTGCCCCACAAGAAACCGGGTTACGTAGCCGTGACGCTGTCTCTGAAGCCGACAGGCGTTGCGCCAGGCGACATCACCGACAAGCAGCTCGATGCCGTTGCCGACCTCGCCGACCGCTACAGCTTCGGCCAGCTGCGCACCTCCCACGAGCAGAACATCATTCTGGCCGATGTCGAGCAGAGCCAATTGTTCGCCCTGTGGGGCGAGTTGCGCGAGCAAGGTTTCGCCACACCGAACATCGGTTTGCTGACCGACATCATCTGCTGCCCGGGCGGCGACTTCTGCTCCCTGGCCAACGCCAAATCGATCCCGATCGCCGAATCGATCCAGCGTCGTTTCGAAGACCTGGACTACCTGTTCGACATTGGCGAGCTGGACCTGAATATCTCCGGCTGCATGAACGCCTGTGGTCACCACCACGTCGGCCACATCGGCATCCTCGGGGTGGACAAGAAAGGCGAAGAGTTCTACCAGGTGTCCCTGGGTGGCAGCGCCAGTCGCGATGCGAGCCTGGGCAAGATCCTCGGCCCGTCTTTCGCACAGGAAGCCATGCCTGACGTGATCGAGAAGCTGATCGACGTGTACATCGAACAACGTACCGAAGACGAACGCTTTATCGACACCTATCAGCGTATCGGCATCGACCTCTTCAAGGAGCGCGTCTATGCAGCGAATAATTAAGAACAACGAAGTCGTCGACGAAACCTGGCACCTGTTGCCGAAGGACTTCAACATCGACGAGATCAGCAATTGCGACGACCTGATCGTCCCGTTGCAGCTGTGGCGCGAACACAGCCGCATGCTCAAGGCCCGCGATGGTGGCCTGGGTGTGTGGCTGGACGCCGATGAAGAAGCGGAAGAAATCGGTGACGACGTGGAAAATTTCCAGGTCATCGCCCTGAATTTCCCGGCCTTCACCGATGGGCGCAACTACTCCAACGCCCGCCTGCTGCGTGACCGTTATGGGTTCAAAGGCGAACTGCGGGCGATTGGCGATGTGCTGCGCGACCAGCTGTTCTACCTGCACCGCTGCGGTTTCGACGCCTTTGCGATCCGCGCCGATAAAGACCCGTATGAAGCCCTGGAAGGTCTCAAGGACTTCTCGGTGACCTATCAGGCTGCTACCGACGAACCGCTGCCGCTGTTCCGTCGCCGCTAAGTACGCGTACAACAAAAAGCCCTGAATCGGAAATCCGGTTCAGGGCTTTTTTGTGTCCGGCATAAACGATTACGCGACGGTGCTTACCAGAAGCGTTGCTGGGTCAAGCGGCTCCACCAGCTCAGCAATACACGATCGATCGAACCGCTGGCCGCGATGCCGATGCGCTCCTGCAGGCTTTTTCGTTCGGCGTAATGCAAATGGTAGAGCTCGGACTGCTTGGCGCGTTCGGCAAGGTATTCATCGCTGGTCTTGAGTTCATCTACCAGTTGCTTGTCGAGCGCCGCAATGCCCAGCCAGATTTCTCCGGTGGCCACTTCGTCGATGGCCAATTGCGGGCGATAGCGGGAAACGAAGTTCTTGAACAGCTGATGGGTGATGTCCAGGTCTTCCTGGAATTTCTCCCGGCCCTTCTCGGTGTTTTCGCCAAACACTGTCAGGGTGCGCTTGTACTCGCCGGCCGTCAGTACTTCAAAGTCGATGTCGTGTTTTTTCAACAGGCGATTGACGTTGGGCAACTGCGCCACCACGCCGATCGAGCCGAGGATCGCGAACGGCGCACTGATAATTTTCTCGCCGATGCACGCCATCATGTAGCCGCCGCTGGCCGCGACCTTGTCGATGCACACGGTCAACGGCACGCCGGCTTCACGAATCCGCGCCAGTTGCGAAGACGCCAGGCCATAGCTGTGAACCATGCCGCCGCCGCTTTCAAGGCGCAGCACCACTTCATCCTTCGGCGTGGCGAGGGTCAGCAGTGCGGTAATTTCGTGGCGCAGGCTCTCAGTGGCCGACGCCTTGATGTCACCGTCGAAATCCAACACGAACACCCGCGGTTTGGCCTCGGGTGTCTTCTTTTGTTTTTTCTCGGTTTTAGCTTGGGACTTACGCAGGGCCTTGAGCTGATCCTTGTCGAGCAAGGTTTGCTCCAGGCGTTCGCGCAGCCCTTTGTAGAAATCATTGAGTTTGTTGACTTGCAACTGCCCGGCCGACTTGCGCCGACCTTTGCTGCGCAACGCCGCAAAACTGGCCAGGACCACCAGAATGGCGATCACCAGAGTCACGGCCTTGGCCAGAAAAATGGCGTACTCGAACAAAAGCTCCACAGGGACTCCTTCAATCAATGCGCGGGGTAAACACGCGCGGGATACCTCCAGCATACCCATCCGCCGGCCTGACGGCCAGCCGTGAAACCTCTGGCAACGGGCCTGTAACGGGCATTTCAAACAAGCGTATGTTTTTTCATTGACAGCTCACCGCCATCCTCATAACCTCGCCAAACCTTCAACGTACCGGGATGACGCGGACGTGGGCAGCATCTACTTGATTCGACATGGCCAGGCCTCCTTTGGTGCAGACGACTATGACGTCCTGTCGCCGACCGGAATTCGCCAGGCAGAACTCCTCGGCCAGCACCTGGCCGAACTCGGTGTCAGCTTCGATCGCTGCCTGTCGGGTGACCTGCGCCGCCAGCAACACACCGCCAACAGCGCGCTGGAACAATTCGCCGCCGTCGGGATGCCGGTGCCGGTGCTGGAAATCGATTCCGCCTTCAACGAATTCGACGCCGACGCGGTGATCCGTGCCCTGCTGCCGGCCATGTTGGAGGACGAGCCCCAAGCGCTGGATATCCTGCGCAACGCCGCACAAAACCGTGCTGAGTTCCAACGTATCTTTGCCTTGATCATCGAGCGCTGGCTCGCCGGCACCTACGACACGCCGGGCCTGGAGAGCTGGCTGGGTTTTGTCGAACGCGTGCAGGCCGGTCTGCATCGATTGCTCGAACAAGCCGACAATACCCAGAAAATCGCCGTGTTCACTTCCGGTGGCACTATCACTGCCCTGCTCCACCTCATCACACAAATGCCCGCAAAGCAGGCGTTTGAACTGAACTGGCAAATCGTCAACACCTCGCTCAACCTGCTTAAGTTTCGTGGTCGCGAGGTGGCCCTGGCTTCCTTCAACAGTCATGCACACCTGCAACTGCTGAAGGCCCCGGAACTCATCACGTTTCGCTGAGTCCGGATTATTGTGACCCTGGCTGTAATCACCCAGCTCTTATTACCCAAGAAAGGATCGAACCATGACCTCCGTAGCTGATGCCGTACAAGCAATGAAAGCCAAGTTCAACCCAGCCGCTGCTGCCGGTCTGGACCTGGTATTCGGTTTCCGCATCGACGACACCAAGAACTTCTCGCTGATCGTCAAAGACGGCACCTGCGACCTGCAAGAAGGCGAGAACCCGGACGCCCAGGTCACTCTGGTAATGGACGGCGAAACCCTGGAAGGCATCGTTGACGGTTCGACCGACGGCATGCAAGCGTTCATGAGCGGCAAACTGCGCGCTGAAGGCGACATGATGCTGGCCATGAAACTGTCCGAGCTGTTCCCGGCCTAAACACGCCGCTCCCGTCTTTCGGGAGCACGTCTGGCTGCAAACGAATCCCGCCCCTCGTGGCGGGATTCGTCGTTTTCGCCCTCGGAAAACGGCTATCTGCGGATTTGCCGACTATATTCCTTCTGGCCGCATGCGTCAGACATCGGCTGTTGATCCCCGCTTCTTTGTGAAGAACTTTCTGGAGAGCGCTGCCATGAGCCCACCTGACGAGCACAACGACTTCAGTCGTCGCCGTGTATTGCAAGGCCTTTCGGCAGGCGCCGTCGGTGCCTGGGTCAGCCCACTATTCGCAGGGAGTAAAACCATGCCCGATGCCCCGGCCGATCTGATTCTTTACAACGGACGCCTGCACACCGTCGACCGCAAGAAACCCCAGGCCAGCGCCGTCGCGATCAAGGACGGACGCTTCGTGGTGGTCGGCAGCGATGCCCAGGCCATGGCGCTGCAAGGCCCCGGCAGCCAGATCATCGACCTGCATGGACGAACGGTGATTCCGGGGCTCAATGACTCCCATCTGCACTTGATCCGTGGGGGCCTGAATTACAACCTCGAACTGCGCTGGGAAGGCGTGCCGTCCCTGGCCGATGCCTTGCGCATGCTCAAGGAGCAGGCCGATCGCACGCCGACGCCGCAATGGGTGCGAGTGGTCGGTGGCTGGAACGAATTCCAGTTTGCCGAGAAGCGTCTGCCGACGATTGAAGAACTGAACAAGGCAGCGCCGGACACCCCAGTGTTCGTCCTGCACCTCTACGACCGCGCCCTGCTCAACCGTGCCGCGCTGAAAGTCGTCGGTTATACCCGCGACACGCCGAACCCGCCGGGTGGCGAGATCCAGCGCGATGCCAGTGGCGACCCCACCGGCATGCTGATTGCCCGACCCAATGCGATGATCCTTTACTCGACCCTGGCCAAGGGACCGAAGTTACCGCTGGAGTATCAAGTCAACTCGACCCGCCAGTTCATGCGCGAACTCAATCGGCTGGGCGTCACCAGCGCCATCGATGCCGGCGGCGGTTATCAGAATTATCCAGACGATTATCAAGTCATCCAGCAACTGGCCAAAGACCAGCAGCTCACGGTGCGCATTGCCTACAACCTGTTCACTCAAAAACCCAAGGAAGAGCTGACCGATTTCAAAAACTGGACCAGCACTTCCCATTACGGTCAGGGCGATGACTTCCTGCGGCACAACGGTGCCGGGGAAATGCTGGTGTTCTCGGCAGCGGATTTTGAAGACTTCCTCGAACCCCGCCCCGACCTGCCGCAAACCATGGAGCAGGAGCTGGAACCGGTGGTGCGGCATCTGGTGGAACAGCGCTGGCCCTTCCGCCTGCACGCCACCTACAACGAATCCATCAGCCGCATGCTCGACGTGTTCGAGAAGGTCAATCGGGATATTCCGTTCGACGGCTTGCCATGGTTCTTCGATCATGCTGAAACCATCACCCCACGGAACATTGAACGGGTCAAAGCCTTGGGCGGCGGTATCGCCATCCAGGATCGCATGGCGTTCCAGGGCGAGTACTTTGTCGACCGTTATGGCGCGAAGGCGGCTGAAGCGACACCCCCGATCGCGCGCATGCTGGCCGAGGGTGTGCCGGTGGGCGCCGGCACCGATGCCACGCGCGTGTCCAGCTACAACCCCTGGACCTCGATGTACTGGCTGGTCAGCGGCCGCACCGTCGGCGGGTTGGCCCTGTACCCGCAAGGCTTGAGCCGCGATACGGCGCTGGAACTGTTCACCCACGGCAGCGCCTGGTTTTCTTCCGAACAAGGCAAGAAAGGCCAGATCAAGGTCGGGCAACTGGCGGACCTGATCGCACTGTCGGCGGATTACTTTCACATCGAAGACGAAGCCATCAAATGGATCGAGTCGGTGCTGACCATTGTCGATGGCAAGATCGTCTACGGCAGCGTGGAGTTCGAAAAACTGGGACCACCGCCTATCCCGGTGGTGCCTGAGTGGTCGCCCGTGGTGAATGTACCGGGACACTGGAAACCACTGGCGCCGCTGACCGCGCAAGTGCACCAGTGCGTGGGCGCTTGCGCGGTGCATGCCCACAGCCATGAGCGGGCGCGGTTGTCGTCAGCGCCGGTCAGTGACTTTCAAGGGTTCTGGGGGGCGTTTGGCTGTTCGTGTTTTGCGTTCTGAAAAAGAGAAAAGATCGCAGCCTGCGGCAGCTCCTACAGGATCGATTTCACCCGCAATATTTCGGTGAATGTAAATCCTGTAGGAGCTGCCGCAGGCTGCGGTCTTTTGATTTTCAACCCCAGCATTCCCCACATACATTTGAAGCAATAAAAAAATCAGGATCCACTCACCCACAGAAATAAGCCGCTCGGCCGCCAATGAAATACCCACTGACACAAGCTTGACCTCGATCAGTTGCTCACTCCCTCGCAATCACTACTATCGCGCTTCCATCGAAGGCCACGGACGGCTCATTGGGAGCCTGCGACCCGTTATTCTCAAGGAAGAGTCAATCATGCGGTCATTAAAAATCATTCTGCTGGCGTCAGCATTCAACGGGCTGACCCAACGGGCCTGGCTGGATTTACATCAAGCCGGCCACTCGCCCAGCGTGGTGCTGTTCACCGATGGTGACGCGGTGTGCGAGCAAATCGAACACTCGGGCGCCGATCTGGTGATCAGCCCGTTCCTCAAGGACCGGGTACCGCAACAGTTATGGAGCAACCGCCAGCGTCCCGTGGTGATCATTCATCCGGGCATTGTCGGCGACCGTGGCGCCAGTGCGCTGGACTGGGCGATCACCCGTGAACTCGGCCGCTGGGGCGTGACCGCGTTGCAAGCGGTGGAGGAAATGGATGCCGGACCGGTCTGGGCCACCTGTGAATTCAACCTGCCCCAAGGCTTGCGCAAATCCGAGTTGTACAACGGGCGCGTCAGCGATGCCGCGATCTCCTGCATTCGCGAAGTCGTGGAAAAATTCATCGCCGGTTTTGTTCCGGTGCCCTTGGATTACAGCCAACGCCATGTGATTGGCCGCTTGCAGCCGAACATGAAGCAAGCCGTCCGCTCCTTCAGCTGGCACGACAGCTCACGCTTCATCCAACGCTGCATCGACGCTGCCGATGGCCAGCCCGGCGTATTGGCGAGCCTGGCTGGCGGTCAGTATTACCTGTACGACGCTCACCTGGATTCGCGCAGCGGCACGCCGGGGGAGATTCTCGCGGTGCACGACGATGCGGTGCTGGTGGCGACCGGCGATAGCAGCCTGTGGATCGGCTCGCTGCGAAGCAAACCCCAGCCCGGTGAAGAAACTTTCAAACGCCCGGCCCGGCATGTGCTCGCCGAGCAGCTGGTGCAAGTACCGACCCTTGATTGGTCGATCGCTTCCCTGCCCTTCAACAATGAGTCCTATCAACCGATCCGCTATCGCGAATCAGGCCATGTCGGCGAACTGACCTTCGAGTTTTACAACGGCGCGATGAGCACCGAACAGTGCCAGCGACTGGTGGAAGCCCTGCGCTGGGCCAAGTGCCGGGATACCCAAGTGTTGCTGATCAAGGGCGGGCGCGGCAGTTTTTCCAACGGCGTGCACCTCAACGTGATTCAGGCCGCAGCGGTTCCAGGGCTGGAAGCCTGGGCCAATATTCAGGCCATCGATGACGTCTGCCAGGAACTGCTCAGCGCCCGGCAACTGGTAGTCAGCGGCCTGACCGGCAACGCCGGGGCCGGCGGCGTGATGCTGGCGCTGACCGCCGACATCGTCTTCGCCCGGTCCGACATCGTGTTCAACCCCCACTACAAAACCATGGGCCTGTACGGCTCCGAGTACTGGACCTACAGCCTGCCCCGCGCCGTCGGCCGGGCAATGGCGGAAAAGCTCACTGAAGACTGTCTGCCAATCAGCGCTGCCCAGGCCTTGAAACTGGGCATGGTCCAGGAAATCGGCCCGCGCTGCCCCGACGAGTTTGGCCTGTGGTTGTTGCAGCGGGCCAATGGTGCATTGAGTGATCCGGCGTATCAGGCGGTGCGCGAGCGTAAAAGCCAGCTCGATACTCAACTGATGCAGCACAGTCGCAATGCCGAGCTGGAAGAGATGCAACTGGACATGGTGCAGAACCGCAAACAGTTTGCCGAGAAGTGCCGAAATTTTGTGTTCAAGCGCAAGGCGTGTGGCACGCCTCAGCGGTTGGTGGCTGAATGGGCGCAGGTGAAGGAAATTGAATTGGCAGATTGATTGTTTGGCATGAAGTAATTAGGTCGGGCAGTGAAATCTGTGGCGAGGGAGCTTGCTCCCGTCCGGCTGCGCAGCAGTCGTAAACCATCCGATAAGGTGCATCTGAAGAACTGCAGTGGCAGGTTTTGGGGCCGCTTCGCGCCCCAGCGGGAGCAAGCTCCCTCGCCACAGACGGTATCCGCTGGCGGCGCCTGCTCTTACAATGCCCGCACCTCCCACATCGGCCAGCCCATGGACATCGACCTCGCCCGCACTTTTCTGGAAATCGTCCGCCATGGCAGCCTGGCCGCGGCGGCTGAAAAGTTGCACGTCACCCAAACCGCGATCACTGCCCGCGTGCAGAAGCTCGAAAGTCAGCTCGGCAGCACGCTGTTCGTGCGCAACCGCGCCGGGGCGCGCCTGACGCCGAACGGCGAGGCCTTTGTGGTTTACGCCAATCAACTGGTGCAAACCTGGGAAGCGGCGCGCCGGGACTTGCCGCTGCCCGAGGGCTACCGCGACGTGCTGCACATCGGTGGCGAGGTCAGTCTGTGCAACCCGTTGATGCTCAGCTGGGCCGGCGAACTGCGCGAGAAAATCCCCAGCCACGCCTTGCGCATGGAAATCCGCGACGGCGAAAACCTGCTGCGCCAACTGGAGCTGGGGGTGCTGGATGCGGCGCTGGTCTATCAGCCCGAGTACTGGCCGCGTCTGCAAGTCGAGCAAGTGCTGGAAGAAAAACTCATCCTGGTACGCTTGGCCGGACGACCCGATCCTTACGTGTATATCGACTGGGGCCCGGACTTCCGTCGTCAGCACGATGCCGCATTGCCGGAGAAGGCCAAGGCAGCCTTGAGCTTCAACCTCGGCCCGCTGGCCTTGCAATACATTCTGGAAAACGGCGGCAGCGGCTATTTCCGCACCCGCGTGGTCCAGAGCTACCTGGAAAGCGGCGTGCTGGAGCCAGTGCCCAAGGCTCCGGAGTTCAGCTATCCGACCTACCTGGTCTACTCCCGGGACCGCGACTCGGCGACCTTGCAACGAGCCTTCGATTTGCTGCGCGAAGTGATCAAGACGGACGACGACTGGTCCCAGCGCTGGAACCCGTTGACCTGACGCCAGGCGCCTTGCACCGGAGCATGGCGCTTGTGTCCTCAAGGTTGGGCCAGCCTCTGCGGCGGGATCGACTAATCTGCTGGTTATAACAATAACCACAGGTGAACGCAGTGAGGCAGACCACCGAAGCATTCCGCGCGCGCTACCGTGCCGATATTCATCCGCTCTACAACCCTTGGCTGCACGGCGCCTTTGTGCTGCTGTTCGGGTTGCTGGCCATCGGCGCGTTCTGGAGCACCGTGCATCAGGTACACCCCCTGGAATGGCTGACGGTGCCGCTGACCCTGTTGTTCTTCAACTTCGGTGTCTATGTCGTACATCGGCATCTGGGGCACCACAAGAAGCATCTGGCGCGAATGTTCTACGCCCGTCACGCCGGTGATCATCACAGCTTTTTCACCCCCGGCCACATGACCTACGACAGCGCCCGGGACTGGCGGGTGATTCTGTTTCCGGCCTGGCTGATCGTGTTGCATACCCTCGTCATCACCGCGCCCGCCTGGTGGCTGTTGGCTCAGATCAACGGCAACGTCGCGGGGCTGTTCGGCGGCTGCATGGTCCTCGGTTACCTGACTTATGAAGTGTTCCATGCCTGCGAACATCTACCACCCGGCAACCCGATGACACGTCTGCCATGGATCCGCCAGATGCGCCGTCTGCACGCACTGCACCATCGCCGTGAGCTGATGCAGGAGCGCAATTTCAATATCGTGTTTCCACTGATGGATTACCTGTTCGGAACCTTGTACTGGGAACCGGAGCAAGCATCCCCGCACCTGACGAGAACGCCCACCCGTCTGCAGCACGTGGTCGACATCGCTGGAAATCCGCTCACCGTGCTCGCCTACGCCAGCACCGCGACACGTTGGCCGGAGTGGCATCCCTCCTCCCTCAAGGTCGATGGCCAGAGCGGCCCGCTGTATGCCGGGGCGCGGTTCGAGGAAGACATTCGGGCCGGCGGCCGTGAGGGGCATTTGCGCTGGGAGGTCGATGAATACCTGCCCGGTCGCCGCTGGAGCGCTCGGGCCTGGGGCGATCATGGGCTATCGTTGGTGGTGACTTACGAGTGCGAGTCTGAGGGCGACGGCACGCGGTTTGTCCGCACTCTGGAATATTGCTTCAGCGGTATGGTGATGCGCATCACCAATCGACTGTTGCTCAAGCGGCGCATCGAGCGTGAATCGGCGCAATCGATGCTGGCGTTACGCGAGATGGCGCAAAAACATCTGGCCTCGACAGGAGTCACCGCGTGAGAGCCCTCAAGTTTCGGCATTTATTGTTGCTGTTGATCATTGTGATTGGCGGCCTCCTGTTGTTATTACCGACCAAAGTCCAGCCGATCGCCTGGACACCGTCACCGGCGCCCTCCCTCATCGACGGCATCTACACAGACAATCAGCGCCTCAAAGGCGTGGAGCGTGTCGGCGCCGCTGACATCGACGGCCCGGAGGCGTTGCTGCTGGAGGAAGGCGTCCTCATCACCGGTCTGCATGACGGCCGGTTGATTAGCACCAGCCTCGACGGCAAGACCACCAAGGTGCTGGCCGATACCGGTGGCAGGCCATTGGGCCTGGCGCGCCATCCCAATGGTTTGTTGGTGATCGCCGACGGGGTCAAGGGTTTGCTGTCGCTCGATGCTCAAGGCCGTGTGATTGCATTGAGCACCACGGCCAACAACGTGCCCTTCGGTTTTACCGATGACGTGGTCATCGACAAGCCCGGGCATTACGCCTATTTCAGCGATGCTTCCAGCCGTTGGGGTTACGGCAAGGATGGCGAGGCAATCATCGAGCACGGCGGCGACGGCCGATTGCTGCGTTATGACTTCCAGACCGGCACGACGACGGTCTTGCTGGATAAGCTGGAGTTCGCCAACGGAGTGACCCTGGGGCCTGACGATGCGTTTGTGCTGGTCAACGAAACCGGTGCCTATCGCATCAGCCGCTATTGGCTGACCGGGCCGAAAGCCGGAACCCACGATCTGTTCATCGACAATTTGCCAGGGCTGCCGGACAACCTGGCATTCAATGGTCGCGACCGTTTCTGGGTGGCGCTGTATGCACCGCGCAATGCACTGCTCGACGCCACGGCGCCCTACCCTCTGGTACGCAAAATGATCGTGCGCGCGATGACGGTCCTGCCCAAACCGGTGGAGAGCCGCGCCTTTGCCCTCGGCCTGGACCTCGACGGTAAAGTGATTGCCAATCTGCAGGACGCCAGCAGCGGCAACTACTCACCCATCACCACCGTGCGCGAGTATGGGGACTGGTTGTATCTGGGTTCGCTGAAAGCACGGCACATGGCGCGGTTGCCGTTGAGTACGGCATTGAAATAGGCGTGCAGCCAAAAAGATCGCAGCCTTCGGCAGCTCCTACGGGTTCGGGTGCATCCGCAAGATCACGGTGCGCACGGTCAATTGTAGGAGCTGCCGAAGGCTGCGATCTTTTGATCTTGAATCAACGCGGATTCATCTCACCATCAGTCTGTCTCTTCGCGCACTCGCTCCGGGTCGATGTCAGTGACGTCATCCTGCTCCAGAGGCGTTATGTCCTCATTGTCCGGCAATTCATCGATGCCCGGTTCATCCTCGGGGTTGACGGTGGTGCGTCCCGGGCTAAGGGGTTCGGGATGAGTCGGGATCGGGTCATAGCCGCCCTGTTCTTCGCTGGGGTACTTTTCTTTATGGGGAAAGGCTGAATGGGGCATGGGGCACCTCGCATGGAGCCGCAAAGTCGGGCTCTGATCATTCGAGGTGCCGGTATTTGTCCCCGTTCCAATTTTTCAGCCGCCGGTCGTCAGTGGCTTGATACAGAAGTCAGGACGGCGTCTGGAGTCGTTCAACGATCTTATTCTTGACCAGCACGCGCTTCTCCTTGAGCTTCTTCAGTTCGTCATCGCTGAGCGCGTCCGATTGGGCGGTCTCAGCCTTTACCACCTCGGCGTCCGCCTGAGAATACTTGTTGATCAGTGAATCCAGTAACGGATCCTTGGTGCGTTTTTGCTGGATCTCTTCCTTCGAAAGTTTCAGATCCTGATACAGATCATGAGTCACCGGCATGGAACACCTCCGTTTGTTAATCGGTAGCAAACGCGATTGATTGCGCTCACCAGCTATCAGAATGGCCTTGCTTACCGTGTTCTGTCGACCGCCTATCAGACCAGCGGTGTCCGTTCGTCGTCCTGTCGCAAACGCGATAAAACCTTTGCATTAGCGCCCGCCTCCATTGATTAACGATCACCCGGATCGCTCATGAAAACCTGTGTGGAGAATGACCGATGGACGGATTCAATCTGCGTCACCTCGCCCTGGCTGTAGCCTTGAGTAGCAGCATGGGCACGGCTTTTGCCGCCACCTCCAACGACTTCGTCGATGACGCGGCCGAGGGTGGCATCGCGGAAGTCGAGACCAGCAAACTGGCCCTGGAAAAAAGCTCATCGGCCGACGTCAAGGCGTTCGCCAAGATGATGGTCACCGATCATACCAAGGCCAATGAAGAGCTGGCGGCCCTGGCGAAAAAGCATGACATCGAGATGCCAGACACGACGACAGTGGTCAAACAGGCCAAGGAAAAAATTCTTGACCTGCGCGATGAATCCTTCGACACGGCCTATGCCAACAATCAGGTAAAGGCTCACGAAGAAACCATTGAACGGTTCAAAAAAGAAGCCAACACAGTGACGGACGACAGGACCAAAGGTGCCACCGAACTCAAGGCATTCGCGCAAAAAATGTTGCCGGCGCTGGAAAAGCATCTGGATATGGCGAAAAAACTCCAGGCGGCTCATCCCGACAAATAATCCCAAGCCTTGAGGCCAGGTGCGGAACCTGTGGGAGCGGGCTTGTGTGGCGAGGGGGCTTGCCCCGTTCGAGTGCGCAGCGCTCACAGATCCTGGGTCCGCTGCGCGGCCCAACGGGGGCAAGCCCTCGCCACACAAGCCCGCTCCCACATGGATTGCGCAGTCAATGAAAATCCAGAATCAACCACCCAGCACGCTGCGGATCATGCTCAACAGCGCTTCAGGTCCATAAGGTTTGCTCAGCAGATAAGTGTCGGGGCTGAGTTGGTGATTGCGCGAAATGATGTCCCGGGTGTGGCCGGAGGTAAACAGCACCGCCACCGGCGGATTCTGCACCTTGGCCCAGGCGGCCAGGTCCGAGCTTTTGATCAGACCGGGCATAACCACATCGGTGAAAATCAGGTCCACCGCCGCGCCATCGAGCAACATCTGCATGGCCAGGTCACCGTTGGCCGCGGTCAGAACCTGATAGCCCTCTTCACGCAACAAGTCCACCGCCGAGCCACGCACCGCTTCGTTGTCCTCGACCACCAGAATGGTTTCGTTCCCGCCATGGTGCTGCGGATCATGGCGCGTTGTTTCACCGGGCAACGGGCGCAAGCTGCGCGGAAAATACAGCTGCACCCGAGTGCCCTGCCCGACGACGCTGGAGATCTCGATATGCCCGTCGCTCTGTTTGACGAAACCGAACACCATGCTCAAACCCAGGCCGGTGCCCTGGCCGTCGGCCTTGGTGGTGAAAAACGGTTCGAAGGCCTGTGCGAGCACTTGCGGCGGCATACCGACACCCGTATCAGCCACCGCGACGCAAACATAGTCGCCGGCGACGATGCCCTTGCCTGCGCAAAACTTGCGGTCGAGGGCAATGTTCTCGGCGCTCAGGGCAATGGTCCCCTCACCGTTCATGGCGTCTCGGGCGTTGATCGCGAGGTTGAGAATGGCGTTTTCCAGTTGATTGCGGTCCACGTAGAGATGCCATGGATCGTCAGGCGCCGTCACCTTGATCTGGATAGTTTCCCCCAGCGCACGCTGCAACAACTCTCCCAGGCCTTCGAAGATCTGCTGTGGATCGCAGACCGCCGGCGACAAAGGCTGACGACGGGCGAATGCGAGCAATTGCGACGACAATTTGGCACCGCGCTCGACCGCGGCAATCGACGCACTGACCCGGCGTTGCACATTGGCGTTGTCCGGCTCGTGACGCGCCAGCAAATGCAAGTTGCCGGCGATGACCTGCAACAGGTTGTTGAAGTCATGCGCCACGCCGCCGGTGAGACCGCCGATGGCTTCGAGTTTTTGTGACTGACGCAACTGCTCTTCGGCCGCCAGCCGCGCTTCGACCTCGTCGGCGACGCGCTGCTCCAGGTTGCGGGTGAATTTGAGCAACGACTCTTCGGCGCTCTTGCGTTCGTGGATGTCAATCAACACCCCGGGAAAGCGGAACGCCTCGCCTTGCTCATTGAACTCGCAGCACCCGCTGGCGAGCACCCACAGGTAACTGCCATCGGGACGCAGAACCCGGTATTCAGCGTTATAGGGAATGCCGGTTTCCACCGACTGATTGAGCCGCTCCTGAACCCAGCTACGGTCGTCGGGATGAATCTGCATTTCGGCGATGATCGGTGGCAGGTTGGTCAGGTCCTGGTCGGGCGGATAGGAAAACGTGCGGGCGAAGCGTTCGTCGGCAGACAGCACATTAGCCTTGATGTCCCAGACGAACGAGCCGAGCAAAGCCCCGGCATTAAGAGCCAGGCGAACTCTTTCGTTGTCGGCGCGATAGGCGCTTTCGGCTTCCTGGCGGCGGCGCTCGGAAATCACATGATCCGTGGTATCGACCACCATCGCCATGACCCCGGCGGGGTGTCCGTCATCATCGGCGACGGGACTGTAATAAAGATCCATCCAGACGTCTTCGGGTACGCCATCACGCAACAGCACCAGGGCTTTGTTGTGATAGGACAAGGTACCGCCCGCAAGGCAGATATCCACTACGTGGCGATTGAATTCGGCGACCTCTGGCCAGCCCAACTCCACCGGGGAACCCAGCAGGTAAGGATGGCGCCCACCGGCAAATCTCGAGTAGGCATCGTTATAGATCATGTAGCCGGGCCGGCCCCACAGCATCACCATCGGCAGGGGTGAGGCGAGCAATAATTGCACCGCGCTGCACAGGCTCCCGGGCCAGGTATCGATGCTCCCGAGCTCGGTCAGGCTCCAGTCGAACGCGCGAATGCGTCCGGCCATTTCGCCGCTCCAGCCGGTACATCCGTGGCTATTGTCTAGAAACTGCATCGACTGGCCTATGTCCTGTGAATGACATGTTTTCAGGCAGTGCAACGGCGTGAGGAGACGGTGCGTGCCCGTTTGTTTCGAGCACCGCCGACGCCAATGGTTTCATAGAGGTATAGCTGAATGTCTCAGGTTCAGCGGAAATCCCGGCTACGCACATGGATACCGTCGAGCAATGAACTCAGGTCGCTCAAGCGTCCGGCAATCAGATGCCGCACCTCGCCTTCCTTTTCCCAACGCCCATCGACCTTGAGCAATTGCGAGCCGACCAGTACCTGCCGTTGCCGTTCGGCCAAGTCGCGCCAGACCACCACGTTGACGTTGCCGAACTCGTCTTCAAGCGTCACGAAGGTCACGCCGCTGGCGGTACCCGGGCGTTGCCGGCCGGTGACCAATCCGGCGACGCTGACCGGTCGGCCGTGCTCGACATCCATAAGTTCTTTCAAGCTGCGACAACGCCGGGCTTTCAATTCACCCCGCAGCAATGCCAGCGGATGCGGGCCGAGGGTGGTGCCGACACTGTTGTAATCGGCTTGCAGGTCTTCGCCCACGGTGGGTTTGGGCAGAGACACCGCCGGCTCTTCCTGGCTCGGCAAACCGGCAAACAAGCCGAGCTGCTTCTGCACCCCCGCCACTTCCCAGCGCGCCCGATGCCGGTCACCGGCCAGCCCGCGCAACGCTCCGGCATCAGCCAGTTGCTCCTGGGCGCGAGCATCGAGTCGCGCCCGTTCGCCAAGGTCGGCGATGTCGGCAAACGCCCCTTTCGACCGTGCGACCTCGATACGCTTGGCATCGTCCTCGCGAAAGCCTTTGATCATCCGCAACCCCATGCGAATGGCCGGCTGCGCGCCGGTGATCGGTTCCAGGCTGCAATCCCAGTCACTGGCCCGCACGTCCACCGGACGAATCTGCAAATCATGTCGGCGGGCGTCCTGAAGAATCTGGTCCGGGCTGTAGAAACCCATGGGCCAGCTGTTGATCAGCGCACAGGCGAAGGCCGCCGGCTCGTGGCATTTCAACCAGCAACTGGCATAGGTCAGCAAGGCGAAACTGGCGGCGTGGGATTCGGGAAAACCGTAATTGCCGAAGCCTTTGATCTGCTCGAAGATCTGCGCGGCGAACTCCGCCGTGTAGCCGTTTTTCTTCATTCCGTCCGCCAGACGTTCCTTGTGCGGTTCCAGTCCGCCGTGACGTTTCCAGGCGGCCATGGAACGGCGCAATTGATCGGCCTCGCCGGGGCTGTAGTCGGCGGCAACAATCGCAATCTGCATCACCTGTTCCTGGAACAGCGGCACGCCCAATGTACGCTTCAGCACCGCTTCAAGTTCTTTCGACGGGTAGATCACCTCTTCTTCGCCCTTACGCCGCCGCAGATAGGGATGCACCATCCCGCCCTGAATCGGCCCCGGACGAACGATCGCCACCTCGATCACCAGATCGTAGAAATTCTTGGGCTTGAGCCTCGGCAACATCGACATCTGTGCCCGGGATTCGATCTGGAACACCCCGATGGTGTCCGCATGGCCAATCATTTCGTAGGTTTGCGGATCTTCGGCCGGCACCGTCGCCAGGCTCAGGTCACGGCCACGGTGCCGACGCAGCAGATCGAAACAACGACGAATCGCGCTGAGCATGCCCAGCGCGAGGATATCGACCTTGAGCAACCCGACCGCGTCCAGATCGTCCTTGTCCCACTGGATGATGGTGCGCTCGGCCATGGCGGCGTTTTCCACCGGTACCAGGCTGTCCAGGGGCTGTTCGGAAATCACGAAACCGCCAGGGTGCTGGGACAGGTGCCGGGGGAAACCGATCAACTGCCCCGTCAGGCTCAGCACCCGGCGCAACACCGGGCTGTCGGGATCGAAGCCTCCTTCACGCAGGCGCTCTACGGGCGGCGCCTGATCACTCCAGTGACCGCAACAGTCGGCCAGGGCGTTGACCTGATCCGGCGGCAAACCCAGTGCCTTGGCCACATCGCGCACGGCGCCGGCACCATGGTAAGTGCTGACCACCGCCGTCAGTGCCGCACGGGCGCGACCATAACGCTGGAATACGTACTGCAGGACTTCTTCACGCCGTTCGTGTTCGAAGTCCACGTCGATGTCCGGCGGCTCGTTGCGCTCTTTGGAGAGAAAACGCTCGAACAGCAGCGTGCTCCGCTCCGGGTCAATCTCCGTGATGCCCAGCACGTAGCACACCGCCGAATTGGCGGCAGAACCGCGCCCCTGACAGAGAATGTGTTGCTTGCGGGCGAAATTCACAATGTCGTGAACCGTCAGGAAATAACTTTCGTACCCCAACTCGGCAATCAGCTGCAGTTCCTTGTCGATCTGCGCCAACACCTCGGCTTTAGGACCTTTTTCCCAGCGCCACCGAACACCCTTTCCTGCCAACTCCCGCAGCCAGGACGTGGCCGTGTGACCTTCAGGCACCAGCTCCCGGGGATATTGATAACGCAACTGACCGAGGTCGAACGTGCAGCGCCGGGCGATGCTCAGCGTTTCGTCGAGCAGTGCCTGCGGATAGAGATCGCGCAAGGCGTCGAGGCTGCGCAAATGCCGTTCGCCGTTAGGGTGCAGACGCAACCCGGCCTCGGCCACCGATAGGTGATGGCGGATCGCGGTCATGGTGTCCTGCAAGGCACGCCGGCCGCGGGCGTGCATGTGCACATCGCCGCTGGCCACCGCCGGGATTCGCAGTTCCCGCGCCAGGGTCAGCAGCGCCGCCAGTCGCCGGGTGTCATCCTGCCCGCGATGTAACTGAACGCTCAGCCACAGGCGCTCGGCGAAAGCCTGCTTCAGCCAGTGGCCCTGCTCAAAGTCATCGACGGCATCCGGCACCCACAACGCCAACAGCCCCGGCAACGGCTCGCCGAAATCCTCCCGCAGCACCTGATACTGGCCTTTCTGCGTGCGGCGTCTGGCGCGGGTAATCAGGCGGCACAGGGTTTGGTAACCCTCGAGGTTTTCCACCAGCAGCACCAGTTTCGGGCCGTCTTCGATGCGTATTTCACTGCCGATGATCAGCGGCAATTCCACGGCCTTGGCCGCCTGCCAGGCGCGGACGATACCCGCCAGGGTGCATTCGTCGGTGATCGCCAACGCTTGATAGCCCTGCTTTTTCGCCCGTTGAAAAAGCTCAAGCGCACTGGAAGCACCGCGCTGGAAACTGAAGTTCGACAGGCAGTGCAGTTCGGCATAATCGACACTCATGCGAACCAGCCTTGCAGCCACAACGGACCGCCCTCACCCACCGCCCGATAGGCCCAGCCCTGCTGACCGGAGCGAGTTTCGATCAGGTAGTAATCGCGGCGCACGTCGTCGCCGTCCCACCAGCCCGACTCGATGCGTTCCGGCCCCATGAGGATGCGCGTCGAACCTTCGTGTACTGCCTGCGGTTCAGTCAGTAACCAGCCCGGGCGTTGCACGGCAGGCAGCACCCCACAGGCCTGGCTGTCGACACTGGCCTGCCACGCGCATTCCGGCCGGTGATCGGCCTGGAACCGCAAGCCTTGCACCGCGTCATCTCCCAATCGCGCGCGCAAGCGTTCGCGCAGTTGCTCCCAAGGCAAGGATTGCTGCGGACGATCATCGAACAGTTCCTGGTACTGGGGCACAAAGGCCGGTAGCTCTTCGGCGCGCAGACGAAAACCGCGCACCGGCGCCTCCACCTGAACTTGCTCCAGCCTCCCCCGGGCCAGTTCGAACAGCATCGCCGGATCGCGCTCGGCGCTGAGCAGGCCGACCTTGATCAGCGTGTCTGGCAACCCGGCGTGCTCCAGGTGCAGGTCAAACCGCTGCACACCGCTGTCCCGCCCGCAGAGGAAGGCCGCCAGATCGCCGGTCAGCCTGCGCAACGGAAACAGCAATGCCTGATGGGATTGCACATCGAAATTAAGCTCGATGCGCACATCGAAACGGTCCGGCGGCAGGTAAAACGCCAGCGCCAGCCGTCGCTCGCCGAACAGGGTGTCCAGATGCTTGAGCACCTGAGCCTCGAAACGCCGGGCCAGGCTATGTCGTGGCAGCGCCTGCACCTGACTCAAGGTGCGCAGCCCCATGCGCGACAATGCCGTGGCAACGCTTGGCTCCAGAGCGATCCGGTCGACGGGCAACTGCCCAAGGTGGTACTGCAAGGCTGCATTGTCCGGCACCACCAGACCGTCATAAACGTTGGCCAGCACCCGCGCCGCCACCGGATTGGGCGCGGCGACAATCCGGTGACGAAACCCCAGCTCGCCAAGTTCGGCCCGCAACCGCGTCTCGAACTGCGGCCAGGGTCCGAACAAGCCCAGGCTGGATTCGATTTCAAACACCACGGCTCGCGGGTAATGCACGCTGACCTGGGAACTGAACCGATAGGCCCAGGCAGCCAGGAACTGCTGCCAGTGTTCGATCTCCGTTGCGTCGTATTCGGCGGTGACAAAACCTTTGCTCAAGGCCTGAGCGGCGGTCATCGACTGGCCGGGCCGCAAGCCCAGCGCCCGCGCCGAACCGTTGACCGCTTGCAGCACCCGACGCTGGGCCGGACCGGTCAGCAGCGCCAGCGGCTCATCGGGGTCGGGGCGCTGACGCAGTACCGCGTCCAGTGCCAATTGCGGGAAGAGAATGCAAACCCAGCGCATGGCAACCTCAATGCCCGACGGCAAAGGCAATCGGCGCCGAACGGGCCAGCCCGCCCCGGCACTTGAGCACCCGCAATTGCGCAGGCTTGGCGTCGATGGCGATGCGCAGGGCCGCTGGCGACGGGTTGATGGCTTCACTGATCGAGCGATAGGCGAACGCCAGGGTCTGACCCGTTTCCGCTGCCACCTGCAAACGTCGCAACGCCCGATCGTCGGCCTTGTGCGGCCAGCACAACACCGCCCCGCAACTGCCCGAACGCAGGCATTGTTCCGCCGCCCACAGCGCATCACGCTCGCTGGCCTGGATGATCGACAGTTGCCGCAGATCGACCCCGGCATTCTGCCAGGCCTGGGGATACGGCACGTAAGGCGGCGCCACCAGCACGATGCGCTCCCCCGCCGCCGACAGCCGCGCCAGCGCCGGCCACACCAGTTGCAACTCACCCACACCCTGCCCGGCCAGCAGAATTTCAGTCAGCGCCGCTTCCGGCCAGCCGCCCGTGGGCAATGCCGCATCCAGCGCCGCATGCCCGGTAGGTTGCGGGCTGACGGCCGGTGGCGCAGGCCGGCCCTTCCAGACCTGGCCGCCATTGAACAGCGTATCCAACGCAACGACGGCGCCCATCACCCTTGCCTCACCAGACCGCAGAACACGCCTTCGATGGCCAGATCCTGATCGGCTCGAACAATGATCGGCTTGTAAGCCGGATTGCGTGGTAACAGACGAACAGAATCGCCGACCCGCTCGAAACGCTTGATGGTGACTTCACCGTCGAGTCGCGCCACAACGATCTGGCCGTTGACCGCTTCGGGATTGCGCCGCACGCCCACCAGATCACCGTCGAGAATGCCGTCCTCAATCATCGAATCGCCCTGCACCCGCAGCATGTAATCCGGCACCCGCGAGAAGATCGACGGATCAAGCAGCAAACGGCTGTGGACCTCGGCATCGGCACCGATCGGCGCACCGGCCGCCACTCGACCGAGTACCGGAACGTCCAGCAACTCGGGTCGCGGCGGTTGATTCAACAGCCGGATACCTCGCGCCTGATGCGGATTGACCTCGATAAAACCGGCCTCGGTCAGCGCCAACACGTGCTTGCGCGCCACGCTGCGGGAGGCGAAGCCAAAGGCCTCGCTGATTTCAGCGAGGCTCGGGGGCTGACCGTGTTCGGCGATTCGATCGCGGATGAAGGTCAGGATGGCGGTACGGCGGGGAGTTAAAGTCGTCATGGAGTACATTTGTACTCTTTTGGGTTTTTCCTGACAAGGACCGCCAGTCAGCTCAACCCGCGGCAGGGGCGCTAAGTGTCAGCAATCCTCTGACCGCTATTGCTTCCTGTGGGAGCGGGCTTGCCCGCTCCCACAGGGATATCAGTCGTTTTCGGGGGCGAGGTTTGCCAAGTAGGGCCACGGGTAGATGCCGCGTTCTATTTCTTCAATCGCGCTTGAGGATCTGGTCCATCACCCAATCGGTTTTCAACGCCTGTTCGGCCAGCGCCGGGTGCTGAGCCTCACCACGGATGTGGGCGTTCATGCCCAGCACGTGGTGCCACTGGATGTGTTCGTGATGTTCGATGTGCAGGCTGAGGTGTTCATCGGCTTCCAGCTGTACCGGGTGTTCGTCGAACACCGAAAAGCTGATCCGGCCTTGGCTGCCGATTACTTCGACCCGGTCCTCACGACGGTCTGCCACGAAATTCCAGCAGCCCATGCCCAGCGCCCCCGACGCAAATCGCCAACTGGCGCTGACGGCGTCTTCAGCGGCGTACAACCCAGCCTGATGCGCGGTGAAACCGGCGACCTCAACGATGTCACCCAGCAGGTACTGGAACAGGTCGAAGCCATGGCTGGCGAGGTCGGCGAAGTAACCACCGCCGGCAATCGCCGGGTCGGTTCGCCAGTTGTCTGTGCCGCCAAGGTCGCTCGATGAAGGCGCTTTGGTCAGCGTCCAGGTCAGGTGCCGGACTTCGCCGATCCGCCCTTCCGCAAGCCATTGCCGCACCTGCTGGAAGCGCGGCAACGAGCGTCGATAATAAGAAACGAACAGGTGCAGTCCGGCCTCGGCAAAGACCTTTTGCATCTCACGGCTTTGCCCGGCATTCAGCGACATCGGTTTTTCGACGCAGCAATGTTTGCCGGCGGCAGCCACTTGCAGGCTGTAAGCGTGATGGCTGTCGGGAGGCGTGGCGATGTACACCGCGTCCACCTCAGGGTCATTGATCAGCGCTTCGGCGTCGGTGTAGGCCCGGGCAATGCCGTGGCGCGCGGCGTAATCACTCACCGCTTCCAGTCGCCGCCCCATCACCGCCACCAGCGCCGAGCCGGGCGCCTTGTAGAACGCCGGCCCGCTCTTGCGCTCGGCCACACTGCCGCACCCAATCATGCCCCAGCGCACCACGCTCATAGACACTGCGGTTCAACCGATGCGCAGTGCGCGCAGGTCGAGGCGACCGTCCTTGAGCGGTGGGCACCAGTAGTAGCCGCCGGTGATCGGCCGACTGATGCGATACAGACCGTCGGTGATGCCGTCTTCCAGACCGCTCATGCGCCGCAGCTGGGATTCGAACGCGTCGAGGGAAAAACCGAAGGCCAGGAACATCAGGCCAGCACGATCGCCTTCGATCCACGGCATCGAACGACGGACCACGAAGGCTTCGGGCGTGAAGCTTTCCTGGGCGGTGCGTTTGACGTGAGCGGAGATCGGCGCGTCATCGAGTTCTTCGTTGTCGCTCAGGCGACGGCCCATGATGTTGTCTTTCTCATGGGACGGCATCGCGTGAAAGCCTTTCAAGTCATGCTGCCACTGCTGGATCGCGGCGAAGCTGCCACCGACCAGACCGTCCGCGCCTTCGCTCAGCAATGCGGCCGCTACAGCGGCTTCGTCGTGAGGGTTTTCGGTGCCGTCTTCGTAACCGGTCAGGTCATGGCCGCTCATGTGGCGGAAGGTTTCGTTCATCTGCACCAGACGCAGGGCCGGTGCCAGCGCGGCTTCGATCGCATGACTGCGATTGAGCAGTTCGCCACGGTCAACACCATGCAGCCAGCACCAGAGCGCGTGCTGGGTCGACGGGTTATCGACGCCGACACCGACCAGCGCAGGAAAGGCGCGCAGCCCGTCGATCTGCGCGTGCAGCGCCTTGACCAGGGATTCACCGAAACCGACGACCGCCGACTTTCCGTCCACCAGGCGCATCAGGTTATCCAGCGCAGCCGGCAGTGCCTCGGCGGATTCGAGGGCGAAGAACATATGACGAGCTTGAGGCGGAACAGGGGTGGCGAGAATGCCCGGCTGGTAATAACTCATATGAACTCCTTCAGAAAGAGCGTGAAGTTTAACCGGGGGATGCTCAGTTGTGTGCGCTCAGGTCAAAAGATCAGCGGGTCATGACAATGTGTTGCGATCTTGGTAAAACGATTCAGCTATGCTGATCAGGCCTTGACCTAATAACGGAACGTAGCGATAACACCTTATCCGCATCACCCAATCCAGACGGGGTAGCGACATGACCACAGCACAAATCCTTGGCAACCTGTTTCCCACCGCCGACAACGTCCCGGAAAAGTACCGCCTCAACGGCCAGACCGAACAGCGCGAATATCTGGTCGACGGTGAACTGAAAACCTGGTCCGGGCCCCTCGCCCAAGTCCGCAGCCCGGTGTACCTGAGCGGCGCGAATGGCGACGAACAAGTGATCCTCGGCAGCACGCCGCTGCTCGATGCCGAGACCGCATTGACCGCGCTCGACGCCGCCGTCCGCGCCTATGATCGCGGCCAGGGCCTGTGGCCGACCATGCGCGTGGCCGAGCGTATCCAGCACGTCGAAACCTTCCTGGCTCGCATGCGCGAACAGCGCGAGGCGGTGGTCAAGTTGCTGATGTGGGAGATCGGCAAAAACCTCAAGGACTCGGAAAAAGAATTCGACCGCACCTGCGACTACATCGTCGACACCATCAATGCCCTCAAGGAACTCGATCGCCGCTCCAGCCGCTTTGAACTGGAACAGGACACCCTCGGCCAAATCCGCCGCGTTCCGTTGGGCGTGGCGTTGTGCATGGGGCCTTACAACTACCCGCTGAACGAAACCTTCACCACGCTGATTCCGGCCCTGATCATGGGCAACACCGTGGTGTTCAAACCGGCCAAGCTTGGCGTGCTGTTGATTCGCCCTCTGCTCGAAGCGTTCCGCGACAGCTTCCCGGCCGGAGTGATCAACGTCATTTACGGCAGCGGCCGCGAAACCGTCAGTGCGCTGATGGCCAGCGGCAAGATCGATATCTTTGCGTTCATCGGCACCAACAAGGCCGCCAGCGACCTGAAAAAACTCCACCCAAGGCCTCACCGCCTGCGCGCGGCGCTAGGCCTGGATGCGAAGAACCCCGGCATCGTTCTGCCGGAGGTCGATCTGGACAACGCGGTCAATGAAGCCGTCACCGGTTCCCTGTCGTTCAACGGTCAGCGCTGCACCGCGCTGAAGATCCTCTTCGTCCATGAAGACGTGGTCGAGGCGTTCATCGAAAAATTCAACGCCAAACTCGCCAGCCTCAAACCCGGCATGCCGTGGGACAGCGGCGTGGCCCTGACGCCATTGCCGGAATCAGGCAAGGTCGATTACCTGCACACGCTGGTGGCGGACGCGGTCAGCAAAGGTGCAGCCGTGGTCAACCCCAACGGCGGTGAATCCCGCGCATCGTTCTTCTACCCGGCCGTGTTGTACCCGGTGACCCCACAGATGCGCGTCTACCAGGAAGAACAGTTCGGCCCGGTCGTACCGATCGTGCCCTACCGTCATCTAGACACCGTGATCGATTACGTCCTGGAATCCGACTTTGGCCAGCAACTGAGCATTTTCGGTACCAACCCGGTGGCGGTCGGCAGACTGGTGGACACCTTCGCCAACCAGGTCGGCCGGATCAACCTCAACGCCCAGTGCCAGCGCGGTCCGGACACCTATCCGTTCAACGGTCGCAAGAACTCCGCCGAAGGCACGCTGTCGGTACATGATGCGCTGCGAGTGTTTTCGATTCGGACCCTGGTGGCGACCAAATTTCAGGAGAGCAGCAAAGAGCTTCTCAGCGAGATCATCAGCGGACGAAACTCGAGCTTCCTGACCACCGACTATATCTTCTGAGGACACCGAGCCTGAGCATCATCAGAGGCCTTCGACTGCCACCGCTGTTGCGCCGGATACTGCGTCCGTTGCTGGACCCGTACCGGCGCTACCGCCACGCCAAACTGATCCATGCGGTACGGGTTTCGTTGGGATTGCTGGCAACGATTCTGCTGACCACCGGTATCAGCCTGCCCCACGGCGAATGGGCGTCGGTGACCATGCTGGTGGTGATCGGTGGCTTGCAACACCACGGTAATATCGGCAAAAAAGCCGCCGAGCGGGCCATCGGCACCTTGATCGGGGCCGGCGTCGGCTTGTTGCTGGTGGCGCAACACGCCTGGCTCGGGATGCCGTGGCTGACCTATTTCGCGATGTCGGTGGTGTGCGGATTCTTCTCGTACCACGCCATCGGCAAGGGCGGTTACACCGCGCTGCTGTCGGCGATCACCGTGTTTATCGTCGCGGGGCACGGTGACAACCCGGTCACCGATGGCCTGTGGCGCGGGGTGGATATTCTGATCGGCATCGCCTTGGCACTGGCCTTCTCCTTCGCCCTGCCGCTCTATGCGGTGTACTCCTGGCGCTACAACCTGGCCGATGCGTTGCGCGACTGCGCGGCAATCTACGGCCGCATCATCAAGGGTGAGTCCGTCACCGCTGACGAACACCTGAAATTGATGAATCGCTTGAACACGGTGATGATACAACTGCGCTCATTGATGCCCTCGGTATCCAAGGAAGTGCGAGTTTCCATGACCGAACTCGATGCAATTCAGCGCAATCTGCGGATGTGCGTGAGCATCCTGGAAATCCTCGGCAATAGCCGACCGAATGCCGATGACGCCGAGGCAATGGCCCATCTGCAATCGGCATTGAAAGCCGAACACCGACAGATTCGGGTGCAACTGATCGGTATGGCTCGGGCGTTGAAATCGGGCGCTTCGCAACGGCTCAGCCGGCCAGCCGAATCGCCATCGGACTCAACGCTCGATGCGTCGGTCTACAGTCCGCTGGATGCCTATCGATTGCTGACCCGACAATTGACCGCGAACATCGGCGAGATGCGCCAGCGTTTGGCGAAGACCGCACCGCGCTGGAACATCTGAGCCGCTGTTTATTGTGTAGCCACCCGCCGAAGCTTCAAGCCCCAACCCTGTTGCATCCCGGCGGCGGCCAACAGAATCGCGGCAACACCGATCCATTGCAGCGGCTCCAGGCGATGGCCGAAGGCGAACCAGTCAACGAAAATCGCCGCAATCGGGTAGATGAACGACAGCGCGCCGGTCAGCGCTGTCGGCAGTTTTTGAATCGCGCCGTAGAGCAACACATACATCAGACCGGTATGCACGATGCCCAGGGTCACCAGGCTGGCCCAGGCATCGGGCGTTTGCGGTATCGCCGAGAAATGCGCAAAGGGCGCGAGCAACAGCACGCCGGTGCAGACCTGGATCAACGCAATCAGATGCGGTGGCGTACCGGTCAGGCGTTTGATGATCAGCGCGGCAATCGCATACAGAAAGGCAGCCCCCAGCGCCAGACCAATCCCCATCAGGTAATCGTTGCCGCCCTCGCCCTGCCCGCCATGTGCGCTGACAATCGCCAGCATCCCGATAAACGAAATGCCCAGCCAGAACAGTTTTTGCAGGGTGATCTTCTCTCCCAGAAACAGCGCGGCCAAGCCCACCAGCATGAACGGCTGGACGTTATAAACCGCCGTGCCAATGGCAATCGAGGCGCGGGAGTAAGACGCGAATAACAGCACCCAGTTACCGACAATCGCCACGCCGCTCAGCACGGCCAGGAGGAAAGTGGTGGACGTCAAAATGCCAGGGCGCAGAAAGCCGAACGCTGCGCAGATCAGCAATAAGGTGGCGGCACCGAACACGCAGCGCCAGAACACCACGTCCAGCACCGGTTGCCCGGACACCAGCACGAACCAACCAATGGTCCCGGAAATCAGCATGGCGGCGGTCATCTCGAATGAGCCGCGACGTAGTGTTTTGTCCATCATCAACCTCCTGTGTTTGAGCCCAAAGTATGCCAATCCACCTGGGGGCTTCTCCAGCGCAAAAAGCAGGCTAAACTCGGCTTCTGCCTTTTTTATCAAGGCTTATTCAGCCGATTGCCTAACAGGGGATTCGCCATGACCGACGACATCGACCAAGTGCTGATCAGCGCGTTGATGGAAGACTCACGCCGCTCGCTCAAGGCCCTGGCACAGATCAGCGGCCTGTCCTCACCCAGTGTCGCCGAGCGCCTGCGCCGCCTCGAAGAACGTGGCGTGCTCAAGGGCTATACCGTCGAGATCGACCCCAAATGCTTCGGTTATCAACTCCAGGCCATCGTCCGCATTCGCCCGCTGCCGGGCCAGTTGCAGGAAGTAGAGCGACAGATTCAGGCCATCCCCGAATTCACCGAGTGCGACAAAGTCACCGGCGACGACTGTTTCATCGCCCGCCTGCATGTGCGCTCGATGGAACAACTGGACACCCTCCTCGATCGCCTTAACAGCCACGCCGAAACCAACACCGCCATCGTCAAGAAGACCCCGGTCAAACGCCGGCTGCCACCGATGGCGTGAGTGCTGTTTTGTTCGCGAAAGCGTAGATTGATCTTTTTCCGGCGAAGGATTGGCGGTATGAAAACTCAAGTCATGTTACTGGCGGCGCTGATGCTCGCCGGCTGCGGTACGTTCGAGACGGTAGTGCGCAGTGACGAGGCTGCGGTGAAACGTCTTAAGGAACGGAAAACCTACTGCGGTGCGGTTCCACGGATTTACAGCGGCGTGACTTATGATTTTTGCACCCTGCATGCGCTTCCAGGCCCGGGCATTGATGAGTACCAATATGATGGCGCTGGCACGCCCGTTGTCCTGCTGGATGTAGTGATTTCCGGCGTTCTCGATACCATGCTGCTGCCCTACACCATTTATCGGCAGCAGGCTGATGGCAGCATCATTGTGGCCGAATAAGGAGCAGGTGAATGTTGTCCCACGTTTTTATCGGTATCACCGACTTCGATCGTGCATTAGCGTTCTACCAACCGATCATGGATGCACTGCAGCTGCAGATGAAATTTTGCGACCCCGGCAAACCCTGGGCTGCGTGGATGAGCAAGGATGCACCGCGTCCGCTGTTCGTCATTGGCACAGCGTTCGACGAACAGCCGGCCAAACCGGGCAATGGGCAGATGATCGCCCTGCTTGCGCCGAGTCGCGAGATCGTCAACCGCTGTCACGCACTGGCCATGGTTCATGGTGGATCCTGCGAGGGGTCGCCCGGCCTGCGTCCGCACTACCATCCCGACTACTTCGGCGCCTACATGCGCGACCCGGACGGCAACAAACTCTGCGTGTGTTGCCACGAACCCGATTGAAACCAACGAGCTGAGCCAAATCACAGACAATAAAAAACCCGCCGAAGCGGGTTTTTTACTCAGGGCTGGCGATCAATCATCGCGGCTCATGATGCCGAACAGTTGCAACAAGCTGACGAACAGGTTGTAGATCGATACATACAGGCTGATGGTCGCCATGATGTAGTTGCGCTCACCGCCGTGAATGATGGCGCTGGTCTGGAACAGAATGCACACCGACGAGAACAGCACGAAACCTGCGCTGATCGCCAGTTGCAGACCGCTGATCTGGAAGAACAAGCTCGCCAGAGTCGCGCCCAGCAGCACAAAGAAACCGGCTGTGATGAAACCACCGAGGAAGCTCATGTCCTTGCGGGTGATCAGCACATAAGCCGACAGGCCGCCGAACACCAGCGCGGTCATCGCGAAGGCCGAACTGACCACTTCCGCGCCGCCCTGCATACCCAGGTAACGGTTGAGGATCGGGCCGAGCAGGAAACCCATGAAACCGGTCAGCGCGAACGCAGACACCAGGCCCCACGCCGAGTCACGGAGTTTGTTGGTGAGAAAGAAAAGGCCGTAGAAGCCGATCAGCACCACGAAGATATTCGGGTAGCCGACACGCATCTGCTGCGCGACAAACGCCATCACGCCGCTGAATGCGAGGGTGAGAGCGAGTAAGCCGTAAGTGTTGCGCAGGACGCGGCTAACCTCTAGCTGCTCAGCCTGCACGCTGTTATTAACTGCGTAATCCTGTTCGCGCATGGCGACACTCCTGTTGGGTTTGAAACGTTCAGTCGCAAAGATCATAACAGACGCTCTGTAACAAGCCATGCAGAGAGTTTGACAGTGTGTTTCATTCAGGTATTATGGCGCCCGCAACGCAAACGGAGGTGTGGCCGAGTGGTTTAAGGCAACGGTCTTGAAAACCGTCGACTGTAACAGGTCCATGAGTTCGAATCCCATCGCCTCCGCCATCTTTATACGCTAAGGCCCTGATTATTCAGGGCTTTGTCGTTTCTGAATTTTGAAAAAAAACCTGCCAGCCCATACCTTGACCTTTGGCTTTCCGTAGTTAGACGTGGAACGCAAAACACAATAAATTCATAACTGACTGTTTTTAAAAAAAATTTTTCGCACCAAATAGAATACCCGGGCGAGATCTTGATGCAGGCCTTGGGTGCATCCTTTCGCCGGCTGAGCTGTTGGAACTGCATAACCGCTTCCAGCAAATGACGGCCGATTACAACGCCCTGCCCGCTGGGCAAAAATACGACGGCATACGGCCGTTAAAGAAGGAAACTCAACTCGCGCTCTGGATCAGTCTGGGCACCCTGTGTCGGATAGGCGAGTTGCTGCAGGCCGAATGGAAAAATGTCGATCTGGACCAGCCGATCTGGTTCCTCCCTAGCGAAAACGTCAAAGGCACTCGCGGCAAGAAACAGGACCACCATGTCTACCTCTCGCCTTTCGCCCTGCATTTCTTTCAGGAACTCAAGACCCTGACGGGAGATTCCCAGTGGTGCTTTCCGAACAAGCAGGATGATGAGCATGTGGACGTGAAAGTGGTGAGCAAACAGGTCGGTGACCGTCAAGCTCGGTTCAAAAACCGCAAGGCCCTCTCCCGACGGCGTCACGACGATACCCTGGTCCTCGCCGACGGCCAGAACGGTGACTGGACGCCGCATGACCTGCGCCGCACCGGCGCGACCATGATGCAGGCCTTGGGCGTTAGCTTGGATGTTATCGATCGCTGTCAAAACCATGTGCTGGCTGGCTCCCGGGTGAGACGCCACTATCTGCATCACGATTATGCCGAAGAGAAGAAGCTCGCCTGGAACCTGTTGGGCGATCGACTCAGTGCTGTCTTGTCCTCAACCTACGAGCATTCACCTGCCGAGTCGATGATGTCCTTTCCAGCATACTTAATTACAGAGACGTGAGAACCCATATTGTCTGCGCCCCCCCCCTAAAAAGGTGCAAACTCTGTAGGAGCGCAGATACAAAAATATCGACTTTGATCGCCCCTCAGCGATGCCCAACAAATCACGCACACACGAAATAGCCCCTCAAATGAGTGGCGTTTTTTGCGTATGCCTATGGGACGGGAAGCGAGACTCGCGTAGAGGGTCTTACTCGATGAAATCCAGAGGGATTCTTTTTTCCTAAGCGGTAAGACTTGATTTCAGGGGGGCGGAACAAGTACCCAAAAAACTACCCTTTTGAGAGCAGCATCAAACTGCCGATACCGCCGCCCCACGCGCTGTTACACCTTAACGATACCGCTCAAGCCAGTGAGCATAGGGTGCAGGCAACGTCCAGGACGCCTTTTCGACACCCAAATCTTTAGCCGCAAAGTACGCCCAGTGTGGATCGGCCAGATGCGCACGTCCTACTGACACCAGATCGAGTTGCCCGGCCCGCAACGCCCCTTCGGCCAGTTGCGGCGTACCAAAGCCCCAGGCCGATGTCACTGGCAAACCGGTTTCGCGACGCACGCGCTCAGCGATTGGTCCCATGAACGCCGGGCCCCAGGGGATATTGGCGTCGGGCGTGGTGAAGCCAACGCTGACGCTCAGCAAGTCCAACCCACCGGCCTTGAAACGACGGGCAAGCTCGATAGATTCGCTCAGGGTCTGCTCGTCACGTCCGTCATATTCGATCACGCCGAAACGCGCGGTTAGCGGCAGGTTTTCTGGCCAGACTTCGCGAACTGCGGCGAGAGTTTCCAGCAGGAAACGGCTGCGGTTATCGAAGCTCCCGCCGTAGGCATCAGTACGTCGGTTGGAATGCTCGGAGAAAAAGCTCTGGGCCAGGTAACCGTGAGCGAAATGCAGTTCGATCCACTCAAAGCCTGCGTCACGGGCACGGCGGGCGGCATCGACGAAGTTCTGGCGAACACGGGCGATGTCTTCCAAGGTCATTGCGCGCGGGACGTTCGGCAGATGAGCACCGAAAGCGATGGCCGATGGTGCAATGGTTTGCCAAGCGCGGGCATCGGAAGCGGGGATATGGTCGTCGCCTTCCCACGGACGATTGGCGCTGGCCTTACGGCCGGCATGGGCAATCTGGATACCGGGTACGGAACCTGCGGCCTTGATAGCTTGCACCATAGGGACGAAGGCTTGCGCATGCTCATCACTCCAGATCCCCGCGCAACCTGGCGTGATGCGGCCTTCAGGCGCGACAGCGGTAGCCTCGACAACCAGCAAGCCGGCACCGCCGCGGGCCAAACTTGCGAGGTGGACGTGATGCCAGTCGTTGACGATGCCGTCGTTAGCCATGTACTGGCACATCGGCGGGATGGCGATCCGGTTGCGTAACGTAACGTCTTTCAGTTTGAAGGGTTCGAACAATGCAGACATGGGAGAGCTCCAGGAAACGAAGAGACAATTTCATTCGATTGTTCGATGTTAATCGAACTATGGTAATGAGCGATAGCCCTGTTATTATTCGAGTCATGCGAGCCTTCAAACATCCAAATACCGAAGACCTGATTCTCGAACGCGTGCTGTACGCTTTGAGTGACCCTGTTCGCCTGGAAATCGTTCGCTGCCTCGCAGGGGTTCTCGAGGCCAGTTGCGGCGAACTGGACGGGGGACGTCCGAAATCCAGCATGTCTCATCACTTTCGGGTATTACGGGATGCAGGGCTTGTACACACCCGTAGCGTGGGAACTACGCATATGAATTCGTTGCGTGCCGACGTGCTTGGCTGTCGGTTCCCCGGATTGCTTGAGAGCATTCTTTCTCAGCAGTAAACCAGACCTCCGGCAAATGCCGCCACTGGAAGCAACCCGACGATTGCAGCGGACGGCGGTGAAGCTTATTCCTTGACCATTAAATTGATGGCCGATCAGCCGTACGCTCTCTCAGCCACTCTGTAAATTTCTTGATCGTCGAATGGACGCCCCCATGCAAGCAGACCTATTTCTGGCTCGACCCGAGGATCTAAATCTGCTTCCTTCGGATGGTGTCGTGAACGATTTCGGCATTGTCCTGAGTATGAAAGAAGCCGATGTTGTTTTATCACGCCTGATATCAGAGATTGCCTGGCTGGCCGATACCGCGCTCATCAATGGCAACGTCATCGAAACCAGGCGCCAAGTGGCGTGGTATGCAGACACCCCATCGCGCTACATCCATTCCGGTGTCCTGAGACAATCGTTGCCATGGGATGTCGAAATCCTCAACTCGCTCAGAGCCCAGGTTGAGCGCTTAACCGCAACGACGTTCAACTCGTGCTTGCTCAATCGTTATGAGGATGGCACCCAAGGAATGGGATGGCACAGCGACAGTGAGGCTAAGGGTGAGCACGCTGTGATCGCGTCATTGAGTCTGGGGGGAACTCGAAAGTTTGCCTTCAAACACAAGAGCTCCGGTGAGCGTAGGGAAATGGCTTTGCACCATGGACAACTGATCGTGATGCGAGGGGATACGCAACAATATTGGCTTCATGCACTGTCGAAAACCAACGCTGTGGTCTCCCCGCGTATCAGCCTGACGTTCAGACGGTTCCCGTAGTCTGCACGTATTCAACTCATCGTCGCGCCCCACCGGCAAGCAGCCCCTCAGACCATCAGCTAGCTGCGTTGCCTTGGAAAAACGCTATTGTATAAACACTGCCAGTTTCTATAGAATCCGCAAAGCATTAACCAGCCGATTTCGAGCATCGCCAAGCCCATGACCCAAAAGCCCACCAAGTCCACGCCTGCCAAACCCCGCAGTCGCTCCTCGATTGGCGCGGTTCGCAGCCCGCAAAGCACCGAGGCCATCCTCGAAGCGGCCGCCGCTATTCTTGAAGAGCAAGGGTATCGGGCGTTTACCATGGACGCGCTGGTCGAGCGTGCCGGGTCAAGCAAGCCGACCATCTATCGCTGGTGGCGCAGCAAAGGCGCTTTGTTGAGAGATGTTTACGAGCGCGCCGCGTTGACTTTCGTCACCTCCCCCGACACCGGCAATCTAGAACAGGATTTGATTGTGCATTTGCGCTCGCTTTGGACTTGGTGGCGGTCGTCTAGCGCGGGTGAAACCCTCCGCAGTTTCTTCATTGAAATTCAGATGGATTCAAAGGCCATTGCGGAATTCCGAGAGGAATTTCTACCGCGTCGCGAACGTACTTTGCGCAAGATATTCGCCAGAGCAGTGAGCGCAGGAGAAATTGTCGACGGTCCTGCCGTAGAAGTCGCCGTGTCGATGCTCACAGGCATGTCCTGGTTGCATCTGATCACCGCGAACCTGGAAAATCTGGATGACATCGACAATTCAGTCGCGGTGATCGTCAAGGGCCTGAGAGTTCAATAGCCGTCAGAAGGCCTAGATCTTTTTTTTGCCCATAACGACACTGACAGTGTTTATTGACTAAATCGCACTCACAACCCGCCATCTTTTCATTTCTGCCCGCCAGTCCTTACGCCAGAGAATACCGTTCATGAACAGTCGAAAAAATGAGGAGTTTACGGACGTGCGATCCAGACGCTCCTTTGCCGCCCAAGCGTCAGCCGCTGTCTTGCTGATCCTGCTTGCCGGTTGCTCTTTCAGCGACTTGAAGCCGCAGTCCAGAATGCTCTCACCCGAGGATGCCGGTGAAACCTTGGCCGATAGCGGCATCACGTTATCGCCTGCCGCTTGGCCAACCGAAACCTGGTGGACCAGTTTCAACGATCCGCAGCTCAACACTTTGGTTGAAGAGGCGCTCGCGGATAGTCCGACACTGCGCTCCGCCGCCGCTCGCGTGCGCCAGGCCGGCGCCCTGGAGGCCATCGAAAGCGCCTCGCTGTTGCCACGTATTGATGCAGTGGCAAGCACCACCCGCGAACGCTTCAGTGCTAACGGCACTACGCCTGCGCCTGTCAAAGGCACCTGGCAAAATGTCGACCAGGCGACGCTGAATGTTGGGTACGAACTGGATTTCTGGGGTAAAAATCGTTCTGCCGTTGAAGCCGCCGTGGGGCGTCGACATGCGCTTGAGGTCGACAGCCACGCGGCTGCGCTGATGCTGTCGACGTCCATCGTGCAAACCTATATCGCCTTGCAGGACACTTATGAGCAACTTGATGTTGCTCAAGCTTTACTCGACCAGCAAGTCCACATCGAACAGCTGACGCAGCAGCGCTTTACCGCCGAATTGGGCACGCAGATCGACATAAAGCAATCCCAAGCCTCGCTGCCCGCCAGCCGGGCCAATATTGCGGGCCTCAAAGAAGTGATTGAGCTTAACCAGAACAAGCTCGCCTCTTTGCTGGGCAAGGGGCCTGATCGTGGACGCTCGATTGCACGCCCGCACATGCAGGCAAGCAACACCGTCGCGCTTCCCAGCCAGATTCCTGCCGAGCTGGTCGGGCATCGTCCTGACGTGGTCGCTCAACGCTGGCGCGTAGAGGCATCGGGGCACGAGATTGATGTGGCCAAGGCCCGGTTTTACCCAAACGTGAACCTCACGTCCTTTATTGGCCTGCAAAGCCTAGCGTTCGACACCTTCAACGACCACAGCAGTCGAATTTTGGGCTTTTCGCCGGCGATCAGCCTGCCCATCTTCGAGGGTGGACGCTTGCGCGGCAATTTGGATGCTCAGGATGCGGCTTACGACCTCGCCGTTGAAAACTACAACCAGACCGTCATCGACGCGCTACGTGACATCGCCGATCAACTGTCTTCGCTGCGTTGGTTAAAAGAGCGACTGGCCCAACAACTCGAGGCGGTCAACACAGCCCAGGCCGCGTCCGATCTGGTCAACCTGCGCTATGGCGCGGGGCTGGCCACGTACCTGCAAGTGCTGGCCACCGAGAACGCGACACTGACCCAAAAAAGTCAATTGGTCGCGTTGCAATCCCGTGCGCTTTCTCTGCAAGCCAACTTGAGCCGGGCGCTGGGTGGTGGCTATCGCCCCGAGTTCTCCGCCACCCCCCCTGCACTCCCAACCGTAGCTGATAAATCATGACCACCCAAACGTCCTCCCCCGTCGATCCTGCTCAACCCAAAGCCTCCTATCGCCCTCAGTTGCTGCTGATCCTGGGCATTGTGCTGTTAATGGCGACCTTGGGCATCTGGTACCTGTTGGGACTGGGTACCGAATCTACCGACGATGCCTATGTGGACGGCAACATCGTTCAGGTGACCTCTCAGGTCAGCGGCACCGTGACGGTGATCAGTGGTGACAACACCGACCATGTCGATGCCCATTCGCCGCTGGTCACGCTCAATGCTGTGGACGCCGAAATCCAATTCGAGCGCGCTAAATCCAACCTTGCCCGCGCCGTACGCCAGGCGCGCACCCAGTATTACCAGGTGCAACAACTGGAAGCTGAAGTCAGCCAACGACAAAACGACGTAAACAAGGCCCAGGATGATGTACGCCGACGCAGTCAGCTTGCCGCCAGCGGTGCTGTTTCGCGCGAAGAGATTAGCCATGCCGAAGAGGTGCTTAAAAACGCCTTGGCGGGCCTGGACGGTACCCGGCATGCACTGGCGGTTCGCCTGGCCATGGTCGATAACACGACACTACGTACCCACCCCGACGTGCTGGTGGCTGCCGCTAATTTGCGCGATGCCTGTATTGCGCTGCACCGCAGCCAAATCTACTCGCCGGTTACCGGTGTAATCACCAAACGCAGTGTGCAGGTTGGTCAGCGAATCAATCCAGGCGTGGCCCTGATGTCGGTGGTGCCAATCGACCTGGTGTGGGTGAACGCCAACTTCAAGGAATCGCAGATCCAGGATTTGCGCATCGGCCAACCTGTGGTTTTGCGTGCCGATGCATACAGCCGCAAGGTGATATTTCACGGTTCCATCGTAGGTCTGGATGCGGGCACCGGAAGCGCGTTTTCGTTGATGCCTGCCCAGAACGCGACAGGTAACTGGATCAAGGTGACCCAGCGCGTGCCCGTGCGAATCGCCCTGCAACCGCAGGAAATCGCCGACAACCCGCTGCGTCTTGGCCTATCCATGCGTGTGTCCGTTGATACCAACGACACCAGTGGGCAGGTGCTTAACAAGAAGACACCCGCGCAACCGGCCTACAGCACCAATATTTTTGAAAACGAGCTTAAGGACGCCAATGACGTTGTGGAGCAAGTGATCAGCGCCAACGATGACCGTGGCCAATATGCCAAGCATCTGAAACCTTGACGGGGTATTTCATGTACCGGAAAAACGCCGCCTTGTTGATCACCGTAGGGCTGCTATGCGCATTGGAGTATCTACAGGCCGGCATGATCGCCTTTGCCTCGGCCCCCATCCGCGGGGAGATCGACGCCAGCCCTGAAGAGTTCACGCTGATTGCGGCGCTCTATGCGTGTATCGCCGTGGTGGTTATCTCAAAACAACGCTGGTTGGTGGAACGGCTCGGCTGGCGCAACTTCATGCTGGGCTCCATCAGCATTTACGTGTTGGGGGCCTGCGTGTGCGGCTTCAGCAGTGACCTCACCACCTTCACCGCCGGCCGCGTGGTCATGGCGCTGGGCGGCGCATCGTTCATGACCTCTGCGCGACTAATGGTCAACTTACTCCCGCCGGGTCCCGGGCGATTCGTCGGGGTAAAAATATTCGCCACTGGGCTGGCCATTGGCACGGCAGCGGCGCCCTTTCTTTCATCACTGGTAGTCGTCGAGGACACATGGCATGCGATCTTCTGGCTACTGATTGTCGGTGCGTTGGTAGCGGCCGTTCTCTGCACACGTTTTTTACCCAACATACCTATTCACGAGGATGACCGGACGCCCTCCAGCCCGGCGAATATCCTGTTGTTATCCGTCAGCACTTTCTTCCTGCTGTATGTGCTTCAGCGTTCCTACTACGATTTTTACAACGAGATGTTCATCCTCCTCACCTTCGCGCTGCTCGCCGCCTTGGGCGTGTACATCTTCTTCCACGCCGAACACGGTAAAGAGGCGCCCTTCCTTAAGGTCAAGGACTTGATGCAGTCTCGTTACATCCTCGGGGTTGCGTTGTTCTGCTTCACCTACATTGTGCTGGGCAGTAACAACTACATCTTGCCGTATTTCCTGCAAACGGCACTGGGTTACTCCTGGGACACCATCGGTACGTTCCAGGCCTTCGGCTTGGCTGGTGCGCTGTTGACATGGATCGTCATGGCTATCGTCATTCCAAAGTATCCAGCTCCGAAGAAGTTCTTCGTCGTGGGCTTCAGTGCCCTGATCTGCTTTGGCGTGTTGTTGTCATCCCTGACCCCCGACGCCAATATGTGGTCAAACATCCTGCCTGCACTGGTGCTTAACGGCTGTTTCGTGATGCTTGTACTCGCCACGGCGGCCATGCAGACTTTTCGCGATGTGACACACCATGACACGCTGTTCGCCCACGCCTATCAGATCAAAAGTATGCTGGCGCAGATTGCCATGGCACTTGGCACAACCGTTGCCACCTTGTTCCTGCAATGGCGCACCACTCTGCAATACAACAATCTCAACGGGCATTTCAGTTCAGGCGATCCGCTCTATCTGGAACAGACTCAACTGCTGGCTCAGGCACTCACACCTGCCGTAGGTGCGGGCCCAGCCAGTCAGATTTCGGTATCGACACTTGCCCAATCCCTGCACCAACAATCAACCCTGGTCGCAAGCATGGAGTACTTCTGGGCTGTCATCATAGTCGCCAGTATTGCACTGGTCGTTTCCATGATGCAGAAGACCTTCAAGTGAGATCTGCGGTGCGAACGCCTTGACGCTCAGCCCCTCGACTTGGGCAGCATTCCATTCAGAATGTCGTCCTTATCGACAAAATGGTGCTTGAGCGCCACCAGCGCATGCCCGCCGACAAGCGCGCCGCAAAACCACGCGATCCAGGTATGGACGAGTTTGGCTAAATCATAGAGATCGGGATTGGGCGCAACCAATGGCGGCAATATGAACAGGCCGGCGACGAGAATGGGTTTGTCGGCCACCGAACTCCAGTACCAGCCCGACAGTGGTAAAGCCATCAGTGCAAGCGCATACAGAAGAATATGTCCCAGCGCTGCACCACGCCTCATCAGTGGGTTCATGCTCACCGGAAAGGCTGGCGGGCGCTTTAACAAACGCCAGAAGACTCGCACCACAACCAGAAAAAGCAAAGTGCTGGCCGTAGCCTTATGCAGAAAGGTCAGCTCATGATGTGGATTGAGTTCGTCACGCCAATGGGTGGCCAGAATGCCCACACCCCAACTGCCGAGCCATATCAGGGCCATGCCCCAGTGCAACCACTTGGCAGTGCCGGTGTAGCCGTCGGTTTCTGATACCGTCATCGATTTATCCCTGCTTTCAAAGTACCTGATGCGTTTCGCCAGAGGCGCGCGCAACGCGATCCTATAGGGCTTTCCAGCAGGGATAAACGCCGCGAAAATCGCCGCTGTGTAGAGAAAATCTCTACTGTTTAGCCAACGGCAATGGGGCCGATGCGCGAACCATCGCTAAAGGGGAACGGTCAGTTTGACCCAATAAGCCTCCCCTTCCGGGCGATTACGCACCTCGCTTTCCTTCTGCCATTTAGCAGTCACGAACCAGCCGGAATTACTGGCGTATTTGATCGACGGCCCAATGGCAAACGCACGCCCTTTGTTGTCCTCGATACGCTCACCGTCTTGACGATCGTCGGTGGTTTGACGATAGACATAACCACCTACCCCGACCACCCAGCCATTGCCGAAGCCCCAACCCAGGGAATAGTCGGCGTGCAACTCCTGGCCAGAGCGATAGTCAGTGGCGGCATTGCGCAGATTGAAGTCATACATCATCTTGATGTCGGCGTTCACCCCCGCAGGATCGACATACGAAAACGCCGCGATGGGTTCAAACGCCCAGTAGTTGCGGCCAATATTGGCCAGGTCACCGCGATCGTAACGCCCGGTTGGGGCGAAGACGTCAACTGCATAAATCGCGTGAAATTTTTCGCTGTAGTGATACCCCAGAGCCGGGCCAAAGATGATGTCCCCAAGCCCCGTTTTGTTTTGATGCTGACCGTTGACCTCCACCCTTAGATCAACCAATGGAACGTTGACGTGAAATGCCAGTGCCCCGTCGAGAATTTTTTGCTCCGTGACCCAAATCAGCCTTGGCGCAATCACATCTGCACTCAAATGAAAGTCGTCAACCGCCCGCTGCCCTCGATTATCGAGAAGACGATCAGCGCGATAACTTTCAGCAAAAATTTGCCCATAAAACCCAGGCGGCGGCATGGCGCCGGTCATGTAGTTTTCCGCCCCCATAGGGTACGACGACCCTCCTCCTTCGGTGGCTTGCACCGCGGGCAAAAAAATTGCCAACGCGGATCCAGCCATCGCACAAGGAACATTTCTAAGGAGACTTACAGCTGCATAGGTATTTTTATTATTCATTGTCGCAACCATGGATTTGTTGAAGATACGCAGGCACCGCTTACCGCAAGCAAAGAGAGTCGGTCACCGACTCCTCAGAGCCGGTCACCGTGGCCTGACGTCAGAATGGATAAGGTTGGTCGGAGGGCTCGACCGTGACCCACTTCACTTCGGTGAACTCTTCGATAACGGCGCTGCCGTCGAACCGGCCATAGCCACTGTTCTTCATGCCGCCGTAGGGTGCCTGAGGCTCGTTTTGCACGGTGGCACCGTTGATATGCACGCAACCGGCATCCAGCCGACTGGCCAGGTCCAGGGCAAGGCTGACATTGCGGCTGAAAATCGCCGATGAGAGGCCGAACGCTGTGTCGTTAGCGACTTCCAGCGCCTGCTCGGCGCCTTTGACACGCACCACCGTGGTGACCGGGCCGAAAGTTTCCTCATCGTAGATCTCCATCGCCGAGGACACACGGTCCACCAGCGTCGGCGCCATTTGCGCCTGATCCGCCAGCCCGCCGACAACAAGCGTGGCGCCCTTGCCGATGGCATCGTCGAGTAACTGGTTGATGCGCTGCACGGAGCCCTGGGAAATCATCGGACCCACTACGCTGGTAGGGTTGGTCACCGGGTTACCTTGCTCAAGACCACGGATACGCTGCGCAAACTTCGCAACGAACTCGTCCGCCACGGCTTCGTCGACGACAAACCGTTCGGTCGACATGCAAATTTGCCCCTGGTACAGAAAGGCGCCAAACACTGCGGCATTGACTGCGCCATCCAGGTCGGCATCATCGAGCACGATAAACGGCGCCTTGCCGCCCAGTTCCAACAGGCAGCGCTTGAGGTGTTTCGCACTGGTCTGGGCAATCATCCGGCCGACTTTGGTCGAACCGGTGAAATTCACTCGGCGAACCGTATCGTGGGCAATCAGCACTTCCGTCACGGCACCGGCATCTTCGGGCGCAGAGATGATGAAGTTCAACACGCCGGGCGGAAAGCCCGCTTCATAGAAGGCCTGCGCCAGCAGCTCATGGGTGCGCGGGCTGTTCTCCGAACCTTTGAAAATAACGGTGTTGCCACACGCCAATGGGTAGGCGATGGATCGGGTGCCGAGGATGACCGGGCCGTTCCACGGCGCGATGCTCAATACCGTACCGGCGGGCTGGCGTAGGGTTACCGATAAAGTGCCGGGCTTGTCGGTGGCAAGGGTTTCACCCTTGATTTGCGTTGTGAGTGCGGCGGCTTCACGGAGCAGGTTGGCCGAAGCCCCCACATTGAACTGTGACCACAGCTGCGAAGCACCGATCTCTTCTGCCATGACTCTGCAGAAAAGCTCCATCTTGCTTTCCAGGACGTCGGCTGCCGCCAGCAGCAGACGACGGCGCTCGGTAGGGCCGACCTTCGACCATGTTTTGAACGCCTGCTGCGAAGAAGCCGCAACACGCCGGGCATCTTCGACGCCGCACGCGGCGCCAGTGGTGACGACCTTGCCGCTGACAGGGTCGATCCGCTGATAGGTTTTACCATCCGAGGCATCTTGCGGGATATTGTCGATTACGAGCTGAACATTCATCTTGGGGTCCTTAAATGAGCCTGAACAATCACGACAAGTCGGTCTGGGCCGGCATGCGTAGAATCGGTTTGATCGTGATACCGCTTTCGCTGTCGGCCATCGCTTCATTGACCTGGTCAAACGCGTAGAACCGGCACAGCTTGTCAAACGGGAAGCGGCCTTGCAGGTGCAGGTCTACGAGGATGGGAATGAAGGCGTTAGCGACCACGTCGCCTTGGACAATGCCCATGATTCGCTTGCCGGGGATCATCACGTCGTTGATGTTGAACGCCACCTCGGTGCCCATCTTGGTTGCCCCGACAATCCCGCAGGTCCCCAGGGTCGTGAGCGCGTCGATGGCCTGGCGCAACACTTCGGCACGCCCGGAGCATTCCAGGCTGTAGTTCACGCCACCGCCGGTGATCTCACGAATGCGCTGGACAGGGTCCTCTTCCCGGCTGTTGATCACGTGGGTGGCGCCCACTTCAAGTGCCAGGCTCAAGCGACTCGGCGTGACGTCGATGGCGATAATGGTGGTCGCACCGGCAACCTTGGCTGCCATCACCGCGGCCAGGCCCACTGCGCCAGCACCGAAGGCGGCGAAGCTGGCCCCAGCCTCTACCTGCAAGGCCTTGAGTACCGAACCCGCGCCCGTCTGAATGCCGCATCCCAGCGGGCCGAGCAGTTCGAGTGGAGCCTGTTTGGAGACTTTCACGACATTGCGCTCGTTCGCGACGACGTAGGTCGAAAAGGAGGATTGGCCAAAGAAATGGTCATGTATCGGTGCATCGGTCGCACAGCTGCAGGTGGACGTACTGCCGTCGAGGCGCCCGCCGCCGAAGTTCAGCGGGTGCATATGCGAGCAATGCGCGGGGTGTCCTGTTTCGCAGGGCAGGCACAAGCCACAGGACATGTAGGTCATGACCACATGATCGCCAGGAGCGATGGTCGTTACCGCAGCGCCTACCGCCTCCACCACGCCCGCACCTTCGTGGCCCAAAATGATTGGCAACGGCGTTGGAAAGAGCTGATCGCGAACGACCATATCGGTGTGGCAAACACCTGTAGCCACGACACGCACGCGGACCTCGTCGGCACGTGGAACAGCCAGCTCTGCGCGCTCGATCTGGAGCTTGCCACCGGCTTCACGCAACACGGCGACTTTTACTTCGATGGGTGAGAGAGTGCTTTGGGACATGCTTTTATCCTCTTTAATAAGTTTTTCTGGGTATGCAGCTTTGACTTACGCCTCTTGAAGAGCACGCGGGCGATTGCTCCGTTGCTCCGCCTCAAGGTTGGCTGCCGGGCGCAGCTGAAAATCGAATTTCATTTGTGCAAAACGTCCTGGCACTTGATGGGCCGCAGCCAAGGCTTGGTCATCGATGAATTGCACCTCACCGATCAATCCATCCCGCGTGGCGTAAGCGAAGTCATCCCAGAGGTATGCGTCGTTGGATAGGTTGATCTGCGTGGTCAAGTGTTCGTAGCCCGGGGCGGATACGAAAAAGTGGATATGCGCCGGACGCTGGCCATGCCTGCCCAATTGGTTAAGGCACTCCTGGGTCGGGCCCTGAGGGTTACAGCCGTAGCCCGACGGCACGATACTTCTGACGCGATAACGCCCTTCGGCGTCGGTCACAATGCGACGACGCAGATTGAATTCGGATTGGCATTTATCGAAGTGGGAATAGTTGCCCTGGCTGTCGGCTTGCCACAGGTCTACAAGGGCACCAGCGATCGGCTGCCCTTGCAAATCCAGGATCTGGCCCTCGACAAACATAGGCGTCGCGACATCATCTTCGGCACCATCATCCATACGGGCATAGCCCTGACTGAGCGGCGCGCCGGCTACATACAAAGGCCCTTCAATCGTGCGCGGAGTTCCTCCGGTGCGCCCGGCTTCGGCTTGCCTGGCATCGTTGAGCAGATCCAGAAAGTGCTCCACCCCCAGGCCCGCTACCAGCAGCCCTGCTTCGTTGCTTTTGCCGAGACGGTTGATGTATTCGACACCAGCCCAGAATTCATCATCACTGATATCCAGCTCTTCAATGAGTCCCGCGGTCTCTTGCAGGATACGTAATACGATTTGTTTGTTGCGCGGGTTGCCAGCGGCATTCTTCAGCCCTGCTGCGTCTTGGAACAGTTCAAGCATTTTTGCGGTATTGGAAATGCTGACGGCCATCAAGGTTTCACCTGTTTTTATTGTGGGTGTAGCGCACCAGCATCTGGGAACTGGCGCATTGCAGGAACGCAATCAGACGGCCTCTGCCCACCCGAGTCGGGTGCGAGCCTCTGCCAGGTCCGATTGCATGTCGTGGTTCCACAGCCAGTCGAAACGACTGGCCAGGGTTGTCGACAGAAGGGGTTCTCGGTCTTCGACCTGGCGGTCTCGAAACTCGTAGAGTTCGCCGGCTTCCCAGGACGTTCGCTGAACACGGCAGGCGCGAGGTCTGCGGATAGCGTCGTACACCTCAAGCACGCTTTGGGCATCACTTTGAAGCACCCGAGAGTCTCCCAGCAGTCGCGCGAGCAGCCAGGCATCTTCCAGCCCTTGCCCCGCCCCGGCCCCTTGGTGGGGGAGCATGGCGTGGGCAGCGTCACCGATCAGCCCTACGCGGCCATGGGTATAACCTGCAAGCTCTTCCAATTCGTGAAGCGCCCAGAGGGTAGGTTCGGGAATGCACTCGAGCAGCACGCGAACGGCATCCCCCCACGCGGAGAACGCTTCCAGCATCTGGGCCTGGCTGGTGCTTTTGACCCAAGGTGTGTCTTGCGGCCATACCGGGTTGGGGTCGGTGCGATCAGAAACGAACGCAACCACGTTGATCAGTCGGCCCTGCTTGACCGGAAAAGTGAGGATGTGGGCGTCGAGCCCCAGGTACATTTGCGGGACGTTGATCAGGTGCTCATCAACACCCGCAGTGCGATAGGCGGCACGCAGTTGCTCGCTGTCGATCATTCCCCGATAGGCGCAGGTTCCGCTGAATCGGGGCGCGACCAAAGGCTGGCCCATTCCCTGGAGTACATAGTCGCGAATCGAGGATTTGATACCGTCGGCGGCGATCAGAAGGTCGCACTGATAGTCAGTGCCATCGGTGAACTGAACGCTGACCCTGTCTCCCATCTCATGGACGCCAACCGCACGTTTGTCGAAGCAGGCGATGCCTTCTGGCAATTGCGTTGCCAAGGCGTCGAGGAAATCTGCGCGGTGAACGGAGGACTGACCGACGCCTTGGGCAACGCTGGCACCGAGATAACCGGCATCGACGCCTCGACGCCATTCAAACCAGATGTCTTGCCACGGTTGCGGGGTGCGGTCAGCGATGAGTTCGTAGGGTTTGCCGATACCCAGCCCTTCGATGGCCCGGACGGCGTTCGCACCAAAGGACACACCTGCGCCGACCTCGCCGAAGGCGGGAGCAGCTTCAAATAATTTCACATCCAGATGCTGATGACGGCAAAGATCCAGTGCCAAGGCGACGCCAGCGATACCGCCGCCGACGATGCCCACTTGCAAGACAGAGTGAGGGCTACTCATGGGGGAAACCTTATGTGTTGTTTTTGGAATAGCCCGATCATGACTATTCACAAACCATTGATAAATGCCCTCAACCCCATACAAACTATCACCAACCTGAATACTCATTCACTTTCAAGAGCCGCCCAAGGCCGAGAAAATTTGCGATGAACCTGCGTGAACTGGATCTGAATCTGCTGGTGATCTTTCACCAATTGCTGGTGGATCGAAGTGTTTCAGCTGCAGCCGAGAGCCTTGGGCTGACCCAACCCGCCGTCAGCAATGCGCTCAAGCGTTTACGGAACACGTTCAATGACGAATTGTTTGTGCGCACCCATCAGGGGATGCAGCCGACGCCCTATGCCACGCAACTGGCCGAGCCAGTCTCCCAGGCAATCAACCTGCTGCACGGCGCGATCAATCGCCATGACGAGTTCGATCCATCGACCAGCCAGAAGCGCTTTGTCGTGGCGATGACCGACATCGGGGAGATTTATTTTGTGCCACGGTTGATCGACGCCTTGCTCAAACAGGCCCCCGGAATATCGGTCACCACATTGCGCAGCAATACCGAACTTTCCGAGAAAATGGCCAATGGCGAGGTGGATCTGGCCGTGGGATTGCTGCCGGATCTGCAAGCGGGCTTCTACCAGAGGCGCCTGTTCCACCATCGCTACGTCTGTTTATGCCGAAAGGACCACCCGCTCACTGAACAGCCCATGACACGGGAGCGCTTTTGCGAGTTCGGGCATGTCAGGATCATCGCCGCCAGCACGGGGCATGGAGAGATCGATACGCATATGCAGCGGGCCGGTCTACAACGAGACATTCGACTGGAGGTTCCACACTTTGTCGCGGTCGGTCATATCCTGCAGAACACAGACTTGATCGCCACGGTACCTGAGCGTTTCGCCAACAGCTGCGCCGGCCCCTTCGGACTGACGAGCCTGCCGTTGCCTCTGCCGCTTCCCGAGATCGCCATCAACTTGTTCTGGCACGGTAAATACAATCGGGACCCGGCCAACAAATGGTTCCGGCAACTGATGTTTGATCTGTTCAGCGATTGAGCGATGAAGGCTGACGATGCTCACCTGGCGTCAGCCTGCATCACAGCAAATGCTCACACAGCTTGACCAGCTCATCGACCACGTACCTCACCTTCGGCCGCAGATGGGACACCTTTGGCCAGACGGCATGCACATCGACAGCTTCCGGTTCATACACTTGCAGAACCTCCACCAGCCTGCCCGCTTCGATATCGTCCTGGAACAGGCTGCGTGGCATCTGGCACAAGCCCGTGCCAGCGACTGCTGCGAGAATCATGGCTTCTCCGTCGCCAATTTGATGAGTCGAGGGTGGCGCGTAACGTACGGTCTGCCCCGCCTGCATGACTCGCCACGACAACGGCTGGCCGCGTCGATGCCCGACAATGCAACGGTGATGACTCAGATCGTCAAGGGTCTGCGGAACACCATAGCGCTTCAGGTAGTCGGGGGCGGCACAAATGGCCCAGCGCTGCCGGGTCAGCCGCCGCGCCACCAGACCGCTAGTGTCCTGCAGCTCTCCAAAGCGGACCAACAAATCGATCCCCTCCTCAAAGGGATCAACCAGGTGGTCGGAAAACGTCAAGTTCAGTTGCAAAGCCGGGTACTTGTTGGCGATCTCAAACAGCAACGGGGCGACGACCCGACGCCCGAATGCCACAGGTATGTCTACTCGCAGACGTCCGGAAGGCTCACCAGCGCCGGGCCCCAATCCGCTCTCTGCAGCACCAATTTCCTCGAGGGCGGTAGAGCACGCCACGAAATAAGCCTCACCATCCGCGGTCAGGGAAATCCGGCGAGTGGTGCGATGAAACAGCTGCGTACCCAAGCGCTCTTCCAGACGCGCAATGGCTTTGCCTACGGCGGATTTTGACAGCCCCAGGCGCTCGGCAGCCTGAGTGAAGCTGGTCGAGCGCGCGGCCACGACGAACGTGATGACGCCCTGAAACGAATCGATAGGAACCATGCCTGCTCGCCGATTGTAGAGTTTTAGTCTACCCAGATTATAGCTTGAGGCCGTTTATCGCCAGCACACTCAACAGTAGGATGGGTTCTAGAAAGACAACGGTGCACATCACGCACCTCTCTCCAGATCAATGCCCCAAGAGGACACCATCATGCCCGTCGTACGTGTGAGCTGGTTCGAAGGTAAAGAACACGCACAAAAAGCCGCTGTTGCCGCAGACATCACCGAAAGCATCGTTAAACACACTGGTACAGATGCCAACTATATCTACGTCATTTTTGAAGACGTTGCGCCTTCGGATTGGGCTGGCGCCGGCAAACTATTCGGGGACGCGCCCGAGAAATCCTGACCCCCCATCAGCACCGAATACATCGGCTTGACCAGCGATGCATTCTCAACAGGCTTCTTATGAAGCCTCTGACGGAAGAGCTATCCATGCACCCACATGTCTCCTGCCTGTTCTCCCTCGCTGTAAAACCCGAAGAGTTTCCAGAGTTCAAGGCGCTGATCGCGAACATCGTGGCAGCCACCCGCGCCGAGCCTGGCACGCTGGTTTACGAATACAGCGCCAACGAAGACAACAACACCGTTCACATCCTTGAACGCTATAACGCCGATTCCGTTATCAGTCACGTAGCCACCACCTTCGCACCGTTCGGCAAGCGTTTCCTCGAACTGTGCACCGTTACCAGTCTGGTGGTCTACGGCACACCGGATGCAGAAATCCGCAAACATCTTGACCCGTTCGGGGCGGTGTATATGACCCCTTTCGACGGCTTCAGCCGCTAAGTTCTATGACGGCGCAGGCTCGACGGTAACAACCGGGACTGCACGCATCCCCTTTCCCGCACAGAGATCACCATGTCTGTTATTGCTGAAGTAATTAAGTCCCGAATTTCCGCCAACAGCTACGACACTGAACGTCAGTTGACGGATCAACAGATCGCCGAGCTGATCGAACTGGCAACGCACGCTCCCTCTGCCTTCAACCTTCAAAACTGGAGGTTCCTGGCGGTACGCAGCACCGAAGCAAAGGCGCGATTGCTGCCATTGGCCTTCGGTCAACAAAAGGTCATGGATTCAGCCGTGACCTTTATTGTCTGTGGCACCCTCAATCCCCATGAAACCCTGCCATCAGCCCTGAAGCCGACGCTGGATGCAGGGATCATTGATCAGGCGATCTACGACATGTGGGTTGGCGCCGCTCAAGGCATGTACCAGGACAACCCGCAGTTACAACGCGACGAAGCGATCCGATCAGGCTCTCTGGCGGCCATGACCCTGATGCTGGCCGCCAAAGGACAAGGCCTTGTTTCGACACCCATGATCGGGTTCGACCAGTCGGCAGTGGCACAAGCATTCGGTCTTTCCGCTACGGAGATTCCGGTGATGTTGATCACCGTTGGCTACCCTGGCTCGACTAACTGGCCGCAAAAGCCCCGTAAAGCTGTCAACGACGTTCTGCAGTTCGTGTGAGCAGTGCTGCCGGCGATAGCCAGGTACAACCTGGCTTCGCTGGCTGTTGCTGATCAACTCGCAACTACCACATGCCAGGGGCTGTGAACCATTGATTGCTGAATCCAAATCACACTCTTCGTTACGCGCGATTCTGACCGCTGCCTGTTTAGGGTTTCTTGTCGTTCAACTTGATGTCAGCGTCGTAAACGTCGGCCTTGGCGCACTCAAAAATGCGTTCGGCACCGACCTCACGGGCCTGCAGTGGGTCATCAACAGCTACGCACTGCCTTTCTCTGCCTTGCTTATCCTGGGAGGCGCATGGGGCGACAAGTGGGGGGCAAAATCCGTCTTTGCAGCGGGTTTCGCTATCTTTACCCTCGCCTCTATCGGTTGTGGTCTCGCCGACAGTATGACCATGCTGATCACGATGCGTGTCGTTCAGGGCATCGGCGCGGCCTTCCTGATACCGACATCACTTACCCTGATTCGCGTGTCATTTCATGACCCCGATGCACGCCGTGCCGCTGTTGCGCTCTGGGGCGCCTGTGGGGGTATCGCACTGGCAGCCGGTCCGGTGATCGGTGGGCTGATGATCGAGTACTTCGGCTGGCGAAGTGTATTTCTGCTGAATATTCCGATCGGCCTGCTGGCTATCGGGCTGATCCTGCGCTATGCCCCCGCCTCCCCTCGGGTTGATAAGCAGGTCGATATTCCAGGCCAAATCAGTATTGCTATTTGCCTGGCCTCGCTGACCTATGGCTTAACCGAATCCAGCGCAAAAGGCTGGGTAATCGAAACACTCGCCGCGATGGCAATTGCCATGATCTGTGCGGTGGCATTTGTTCTGATCGAGCGTTGGGTAAAACATCCGATGCTGCCCGCTCACCTGGCCAAAAACAAAGTGTTGGGGAGCATGGCGCTCGCGGGTGCTGCGATCAATTTGACATTTTATGGAACGGTCTTTGTTTTCAGCATTTACTTTCAAACATTCCTACATTACGACGCGCTCAAAACGGGTTTGTCGTTTATCCCACTGACGGCGGTGCTGACACTTTCTACGATGCTCTCGTCAAGGTTCGCCAAGCGGTTCAGTGCCACTCGTATTATCACGACGGGTTTCACGATTCAGATCGTCGGGTTCATCGCGCTGTCGCAAACCACGTCCAATACCTCGCTGTGGTTGCTCAATGGTGCGCTGATGCTGGTAGGAATTGGCAGCGCCATGTCAGTACCGTCCATTACCAACTCGATGCTGTCCTCGGTCACACAGCACGACGCGGGCATCGCCTCCGGCCTGATGGCCTCCGCGCGGCAACTGGGCGGCGTGATCGGCGTCGCGGTCTTCGGCACGATGATCGCCCATTCGGATAAGGCCGCTTTTTCCGCTGGACTATCCACCGCGATGCTGTTTTCAGCGCTGGTCTTGGCACTCTGCATCGCCGTAAACCTGTACGCAGCCTCCGCTCGGCGTCAATAAATGCCGGCATGGATGAAGAGCCGCTGCCTCGCGCCCTGAATCAATTGCGCCATTTCTTCAACTGAATGGGATTGCACTTTGAAATACCCACTGAACAATCAATCGCTTCTCTCGCTGCTCGGCGAAGACTTTCACTTTCCCCATGAAATCCCTGGCCAAGCCGCTCGGGTTTCTGACTTTGAAGCCCTGAAGCTCAACAGCTTTGTCACCAGCGACCGGGTCAACCTCGCCTATTGGGAAGCCGGTGCAGGCAGGCCGCTGATTTTCATCCCGGGTTGGTCAGCCAACGGCGCGTTGTACTTTCACCTCATGCACATCCTCAGCCAGCATTACCACGTGTACGTGCTGGATGTCAGGAACCAGGGGTTCTCCGAAAAGGTAGCCTTTGGCAACCGGATTTCCCGATATGCCATGGACGTGAAAGAGTTTGCAGATCACCTGGGGCTGTCCCAAGCCGATTACTGCGGGTGGTCGATGGGGGCGTCGATCCTGTGGGCCTACATCGACCTGTTCGGTACACAAGGCATCCGCACGCTGAGCGTCATTGACCAGGCACCCTCGATTTATTGTCACGCAGACTGGACGGAACAGGAGCGACTGCAAGCCGGCGCGTTCACCACCTCGCCAGAGCGCATGATTGCGTCCTACGCCAAAGGAGCGCCCACCAACCAACTGATCAGCGCGACTCGTGTTCTGGAACGGGCCGTGGCCTTGGACTCGCCCTACTTTCACAACGTCATCAGCCTGACACAGGCCGTTGTGAGGGATGACATGGCGTTCCTGGAGCGCGTGCTGTTCGATCACGTCACTAACGATTGGCGGGATGTCATCCAAACAAAGATTGATGTTCCAACCGCCATTTTCACCGGCGAATACAGCGACTGGCTGGACAGCCAACGCTGGATGAATTCGGTGGTCGCGGGCTCCGTGCTGCATGTGTACACCAAGGCTGAACAGGGCGACCACTTCCTGGCATTGAAGAACCCGGAAAAGTTCGCCAGCGACCTGCGGGGCTTCCTGGATAACTGCTGAGTCAGACCGTGCCCGGCGAAGTGCCCGCTATTGCTCCCATCGAGGGTGGGCAAATCGCTCGGCCAGAAAATTGATCAGCACCCGAACCTTGGTCGCCAGATGCTTGCGCGTGGGGTAGACCACGTAGATGCCCAGTTCGACCGACTGGTACTCAGGCAGAATCTCCACCAGGTCCCCCGCCCGCAAATCCTCGGCCACCATAAAGCTGGGCTGCAAGGCAATACCACCCCCTGCCAAGGCAATGCTGCGACAGGTATCGCCATTGTTGCAGCGAACAATGGAACGGGTGCGCACACTTTCGCTGCCGTCAGGGCCCTGGAACTGCCATTCATTGCCGCTGGCGAAGTTGGTATAGGCAATCACGCCGTGTTCTGTCAGGTCAGACAAAGTGCGCACCTCCGGGTGACTTGCCAGATATTCGGGTGAAGCGCACAAGCACATCCGCGTGCCCGCCAGACGACGCCCGACCAGCGAAGAGTTTTCCATGCGGGCAATGCGAACAGCCGCATCGAATCCCTCCTCTACCAGGTCAACCAGTCGGTCGTTCAAGCTGATGTCCAACTCGATATTGGGGTAGGCCTTCATGAAGTCGCCCCATAGCGGCGCCAAGTGCAGCACTCCGAAACTGACCGGTGCATTCACCCGCAACACGCCACTGGGTTCCGGCGCGGTGGACGAAACTGCCTCCTCGGCCTGATCCATCAGCGCCAGCACCTCCCGCGCCTGGTGGTAAAACTGGCGCCCCTCCTCCGTCAATGAAAGCCGGCGGGTCGTGCGATGCAAAAGCCGCGCACCGAGCCGTTCTTCCAGGCTGCTCACATAGCGCGAGATGGCCGCCTTGGACATCTCCAACGGTTCGGCCGCGCCTACAAAACTGCCTTTATCGACGACGGTGCAGAAGACCTGCATCTCCAATGCTCTGTCCATCATTGTCTCACTAGATGGAACGGTTAATCACATTCAGCCTTATTTATCTCGTTTTCACAACCTATAAACTGAGCCCATCGAAACGCACATCAACGCATATGAGGTCGCTATGAAAATTACAGTTTTGGGTACCGGCAACATGGGTTCGGCGTTCACAAAACAGCTGTCCAGCGCCGGCCATATCGTTCGTGTTACGGGCCGCGACATCGACAAGGCTAAAGCCCTGGCCGCTCAGTTTGACAATGTCAACGCCTATTCGGCGGCAGAGGCACTGGGTGATAGCGATGTCGTTGTTATTGCAACCGCCTACGAAGACGCCGCCAAAGCCTTGCAAAGCCTGGGCGACCTGACGGGCAAGGTGGTTATCGACATCACCAACCCACTAAGCGCCGACTACATGTCGCTGACCATCGGTCACGTGACAAGCGCCGGTGAAGAAATTGCCAAAGCAGTGCCTCAGGCCCATGTCGTTAAAGCGTTCAACACCCTGTTCGCTCAAGTGCTCGCCGACGGCCCGACATTCTCGGAAAACCAGCGTGGCAGTGTGTTCGTCGCCAGTGACAGTGAGCGCGCCAAGCAGACCGCGATTGCCCTGGCACACAGCCTGGGCTGGAAGACAGTGGACGCTGGTGGACTGATCAACGCCCGTTACCTGGAGCCATTGGCAGGCCTGAATATCTATCTCGGCTACGGCGCCGGCCTGGGCACCGCCATCGCACCGGTCTGGCTTAACAAGTAATCACTTCGGAGCACTTCACCATGAACACTTCGTTCCCCCTGTTGTTTGTGTCTCATGGTGCTCCAATGTTTGCCATCGAGCCCGGTCTGGCTGGTCAGCGGCTGGCTGAGCTCGGTCGCGAACTGCCGCGACCTGATGCCATCGTCATCCTTTCACCGCACTGGATGACTCGTGGCGAAGTCAGCGTTACGGCGAGCACCGCCCCTGAAACCATTCACGACTTCGGTGGATTTCCCGACGCCTTGTACCAGTTGCGCTACCCCGCACCGGGCGCTCCGGCCCTGGCCGCCCATATCGTGGATCTGCTGCAGAATGCGGGATGGAAGTCCCGGCTTGACGACCGTCGAGGACTGGACCACGGCGCCTGGGTGCCACTGCTGTATCTGGCCCCTGAGGCAGACATACCCGTCGTTCAGGTATCGATGCCTAGCGGCCTCGATACCCACCACGCCTGGAAACTGGGCCAAGCCCTCAAGCCACTGCGGGATATGAATGTGCTGATCGTGGCTTCCGGAAGCCTGACCCACAACTTGTATGAGTTTCGGGGGGCGGCCACCCACGGTGCCGACTACGTGAAAGCGTTTGCAGCCTGGACAGCCCAAACCCTGCAGGCGGGCAATACCGATTTCTTGCTGGACTATAAGCAGCACGCACCTTCGGCCGAACGTGCCCACCCGACGGATGAGCATTTTTTACCGCTGCTCATCGCCCTCGGCGCGGCCGGTGAACACTACGAGACTCGAGTTCTGGAGGGCGGCGTGAGCTACGGGGTACTGGCGATGGACAGCTATCTATTTTCCTCAAACAACCCTGTTGGATTCGACTCAATTCAACCTAGCCAAGGCGTTACAGATCATGCGTGACACCTCTTTTTCCGAAGCTGCTCGCGAGCCGCAAACGGGCCTGTTTTTCCGCAAGGGTTGCAGTACATCGGCGCCCAAGGGCCGGCTGCTTCTGCTGCATGGCGTCGGTTCAAATGAAGCGAATCTCGCGTCATTGGCCGCGTCCCTGCCCGAGGAGCTGGAAGTCATTCTGCTCCGCGGCCCGCTGCAGGTTGGCCCACAAGGCTTCGCCTGGTACCAGGTGAACTTCACCAGCAACGGCCCTTCGTTCAATCAAGAACAGGCAGAGTCCAGCCGGCAACTGTTGCACCACTTCATCGAAGCGCTGCCCACGCTACCTACCGTGATCGCCGGCTTCAGCCAGGGCGGCATCATGAGCGCGAGCCTTGGGGTCACCGAGCCCGAGCTGGTTGCCGGATTTGCAATATTGAGCGGCCGGATGCTGCGCGAACTTGATCCTCGGATTGCTTCGGCCGATCGACTCAAGTCCATCAACGCTTTCATCGCCCATGGTCACCAGGACAACGTACTACCAGTGGCTTGGGCGAAAGAAGCGGACGAATGGCTGAGTCGAATCGGCGTCGCCCACGAAACGCATTTCTACGACATGGCCCACGAGATCGTCGCTGAAGAACTGGCGGACTTCTCGCAATGGCTGACCAACACGCTGTCACTCTCCAAGTAAACAAAAAGGAACTGCACCATGATCGACACACGTACCGCACCATACGCTGCCTTCGTTATGCGCCTGGCACTGGGCATTATGTTCATGGCCCACGGCCTGACCAAAGTCTTTGTCTTCACCCCGGCAGGCACTGCGGGCTTCTTTGAGTCCATCGGCTTCCCGGGCTTCCTGGCCTACCCGGTCATGGCCTTTGAAGTGATCGGCGGTTTAATGCTGGTGCTGGGAGTTTATTCGCGCTGGGTAGCCGCTCTGGCAGTGGTTCAGCTGTTCGTGGCCGCGACCGTCCACTTCGGCAATGGCTGGAGCTTCACCAACGCCAATGGCGGCTGGGAATACCCGATTTACCTGAGCGTCACCGCACTGGTCGTAGCCTTGCTGGGCGACGGCGTCTTTGCGGCAAAGGCCTCCAACAAAGCGTAAGTCACTGCGGATTCAAAACCTGCCGACGCTGCGGAACTCTCCGGAGCATCGGCAGTTTGCGCTCGGGCCAACCGTACCGCCTCACGTCAGACGCGATGTCATAAAGCTTACAAAGGCTTTTATCTTGGGTAACGGATGACGACTCGATGGCCAGAGAATGCTGAAGGTACGGTGGTCGCGAACGTAGCGATCCAATACAGGCACCAATCGTCCGTCTGCAATGGCGTCCTCGACAAAAAAGTCAGGGAGACACGCTATTCCTTGCCCCGCCTCAGCCATTGCTAGCAACGGTTCAATCGCGTTGGCGGTAGCCGATTGTCCCGGCTCAACACCGTCCTGTCCCTTTTTTGACACCAAAGGCCAAGGGTCGAGTTTACCGCTGGTGGGGTATCGGTAACGCAGGCATGAATGGCTGGACAGTTCCGTTGGCCGTGAAGGAACACCCCGTAGTGAAAGATAGTGTGGAGACGCAACCAGGCGATGACTGTAGCCGTTGAGCTTGCGCATCATCAGGCGCGAGTCTTCAACTTCACCGATGCGCATCACGGCATCAAAACCCTCCTCGATGACGTTGACCAACCGATCGCTGAACTCCAGCTCCAACTCCACTTCGGGATACGCCTGCTGAAACGCAATCAAGTGAGGCATCAACCTCATGCCCAGTTGTGGCAAACCGAGGCGCAACTTCCCCTGGGGCTTGCCGGCAGCCTGGGTGAGCTCCCGTTTGGCAACCTCGTACTCCGCAAAAATTCGATGGCAGCGTTCCAGAAAAAGGCTGCCCTCGGACGTCAGGGTTATGGCGCGCGTGGACCGGTGAAACAGCCTTACACCAAGCTCTTCCTCCAGCCGCGCAACCGCCTTACCAATGGCCGATGAAGACACGCCGGTTCTGCGCCCAGCTTCGGTAAAGCTGCGCGTTTGCGCGGCATGCACGAACGCGCTGAGCGCTCCAAAATGATCCATGACCACCCCTGTCTATTTGAGCGTTTTATTCGCAAATGTTCGGAACTTCATCCTGTTTTTCTTTTACATCATACAACCTATAGTCACCGCCATTGTGACTTCACCCCGCTATATCGTACTGCGAAGTCACCGTCATCTGACTACACGAGAGCCCTCGAATGACTTCGATGCCTTCCACCTACGAACTTGCGCCTGAGCTCAAACAGCACCCCGGCTACGCACGCGTTTTCCAACCCGGCCATTTGACCTTCGGATTTATCGCGCCGCTGGAAAGCTATCCCAATAGCCCAGGCCCAACCCTGCAGGATCACGCGCAGATGGCTCACAAGGTCGATGAGGCCGGCTTTTCCGCCATCTGGCTACGGGACGTGCCCTTTTACGACCCGAACTTCGGTGACGTGGGGCAAATCCTTGATCCGCTGGTCTATGCCGGCTTCCTCGCTGCCGTGACCAAGCAGATTGCCATCGGCACCGCCGGCATCGTCCTGCCCTTGCGCGATCCGTTGATCGTTGCCAAGCAGGCAGCGAGCATCGATCAGTTGCTTGGGGGACGTTTTATCCTTGGGCTGGCCACCGGTGATCGGCCGGTGGAATACCCCGCCTTCGGGCTCGACTTCGACAACCGTGCCGAGCGGTTCCGTGACGCGCTGGCAATCATTCGCGCCGCCACAGAAACACACTGGACCGTGCACCCGTCGCGGTTTTATGGCCAGTTGAATGGAGAGATCGACCTCGTTCCAAAACCGGTAGGCTCACGCATGCCGACCATTATCGTTGGCCAGGCCGGCCAGTCGCTGGAGTGGATTGGAGAAAATACGGACGGCATTCTTTCCTACATCTCCAATCCAGCCCTGATTCCGCAAATCATCGAACGTTGGCGTGCCGCCTGTGGCGCCAACGTCTACAAACCCTATGGCTACGGCACCCTGTTTGACCTGGACCGTGATCCAAACCATCCCGTCCAAGCGGGCCGCGTGCTGCGTGCCGGGCGAAATGCACTGATTGAACATTGGAAACGCCAACAGGATCAGGGCGTCGGTCACGTTGCTCTGCACTTCAAACCTCAGCGACGCCACGCCTCGGATGTCATCGACGAGCTGGGCGAATACCTCTTGCCGCACTTTCCAAGTGCTTCCTTACCCGTCGAACCATCGCCAGCGCAGGCCCACTCATGAATCGTCCTCTACATCATATGGATTTCATTTTTCAGACGACCCTGGGGACCTATCCCTTGGCAGCGCAGTGCGAGATGCTCGCCGAACTCGGCTACCAAGGGCTGACGATGTCCGCCTGGAGCAAAGACCTGAAGTCGATCGCCCAGGTTAAACCCACCTGGGGCCTGGACGTGGGCGCGGTCTACCTGATCTATCGCAAGGGCCTGGAATCGTTTGTGACCAACATTTTCGAGACCATCGAGGGCTGCACCACAATCGAACTGGCCTTGCATTCCGGCGACGAAGTCACGAACTTTGACCGCCGAATGCTCGAGCGCCTGCTGCCGATCTGCGAGCGCCGTGGCCTGGAGATCAGCCTGTATCCGCACGCACGCTACGGCATGCAGACGACCACCGAGGCGGTGGCCCTATGCAGAGAGTTCAACCATCCGCGCCTTAACATCGTGTTCAACGGTTATCACTGGTACGCGACTGAGGAGCATGCTTTAGAGCAGCGTCTTGACGCGATGTGGCCTTGGCTCAAACAGGTAAATATTGCCGGCACTCGGCGCTCCCCGCTCGGATGGGGCGGACTGGCAACAATCGAACCGCTCGATGAAGGTGAAATGGACAACTTTACGCTGTTGGGCGCCCTCGAACGGCGCGGCTTTGACGGACGATTTGGCGTGCTCGGCTGGGAAAGCATGGGCGGTGACGTGTACGGCAACCTGCGCCGCTCGGTCACTGCGTTCCGTTCCATGGAGCAACGGTTGGCCGCCCACCCTGAATGGGCTGTCCTGACCGACTCGCCTCACTGAGCCAGGAGATAAACCATGGCTCATCGCATCCATGCACTCGATTCCTTTTTCTACTCGTCGATGGGCGTATACGCCTTTCAAACACAGTGCGAAATGTTGGCTGAACTCGGTTACGACGGCATGACTGTCGCCGCCTGGGGTGGCACACCACTGACCGACCTCTCGCTGCTGCCGGGCGTACCGAAACAACATGGCCTGCGGATTGAAGGGCTATACCTAGTGCTGCATGAGGGACGCAACGACACGCTGATCCGGCGCATCGTCGAAACGGTCGAAGGCGTAGAGCTGATCGAACTGGCTGTGCAGACCTCCGTCAATGGCAACCACGCGATCATGCGTTTCATCGAATCGCTGTTGCCGATTGCCGAACAACGCGGATTACGGATTGCGCTGTATCCACATCTTCACCATGTCACCCAGACCACCGCGCAGGTGGTGCAGATTTGCGAGCACTTTGCTCACCCTCGCCTGGGGGCCTCGTTCAATGGCTATCACTGGTACGCGAGCCAGGAAGGCGAACTTGAACAGCGACTCGCTGCGATGAAACCCTGGCTCATGCAAGTGGTGACTTCTGGCAGCGCACTTTCGCAACTCGGCTGGGGTGGCGCGGCCACCATGGAGCCGGTCGACCGCGGAGAGCTCGACAATTTTGCTTTGATCGCAGCGCTGAACCGCGTCGGTTACACGGGCAGTATTGGCGTACTTGGCTGGGATTATGGTGGTGATATCTACCTCAAACTCCAGCGATGCCTGGCAACGCTTCGCGATATCGATCGACGCCTGGAACGTTATCCGCACTGGTCGGACTTCCCATTGAAGTAACGCATCGCTGCCTCACGAACCTAATTTGAAAAATGGAGCCTGTGATGACAGCCCTATCTGTACTTGACCTCATGATGATCGGCGAAGATAAAACCTTCGCCCACACGCTAGAAGACGCAGTCTCTCTGGCGCGACACGTGGAAGCCCACGGCTACAAGCGCTACTGGATCGCCGAGCACCATGACCTGCCAGGGATCGCGTCTTCGGCTACAACCCTGCTCATTCAGCATCTGGCTGCGGCAACGAGCACCCTGCGAGTGGGCTCTGGCGGCATCATGCTACCCAACCACTCTCCTCTGTTGGTGGCGGAGCAGTTCGGGACATTGGACACCTTGTTTCCAGACCGCATCGATTTAGGCATTGGCAGAGCACCTGGATCCGCTGGACCGGCTATCCGCGCCATACGCGGCGATGCCTCCGAGCGAGACTTCACGCAAGACATCCAGCAATTGACGGACTATCTAGCGGATGACGGAAATCAGCCGGTTCGCGCGATCCCTGGAAAACATGACGTTCCACTATGGCTATTGGGTTCGAGCATGAACAGTGCTGATCTCGCCGCGAAACTGGGGCTGCCCTACGCATTCGCTTCACATTTCGCACCTCGATTTTTGATGGAAGCCATTACGCATTACCGCGCCACGTTCCGGCCGTCAGCAGTGCTGGAGAGTCCTTATGTCATCGCAGGCGCGAATGTTTTCGCTGCCTCGACTCGAGCCGAAGCCGACTACCTGGCGAGTTCACACCGTCAGTGGGTCAGCAACTTGTACTCGGGCAAAGCAGGCGCTCTGCCGCGCCCGGAAGAGGGCTTTATGGAACGGCTGTCCAACTATGATCGGCAGAATTTGGCTGAAGCCATGTCGTGCACCGCAATTGGCAACAAAGACGATGTAGGACGTTGGCTGCGCCAGTTCATCGCGACCACGGAGGTGGACGAGGTGATAATCGATGCGAGGATTTACGACCCTGACGCACGCCGCCGCTCCTATCAACTCGCCGCCGAATCCATTTCCGACCTGCTCGACTGATACCAAAGGGAACGGTGTTGCTGCGGTCCCTCTATCGCTGACCTCGACACGAGGCCAGCGAAGGCTATGAACCCGAGGTATCCGATATGCTCGATACAGATCAAAAATCGACGTCCACCTCGCCCCACTTCGACGCAACCATGCGCGCGATTGCACACCCAGTGAGACGAAAAATCCTCGAGTGGCTCAAGGCGCCGACTCTGCATTTCCCCCCGCAACCATGCGGTTTTGAGTTCGGGGTGAGCGTTGGCCAGATCACACAACGTTGCGGTCTGTCCCAATCGACAGTCTCCCAACACCTGGCCGTGCTCAAAGGGGTGGCATTGGTCGATGTACACAAAACCGGTCCGTTTCATTTCTTGAAGCGAAACGAGACGACTATTCAGCACCTCACTGGCTACCTGAGTGATTTGCTGGAAAATAGACGCTTACCGGCCATCCAAGTTGAGGGGCGTAGTTCAGCCCAAATAATACTGATAACTGTCAGGCCTCACCTCAGCACCAAGCGCCGTCAATCAATTTGAACGATTGACGGCGCCTGACCGATTGAGCGCTATTGGCTCCCGATTAACCGGTTCCCAATCAATACACTAGTGCAGAGATTTTTTCTTTTTAAACGCATGCAACAGTGCGTCAGCCGCCACGATCGCGTCATACACCAAGTCAGGCGTCACCGTAAAAGGCATGTTGTGAATCGTGTCGTTTTTGTCGCATGCCAGTTCGGCGACCTTTCTCCACTCCGCTTCCTTAAAGCTTTTGAGCCCTAAATCCTCAAGCGTCAACGGGAGACCGACGGCGATCGCAATATCAACAACCTCTTCAATCTCCGCCATCGGTGCGGCCTCCATCACTAATTGAGTGAACAAGCCGAAAACCACCTTTTCACCATGCTGTGCTCCGTGTAGATCATGCACTATGGTCATTCCGTTATGGATCGCATGCGCCGCAGCACAACCACCAGATTCAGCTCCGACAGCTGACATGTAAATGGTGGCTTCAATGGCGTTCTCCAATGCAGCAGTGATGACTTTCTTCTCCACCGCAAAAGCCGCCTGCGCTGAATACTTCTTGATGGTTGCATAGCACGTTTGGGCAATAGCAAAACCGATCAACGTAGGCTTGAGCATTTTTCCGTCATTGCCTAGGATCAGGTTGTCGCGTTGCGCAGCAAAGCACGCTCTCGCCTCAAAATAAGTTGCCAGACCATCACCCACGCCGGCCGCAAAAAACCTGGGCGGTTGTTCCGCCAAAATGCGCGTATCCGCTAAAACAACGTCCGGATTCTTTGATAAAAACAGGTAGCGATTAAACGTATCGTCGTCATTGTAAATCACTGAAATCGCGGTACAGGGCGCATCCGTCGAAGCCAATGTGGGCAGAATCAATACTGGCTTTTCCAGGAAATGTGCGGCTGCCTTGGCGGTATCCAATGTTTTTCCGCCACCAATACCGACAATATAGTCAGCCTCACGCGCGGCTTGGACATGCTTGTTGATTTCGCTGTCGGAGCACTGCCCACCGAACACGGCCAACTCAGCACGCTGTTCATGCTTGAATCCTGGCATCGCTTTTTCATGAACCCGGCCCACAATAAATTGATCGCAGATCAGATAGGCATTGGCCCCATAGGCTTTACCATGCATCGATAAATCAACCAGCGCATCAGCCTGAACCAGAAACTTGGCCGGCGATGCAATGCCTTTAGTAATAGTCATATCAATCCCTCACGTCGCATGCGCGAAAACGCTCAACACCCATAAACTTGAACGTTCTCCAGCGCTGATGACGAATCAGTTAAATACCATCCCGCCATCAATAATGACCGCCTGACCTGTCATGTAGTCAGAGTCAGGACCGGACAAGAACGAAACGCAGGCTGCCACATCCTCAGGCTGGGAAAGCCGCTTCAAGGTGATGTGTTGTGCAAATTGTTCCATCCCCCATTCAATACTCTGGTTGGCATTGTCCGCCACATCCTGGGCAACCTTGCGCATCATGGGAGTGTTCACAATGCCCGGGCAATATGCGTTCACCGTAATACCGAGATGGGCCAACTCACGGGCCGCTGTTTGCGTAATGCCCCGCACTGCGAACTTGGTCCCCCCATAAACAGCCAGGTCGGGGTTGCCGATATGACCTGCCTGAGAGGAAGCGCTGATGATCTTCCCGCCATGCCCCAGCGCTTTAAACGCCTTTACCGCGGCCTGTATGCCCCAGAGAACACCACCTACGTTGATATCGAAAGTTCTCCTATAGATCTCTGGTGTAATTGCTTCAATGGGAGCAATAGGCGCGATACCCGCATTATTAATGACCACATGTAGATCACCCAAGCCATCCACCGCTGCCTGCACGGCCTTGAAAACATCCTCGCGATCGGCCACATCAACCTTTATGGCCAGAGCTTTACCCCCCTCTTTTTTGATTCTTTCAGCCACGTGACTGGCTGTATCAATGTTCATATCAGCACAGGCTACGGCAAAGCCGTCTGCCGCCAATCGCAACGCGATGGCCTCACCGATCCCTTGACCTGCGCCGGTTACAAAAGCGACTTTTCCTAAAGATTTGCTCATTTCAGTTTTCCTTCTCAATCGTGATGAAGAATTAGATAGCGACTACTGACTGCTCACGTACGTGCCTACGCTCAAAAACTCGCCTGAAGTTTCAGACCGGCAACCCAAGCGTTGTCCACCTCGTAGACACCGCCTGGATTACGCACGTACTGCACGTTCGGGCGTACGGTCAGCCAGTCGGTAACGTGCACGCCGTAGTTGAGTTCGATGTTGTATTCACTGTGCTGCACAGGGATATAGAGCGGGTCGTCGTAGTCGGTGATGCCCGTACTGTCATTGAGCAGGCGCTGCCGTTTGGTCACGTCGTCGTTGACCTTCAAGCGTGCGACACCCAGCCCGATGTCGTCCTTGGGCCGGGCATCAAAAGGGCCTTTGTAGACCGCACCAATGTTCTGGAAACTCTCGATGCCGCTGGTAGCCTTGTCATGAACGGTCAGGCTGGCAAAGACGCTCAGGCCGCGCGAGGCATCGCCGTGATGAGTGGTCAATTGCTGCTGGCCCATGATCCACGCACCATGCTTGCTGCTGCGTGATTTGGGGGCTTGGCCAGTCAGCGCCTGCGGAGCACCGTTGACATCGTCATATACGTCATTGGTGCTGGCACTGCTGTGGTAGTAACCCAGGCGGTATTCACCTGGTAACGCTTCTCTGCCCACTGTTGGCTTCCAGATAACCTCCACCGGAACCAACGCACCTTTGGTACCACTGCCACTGAGCTTGAAGCCATTGCCGGTGCTGAGGTTCGATGGGTTCTGCTCATATACCCCGACCTGCACCGCCCACTGTTCATCGAGGTTATAGCGCACGCGCACGCCCCATTGGCTCACAGGCCCGCTGTACCAGACATCACCGGCGACGTTGCCGATGGGTGCGCTGCAAAACGACAGGCTCTGGAAGTCACACGGGAAGCTGGCGAAGTCTTCGTTGACGCCCACGCGGCCGAGCTTGAGATCGAGGGCACTGTCGAAGAATTTCTGGCGGTACCACATCTGGGTCAGGCGCCAGGTTTGCCCCCTGCCCCACACTTCCTGCACCGAGCTGAGCTGCGGGGCGCGCGGGTCAGAGATGCGTTCGTTGGAAAGGTTATTGCCATTGCGCTCCGTCACCAGCAGTTGGAACTCGGCGTCGTCCCAGCCCAGCAGCTTCTGCAGGTCCAGGTGTGTGCCGAGCGCCCACTGCGCGGTATAGCGTGCGGTACGATCATGGTTGTAGCCACCGTGGACATTGGTGGCTGCTTCGCCGACGTAACCGACGATCACATCAACGCCCTGCTCCAGCAGTTCGCTGCGTCCCCCTCCCCAATCACCCGTTCCCCATTGCGATGAAGGGTCAGCGGCGGACGCAGGTACGGCGATGCACGACAGGAGCCCAAGCCCCAGCGGCAGTTTCCAAGCGATGTTCATGTCGATTTTCCTATTGTTTTTATGTTTTACGACACAGCGTTAACCGGACCGCAGGGCAATGCCCTGACGGCCATGAAGCAAGCGATCAATTGAAAAGTGGACAGTGATGGATCAGCTCAGATGCCGGCCAGACACAGGTATTTGATCTCGAGGTAATCCTCAAGCCCGTACTTGGACCCTTCACGGCCGACACCCGACGCCTTGACCCCACCAAACGGCGCGGCCTCGGAACTGATGATGCCGGTGTTGACCCCGACGATGCCGTACTCCAGAGCCTCCCCGACTCGAAACACGCGACTCAGGTTGGCGGTATAGAAATACGCCGCCAGGCCGAACTCGGTGTCGTTGGCTTTGGCGATGACTTCGGCGTCATCAAAGAAGCGGAACACCGGCGCCAAGGGGCCGAAGGTTTCTTCCTTGGCGACTCGGGCGTTGTCAGGTACGTCCACCAGGATGGTGGGTTCGAAGAAGTTCTCACCCTGGGCATGCGCGCCACCCCCCTGAACAACCTTGGCGCCCTTGGCCAGCGCATCCTCGATATGCTCGCGCACCTTGGCAACGGCCTTACCGTCGATCAGCGGCCCGAGGGTGACGCCGTCGGTAAAGCCATCGCCCACCTTCAGGGCACCGACCGCCGAAGCCAGTTTGTCGACGAACGCGTCGTACACCTTGTCGTGCACGTAAAGCCGGTTGGCGCACACGCAAGTCTGCCCGGCGTTACGGAATTTTGAGGCCAGCGCGCCGTCCACGGCGGCATCGAGATCGGCATCCTCGAAGACGATAAACGGCGCATTGCCACCCAGTTCCAGGGAGACCTTTTTGATGTCGTGGGCGCATTTCTCCATGATCTGACGCCCGATCTCGGTGGACCCGGTAAAGGAAATCTTGCGCACTGCCGGGTTGCTGGTCAGCTCTTCGGCAATCTCCGCCGCTGCGCCCGTGACCACCGACAACACGCCCTTGGGAATGCCCGCCTGCTCAGCCAAATAGACCAATGCCAGTGCCGAGAACGGCGTCTGCGAGGCCGGTTTGATCACCATGGTGCAGCCAGCGGCCAAGGCCGGGCCGGCTTTGCGGGTGATCATTGCACTGGGGAAGTTCCAGGGCGTAATAGCGGCACAAACACCCACCGGTTGTTTGATCACCAACAGGCGCTTGTCGGTCGCGCCGGGGATCAGATCCCCGTAGACACGCTTGGCCTCCTCCGCGTACCACTCGATGTACGACGCACCAAAGACAATTTCGCCCAATGCCTCAGGCAAAGGCTTGCCCTGCTCCAGCGTCATGATGTGGGCCAGGTCGTGCTGGTTGTCGATGATCAGCTCGCACCAGCGGCGCAGCGCATTGGCCCGGACCTTGGCAGAAAGCTCACGCCAGGCGGGCAACGCACGCTCGGAGGCTTCGATTGCACGGCGTGTTTCTGCCTTACCCATGCGCGGGACCTGGCCGATGGTCGTCCCGGTCGACGGGTTGACCACGGTGATCGTGGCTTCGTTGTCGGCAGCCAGCCACTCACCGTCGATAAACGCTTGATGACGCATCAGTTGGGGGTTGTTCAACTTCATTGCAGGTTCTCCGTTACGCGGCGCGACTTCGCCCCATCAACACTCACGGCCTTGAATTTGAAGCCCCGGTAGTCGTCGTTCCTGACGGCTGCCAGCTGTTCGCTGAACGCGCCCAAGCCACCCATGTAGAAATAAACCTTGTTGCTCTTGCCGGGGATATTGGCGCCGAAGATCCACGAGTCGGTCTTGGCGAACAGCGTCTGGTCGGCAATGTCCTGGCAGGTCTTGCCCCATTCCTGTTCGCTTTGCGCAGACGGTTCCACGCACGCCAGCTCGTTCTGCTCCATAAAGCCGATCAGCTCCGACACCCACTCCACTTCGGTTTCAATGGTCGGTGGAAGATTGGTAAACGGACCATTGGGCCCCAGGATCATGAACATATTGGGGAACTTGGCAGTGGCCACCGACAGGTAGCTCGACGGCCCGTCAGCCCAGTGATCCTTCATCGAGACGTTGTCGCGCCCGCGGATATCAATGCGCTTGTAGTTACCGTCCACGGCATCGAAACCGGTGGCGAACACCAACACATCCAGCTCGTGCTCTACACCGTCTGCCGTGCGAATGCCCTTGACGGTGATCGCTTCAATCGGGTTAGCCTTGACGTCCACCAGCGACACATTGGTGCGGTTGAACGTGGCGTAGTAGCCGCTGTCGCACAGCGGTCGCTTGGCGTAGAGATCAGTTGGCATCAACTTGCGCGCCGTTTCCGGGTCCTTGACCAGCTCGGTGATTTTCTCGCGGACGAAGTTCTGGGCCTCAATGTTGGCATCTTCGCTGGTGGCGATATCGTTGAAGGTCTGGAACATGTAGCGGAAACCGCCACCACCGTCCCAGGCACGCTGGAAGATGGCTTTACGTTCGGCAGCGTCCACGCTCATGGTGGGGATATCGCTCTCCGGGAAGCCGAACGCTAGCCGCGAGGAACGCACTTCCTTCCAGATGGCATCATAGTTGCGCTTGATGTCGTCGACGTATTCGCGACTGACCGGGCCATTACCCACTGGCACGGTGTACTGCGCGGAACGCTGGAACACCGTGAGGTGGCCGACCGTTGGCGCGATCGCAGTGATGACCTGGCAACCGGTCGAGCCGGTGCCGATGACGCCCACCCGCTTGCCCTCCAGCACAGCATCGGCAGGCCAGTTGGCCGTGTGGTACATATGCCCCTTGAATTGGTCCAGGCCGTTGATCTTCGGCACGTTCGTCGCAGACAACAGGCCCAGCGCAGTCACCAGGTACTTGGCGCTGTATTGGTGACCGTCGTCAGCAGTGACCAACCAGCGGCTACTCTGCTCGTCGAACACCGCGGCGGTGATACCGGTTTCCAGCTGGATATCACGGCGCAGGTCATGCCGATCTACCGCATGGTTCAGGTAAGACAGAATCTGTGGCTGGGTCAGGTAGCGCGTGGTGATATCCCACTCCTGGCACAACTCGCGATCCCAAGAGAAGCAATAGACGAACGATTCACTGTCGGATAACGCGCCGGGGTAGCGGTTCCAGAACCAGGTGCCGCCAATACCGCCGGCCTTATCGAAGGCACGCACCTTCAAACCCAGTTCATCGCGCAACTTCTTGAGCATGTAAATGCCACCGAAGCCTGCGCCGATCACAATGGCGTCGTAGTGGATGATGTCGGTGCCAACAGAACGTTTGGCCAGAACTGTAGTTGTCATTGTGTTCTCCTATTTCGATCAGTTCGCTCGCCGACTTGAACAAAGTGACAGGCAAGCCGTATCCGTTTCCCTGAGCCGGGCGCCCAGGAAAAGTCATCGTCAATGTGTGCGTAGCGGGCCAAGACCGGCCCGTGGGTTTAACTAAAGCGAGAAGCCGCCGTCGACGGCGATAGCCTGGCCGGTGACATGGGGTGCGCAGGCCAGGTAAACCGCCAGTTGGCCCATGTCTTCCACGGTTTGCGCCTCCCCTTGAGGCAGCAGGCTGGACTGATGCCGTTCCCAGGATTGCACTTCGGACTCGCCAGGCTGGGCCCAACGGGCGGAAAGCCCTTCATCACCGCGCCACATGCCGGTGCCAACTACACCCGGGCAGAGGGCATTGACGGTGATACCTTCGCGGGCAACTTCCTTGGCGAAGGCATTGGTAAAACCGATCACCGCGAACTTGGAGGCGCTGTAGTGAGAGAGATCCGGGAAGCCGACTTTGCCGGCAATTGAAGCCAGGTTGATGATGCGGCCAAAGTTATGCTCGCGCATCAGCTTGAGCTCAGCCTGACAGCACAGGAATACACCGCGCGCGTTGATATTCATGATGCGGTCCCACTCGCTGACAGCCAGTTCGTCAACCCGGCCGAGGCTTACCACGCCAGCATTGTTGACGGCCACATCAAGACGGCCAAATTGCTCCCTGACCTGCTCGATCAGGCTGGCGACGCTCTCGGGTTTGCTGACGTCAACGTGCAGGGCCACGGCCCTGCGACCCAAGGCCCGTACGAGGGCGGCAGCCTCTTCGGCGATACCCAAGTCATAATCAGCGAGCACCAGGTCTGCACCTGCCTGGGCCAGGCTCAGCGCAATGCCCTGACCAATCCCACGGCCCGCACCCGTCACCAGGGCGACCTTGCCATTCAGGGAGAAATTCACAGCGTTGAATTCGCTCATGTAGTGCCTCTGTCATTATTGTTGTTGAGATACGACCGTTCGACGCGGCCTGCTGAGACTGACAGAGCAAGTCGAATGCCAACACCGAAATAAATGGCTGTAAAGCCCGACATAGACGATTCGAGAGAACAATCGCAGTCCACGACACCACCGCCACAGCAAGACATAACCGCTCGTGTCTGCCGTGGGACGTTGCGAATACTGAGCGGTTATGTCTCACCGGCACCGGCTGACGGAATCAGCTTGAAGGGATCGGCCAAGCCGCCTTTAATGGCCATCAACAGAAAAATAAGATCCAACCCTCGGAGGTACCATGTCCTCTGGTTTTTCGAAGACTCATGTGGAACACGTGAGTCGCGTGTTGCGCACTGCCCAGAATGCCCCGACCCTGCCGGTGCCGAATGCCATCCTCGATTCCTGGCGCCGCTCGGCACAGCACTACAAGCTCGACCCGGGTTCGTTACAGGGCCCGAGGGTTCTGGAGGCACACCAGATCAATGAGCACCGCCAGCGTGTCGACGATTTCCTGCACCTGGCCGGTGATGAGATGTCGCGGCTGCATAGCCGCGTACGAGACGCCGACTACTGTGTGATGCTCACCGATACGCTGGGTTGCACTGTCGACTATCGGATCGAATCGACCCTGCGCGGAGAGTACCGCCGTTCCGGCATGGATGTCGGCACCTGCTGGTCGGAAAAGGAAGAAGGTACGACCGCTGTCAGCGCGGTGTTGATCGACAAACTGCCGGTCACCGTGCACAAGCATGATCATTTCCGCGCGGCGTTTATTGGCAATACCTGCTCGGCGGCGCCGATATTTTCACCCAACGGCGAGATCCTGGCGGTATTGGACGTCTCTTCAGTGCGCGCACCGGACGACCGACGCAGCCAGCATCTGATCCGGCAGATGGTTATCCAAAGTGCCATCGACCTTGAAAATGCCTACTTCATGTACAGCACCCAAGACCTGTGGGTGTTACGCGCCCATCCCCTGCCCGGCTACGTCGACAGCCAGCCTCAGTGCCTGTTCGCCTGGGACCGTGATGGCCGCATCGAAGCGCTCAACCCTGCCGCGCGACGCCTGCTGTTGCAGCGCTGTGGCCGGATCCCCACACATGTCGACGAAGCCTTCGCCTCAGCGCAACTGCCTGCCGCCGGGGATGACAACATCCACTACCTGCCGACGATGGGCCTGCATGTACGCCTCAAGGTGCCGCGCCGGCCCATCAGTACGCCCGCGGCCAGCACACTGGCGTCAGCCGTCGACCCTAAGGTCGTCCAAGCGCTGGAGCTGGCGGTGCGCGTCAAGGATCGCGGGCTGCCTGTGCTGATTCATGGTGAGACCGGCGCCGGCAAGGAGCACTTTGCTCTGCAACTGCACGCAGCCAGTAAACGCCGCGACAAGGCCTTCGTGGCGATCAACTGTGCGGCGATACCCGAGAGCTTGATTGAGAGCGAGCTGTTCGGCTATGCCGCCGGTGCCTTCACCGGCGCCTCCAGCAAAGGCATGCTCGGTCTGTTGCAGCAGGCGGACGGCGGCACCCTGTTCCTGGATGAAATCGGCGACATGCCGCTGTCCTTGCAAACGCGCCTGCTGCGGGTGTTAAGCGAGGGTGAGGTAGCGCCATTGGGTGCAGCGCGCGCACAGTCGATCGACATCCAGATCATCTGCGCCAGCCACCGCGATATCGCCACTCTGGTTGAAACCGGGCACTTCCGCGAGGACCTGTTCTTCCGCTTGAGCGGCGCGCGCTTCGATATCCCGCCGCTGCGCGAGCGTAAGGACAAGCTGGCGCTGATCACTAAACTGCTGGAAGAAGAATGCGCACGCTCGGGGGAATGCTTGGAGTTAAGCGAAGCGGCACTGGAAATGCTGCTGAATTACAGCTGGCCCGGCAATATGCGGCAATTGCACCACGTGCTGCGCTACGCCTGTGCTATATGCAAAAGCCAGGTGATTGGGGTGGAGGATCTACCGGTGACACTGAGCGTGAGCGCACCTGCGAAAGGTTTGAACACTGTCTCTGGGAGTCCAGAACGCCAAGCTTTGATTGATACGCTGGTGCGCAATCGCTGGAAGCCGCTGTTGGCCGCGCAGGAGCTGGGGATTTCGCGTGCAACGCTGTATCGCAAGGTCAACCTGCACGGCATCAATATGCCGGGCAAAGGCTCATACGTCTGAGACTCGCCAGGCGCCGCGTACCGGCGCCTGGTTCATCCTTAAAGGGCTTGCTGAAGTGCTGGCACTGCTTCGAACAAGTCCGCCACCAGGCCGTAATCGGCCACCTGGAAGATCGGCGCTTCTTCGTCCTTGTTGATCGCAACGATCACTTTGGAGTCTTTCATGCCGGCCAGGTGCTGGATCGCGCCGGAGATACCGACCGCGATGTACAGCTGTGGAGCAACGATCTTGCCGGTCTGACCGACCTGCATGTCGTTGGGTACAAAACCTGCGTCAACCGCAGCGCGGGAAGCGCCGACACCAGCGCCCAGCTTGTCAGCCAGGGCGTACAGGTGTTTGAAGTTGTCACCGTTCTGCATGCCGCGGCCGCCGGAAACGACGATCTTGGCAGCGGTCAGTTCCGGACGATCGGACTTGGCCAGTTCTTCGCCAACGAAGCTCGAAGTGCCAGCGTCGTGAGCAGCCGCAACCGCCTCAACAGTCGCCGATCCACCTTCAGCAGCAACCGGGTCGAAACCGGTGGCACGCACGGTGATCACTTTGACCGCAGCGTTCGATTGAACGGTAGCGATGGCGTTACCGGCATAGATCGGGCGTTTGAAGGTGTCAGCGCTTTCGACCGAGATGATCTCGGAGATCTGGTCAACGTCCAGCGACGCGGCAACGCGCGGCAGGATGTTTTTGCCGTTGGAAGTCGCGGCAGCCAGGATGTGGCTGTAACCAGCGCCCAACTCTGCAACCAGAGGAGCGACGTTTTCCGGCAGTTGGTGAGCGTAGGCGCCGTTGTCGGCCACCAGCACTTTAGCCACGCCAGCGATTTTCGCGGCGGCTTCAGCCACGGCGCCAACGTTCTGGCCAGCGACCAATACGTGGATGTCGCCACCGATTTTCGCAGCGGCAGCCACGGTGTTCAGGGTGGCCGGGGCCACTACCTTGTTGTCGTGCTCTGCGATTACCAAGATAGTCATGATTCGGCTCTCCAATTCAAAGCACCTTCGCTTCGTTTTTCAGTTTCTCGACCAGTTCAGCCACCGACTTGACCTTGATACCCGCGCTGCGTGCAGCAGGCGCTTCGACTTTCACGGTCTTGTTGGTGGAGGCGGTGGAAACGCCCAAAGCTTCAGGAGTCAGCACTTCGAGAGGCTTCTTCTTGGCTTTCATGATGTTTGGCAGGGACGCGTAGCGCGGCTCGTTCAAACGCAGGTCGGTGGTGACGATGGCCGGCAGTTTCAGGGAAACGGTCTGCGCGCCGCCGTCGACTTCACGGGTCACGGCAACGCTGTCGCCGGACACTTCGACTTTGGACGCAAACGTGCCCTGACCGTAGCCGCTCAATGCCGCGAGCATCTGGCCGGTCTGGTTGTTGTCGCTGTCGATGGCTTGTTTGCCAAGGATCACCAGCTGAGGCTGTTCCTTGTCGACAACAGCCTTGAGCAGCTTGGCAACGGCCAGCGAAGTCAGGTCTTCAGCGGATTCGACGAGGATGGCGCGGTCGGCACCCAGAGCCAGCGCGGTGCGCAGTTGCTCTTGAGCGGTGGACGGGCCGATGGAGACGACGACGATTTCAGTCGCAACACCTTTCTCTTTAAGGCGTACGGCTTCTTCCACGGCGATTTCACAGAATGGGTTCATCGACATTTTTACATTCGCAAGATCGACGTCTGAGTTGTCCGCTTTAACCCGGACCTTGACGTTGTAGTCGACCACCCGCTTGATGGCTACGAGGACTTTCATGGAAAACTCCATTGCAAAAAAAAGAGCCCGGCTCGCGTTCGGCGCGCCGGGAAAGCGAATCAGCGCTCGCCCAACTGCTCAATCACGCCGCTGGCCTTCAGTTGCGCCAGGCGCTCGTCGTCCAACCCCAACTGACGCTTAAGCACTTCATCCGTATGCTCACCGAGCATCGGCGCCGGGCGCAGGTATTCCACCGGCGTACCCGACAGCTTGATCGGGCTGCCGACGGTCACGAAATCGGCCTTCAGCGGATGGGGTATCGTCACCAGCATATTGCGCGCCTTGACCTGAGGCTCATCCAGCGCCTGGGCGATGCTGTTGATCGCGCCTATTGGCACACCCCGAGGGTGAATACGGTCGATCCATGCCTGCGCGCGCCCCTCAAGGAAATGCCGAGACAAGATTTCGATAATCGCTTCGCGATTGGCCACCCGGTCGGCGTTACGCGTGAAACGTGGATCTTCAGGCAGGTGTGCGAGGTCAATGGCCTCGCACAACGCGACGAATTGCGAGTCGTTGCCGCAGGCGATGATGAAGTCCTGGTCACTGGCGCGGAATACCTGATACGGCACAATATTGGCGTGAGCATTGCCATATCGCCCGGGCGGCTTGCCGGAGGCCAGGTAGTTCTGACTCTGGTTGCACAGGGTGGCAACCTGCACATCCAGCAACGCCATATCGATATGCTGACCGAGCCCGCTCTTTTCCCGGCTAAGCAGCGCCGCCTGGATCGCCACCGTGGAATACAACCCGGTCATCAGGTCGGAAAAAGCCACGCCGACCTTTTGCGGTCCGCCACCGGGCAAGTCATCGCGTTCCCCGGTGATGCTCATCAGCCCGCCGATGCCCTGCACGATAAAGTCGTAACCGGGCTCGGCAGCACGCGGGCCGGTCTGCCCGAAACCGGTGACGGAGCAGTACACCAAGCGTGGGTTCAACTCCGCCAGCGACGCGTAATCCAACCCATACTTGGCCAGGGAACCGGCCTTGTAGTTTTCGATCAGCACGTCGCAATCGGTCGCCAGGGCACGCACCAACGCCTGCCCTTCCGGGCTGGCCAAGTTGAGCGCCACCGATAACTTGCCGCGATTGGTCGACTGATAATAGGAGGCCTCAGAGGTCAGCTCGTCGCTCTGGCCTTTCATCCAGGGCGGCCCCCAGCCGCGGGTGTCGTCACCGACGCCTGGCCGTTCCACCTTGATCACTTCCGCGCCGAGGTCGGCGAGGGTTTGCCCGCACCAGGGCCCGGCAAGTACACGGCTCAAGTCGAGCACGCGGTATCCAGTCAAAGCACCCATGTCATTTCACCTTTACTTGAGCGTTCACGCGCGCTCGATAACCATCGCCAGCCCTTGGCCGACACCGATACACAGACTGACCACGGCGAAGCGTTTTCCGCTTTCCTGCAACGCCCGCGCGGTACTCAGCGCCAAGCGCGCGCCTGAGGCACCCAGTGGGTGGCCCACCGCGATCGCGCCACCGTTGGGGTTGACCCGAGGATCGTCAAGCGCAAGGCCCAGCCCCTTTAGACAACCCAGCACCTGGCTGGCAAACGCTTCGTTGATTTCGATGATATCCATGTCCGCCAGCGTCAGGCCGGCGCGGGCCAAGGCTTTGTTGATCGCCTCCACCGGGCCGACGCCCATGATGCGCGGCGCAACACCTGCGGCGGCGCTCGACAGAATTCGCGCCATAGGCACTAACCCGTGGCGCTCACCGGCGGCGGCAGTACCGATCAGCAGTGCCGCCGCCCCATCGTTTACACCTGAAGCGTTGCCGGCGGTGACCACACCACCTTCGTGCAAAGGGCTTAGGCGCGTGAGGGCCGCAAGGTCGGATTGTGGGCGTGGGTGCTCGTCTTGCTCGACCAGGTTGGGCGGCGTCTTCCGACCAGTGGGGACACTGACACCGAGGAGTTCGTCGTTGAAGAAACCGCGCTGGCGTGCGGCGTGGTAATTCGCCTGGGAACGCGCAGCGAAAACATCGGCCTGGGTCCGGTCAATGCCGTACTCCTGGGCCACGTTGTCGCCGGTCTGCGGCATGCTGTCGTTACCGAACTCGGACACAATCCTCGGGTTGGGAAAGCGTGCGCCGATGGTGCTGTCGAACACGGTGAAATCACGGCTGTAGGCCGCATCTGCTTTGGCCATCACGAAGGGAGCACGGGACATGCTCTCCACCCCGCCGGCAACGAATAGTTCGCCTTCCTGACAGGTAACAGCCCGGGCGGCATCGATTACGGCGGCCAGCCCACTGGCGCACAGTCGATTGATCGTCTGCCCCGGCACCGTCACAGGCAAACCGGCGAGCAGCGCAGCGTGACGCGCAATATTGCGGCTGTCTTCACCGGCCTGGTTGGTATTACCAAGGATCACGTCTTCGATGGCATCGCCAGGGATGGCATAGCGAGCCAGCAATTCCCGGATCACATGGGCCGCAAGATCATCGGGCCGCACGGGCGCCAGCGCGCCAGCGTGGCGACCGAAAGGCGTGCGCAACCCTGCAAAAATATAAGCGTTGAGCATGGCAGTTTCCTAAGCGTTAAGGGATCAAGTCAGGGTCGGTTCGGGATGGCACAGCGACAGGCTGAGTGCCGCACGACGACGCAGCCACGGGCCAGGTCGGTAACGAGGGTCACCGGTCAGTTCCGTCATGCGCTCCAGGATAGTCAGCAAACGCTGGGGCCCGACGCTGTCCCCCCAGGCCAATGGCCCTTGCGGGTAACCCAGCCCCCGGCGCACGCCTTCGTCCAGGTCTTCGACGCTGGCAATGCGTTGTTGCACGATATCGCCCGCCAGGTTGACGATCATCGCCAGCACCCGCTGGGCCACAAAGCCGACACTGTCATTGATCACGCTGACACCCACACCATCGCGTGCCAGCAATGCGTGTGCGGCATTGCGCAGGTCGACGCGGGTGGTGGGGGTAAGCATCAGCGTGCGGTAACGAGTGCAGTCGAGCAGCGGGTCGATGCAAACGGTACGGGTCGGGTCGGTGGCAAAGCGTTGCGCCGCGCGAGTGGCGTCATCCCCATACGGTGCCAGCAGGCACAACGCATCATCCGACGGTGTGGCCCCCTGCTCTACCTGCGCGCCGAGTTGCTCCAGCAATGCGCTCAAGCTGGCGCGGTCATTGTCGTTTTCGGTACCCAGCCAGACGGGCGGAAACGCCTCCACAGTAGGTACGGCCTGCGGCTCCGGCGCATCCACCCTCTGGCCATCGACATACCGGTAGAAACCACGCCCGACCTTACGCCCGACATACCCCGCCTCGAGCATCTGGCGGGTCAGCGCGGCCGGACGATAACGCGGTTCCTGGTAGAACTGGTTGTAGATTGACTCGATCACCGGGTGGGACACATCCAGCGCCGTAAGGTCGAACAACTCCAGCGGCCCCATGCGGAACCCCAAGCCTTCACGCAGGATGCGGTCAATCTCTGCGGGTTCCGTTACGCATTCCTTGAGTATCTGCAGGGCTTCGGTGCTGTAGGCACGCCCGGCGTGGTTGATGATAAAACCGGGGGTGTCCTTGGCCCGGATCCCGCGATGTCCCATCCGCGTAGCCAGCGCTTGCAAGCTGTCGCCGACGCGCGGATCGCTGGCCAAGCCATCGATGACCTCCACCACCTTCATCAGCGGTACCGGGTTGAAGAAGTGAAAGCCCGCCACACGTTCCGGGTGCTTGCACTCACGCGCGATGCTGGTCACGGACAGCGATGAGGTGTTGGTGGCCAATATGCAGTCATCGCGCACCACCGCTTCAAGTTGGGCCAGCAAGGCCTGTTTGGCATCCAGGCGCTCAATAATGGCTTCCACCACCAGGTCAACATCGCTGAGCTCGGTTAAAGCCGTCCCCACCCGCAAACGCTCAAGTGTTGCCTGGGCATCGCTGCCGGGAACCTTGCCCTTGGCAACCAGCTTATCCAGGGTCTGCCCCAAGTTTGCGCGAGCGGCCTCGGCGGCGCCCTCGCGGTTGTCGAACAGCAAGACTTCAACACCTGCCTGGGCTGCAATCTGGGCAATGCCGGTGCCCATGACGCCGGCACCCACCACCGCCATACGCTTGATTTCACGTGTCATGGGTCATTCCCCCGAAAAGCTGGCTTTGCGTTTTTCCAGGAAGGCGTTGGCACCCTCCTTTTGGTCCCGCGAGTCAAACAGCAACTGGAACGCCTTACGTTCCAAGGCCAGCGCACTGTCCAGGGGTAAGTCGGCACCGAGCAACATCACTTCCTTGATCTGCGCAACCGCCAACGGTGGCAATGCGGCAATCTCTGATGCGAGCTCAAGCGCGCGCGGCAACGTGCGCTCATCACTCACCACCTCGCTGACCATGCCCATTGCAAGCGCCTCGGGCGCGGGCACCAGGCAGCCCGTCAGCGCGATACGCATGGCCTGGAACTTACCGACCGCACGGATCAGCCGTTGCGTGCCCCCCGCCCCCGGCATCAGGCCTAGCTTGACCTCAGGCTGGCCGAAGCGCGCCGAGTGTCCGGCAACAATAATGTCGCAGTGCATCGCCAGCTCGCAGCCGCCACCCAAGGCAAAACCGTTGACCGCGGCGATCACCGGTTTAGGGCAACGAGCGATGGCATCCCACAGGTATTCCGTGTGACGACGGTACATCTCGATCGGGCTGGCCTGGGCGAACTCGCGGATGTCGGCGCCGGCGACGAAACACTGTTCGCCGCCGGTGAGGACGATCGAACGCACCCGCGCATCAACGGATAGCGCACGAAAGCTCTCGGCCAGTTGTTCGCGCACTGCGCTGTTAAGGGCGTTCTTTACTTCGGGCCGTTCAATACGTACGACAGCGACGCCATCCTCGCGAATCTGTACATGCACGACCGGTTCTGGTTGGGAGTTCATAGCGACCTCTTATTATTGTTTCGCCAGGCGAAACTTAGTACCGCAATTACAATCCATCATAGGGAGGCTTCCAATTCTCTGTAAACATAAAACACGAAAAATCTAACAAAGCCCAATGATTACTGGTCTTTATCCACAAACAACAAAGCCATTGGTTTTTTTATCGCAAGCGAATACAATTTCGCCAGACGAAACTGTATTTTATTTTCTTGCATTTTTTTAAAGTGAGGTTCTACCATGGCTCGCATCAAGGCAGATCAGCAGGCCGCTGACACGACCAAGGGAGCGGATGAAATCGGGTTACTGAAGATGGGCATGCTCGACCCCGCCAGCGCACTGAGCGACGACGAAAACAGCGGCCAATTCGTGACGGCATTGGCACGCGGCCTGGAACTGATGAGGTGTTTCACCCCGCGCGACAACGTGCTGGGCAATCAGGATCTGGCGCGCATGACCGGCCTGCCCAAACCGACCGTGACGCGACTGACCAACACGCTGATGCGTCTGGGCTGTCTCAAACGAGAAGTGCATTCGGGCAAGTATCAGCTGGATGTCGGGGTGTTGGGTTTTGGCTACGCCATGTTGTCGAACCTGGCGATTCGCACGGTGGCCCATCCGTTGATGGAGGAGCTGGCGAACCACGCCCAGGCCGCCGTCGCCATGGCCTCTCGTGACCGCCTCCAAATGGTGTACCTGGATGTGGTCCAGGGCCAGGGCAACATGACCATGCGTCGTCAGATCGGCAGCTACTTGCCCCTGGCACAGAGTTCAGTAGGCCGTGCATGCCTGGCGGCCATGCCGGAAACCGAGCGGGAGTTTTTGCTCGATCACATTCGCCAGCGCGAATCGGAGCAGTGGCCGGCCATCCGAAAAGGGCTGGACCGGGCATTCAGAGATTACGCCGACTACGGCTTCTGTCTGTCGATCGGTGAGTGGCATCGCGACGTCAATTCCGTGGCCGTGCCGTTGGTGCACCCGCAATACGGGTTGCTGACGTTCAACTGCGGTGGGCCGAGTTTTCAACTGCCCCGCGAACAGCTCATGGACGACATCGGGCCTCGCCTGATCAACATGGTTAATAACATCGGTGCCGCTGCTCGCTGACGCAACGGAGTAACGGCGCCCCAATAAAGAACCGCTCGCCTGCGAGCGTTAGGAGCGCACATGATCCGTGATACCGAAACCCTGCAGATTCTTCTGGACTCACTTCGTCAGTTTGTCGGCGAAGTGCTGATCCCTCGGGAAAACGAGGTGGCCGACACCGACGCAATCCCCCAGGACATCGTTGAACAGATGCAGGCCATGGGTCTGTTTGGTCTGACACTGCCGGAAGAGTTTGGCGGGCTGGGCGTCACCATGGAGGAGGAGGTGAATATCGCCTTCGAACTGGGGCGCACCTCCCCGGCGTTTCGCTCCTACATCGGCACCAACAACGGAATCGGCTCCATCGGCATCCTACTCGATGGCACCGAAGCGCAAAAACACCACTACCTGCCCAAGCTCGCCAGCGGTGAACTGCTCAGCTCCTTCTGCCTGACCGAGCCCGACGCCGGCTCAGACGCCGCCTCGCTAAAGACCACTGCCGTGCGCGATGGCGATAGCTACATCCTCAACGGTACCAAGCGTTTCATCACCAATGCCCCGCATGCCGGTATCTACACAGTGATGGCCAGAACCAGCACTGAAATCAAGGGCGCGGGCGGCATCAGCGCATTCATTGTCGAACGAGGCACGCCAGGCGTTTCCCTGGGCAAACCTGACCACAAAATGGGCCACAAAGGCGCCCATACCTGTGATGTGATCTTCGAGAATGCCCGCGTGCCCGCCAGCCAACTGATTGGGGGTATCGAAGGTGTTGGGTTCAAGACCGCGATGAAAGTCCTCGACAAGGGTCGCCTGCATATCGCCGCGTTGAGCGTGGGCGCTGCGGAGCGGATGCTGGACGACGCCTTGCGCTATGCACTGGAACGCAAACAGTTCGGCAAGCCCATCGCCGAATTCCAACTGATCCAGGCGATGTTGGCCGACAGCAAGGCAGAAATCTACGCCAGCCGCTGCATGGTGCTGGATGCCGCGCGCAAGCGCGACGACGGCCATAACGTCAGCACTGAAGCCTCCTGCGCCAAAATGTTCTCCACCGAAATGTGCGGCCGCGTCGCCGACCGTTGCGTGCAGATCCACGGCGGCGCCGGTTATGTCAGCGAGTACGCCATCGAGCGCTTCTACCGCGATGTGCGCCTGTTCCGCATCTATGAAGGCACCACCCAGATCCAGCAGATCGTCATCGCGCGAAACATGATCCGCGACGCGCAAGGCTAAGGCGCAAGCTCCCCCAGGTCCAGTTCCACCCCATAAATACAATAAGGTAACTCCATGGACGCTACTGCTCAGGCAAGTGCGACTGCGCACGCCCAATCCAGCACTTGGGTGTTGGTCTTCATTTTTTGCTTTCTCGGATTATTGATCGACGGTGCCGATTTGATGCTGCTGTCCTACAGCCTCAACAGCCTCAAGACTGAATTCGGCCTGACTAACGTCGAGGCCGGCAGCCTGGGCAGCTTTACCCTAGCAGGGATGGCAATCGGCGGTATCTACGGCGGCTGGGCCTGTGATCGGTTCGGTCGGGTAAAAACCGTGGTCTGGAGTATTTTGCTGTTCTCCGTAGGCACCGCCGCCTTAGGTCTGACCCATAGTTACTGGCAGTTCGCGCTTATCCGATTCCTGGCCTCGCTGGGCATCGGCGCGCTGTACGTGGCGTGCAACACACTGATGTCCGAGTATGTCCCCACTCGCTACCGCACCACGGTACTCGGCACCCTGCAGGCGGGTTGGTCCGTAGGTTACATCGTCGCGACGCTGCTGGCTGGTTGGATATTGCCTATTCATGGCTGGCGCTGGCTGTTCTATATCGCGATTATTCCGGTGACTCTTGCGTTGGTGATGCAACGCTTCGTGCCCGAGCCCCAGGCTTGGATCAACGCCCAAACCGAACGCGCCAAGCAAAAAATCGCCGGCATACGCAGCGGATCAGTTGTAAAGCGCGAAAGCATGTACAAACAAATTTTCAGCGACCCGCAGGCAAGTCGGATGTTCATCTGCTGGGCTCTTACTGCCGGTTTCTTGCAGTTCGGCTACTACGGTGTAAACAACTGGATGCCGACCTACCTGGAAAGCGAACTGGGCATGAACCTCAAGTCCATGACGGGCTACATGGTGGGCACCTATACCGCGATGATCCTTGGCAAAATCCTCGCAGGCATGGCCGCCGATCGTATCGGGCGCAGAACCGTATTCGCCTTTGGCGCCCTCGGCACGGCGGTGTTTCTACCGGTGATCGTGCTGTTTCAAAGCCAGGACAACATTCTGTGGATGCTGGTCGTGTTCGGCTTTTTGTATGGCATTCCGTATGGCGTCAATGCGACCTACATGACCGAAAGTTTCGAGGCGAAGTTACGCGGCTCTGCGGTCGGTGGTGCTTATAACATTGGCCGTTTGGGTGCTGCGGTAGCACCTGCGGCAATTGGCTTTTTGGCCTCCCATGGCTCGATTGGCGTAGGTTTTCTGGTCATGGGCGCGGCCTACTTCATCTGTGGCGTGATTCCAGCACTGTTTATCAGGGACAAACAATTCGATCCGCAAAAGCAATAGAACCGGTAATTCAACAATTCAGTAGCAGTCTGTCGGAGCTCCTTATCCGACTGACCGCTGCTATTGAACATGCTCAAGAGACGTCAATTTTTTGTTCAAATCTGTTTGAACCGCCATATTCCCCGCAACAAACGTCGACCATTTGACCCGGATCTTTCTGGCATTTTCGAAAACTTATCCTTCCTGCTCGCTTTAACTAGGGTGAAAAAAAACGCCTTGAAGAAGCCTGTCGCGACCGACAGCTATCGGCCAATACCGCCGATAACGTTTGACAGGAATGAACCCCGAAAAAACCGTCATCAACTCAGTTATTTAGTTAGGACAACACCCACCGGACGGGTTCCGAGCTCGGTATCCGCTGAAGATTCCACCCAGAGCCAGCCGTTTTGTGGGGGTAAAAACACTTAAAAATAAAAAAGGGTCGCGAGATAAAATCTCGCAACCCTTTGAATTATATGGTCGGGACGGAGTGATTCGAACACTCGACCCCTAGCACCCCATGCTAGTCACAACCGACCGACATCAGTAGGGATTAGTAAGAAGCTGTACCTCAATTGGTAGCCGTCCCACTGTCTTGTACTTCCTGTATGCCACACACGTATCGTGACCAGTGATCCATTAACATTTGCCGCTTTCCGAAAAGGTCTCCACGGCGATAAGCCGCCTCAACCGCACTCTCTACTGCATGTGCAAGTGCCTGCTCGCAGACCTCTCGAGGATAGTGGGTGACCTCACTCGCCCAATCCCTAAAAGTCGAACGGAATCCGTGAGTCGTGAGATCGTTGCGCTTCATTCGACGCAAGACCATCAGCATCGCCATGTTACTCAGCGGCTTCCCTTTTCGAGCACCCGGAAACAGATGATTGTTCCCTTCTACGCGAGGAAGACCGATCAGTAGGTCCAATGCAGCTTTCGACATCGGAACCCGGTGCTCTTTCCCTGCTTTCATTCGCGACGCTGGAATGGTCCATATCCCTGCCACGAGATCAATCTCCGCCCAGGTAGCGTCAAGCACTTCACTGGTTCGGCAGGCTGTCAGGATGGTGAAACGCAGGGCTTTGGAGCTCAGATCTTGTGCTTCTTCAAGAGTTGCCACAAACGCGGGAAGTTCGGTCCATGGGATGGCTGAATGATGTTTTACGGCGCGCACCTTTAGGCGAGGGGGCAAAAGCTTGTCCAAGTGCCCCCGCCATCGAGCGGGGTTTTCACCATCGCGCAGCCCTTTAGCCTTTGCTGCATCAAGGACCAATTCGATTCGATTCCGCAACCGACTGGCGGTTTCAGGTTTTACTGTCCAAATTGGCTTGAGGATTGTCAGCACATGCTCAACGCCTACCTCCTGCGTAGGAAGCTCGCCTATGACCTTGAACGCATAGGTAGCCAAAGTATTCTCCCACTGCTGAGCATGTTTGGCATTTTTCCAGCCCGCCCTGTGGGCAGCGATATAGTCGAGAGCAACGTCTTTGAAAGGGGTTGCCCTGGCTCTTGCTGTGGCTTGAGCCAAACGTTCGGCTTCTTTTTCCAGCTGTTGTCGCTCCAACGCCTCATCCCGATGAGTGAGCGGATCGACGCCTGACTTGCTCAGCTTTCTGGCCTCTGCTGCTTTCTCACGAGCTTTCGCGAGACTTACTTCGGGGCTCCCGCCCAGCCCCATGTCTCGGCTCTTGCCGGCAATCTTGTAGCGAAAGATCCAACTGGCGCCACCGGAACGGCCGACTTTCAAATAGAGGCCGTCGCCATCATTGGTCATTCCAACCAACCCGGCCCTGATTATTTTCACTACGGCTTTTGTCGTCAGTGATGTCATCAGTCACCTCCGATTTAAAGGATGATGACTCAATCTAGATGAGTTTCAGCCCATACTCCAGCCCATACCTTGGCCCCTAGCTTTCCGTGGTTGTACGCGGAACACAAAAGACAAAAATATTTATAACTGACTGTTTTTGAAGTTGTTTTACGCACCAAATAGAACCTCAATAGACGTCAATGAACATCAAAATAAAAGACATCGCCTCCGCCATCTTATGTACGACAAAGCCCTGATTATTCAGGGCTTTGTCGTTTCTGGCATTCAGGAATTTTGCTCCTCTC
>NZ_JAEKFD010000013.1:0-161746 GCF_016650735.1 Pseudomonas sp. TH37
GGGATTTTGCGTCGCTCACACAATGCATGAACAACATAGAATCTGTGGGAGCGGGCTTGCCCGCGATGGCCATTGGCACGCTGGGCTTGCTGCTACAACTCAGCCGCCAACCGCGACCCTTGGTTGATCGCGCGCTTGGCATCCAGCTCCGCCGCCACGTCCGCGCCGCCGATCAAATGCACGTTCTGCCCGGCCGCGACCAGACCGTCCTGCAACTCACGCAACGGATCCTGTCCGGCGCAGATCACGATGTTGTCCACCGGCAGCACCTGAGGTTCGCCGCTTTCGCCGATGCGGATGTGCAGGCCTTCGTCGTCGATCTTCAGGTACTCGACGCTGTTGAGCATCTGCACCTGCTTGTTCTTCAGACCGGTGCGGTGAATCCAGCCAGTGGTCTTGCCCAGGCCGTCGCCGACCTTGGACTTCTTGCGTTGCAGCAAGAACACCTCACGGGCTGGCGCATGCGGCTCAGCCTTGATCCCCGCAACCCCACCGCGCGCTTCAAGGAGCGTATCGATGCCCCACTCCTTCCAGAACGCTTCGCGGTCCTGACTGGTGGCCACGCCCTCGTGAACGAGGAATTCCGACACGTCGAAACCGATACCACCGGCGCCGATCACCGCGACGCGCTTGCCCACCGGTTTACGCTCGAGGATCACGTCCAGGTAGCTCAGCACCTTGGCGTGTTCGACGCCCGGAATCGCCGGCACCCGTGGCGCAATACCGGTCGCCAGGATGATTTCGTCGTAACCGCCCTCGACCAGCTGCGCCACATCCACACGGGTGTTCAGGCACAGCTCGACATTGGTGGTCTGCAATTTGCGGTTGAAGTAGCGCAGGGTTTCGAAGAACTCTTCCTTGCCCGGCACGCGCTTGGCGATGTTGAACTGGCCGCCGATTTCGCTGGCCGAATCGAACAACGTCACCTGATGACCACGTTCAGCAGCCACGGTCGCGGCGGACAGCCCCGCAGGGCCGGCACCGACCACGGCGATTTTCTTGATCTGCTGCACCGGCAGGTAATTGAGTTCGGTTTCATGGCAGGCCCGCGGGTTCACCAGGCAACTGGTCAACTTGCCGCCAAAGGTGTGATCCAGGCACGCCTGGTTGCAACCGATGCAGGTGTTGATTTCATCGCCACGACCGGCCGCAGCCTTGTTGACGAAATCCGGATCGGCGAGGAATGGCCGCGCCATGGACACCATGTCGGCATCGCCTTCGGCCAGAATCTGCTCGGCGACTTCCGGGGTATTGATGCGGTTAGTGGTGATCAGCGGGATATTCACCGAGCCACGCAGCTTGGCCGTGACCTTACTGAACGCCGCACGCGGCACCTTGGTGGCGATGGTCGGAATCCGCGCTTCGTGCCAGCCGATGCCGGTGTTAATGATCGTCGCACCGGCCTGCTCGATGGCCTTGGCCAATTGCACGATCTCTTCCCAGCTGCTGCCGCCTTCCACCAGATCGAGCATCGACAGACGGAAGATGATGATGAAGTTCGGGCCGACCGCTTCGCGCACCCGGCGGACGATTTCCACCGGCAGGCGCATGCGATTTTCGTAAGCGCCGCCCCAGCGGTCAGTGCGATGGTTGGTGTGGGCCGCGAGGAACTGGTTAATGAAATAACCTTCGGAGCCCATGATCTCGACGCCGTCGTACTCGGCTTTTTGCGCCAGGGTCGAGCAAGTGACGAAATCGCTGATTTGTTTCTCGATGCCTTCCTCGTCCAGCTCTTTAGGCTTGAACGGGTTGATCGGCGCCTGGATCGCGCTCGGGGCCACCTGTTTCGGGCTGTAGGCATAACGCCCGGCATGAAGAATCTGCATGCAGATCTTGCCACCCGCCTCGTGCACTGCCCGGGTGACGATCAGGTGCTTGAGCGCCTCTTCCACGGTGGTCAGCTTGGCCGCGCCGGAGTAAACCCCGCCCTCATCGTTCGGGCCGATACCGCCGGTAACCATCAGGCCGACACCGCCACGGGCACGCTCGGCGAAATACGCCGCCATGCGCTCGAAACCGCCGGGCTTTTCCTCGAGGCCCGTGTGCATCGAGCCCATCAGGGTGCGGTTGCGCAACGTGGTAAAACCCAGGTCCAGCGGGGCCAACAGGTGCGGGTAATGAGCGGCGGCCATCGGTAACTCCACAACGAGCGATCACGGAAAAAATGCAGGAGCTCTTCGGCCCCCGTCAGTCATGTTCGACAGACTAAGAGTCGCACTGCTGTCACTCAATGACCGTAACTGACAACTTATTGATCCAAATGTGCAGCGCCCCTTGGCAAGCGCGGGCATGGGCCCTACCCTAGTCGCGAACCCTGCACACGGCCGTTGACTGTTTCCCCATGCGCAAACTTTTGTACCTGACCTTCTCCATGGCGTTGATCGCCGCCCTCACGACCTACGCGATGTGGGCCGCGGACCGTCCGGTGGGTCATTACCTGTCGGACCTGCGCATCAGTCTCGCGGTCGATCAGGGCACTCCCGCCGATCGCGGCAATCTGCTGGGTATCCAGCCCGAGCTGTTCCCCACCGATTATCAAAGCCCCGAACGCTTGCACCGCAAGCTCGCGGCCTACTTGCAGAAGGCTCAGGATCAGGGCCTGCTGAATGAAAAGACCATCGTCGTACTGCCCGAACATGTCGGCACCTGGCTGATGATCAGCGGCGAAAAAGACGAGTTGTACCAGGCCACTACGCTCAAGGAAGCCATGAACTGGCTGGCGGTGAGCAACCCGTTGCAGTTCATCCGCGCCCTGATCAGTGCCGAGGGCGGTAGCCGTCTCGACGATGCGCATTTGCGGATGAAAGCCAAGAAAATGGCCAGGGATTACCAGGCACTGTTCGGCGGCCTGGCGAAAGACTTCCACGTGACCCTGGTGGCCGGTTCCATCGTTCTGCCCGAGCCGAGTGTCAGCGAGGGCACCCTGAAGATTGGCCGCGGTGCCCTGTACAACAGCAGCGTAGTGTTCGGTCGCGACGGTTTGCCGATTGGCCAGCCTCAGCGGCAAATGCACCCGACTTTCGCTGGGCATGACTCTGTCGAAGCCAATTCCGAACACACGATCAATGTCGTCGACACACCGGCCGGACGCCTGGGCGTGCTGATTGGCAGCGACAGTTGGTATCCGGACAACTATCGCAAACTCGACGATCAAGGCGCGCAACTGCTGGCGGTCCCGGCGTTCGTCGTCGGACGCGGGTCTTGGGATCAACCGTGGCCCGGCTACAAAGGCCAGTCCACGCCGAACTCTGTGAGCCTCAAGGCTGGCGAACTCAGTGAAGGTCAGGCCTGGCATCGGCTGACGCTGATCGCCCAACCGTCCGGCAGCCAGGCCATCGCCGGCATGAGCGTGTTCCTGCGCGGCCAGTTCTGGGACAAGGGCAGCGCCGGTCAAAGCTTCCTCAGCAGCAACGGGCAACAATTCGCCGACGGCGATGCCCGGGGCGCGCGTTTGTTGAACCTCTGGCTGTAAGCCGATGAAACCGCAGCCGATGCGTCTCGGGGATTTGTCGGTGGGCTTTGTCCATAGCCTGGCCGACGCCGTGCGCAGCCATGGCCTGGACCCACAACCACTGCTTGAACAATACGGCCTCGATGCCGCACGGCTGGCCGAAGCCGGCGCCCGTCTCTCGATCCCGCGCTACATGCGCCTGGGTCACGGCGCCATTCAACTGACTGACGATCCGGCATTGGGTTTGCGCATGGGCCAGCTCAGTCGCCTGAGCCAGGCCGGCCTGGCCGGAGTCACCGCCGCCCAAGCCCCCACCGTGCGGGAAGCGGCGCGCTGCCTGATTCGCTTCGAAGCACTGTACGGCTCCAACTATCGCGGCCAGTCGAGCTTTCACGAAGACGCCCAAGGCGCCTGGCTGCGGTTCTATTCCATCAGCCCCTACAACGCCTACAACCGCTTCGTGGTGGATTCGATCATCGCCGGCTGGTTGCAGCAATTATCCAGCCTAAGCCCTGCCCCGCTACGCGCTGAACGGATCGAGATCGAATTCCAGGCGCCGGATTACCGCGAGGCATACGCCGTGCTGGGGGATTGTCCGATTCAGTTTGGCGCCGAACAGAACCAACTGCGCCTGAGCCTGGACAGCCTCGCCCAGCGCAACCCGGAGCACTGCCCGAGCACCTGGCGGCACCTGCTGCAACTGTGTGAACGGGAACTGGAGCAACTGACACGCACCCGCAGCCTGCGTGAACGTATCACTCAGTTACTGGGGCCGTTGCTCAATGGTGGTCGGGAACCCGACCTGGAAGAAGTGGCGGCACGCCTGAAGCTGCCAACCTGGACCTTACGTCGCAAACTCGCCGAGGAAGGCACGCAATTTCGTGCAATTCTCAACGATACACGCCGCGATCTCGCCATGACCTACATCCGCGACACCGAACTGGCGTTCGGGGAAATCGCCTACCTGCTGGGTTTTGCCTCAGCCGAAGCCTTCCAACGGGCCTTCAAACGCTGGAACGGCCAGACCCCCGGCGAGTTTCGCCGCAGTCATCGCCAATCCGCGTAAGACTTACAACTCTGTAGCGTCTTCGGCTGGTTCCAGCGGGTCCAGTTCAAACGCCTGATACTCGAGCAGTTCTTCTTGATAATCGTCCATTATTAAACCCCCATCGCCTGTTGAAAAAATCATCTGAATAAATGACCAGCGCCCTGAGCATAAAGTGCCCGCATGAAAGAAAAATGACGCTGGCACGACATCACGTCGCTACTGAATAAAACGTAGCAGGTGGTCAGGAATTTATCACAGGATTTTTTCGATACGAGCTGTAGGAATACGGCTCGATTTGATGTGGATCAATCTTGGAAGGTGTTACGGGATCGGAGTCGTCTGACCCGATCCGTAACATCAGCCTATTACTGGCCGGAGACAGGCATGGCCGAGATTGGCTCGCTCGGAGGGGGCATGGTGCTTGAGTCCGACGATGGAGTCACCGTTTCCGTGGACGAACTCGGCTCGCTGCTCTGTGCCGGGGTAATCGGCGCCGTTTCAGCAGGCGGCACAACAGGCTCCGAACTGGCTGGAGCGGTTTCACCTGCCGGCGCTGGAGCAGGCGCAGGTTCTGCCGCCGGGGTCGGGGTCGGCGCCAACTGAGCCGGCGCAGCCTTGGCTTCAGGCACACCCAGATCAGTCTTCGGCTTCTCGGTGATGTGCGCGGCCTTCTTCGCTTCCGGCGGCAGGAACAACTCGACCAGAGCAAAGAAACGCTCGTAGAACTTGGCCGAGGACACGGTTTCACTGGCGACCTTGACCATCGAGTCGTCGGACGAACCGATCGGCATCGACACCGAGCCCAACACACCAACACCGAGACTGGCGGAGTTGTTGGTCTTTTTCAGCGCATAACGGTCCTGCAAGGCGTTGGCGAACATCGTCGCGTGATGCCCTTCGCTGCCGTCATCGGCACAGACCACACTGAAGCTGATCTCCATGTGGGTATCGCCAGTCTGCTGGAAGCTCTTGTGTCCACTGACCAGCTTCGGATCGGCGCTGGTGATGATGTAACCCTGGCTGAGCAAAGCCCGACGGGCGGCCTCGCAGGTTTGCGCATCGGTCACCGGGTAATTGCGTGAGAAGGTTCCGGAATCGTCGAAGTTCTCATGCTCGTAGATGGCGGCTTTCTTCGAGGAACAACCGGCAGCGGCAGCCAGCACCAAGGCCAGCCCCACAACCCGCATGGGAATTGATTTAAACATTGAACATCCTGAGGAAAACGGTTCGGGGCGTATTGTGCAACAGATCGATGCTTAGCGTCGCACCGTTTAGTGTCTTGAAACAGTTACAAGTCTACTGACTGTTACTGACAGGAAAAAGTCGCGCGGTAAATAAGCAGGCGACGGGTAGCTTATGCCGTTTTTGTTTCACCCATAAAAAACCCCAGCCTTTCGGCCGGGGTCTTTGTGTCGCGCAAAGCTCAGTCAAGCATCAGAAACGCTTGATCTCAGCCTCGCTTTCCAACAGTTTGCGGTAGGCCGCAAAGTCTTGCTGGCCAATGCGCGAAGCGAGGAAGCGACGGTATTGAACCTTCTCTTCTTCGGTCGGTGCCGCAGCTTCGTTCACGCCGTTCAGACGCACGATCACCAGGCTACCATCGGCCAGGGTCACGCTGCTGAAGGTCGGCTTGTCTTGGGCAGCCGGTTTCGGCATGCGGAACAGCGCTTGCAGCACGGTTGGGTCGACCCCTTCCTGAGCGCGAGTCGCAGCTTGAGTCACTTTCCAGTTCTGGCCGTCGATCGCCTTGTCCAGTGCAGTCTTGCCATCGCGCAGGCTGACGATCAGTTGATCAGCCTTGGTCTTGGCGGCAGCACTGGCATGCTCCTTGGTCAGTTGCGCACGGATGCTGGCAGCCACACTTTCCAGCGGCAGTTGCTCAGGCTTGCGGTGTTCCTTGGCGCGCAGCACGATCACGGTTTCCGGGTCCAGCTCGATGGCGGTGCTGTTGGCACCCTCATCCAGCACTTCAGGACTGAACGCAGCGGTTACCACGGCACGGTTGGCCGCAATACCTTCGCCACCTTCCCGGCCGAATGGCGCGGACGTGTGGACAGTCAGCTTCAAGTCTTGTGCTGGCTGGGCCAGATCGGAGGCCTCGAACGACGAGTCTTCCAACTGCTTGGTCGCCTCGACGAAACGTTGCTCGACCTGCTGGGTTTTCAGCTCGCGGGTCAGCTTGTCTTTCAGGCTGGCGAATGTCGGCACTTCAGGGGCCTCAACGCCCAGCAGCTTGATCAGGTGGAAACCGAAGTCAGTGCGAACAGGCTCCGAAACCTGATCCTTGGCCAACGAATACAGGGCTTTTTCAAACGCTGGATCGTAGACGCCTGGACCTGCATAACCGAGGTCACCGCCATTGTTCGCCGAGCCTGGATCCTGGGAGAATTCCTTGGCCAGGGCCTCGAATGTTTCGCCTTTGGCCAGACGCGCCTGCACTTCTTCGATTTTGGCCTTGGCTTGCGCCTCGGTCACCTTATCGTTCACTTCGATCAGAATATGCGCAGCCCGGCGTTGCTCGGACAGGTTCGCGGTTTCTTTCTGATACGCCGCTTGCAAGTCTTCGTCCTTGACGCTGACCTGATCAAAGAAGGACGCTTTCTTCAATTCGAGGTAATCGATGACCACCTGATCCGGCGTCATGAATTCCTTGGCGTGTTCGTCGTAGTAGGCTTTGACTTCGTCGTCAGTCAATTTCACCGCCGCAGGATCTGCCTTGACGTTCAGGGTGGCGAAATCGCGGGTCTGTTTTTCCAGACGGGCGAAGGCCAGAACCTGCGCATCAGTGACAAAGCCGCTACCGGCCAAGCCCGCACGCAGCTGACCGATCAACATTTCCTGAGCCAGCATCTGGCGGAATTGCAGACGGCTATAACCGAGTTGACGGATCACCTGATCGAAGCGCTCGGCGCTGAACTTGCCATCCACCTGGAATTCAGGCGTTTGCAGGATCACCTGATCCAAAGCCGCTTCGGAGAAAGCGAATTTCGACTTTTCTGCGCCTTGCAGCAGCAGTTTGCGATCGATCAGGCCTTTGAGGGCCGATTCGCGCAGCATTTTTTCGTCGAGCAAGGAAGCATCGAAATCCTTGCCAAGCTGTTGCATGAGCTGACGGCGTTGCATATCGACCGCCTGGTTCAGCTCGTTTTGACTGATTTCTTCACCGTTGACCTTGGCCGCATCCTGGCTGTTGGTCGTCGCCTGGAAAATGGCCTCGATACCGGTGAAAGCCATCAGTACAACGATGATCCCGATAATTGTCTTGGCAATCCAGCCTTGTGAATTGTCCCTGATATTCTGCAGCATGCGTCCCCCAGAAACGGTTGAACTTCAAAATTAGGCAACCGTGGAGCGTGGGTAGAATCCGGATAGAAGAAAGGCGCATCCGAGGATGCGCCTTCTCGTAACTGGCGGAGCGGACGGGACTCGAACCCGCGACCCCCGGCGTGACAGGCCGGTATTCTAACCGACTGAACTACCGCTCCGCTGCCAAGTCAGGAATGACCCCGACCCGGATAGGCAAAAACCTGAATCGAACTTAGTTGACAGCTTCTTTCAGTGCTTTACCGGCTTTGAAACCTGGCTTTTTGGCGGCGGCGATTTCCAGCGTCTTACCGGTCTGTGGGTTACGACCGATGCGAGCTGGACGATCGGTCACGGAGAAGGTACCGAAACCAACCAGAACAACGGAGTCGCCAGCCTTGAGAGCGCCAGTGACGGATTCGATTACAGCGTCCAGCGCACGGCCAGCAGCAGCTTTCGGGATATCAGCGGATGCAGCGATAGCATCAATCAGTTCCGACTTGTTCACTCTAAGTCCCCTTATATCTATTTTGAGTTTGATTCTAAGTTTTTTGGTGAAAGCAAAAAAACGAGTGCTGAATGGCCTACAGACACTTAAGAGCCGCTTTATAACAAGGGCTCTAAAAAACTGTCAACAAGCCCCCCAGGCAAATGCGTACTAATGCGTGCTAATTCTTTCCTTAGAGTCAGACTCGCGTTTTTCATCCTTTGCAACGATCTCCGGAACCACATCCGGCAAGGGCTCCGGCGCGTATTGCAGCGCAATTTGCAGGACCTCGTCAATCCATTTAACTGGTTTAATCTGTAGATCTTGCTTGATATTGTCAGGAATTTCCTTCAGATCGCGTACGTTCTCTTCCGGAATGATCACCGTCTTGATTCCGCCACGGTGAGCCGCCAGCAGTTTTTCCTTCAAACCACCGATCGCCAGCACTTGACCACGCAAGGTGATTTCGCCGGTCATGGCAACATCTGCGCGTACAGGAATGCCGGTCAATGCTGACACCAGGGCCGTGCACATGCCTACACCGGCGCTAGGGCCATCTTTCGGCGTTGCCCCTTCAGGCATATGGATATGCGTGTCGCGCTTCTCGTGGAAGTCCAGAGGAATCCCCAGGCTCTTCGCACGGCTGCGGACAACGGTCAGGGCTGCGGTGATCGATTCGACCATCACGTCACCCAAGGAACCCGTCTTGATCAACTGGCCTTTACCCGGTACGACCGCGGCTTCGATGGTCAGCAATTCGCCGCCCACCTGAGTCCACGCCAGGCCTGTGACCTGACCGATCTGATCCTGCGACTCAGCCAGACCGTAACGGAATTTACGCACGCCCAGGAAGTGCTCGAGCATGTCGGCAGTGACCTTCACCGAGAAGCGTTTTTCCATTGCATGCTCTTTGACCGCCTTGCGGCAAACCTTGGCAATCTGGCGCTCCAGCCCACGTACACCGGCTTCGCGGGTGTAGTAGCGGATGATGTCGCGGATCGCTTCGGCGTCGAATTCCAGCTCGCCTTTCTTCAGGCCGTTGGCCGTAATCTGCTTCGGCGAAAGGTATTTGACAGCGATGTTGATCTTCTCGTCTTCGGTGTAACCCGGCAGACGAATCACTTCCATCCGGTCCAGCAGTGCTGGCGGAATGTTCATCGAGTTGGAGGTGCACAGGAACATCACATCGGACAGGTCGTAGTCGACTTCCAGATAGTGATCGTTGAAGTTGTGGTTCTGCTCGGGATCGAGCACTTCCAGCAACGCCGACGCCGGATCGCCACGCATGTCGCTGCCCATTTTGTCGATTTCATCGAGCAGGAACAGCGGGTTGCGGACCCCCACCTTTGTCATCTTTTGAATCAATCTTCCTGGCATCGAACCGATATAAGTCCGGCGATGACCACGAATTTCCGCCTCATCGCGCACACCACCGAGGGCCATGCGGACGAATTTGCGGTTGGTGGCGTGAGCGATCGACTCCGCCAGAGAGGTTTTACCCACCCCTGGAGGCCCAACCAGGCACAGCACGGGACCACGAATCTTCTTCACGCGCTTCTGCACGGCGAGGTACTCGAGGATCCGCTCTTTGACTTCTTCCAGACCATAGTGGTCGGCGTCGAGAATGTCTTCGGCACGGGCAAGGTCCAGACGCACCTTGCTCTGAGCCTTCCACGGCACTTGAACCAGCCAGTCGATATACGAACGCACCACCGTCGCTTCCGCGGACATTGGCGACATTTGCTTGAGCTTGTTCAGTTCGGCCTGAGCCTTGGCCAACGCGTCTTTCGGCAGACCGGCGGCATCGATACGCTTTTTCAGCTCTTCGATTTCGTTGTGGCCTTCGTCGCTGTCGCCCAGCTCTTTCTGAATGGCCTTCATCTGCTCATTCAGGTAGTACTCGCGCTGGCTGCGCTCCATTTGCTTTTTAACGCGGCCACGAATGCGTTTTTCGACTTGCAGCAGATCGATTTCGGCATCCAGCAACGCCAGAACGTGCTCGACCCGGGCCGACAAATCGATGATTTCGAGAATTTCCTGCTTCTGCTCGATCTTCAGGGCCATGTGCGCGGCCATGGTGTCAACCAGGCGACCTGGCTCGTCGATGCTGTTAAGCGACGACAGGACTTCAGCGGGGACTTTCTTGCCCAGCTGCACATATTGTTCGAACTGAGCCAGCAGGCTGCGGACAAACACTTCCGACTCGCGCTCAGGCGCGTCGACTTCGTCGATCAGCGAAACTTCGGCACGGCAGTGGCCGTCGACTTCGCTGAAGCGCTCCACGGCGCCCCGCTGCTCGCCTTCGACAAGAACCTTGACCGTGCCGTCAGGCAACTTGAGCAGCTGCAGAACGGTAGCGATGGTGCCTACGCGATAAAGTGCTTCTTCACCGGGATCGTCATCAGCGGGATTTCGCTGAGCCAGCAGAAGGATCTGCTTGTCGCCCGTCATCGCTGCCTCGAGGGCTTCGATGGATTTCTCGCGCCCCACGAACAGCGGGATAACCATGTGCGGATAAACCACGACATCACGCAATGGCAGGAGAGGCAATTCGATGGTTGTCTTCATGATTTCGCCTCTACGGCGGCCATAAGGCCGTAAACAGATGGATGTAAGCTTGAAACCAAGATGGGGGCTGTTTTCAAAAAAAACAAGCGCAAATAAAATGTTAAAACGCGTTAAAAGCAAAGGGGCCCGAAGGCCCCTTCTTTATTTCAGCAGTGTGACGCTTAGGCGTCTGGCGCTGCCTTGGCAGCCGGCTCACTGTTTTCGTAGATATACAGTGGCTTGGACTTACCTTCTATAACGCTTTCATCGATCACTACTTTACTCACCTCGGACTGCGAGGGGATTTCATACATAGTGTCGAGCAATACACCTTCGAGGATCGAGCGCAGTCCACGAGCACCGGTTTTGCGTTCCAGAGCACGTTTGGCGACCGATTTCAGCGCGTCGGCCCGGAATTCCAGGTCCACGCCTTCCATCTCGAACAGCTTGGCATACTGCTTGGTCAGAGCATTTTTCGGCTCGGTGAGAATCTGCATCAACGCAGCCTCATCAAGCTCGTCCAGCGTGGCAAGTACCGGCAGACGACCGACGAATTCCGGGATCAGACCGAACTTGACCAAATCGTCAGGTTCGACTTCACGCAGGGACTCACCGACTTTCTTGCCTTCTTCCTTGCTGCGAACTTCCGCGTTGAAACCGATGCCGCCCTTGGTGGAACGGTTTTGAATAACCTTTTCCAGACCGGAGAACGCACCACCGCAGATGAACAGGATGTTACGGGTGTCGACCTGAAGGAATTCCTGCTGCGGGTGCTTGCGACCACCTTGAGGTGGAACGGAGGCGACCGTGCCTTCGATCAACTTGAGCAGGGCCTGCTGCACGCCTTCACCGGAAACGTCCCGGGTGATCGACGGATTGTCAGACTTGCGCGAGATCTTGTCGATCTCATCGATGTAAACAATGCCCATCTGGGCTTTTTCTACATCGTAATCGCACTTCTGCAGCAGCTTCTGAATGATGTTCTCGACATCTTCACCTACATAACCCGCCTCGGTGAGGGTGGTTGCGTCGGCGATGGTGAACGGAACGTTCAGCAAGCGGGCCAGTGTTTCGGCAAGCAGGGTTTTACCCGAGCCTGTCGGGCCGATCAGCAAGATGTTGCTTTTGCCGAGTTCGACGTCGTCATTCTTTTTGTCACGCTGGTTCAAACGCTTGTAGTGGTTGTACACCGCTACGGCCAGAACCTTTTTCGCACGTTCCTGACCAATCACGTACTGATCAAGGATGCCGCTGATTTCTTTAGGCGAAGGCAATTTATGCGCGCTGCTTTCGGCCTGGGCTTCCTGCACCTCCTCACGGATGATGTCATTGCACAGGTCGACGCACTCGTCGCAGATAAAGACCGAGGGGCCGGCAATCAATTTGCGTACTTCATGCTGGCTTTTGCCACAGAAGGAGCAATAGAGCAGCTTGCCGTTGTCCTCGCCGTTGCGGGTGTCAGTCATTCGTTCGATCCAAATCCGATAGGCTTGCAACACAAGATGAAGGCTATTGCGGGCTTTTTCAAGCCCGCCGGTGATCAGACCAGCTGACCAACCCTATTTTGAGCTGCTTATTTTAAGCGGGGCGCTGGTTGATCACTTCATCGATCAACCCGTATTCACGCGCTGCTTCTGCACTCATGAAATTATCGCGGTTGGTATCGCGCTCGATTTCTTCAAGAGTGCGCCCGCTATGCTTGGCCATCAGCGTGTTGAGACGCTCACGAATGAAGAGGATTTCCTTGGCATGGATTTCGATATCCGAGGCCTGGCCCTGGAAACCGCCCAGTGGCTGGTGAATCATCACACGCGAGTTCGGCAGGCAGTAACGCTTGCCTTGGGCACCGGCCGTCAGTAGAAACGCGCCCATGCTGCACGCTTGACCGATACAGGTGGTCGACACGTTTGGCTTGATGAACTGCATGGTGTCATAGATCGACATGCCCGCCGTCACCGAACCGCCCGGCGAGTTGATATAGAGATGGATGTCCTTGTCCGGGTTTTCCGCTTCAAGGAACAGCAGTTGCGCACAGATCAGGTTGGCCATGTAGTCCTCTACCGGACCAACCAGAAAAATCACTCGCTCCTTGAGAAGGCGCGAGTAGATGTCATAGGCGCGTTCGCCACGAGCAGACTGCTCGACAACCATCGGGACCAGGCCGCCGGCGGCCTGGATATCAGAGTTCTGCTGAATATACGAATTACGGAACATGCTCTGCAGTCACTCCCAAATAGTTATGTCTTGAATACGCATAAGCCAGCACGAAGGCTGGCTTATGGTGTGTACTTCTTACCGCAAAAACAATCAGTCGGCTTGTGGAGCTTCTACCGGCTTGACCGCTTCTTCGTAAGAGACCGATTTGTCGGTCACGCTAGCTTTCTGCAGAACAGTATCCACAACTTGTTCTTCCAGCACAACCGAACGGACTTCGTTCAGTTGCTGGTCGTTCTTGTAGTACCAAGACACAACCTGCTCAGGCTCCTGGTAAGCCGAAGCCATTTCCTGAATCATCTCGCGAACGCGGGCTTCGTCAGGCTTGAGGTCGAATTGCTTGACCACTTCAGCCACGATCAGACCCAGCACAACGCGGCGTTTGGCTTGCTCTTCGAACAGCTCGGCCGGCAGTTGATCAGGCTTGATGTTGCCGCCGAACTGCTGGACAGCCTGTACGCGCAGACGGTCGACTTCGTTGGACAGCAGAGCCTTTGGCACTTCGATCGGGTTGGTGGCCAGCAGACCGTCCATAACCTGATTCTTGACCTTGGATTTGATCGCCTGACGCAGTTCGCGCTCCATGTTCTTGCGAACTTCGGTGCGGAAGCCTTCCAGACCGGTTTCCTTGATGCCGAATTGAGCGAAGAACTCTTCGGTCAGCTCAGGCAGTTTAGGCTCGGAAACGGTGTTCACGGTGACGGTGAACTCAGCGGCTTTGCCGGCCAGGTCGAGGTTCTGATAGTCCTCAGGGAACGTCAGGTCCAGAACGCGCTCTTCGCCGGCTTTAGCGCCGACCAGACCGTCTTCGAAACCAGGGATCATGCGGCCGGAACCCAGTACCAGCTGGGTGCCTTTGGCGGAACCGCCAGCGAACACTTCACCGTCGACTTTGCCGACGAAATCGATGTTCAGTTGATCTTCGTTCTGAGCAGCGCGATCGGCAACTTCGAAACGGGTGTTCTGCTTGCGCAGGATTTCCAGCATCTTGTCCAGATCGGCATCAGCCACGTCAGCGCTCAGGCGCTCGACAGTGATACCTTCGAAACCGGCAACGGTGAACTCCGGGAACACTTCGAAAATTGCGACGTATTCCAGATCTTTGCCAGCTTCCATCGATTTAGGCTCGATCGAAGGAGCGCCAGCCGGGTTCAGCTTCTGCTCGACAACAGCTTCGTAGAAGGAAGACTGGATCACATCGCCCACGGCTTCTTGACGTGCATCAGCACCGAAACGGCGCTTGATTTCACTCATAGGCACTTTGCCTGGACGGAAGCCAGCGATCTTGGCCTTTTGGGCAGTCTGCTGCAGACGCTTGTTGACCTGAGTCTCGATGCGCTCAGCCGGCACGGTGATGCTCATGCGGCGCTCAAGAGCAGAAGTATTTTCAACAGAAACTTGCATGGATATTCCTCGTTGCACAGACGTTAGCCGGCCGTTTCCGACCCCAGAATCAAGGGCATGCATTCTAGTGGGTCAAACTCAAGAAGTCACCCTACTGAAAACGGGTAAAAAAGCAGCAGGCAATTTATAGGCGGGGACAAACGGTTGTGCCTCGCCCCATTAGCAAATACAGCCAGTCATGCCAGGGCTCTGCACCAATCCTTCTATATATAGAAGAAATCGGCAATCCATCCCTGACAGCCGACCCCACGAGGGGACCGACGGGCGAATCAGCATCATCGAGATACATAAATTCGACGACCCTACCCGCCCTTTCAACCCGGAACATGCGGTTGTTTTGAAAATTCAGACTTCTAAAACAAAAACGGCGCAGCCCTTTTCAGGTGCTGCGCCGTTTTCTGCTATTAAATAGCTGTTTGTAATGGTGCGGACGGAGAGACTCGAACTCTCACACCTTGCGGCGCTGGAACCTAAATCCAGTGTGTCTACCAATTCCACCACATCCGCATCAAACTTTTAAAGCAAAGGCGCCAGACTGTTAATCTGGCGCCTTTCTAAATATGGGGTGGACGAAGGGGATCGAACCCTCGACAACGGGAGTCACAATCCCGTGCTCTACCAACTGAGCTACGCCCACCATATTGCCATGTTGCGTTACTTGTGCCAAAGCTGCCTAATTGGCGCACCCGGCAGGACTCGAACCTGCGACCATCCGCTTAGAAGGCGGATGCTCTATCCAGCTGAGCTACGGGCGCCTTGTTAATCTGTATTCTTGGACGATTACAAACTAAGTGCTTTCAGTCTCACCGAATTAAACATCAACTCTGCTCGACCTTCTTAACCAGTGCTAGGCTGTGCCCGACAAGTGCGACGAATGTTATAGGTGAGCCTGAAGGTCGTCAACTCTTTTTTAAAAAAAATTCATTTAATTAAAGGGGTTAGGGGAATTTGCAGACCAAGCGCCTTTGCCCTCACCTCATGACATGCGAGAATGCGCTCTCTTTTTTTCCCCTCTCGATGGTTAATCACGCGCAATGACTGCACAACTAATCGACGGCAAATCGATCGCCGCCAGCCTGCGCCAGCAGATCGCCAAACGAGTCGCCGAGCGTCGCCAGCAAGGCTTGCGCACACCCGGCCTCGCGGTGATCCTGGTCGGCAGCGATCCTGCCTCTCAGGTTTATGTCTCGCACAAGCGTAAAGACTGTGAAGAGGTCGGCTTCCTTTCCCAAGCCTATGACCTGCCTGCCGAAACAACTCAAGAAGCACTGACCGATCTGATCGATCGCCTGAACGACGACCCGGCGATTGACGGCGTTCTGCTTCAGCTGCCTCTACCTGAACATCTGGACGCCTCCAAATTGCTGGAGCGCATTCGTCCTGACAAGGACGTCGACGGTTTCCACCCTTATAACGTCGGCCGTCTGGCCCAGCGCATTCCGCTGCTGCGTCCGTGCACACCTAAAGGCATCATGGCGTTGCTGGAAAGCACCGGTGCCGACCTCTACGGGATGGACGCTGTCATTGTCGGGGCTTCCAACATTGTTGGCCGTCCAATGGCGATGGAACTGCTGCTGGCCGGTTGCACCGTCACCGTTACCCACCGTTTCACCAAGGATCTGGCGGGCCATGTCGGTCGCGCCGACCTGGTAGTGGTTGCCGCCGGCAAGCCGGGCCTGGTCAAAGGCGAATGGATCAAGGAAGGCGCGATCGTGATCGACGTTGGCATCAATCGCCAGGCAGACGGCAAGCTGGTCGGTGACGTGATCTACGAAACCGCCCTGCCCCGCGCCGGCTGGATCACGCCGGTTCCGGGTGGCGTTGGCCCGATGACCCGCGCCTGCCTGCTGGAAAACACGCTGTACGCCGCGGAAACCCTGCACGGCTGAGTTCACGCTTGCTTGCAGCGTCGCATAAAAGAACCCCGCCATCGCGGGGTTCTTTTTGCCTGCAGAAAAAGCTCGACCATCTGCCGGAAAAGCGTGCCTCCAAGCACTTTCCCCTGAACATAGAACAACCATCGACAGTTCTTCAGCCATACTCCTAAAATGCGTCGCTTTTTAAAGAAACAGCCCGTTACAAAACGGCATATCCACCCTTTATGAGTCCGCCAGCGTGAAAATCCGTCTTTCAATCCTGAGCCTATTTTTTGCATTTACAGGGACTTTCACCGCGCCAACGATCAACGCCGCAGAAACCACCGCCGCACCCCGAGACATTTCACAGCTGAAGATCGCTTCCGGTAGCGTCTTGTTGATGGATATGCAAACCAACAAAGTGATCTATGCCAGCAATCCTGACGTGGTAGTGCCAATCGCGTCCGTCAGCAAACTGATGACCGGCCTGGTGGTGGTAGAAGCCCGGCAGAACATGGACGAATACCTTTCCATCAACATCAGCGACACCCCGGAAATGAAAGGCGTGTTTTCCCGGGTCAAACTCAAAAGCGAATTGCCGCGCCGAGAGATGCTGCTGATTGCCCTGATGTCGTCGGAAAACCGTGCCGCTGCGAGTCTGGCCCATCACTATCCGGGCGGCTATGTCGCGTTCATTGCCGCCATGAACGCCAAAGCCAAAGCGCTGGGAATGACCAGCACCCACTTTGTCGAACCGACGGGCCTCTCCCCTCGCAATGTGTCCACCGCCCGCGATCTGAGCAAACTGCTGATCGCCGCACACAAGCACCCGCTATTGACTCAGCTGAGCACCACCAAGGAAAAAACCGTTTCGTTCCGTAAACCCAACTACAGCCTGGGTTTCCGCAACACCGACCATTTGGTCAACAAGCCTAACTGGGACATCAAACTGACCAAAACCGGCTTTACCAACGCGGCCGGTCACTGCCTGGTGCTGGTCACCCACATGGGTGATCGTCCGATGGCGCTGGTGATTCTCGACGCCTTCGGCAAGTACACGCACTTTGCCGATGCCAGCCGGATTCGTAGCTGGGTCGAAACCGGCAAGAGCGCCAACGTGCCGTCCGTCGCCCTGCAGTACAAGTCCGACAAGAATCTCAAGCATCGCCAGAGCGGCGTGGTTGAAGCATCGAAATAAGCTAGAAACGCCTCCAAAAGAAAGCCCCGAATATTCGGGGCTTTCTTTTGGCCGGGATTAATCATTAGGCAACGGCATCTGATCGTCATCCGGAATGCCATCCCCGGCACTCGGGTCTTTCCAACCCTGCGGATGCTTCGTCGGCACCACTGTCGGTCTGGCCAACGGATCCCTTAACGGGCTGTCCGGATCCATCACCGGATCCAGGTCGTCTTCGGGGGTTGTTGGAACACTGTCTGGAGGATCTGGACGTTTGTCGTCGAAGCTCGAATCGGTAGACATATGCACCTCTGACTAGGGCTTGGGTTTCAGATCGCCAAGTGGATCGTAAGGCTTTGCCGGGGCCTTCTTGCCCTCCTCACCCGGCTTTACATCCCTGGGCGCCTTGGCGGGCCCGATGGGATCGACCTGAGGATCGGCAACGTCCGGGGAATCGGGGTCGAACCCCAACTCATTATCGGACGAATGCTCAGACGAGTGCGGACCAGTGGGGGTATTGGAATGTGCCATGGCGCCTCCTGATCATGGACCCGGAAAAGTCCGGACCCTCTACCTGAGACTCCAGCATAGCGTGGCAGTGCCATGCCGATGACGAGCGGAACTTACTTCGCGCTCAACGCCTTCTTCGCCCTGGCTGCCGCCTGCTCCTGACCTGACTGGGCAAGATCGCTCGCCGCTTTCAGCCAGCGCTGCTGATCAACATTGGCCGGAATCTGGTCCGGCTTCTGGATCAATACGGCCCAGCCACCGGCATTCTCGAACGCCGAGTCAAAGGCGCTGAACCCCATCAGCAACCGACGATCCATCCCGGCGCGCAGCAGCACGGTCTGCTTCTGACGGTTGTAACCGGCGAGAATGGCGTATCGGGGCTCTGCCCAAAACGCCGAGCCTTCGGTGAAGCGCACCATTACCGGATAACCGGCCGCAACCTGGGCCAGCAGCGCTGGCAAATGGCTGTCGAGGGGATAGACCACCATCCCGTACTCGCGCGCGAGGTCCTGCATGTTCTGCTGCAAGCGGTCTTCGGCACCCGGCAAATGCAGAGGTTTGTCGAGTAAGCCCGGGGTTATCACGATGCCTTGCTGGGACAGCAGGCTGGCCAGAACCTGAGGCCCGCTTTGATAACTTTGCCCACGGTAGAACGTACCGCTGAGTTCGACCCGCTCAGGAAGACGCTTGATCTCAGGCGCCACGCTCCCCGCACAACCAGCCAGACCGGCAACGCAGCCAACGATCAATACCAAAGATCGAATTCGAGAAAATACCCGCACCATCATCACTCTCTTGTTCAGACGCCAGGTATTCACACTCCCGGCTTGGCCGTCGATCATAGGATGCCGCGCGGCAGCGGTATAGCCTTAACCGGCAGTTGATTACATTCGATAGAGCGAACTGGTTGGTGACAGGCGACCTTTGGTCAATAGTCTGAAATACAGCAGCGGCTAAACTGTCATTTACCAAGGAAGAGTGTGTGCCCGAGGCAGGGCAAAGAGGAGGCACTGATGAGCCTGACAATGACCATTGTAATGTTGATTTCCGGCTGGCTGGCCGTGGCCGCCGCCATGCTGTGGGGCGTTTTACGTATTACCCGCCGGCACCATCATCACCCGGTTCAATCGGCGCCTGTGGCGAAAACCGATCAGCCGGCTGCCCACCCCGCCACCGCGCACTGACCGGCGCTTTTCAGTCGTCCAAACAAAAACGGCCGCCTGGACTCTTTCGAGTTCAGGCGGCCGTTTCGTTTAACGAAGGTTAAGCTTCTGCGGCGATGCGCTTCTGCCTGGCCCGACGCGACAGCATGTTCAAGCCTTCGATCGTGGCCGAGAACGCCATGGCCGCGTAGACGTAGCCTTTCGGTACGTGGGCGCCAAAACCTTCGGCGATCAGCGTCATGCCGATCATGATCAGGAAGCCCAGCGCCAACATCACCACCGTCGGGTTGTCGTTGATGAACTTGGCCAGAGGGTCAGCTGCCAACAACATCACCAGTACCGACACTACCACCGCAATGATCATGATCGGCAAATGCTCGGTCATGCCGACAGCGGTAATGATGCTGTCGATGGAGAACACCATGTCCAGCAGCAGGATCTGACCGATCGCAGCGGCAAAACCCAGGGTCACAGTCGAGGTAGCCGACGTCGGATCATCCGGCGCCGGATCCATGCTGTGATGGATCTCGGTGGTCGCCTTCCACAACAGGAACAGGCCACCCGCGATCAGGATCATGTCCTTCCAGGAGAACGCGTGGCCGAGAATCTCGATCACAGGCTCCGTCAGCTGGACGATGAAAGCGATGGTGCTCAACAGTGCCAGGCGCAGGATCAACGCCATGCCGATACCGATGCGCCGCGCCTTCTGGCGATGCTGTTCGGGCAGTTTGTTGGTGAGGATCGAGATGAAGATCAGGTTATCGATGCCGAGCACGATCTCCATCACCACCAGCGTGGCCAAGGCGACCCAGGCAGTGGGGCTTGCAGCAAGTTCTAAAAGGTATTCCATGGGTCAGTCCTGACTCGTTGTAGACGGTTTAGATTTCCTGGGACGAAGATTCGGATTTGTCCGTCTCTTTGGCCGGTTGTTCTTTCTTGGTGATCAAACCGCCCGTGGCATCGCTCAGCGCTTGCTCGGCCGCTTTGTGGGTATCGTCAATTGCCTGCTTAGCGGTTTCGGCAGCCTTGCCCATCAATTGCTGAGCGCTTTTCTCGGCCTGGTCGCAACCGGCCAACACCAGTAAAGACGTGATCAGCAGTGCCGTGGTTTTAAGCTTCATGATGCTTCCCTCAAATAGAACAGACAGAACCGGAAAGGCGATCCGTCGATAGCGAGGCATTCTAAGGAAGCAAACACTTCAGGAAAATTCGTATTTTTAGCGGCTATACTTCGGTTTTAACGAATCCATATCTTCATCTGCAGCTCCTGCCCCGGAATATAAATAGATGCTTAATTATCGACAGCTGCATTACTTCTGGGTGGTGGCCAAGACCGGCAGCATCGTGCGCGCCTGCGAGCAACTGAACCTGACGCCACAGACCATCAGCGGGCAGATTTCCCTGCTCGAGCAAACCTATGGCATCGAGTTGTTTCGTCGGATCGGCCGGCAGCTGGAACTCACCGAAGCCGGGCGTCAGACCCTGCCCTACGCCGAGCAGATGTTCCAACTCGGTGGCGAGCTGGAATTGATGCTGCGGGCGCAGCCCAATGAGCAACAGATTCTGTTTCGGGTGGGCGTCGCCGACGTAGTGCCCAAATCCATCGTCTATCGCCTGATCGCGCCGACCATGGAGTTGAGCGAGCCCCTGCGTATCACCTGTCGCGAAGACAAACTGGAACGTTTGCTTGCCGACCTGGCGATTCAGCGCCTGGATCTAGTGATTTCCGACAGCCCGATGCCCTCGCATCTGGACATCAAGGGCTACAGCCAGAAACTCGGTGAATGCGGCATCAGCTTCTTCGCCACAGCCGAACTGGCGGCGCGATATGGCAAGGACTTCCCCCGCAGCCTGCACGGCGCCCCGCTGCTGATTCCCGGGCCGGAAACCGTGGTGCGCAGTCGCTTGCAACGCTGGTTTGCCGAACAGCAGATCCAGCCACAGATCGTCGGCGAGTTCGACGACAGCGCCTTGATGCAGGCTTTCGGCCAATCCGGCAGCGGGATATTCATCGGCCCGAGCGTGATTGCCGACGAAGTGAGACGCCAATGCGGCGTGGAGTTGATTGGCCAGACCGACGCGGTGCGCGAGTCGTTCTACGCCATCTCGGTGGAGCGCAAGGTCAAGCACCCCGGCATTGTCGCCATTACCGAAGGTGCTCGCCGCGAGCTGTTTACCGCGATGTGAGGTGTCAGGCGCAGATTTCGCGAGGTTTAAAGGTCATCAGCGCCATCGCCAACAGGATCGAGACAAGGATAAAACCGGCTGCCGCAAAACCCAGGCCGCCCAGGCCAACACTGTCGATCACCCGCCCACCGACCATCGCGCCCAGACCGATGCCGAGATTGGCCCCGGCGATGTTCAGCGATGCAGCAAAGGCCGGTGCCTCTGGCGCAGCCTTCATCAGACGCACGTGGCTGACCAGGAACAGCGCGGCCTGAGTCACGCCCCAAATCCCCATCGCTGCCGCCAGACCGAGGGGCGAATGAATGTTCGGCACCAAGGCCACCATGCCGGCGATCATGAAGGCACAGAACGTTACTGAAGCAATTAGCGGATGCCGATCCACCGCGCGACCGCCCAACGAATTGCCGATCAAGCCGACCGCACCGAAACCCATCAGGCACCAGCCGACCACCGTGCCGTTGAAACCGGCCAGCCGCTCAAGAATGTCTGCCAGGTAGGTGTAAGCGGTGAACATGCCGCTGAACACCAGGATCGATAACAGCACATGCCCCAGCATCAATGGGCTACGCAGGATTCTGAACTGCGAACGGAAGCTCACTTGATGTTGGTGCAGGTTGGTTTTCGGCAGGTAGATAAACAGCAGCAACGCCTTGGCAAACGCGATCACCGCCAGAATGCCAAAGGCACTGCGCCAGCCGAACGCATCGGAAATCAGCGTACCCACCGGAATACCGAACACCGTGGCGCAGACAATGCCGAAACCGATCTTGGAGATGGCCCGCCCGGCATAGTCCGGCCCGACGATGTCCACTGCGGTTTCACTGGCCAACGCCCAGAACACCGGCAACCCCAGCGCCGGAATCAATCGCGCAATGGCCATCACCCCGATGTTCGGCGCCAGCGCCGCCAGCGTGTTGGCCAGGCCGAACATGATCAGCACGCTGATAAACAGTTTGCGCCGTTCAAACCTTGCAAAGTATGCGGTCAGGAACGGTCCGAACGTGGCCACGGTAAAGGCGAACAGGGTCACCAGCAAACCCGCTTGAGGGATGCTGACGTCCAGATCACGGGCGATTGCCGGCAACAGGCCGACGATGATGAACTCCGTGGTCAGCACCGTAAAACCGGCGGCGGACAACAGAAGAATGGGCAACAGCATGCAGAACTCCAGGAAAACGACGACACCAGCGACAGCCCGAAGGCTCACTGGCAGAACTTGAAAATGAGGATGGCGAAGCTTAACAGAGTGTTTCCGGACAAGGTTGCACGAACCTGCAAATCGCGTTGAGCAATCGGGTGGCAGATCGTCACAGGTCTGAAGGATCACGGCTACGCTGTGATAAAGTCCGCGGCCTGCGGTACTTACACTTTGCTCATCGGCCATTGTTGGCATTGATGCAGCGACCCTTCGGTTCCCTCCATGTGGCCTGCCCGGCTTTTTGCTGCATGAGCAGAACCCTGCACCCTAATAAAATCAGAGATGCCGTTATGACCGCTTCATCCCCTTCTCTCTTGCAACGCCTGAAACGCAGCAGCCTGGTCACGCAAATCATCATCGGCCTGATCGCCGGGATTGCCTTGGCGCTGTTCGCGCCTGAGCTGGCCAAGTCCACTGCCTTTATTGGCAAAGTGTTCGTCTCGGCGCTCAAGGCTGTCGCGCCGATTCTGGTGTTCGTGCTGGTCATGGCCTCGATTGCCAACCATAAGCACGGCCAGGAAACCCATATCCGGCCGATTCTGTTTCTGTATCTGCTGGGCACCTTCGCGGCAGCTGTCGTGGCGGTGGTCGCCAGTACGCTGTTTCCGTCGAGTCTGGTGTTGGCTACCCAAGATGTTGCGGTGACCGCACCGGGCGGCATCAGTGAAGTGCTGCAAAGCCTGGCGCTGAGCGTGGTCGATAACCCGGTCAGCGCGCTGATGAACGCTAACTTCATCGGCATTCTCGCTTGGGCGATCGGCATGGGTATTGCGATTCGCCATGCGGGTGCAACCACCCGTGAGGTACTGGGCGATTTGTCCAATGGCGTGACGGTTATCGTACGGGTGGTGATTCGCTTTGCGCCGCTGGGGATCTTCGGTCTGGTGGCCTCGACCCTCGCCACCTCCGGTTTCGGTGCCTTGATCGGTTACATGCATCTGCTGGCCGTGTTGCTGGGCTGCATGCTGTTCGTGGCGCTGGTGATGAACCCGGCCATTGTGTTCTGGAAGCTGCGTCGCAACCCGTATCCGCTGGTATTCACTTGCCTGCGTGAGAGCGGCATCACTGCTTTCTTCACTCGCAGTTCGGCGGCGAACATTCCGGTCAACCTGGAGTTGAGCAAGCGCCTGGGCCTGCACGAAGATACCTATTCGGTGTCGATCCCGCTCGGCGCCACCATCAACATGGCCGGCGCAGCGATCACCATCACCGTGCTGACCCTGGCTGCAGTGCACACCCTGGGCATCGCCGTGGATATTCCAACGGCCATCCTGCTCAGCATCGTCGCGGCAATCTGTGCCTGTGGCGCCTCGGGCGTGGCCGGCGGTTCGCTGTTGCTGATTCCACTGGCGTGCAGCCTGTTCGGCATCCCGAGCGAAATCGCCATGCAAGTGGTAGCGGTCGGTTTCATCATCGGTGTGTTGCAGGACTCGGCGGAAACCGCGCTGAACTCCTCCACCGACGTGCTGTTCACCGCGGCTGCGTGCCAGGGTGAGGAACAGAAGACCCAGAAAGCCCGGGAAGCCCAGCGTCTGGCATAAAAAGATCAAAAGATCGCCGCAGCAACGCATGTAAAAAAGCCCGCCAAGGCTTACACCTTGGCGGGCTTTTTTGTACCTGGGCGGTTTAGAACGCGCCCATGTAATCGCGCTTGCCCACTTCCACACCGTTGTGACGCAGCAGTGCGTAAGCGGTGGTGATATGGAAGAAGAACTGTGGCAGACCGTAGCTCAGCAGGTAAGCCTGGCCAGTGAAGCGCTTCTCTTTAGGCGTGCCTGGACGGGTAACGATCTCGATGCCTTCCTTGCCGTCGATCTGCTCAGGCTTGATCTCGCCAATGAAGGCCAGGACCTTGGCAATCAACGCTTGCAGTTCGGCGAAGGTGGTTTCGGTGTCGTCATATTTCGGCAGTTCGACTTCAGCCAGACGCGCCGAAACGCCTTTGGCGAAATCAACGGCGATCTGCACCTGACGCACCAGAGGGAACATGTCCGGGTACAGACGGGCTTGCAGGAACGCGTTCGGATCAATGTTTTTCGCGGTAGCGTGGGCTTCGGCCTTGCTCAGGTTGTTGCTCAGGGCATTGAGCATTTGCTGGAAAACTGGAACGGAAGCGGCGTACAGGGAAATAGTCATGATGGTCTCGTGTGGTGACAGGAGTAAAAACGTGGAGCGATTATAGCCATGCCCGACCGCCCTGCGGCTTGTCTTTTATCCTGCAAGGATTAGGCTAGGCGGCTTCGACTGCATGCTTCGACTGCATAGGGAAAAGCGCGATGAGCACTGAGCAAGAAACGACCTCCGACGAACCGCGGCTCAACAGCACGGAAATCCGCATTCTGGGCTCGTTGATCGAGAAACAGGCCACCAGCCCGGAAACCTATCCGCTGACGCTTAATGCGCTGGTGATTGCCTGCAACCAGAAAACCAGCCGCGAACCGGTGATGAACCTCAGCCAGGGACAAGTCGGCCAGAGCTTGCGCGCACTGGAAGGTCGCGGTTTTACCAGACTGGTGATGGGCAGCCGTGCCGACCGTTGGGAGCATCGGGTCGACAAGGCGCTGGAACTGGTGCCGGCCCAGGTGATTCTGACGGGGCTGCTGTTCCTGCGCGGCCCGCAGACGGTCAATGAGCTGCTGACCCGCAGCGGCCGCATGCATGACTTCGAAGATGCCGAACAGGTGGTGCACCAGCTGGAACGCCTGATCGCCAGAGGTCTGGCGCTGTTGATCCCGCGTCAGGCCGGCCAGCGCGAAGACCGTTACATGCATGCACTGGGCGATCCGGCGGATATCGAAGCAATCCTGGCTGCCCGGCAGAACCCGGCGGAGCGTGGCACCAGTGGCGGTGTGTCGATTGAGCGAATCGAAGAGCTTGAAGCGCGGATTGCGGCGCTGGAAGAGCGCTTGGCACGCCTCGAATAGCCAAAGGGCTGACCTCTGTGGCGAGGGGGCTTGCCCCCGCTGGGTCGCGAAGCGGCCCCAAACCTGTCAACGCATTACGTCTGGCTCACCGGGTTTGCCTGCCTTGCGCCTGCTTCGCAGCCGAACGGGAGCAAGCTCCCTCGCCACAGGGTTCGCGTTCAACTCCAAGTTGCTACTCACCGTCCCAATAATCCACGCCATCGGCCTGTCTGGCGACGGCGACGAAGCCCGAAGCATTGCCTTGGGCATCGACCTTGAAGTCGTCCATCACCACGTATTTGCCGGAATCCGGGTATTCGCAAATGTCCGGCGATTGCTGGCTGCTGACTGCCAGATAGCGCAATTCGCCGTTGCTGGTGTTGATTATCTGGTGCGCGGCTTCAGGACCGCCCGCCGGGCAGGCGATCACGTCACCGGCGCGGATCGGAAAGCGTTCGGCGCCAAGGCGAACCTCCCCTTCTCCGGCGACGATGTAGAACATCTCTTCATTGACCCGATGGTTATGAAAAGGACTGCCACGCATGCCCGGCTCCAGGGCATACAACCGATAACCCAGCTTTTGCGCGCCCAATTGCTGGCCGATGCGGGCCAAGCGTTGCTGATAGCGGCCGGCAGCGTCACCAGTAGGGGCAAAATCTTCGGGCAGCGGCAAGAGTTCGACCTGATCCAGGTTGAGAATGGCGGGACGCATGAAAACCTCGGTCACGGTGGCTGGAGAGCAAGTCTGCGCTTGCTGGTGGCCAGTATAGGCGGGGGATATTCGCGGGCAAGTGAATGAGGAGGGCCAGGAAACCGGGTCGCGGCAATCGCGAGCAGGCTCGCTCCCACAAGGTCAGCGGTGAACCTGTGGGAGCGGGCTTGCCCGCGAAGGGGCCAGTACATTCAATAGAAAATCGGAATGATTAGCCCCGGGCAAACGCCACGGCTTTCTGGAACTGTTCATCGGTCGGCCGCACGCCGGTGTACAACACGAACTGTTCCAGCGCCTGGATCGCAATCACTTCCAGCCCGGTGATCACCCGCTTGCCTTCGGCACGACCGCGCACGATCAGCGGTGTTTCCGAGGGGATCGCCACCACATCGAAAACAGTTTCGGCCGCAGTGATAGCGTCAGGCTCGAACGCCAGTTGATCGGCCTCCGGCCCACCGGTCATGCCGATGGGCGTGACGTTGATTAGCATCTGCGGGCGCTGGCCCCCCAGTTCCGCCTGCCATGAGTAACCCAACGATTCAGCCAAAGCACGCCCGGCGCGCTCGTTTCGGGCGACGATCAGGCCGTTTTTGTAACCGCCATCGCGCAAGGCACTGGCCACAGCCTTGGCCATGCCGCCACTGCCACGCAGCGCAAAGGTCGAATCCTTGGGAACCTGATGGGTTTCAAGCAACTGAGCGATGGCGATGTAATCGGTGTTGTAGGCCTTGAGGTGACCGTTGGTGTTGACGATAGTGTTGATCGATTGAATAGCCTCAGCCGATGCATCCAGCTCATCGACCAACGCAATACACGCCTCCTTGAACGGCATCGACACCCCGCAACCCCGAATGCCCAAGGCGCGGATGCCGCCAACGGCGCCCGGCAAGTCCTGGCTGCTGAAGGCTTTGTAGTAGAAATTCAGGCCCAGTTGTTCGTACAGATGGTTGTGAAACCGCAGGCCGAAATTGCCGGGGCGCCCCGAGAGTGACATGCACAGCTGAGTGTCTCTGTTGGGGTTCATCTGCATTGGAATCTCCTTCAATAGCACTTTCGGATGGACGGATTAGCCACTCCACCGGTTCTGATTGATCATAAAAGCCAGTCTGCACTTGGCACACAGCCGTAAAGAAGCCGGTACAGACCTTACACAAAATTTACCCAACGGCTGTGCTGATTTTCAAAAAAACGCTGTCTTAGAAGTATCCCCGCGACAACTTGTGTCTATTGCAGACGCGAGCGCCGGGTCGAAGAACCGAGGACTTATCATGATCCGTAAAATCCCCACAGTAGCCTTGCTGATCGGTGCTCTTGCTATCGCAGGGCAGGCAGAAGCAGGTGGTCGTGGTCATGGCGGCTGGGAAGGTCCGGCTGTGTTTGGTGCGATCGTCGGCTCGGCAATCATCGGCTCAGCAATAATCGGCCGCGACCGTCCAGTGTATGTGGAGCAACCGGTCTACGTTCAGCCACAACCGGTGTACGTGCAACCACCACCTGTTTATTACCAACCGGCACCGGTCTACGTTCAACAACCGATGTACTACCGCCCGGCACCGATCTATTACGGTCCGCCACGCGGGTATGGTCCACCACGCGGCTATTACGGCCCTCCCCATGGTTATTATCGTGGCGACCGCTGGTAACACGCTCATCAGGCCCCGCTTTAGAAGCGGGGCCTTTTTTGTGACCACTGGCAGGACGAAGTCTGAATAAATCTCGTCAAGGTCGCTGTCGGGACAGTACCGGCAGGTAAAATTGGTCATATTTATGTCATGTTCGATCCGCAAGCTTGGATCTGTCCGTAAACAACAGGTTGATAAAAACAAGGACGACCTTCATGCCCACACAAAACCCGCATCGCATTGTCGGCTTGTGCACTTCCGACAAGGTGTATAACGCACTGACCGAACTCAAACACCTGGAAGGCCATCGCAGCGCAAAATTCCTCTCGCTGCTGGCAGAAAACCTGGTGCGCAAAGGCCTGCTCAATGAGCAGGAAGTGGTGCATATGCTCGATCTAGTGGTGGATTGACCGCAGAACTCATTGGCATCAATGACGACTATCGAAAGCGTTGATTGTCCGTTCAAGCGTCCGATCCGTAAGGTAGCTCCATAGATTAATGGAGGTACTTATGGCCCAGGTTCAGATCATGTCCGTTATTGGCAGCGCCGTTCCCGCACAACTCAGAGCGCGGGGGTTGCTAGCCTGTTGGTATCTGGTGCAGGACGGCGAACCGATCAGCGGCCCGCTCACCTCGCTTCCCGCCGCCCAAGCCTTGTCACAACGTATCGACTCAGGCCAGCTCAGCGCTTAAGGCAGCTGAACCTTGGGCTTGGAATCGATGAAAATCGCCCAGCTCGACACGAACAACGCGGCGATCAACGGCCCGATGACAAAACCGTTCAGGCCAAAAAGCGCCAGGCCGCCCAGGGTCGAGATGAGGATCAAGTAGTCCGGCATTTTGGTGTCCTTGCCCACCAGGATCGGTCGCAGGACGTTGTCCACCAAGCCGATCACGAACACACCGAACAAGGTCAGCACCGTGGCCTGCCAGATCGCACCGCTGAACAGGAAATACGCCGCCACCGGTATCCAGACGATACCCGCCCCCACCGCTGGCAACAGCGACAGAAACGCCATCAACACCGCCCAGAGCAGCACGCTCGGGATGTCCAGAAACCAGAAAATAAAACCACCCAATACCCCTTGAGTGATTGCCACCAGCAGGTTGCCTTTCACCGTGGCCCGCACCACGCGATTGAACTTCAGTTGCAAGCGACGTTTCTGGTTATCTTCCAGCGGTATCGCCGCACGTACTTTGCGCGCCAGTTCGGACCCGTCCCGCAGGAAGAAAAACAGCAGGTACAGCATGACGAAAAAGCTCACCACGAATTCGAACGTCCCCTGACCAAAACTGAATGCCTGGGTCGCGACAAACTGGCTACCTTGCATCGTGCTCTTGATGATTTTTTCCCGTAGCCCGCTCAGCTCGCCCATGCCGAAACGATCGAGCAAGTTCTGAACGTACGGCGGCAGGCTTTGCTTGAACTGCGACACATACCCGGCAATATCCAGTTCGCCACTTTCGATTCGGTTGTACAGCGCCGCGCCTTCCTGAACCAGCAAGGTACTGATGGTGATCACCGGCAGAATCGCGATCAGCACACAGAGACACAAGGTGAACAGGGCCGTCAGGTTGCGTGGCCAGCCGAACCTCTGTTGCAACTTATGCTGTAAGGGCGAAAACAGAATGCCTAGGATGACCGCCCAAAACACCGCGCCATAGAGCGGCAGCAGAATCCAGACGAAGGCAATGCTCACCACGGTCAGCAAGACCATCAACGATGTGTTTTGCAGCTTCGTTTCGTTCATGTCCGATCCATGTCAGTGCGCAGGGGCGCCGTTTGCGCGTCCTGATATTTAGTCCGCCACGGCTCGCGCGAGTGCCATCCGTTTATTCATCAAGCATAGATCCAGATCAATAAACCCCGCGGGTAAGTGGATTACCTTCGCCAGCTTTTGCGATCGACACTGCCATGACCTGCGCCATGACGCTTATCCCCCCGGAACTGCTCGCCCCTGCCGGCACCCTGAAAAACATGCGTTATGCCTTCGCCTATGGCGCCGACGCGGTATACGCCGGCCAGCCGCGCTACAGCCTGCGGGTGCGCAACAACGAATTCGATCACGCCAACCTCGCGCTCGGCATCGCCGAGGCCCAGGCTCAGGGCAAGCGCTTCTATGTGGTGGTGAACATCGCCCCGCACAACGCCAAGCTCAAAACGTTCTTGAAGGACCTGGAACCGGTGATCGCCATGGCGCCGGACGCGCTGATCATGTCCGACCCGGGCCTGATCATGCTGGTGCGCCGGCACTTCCCGCAGATGCCGATCCACCTCTCAGTGCAGGCCAACACGGTGAACTGGGCCAGCGTCGAGTTCTGGCAGCAACAGGGCTTGAGCCGGATCATTCTGTCCCGCGAACTGTCGCTGGAAGAGATCGCAGAAATCCGCCAGCACGTCCCGGCGATGGAGCTGGAAGTGTTCGTCCACGGCGCGTTATGCATGGCCTATTCCGGGCGCTGCCTGTTGTCGGGCTACATGAACAAGCGCGACGCCAATCAGGGCAGCTGCACCAACGCCTGTCGCTGGAAATACTCGGCGACGCCGGCCAGCGAAAATCAGCTCGGCGAAATCGTTCAACAGTTCCGACCCGAACCGACGCTGGGCATCGGTGCGCCGACCGATCAAGTATTCCTGCTGCAAGAAGCCAATCGCCCTGACGAACTGATGCCGGCGTTCGAGGATGAACATGGCACGTACATCATGAACGCCAAGGACCTGCGCGCCGTCCAGCACGTCGAGCGTCTGACGCATATGGGCGTGCATTCATTGAAGATCGAAGGCCGGACCAAATCGCACTTCTATTGCGCGCGCACCACCCAGGTGTATCGCCGCGCGATCGATGATGCGGTGGCTGGCCGGGCATTTGATCGCAGCTTGATGACCGATCTGGAATCCCTGGCCCAGCGCGGCTACACCGAAGGTTTTCTGCGTCGGCATGTGCATGACGAATACCAGAATTATAAGAACGGCAGCTCGGTTTCAGAGCGTCAGCAGTTTGTTGGCGAGTTGACCGGCGAACGCCGGGATCAGCTGGCCGAGGTGCGGGTGAAGAATCGCTTTGGTCTGGGCGATCACCTGGAACTGATGACGCCCCAGGGCAACTTCCACTTCGATTTGCATCAGCTGCAGAACGTCAAAGGCGAGGCAATTGAAGTGGCGCCGGGGGATGGGCATACGGTGTATTTGCCGATACCGGATGCGGTGGATTTGCAGTTTGGGTTGTTGATGCGGGATGTGGGCGTGAGCTAAAAATCATCAAGGGCACGACACCGAACCTGTGGGAGCGAGCCTGCTCGCGATAGCGGCGTGTCAGTCACATTGACGTTGAATGTACCGGCGTCATCGCGAGCAGGCTCGCTCCCACATGGATTGCGCTCGACTGACTGGCATTGGCGCAATGCCTTGAGTAATCACACAAACTCCTCCCGCAACATCCCCACAAACACCTCTCGCACCGGATGAACCCCAGCGTTTTCATGCCAGTAAAACAGGTTGCCGACGTTGATGGTGATGGGTGCGGTGGTGGTGCTGGTCAGTGTGCTGGCGTTGAATCTGGAGCGGCGGTTGTTTGGGATTACTTGACCAGATCAGCCTCGCTCCCACAGGGGGTGGCGGTGCTTTTGTAGGAGCGAGGCTTGCCCGCGAAGAACGATGACGCGGTAAACCTGCAACCACAAAAAACCCGGCACATCGGCCGGGTTTCGTTTATCGCCTGTCGTCGGACAATGGCGTTTTTTCATCCGGCGCCGGAATGTCGTCATCCAGATCCGGGTCCCTCCAGTCTTCAGGACGATCAACGTCCGTATCGGCCGGGTCTCGCGAAGGGTCCATGCCGGGTGGTGCGTCGTGATCCATCGACGGATCGTCCCTATCGGGAATGGGTCTGACAGGGTCGTTATCGGAAATTCCACCTTGAAGGATCGGATCGTAAGCCATGACGCACCTCACTGATGAGGTCCAGCGAATCTGGGCCGTACAGGTTGGAAACGAGCCTGCAAACGGGGTGCTATCGAGGAGACAAACGGCGGCTACCGATCAGCCGAAAAGCGGTCGCGGCTGTTGGTCAGGTGCAACCACATCGCCGCCCGCGCCGCATCCGGATCCTGGCGTTTGATGGCGTTGAGAATCGCCTCGTGTTCGAGGTTGGCGAGTTGCCCGAGCTTGCTCAAATCCGCCGACCCGCGCTCGGCGGCATTGACGCGGGTCCGGGGGATCATGGCGCTGCCCAGGTGTTGCATGATCTCGGTGAAGCACACGTTGCCGGTGGCTTCAGCGATCAGCAGATGGAAGCGTTTGTCCGCCTCGACGCAACTGTCGTTGTTGGCCAACAGGCTTTGATAGTCATCCAGCGCTTCACGCATCTGCGCCAACTGCTGGTCTGTGCGACGAACCGCTGCCAGCGCCGCCGCCTGGGTTTCCAGGCCCATGCGCAACTCCAGAATACTGCGCACGCCCAGCGCGGTATCGACATTCAGCCGCAGCCCCTGATCCGGTGCTCGCTCGAGAACAAAGGTGCCGATGCCGTGACGGGTTTCCACCAGCCCCGAAGCCTGCAACTTCGAGATTGCCTCGCGCACCACCGTACGACTGACGCCATGCTCCTGAACAATCGAGTTCTCCGACGGCAGCTTGTCCCCCGGCACCATCTGGCCGAGCAGGATGCTCTGGGTCAGTTTGCTCACCAGATCATGGGCCAGGTTGTGGGCACGCTTGCGGGCGGGTGCGTCGATGTCTTCTTGCATGGTGGTTATCCGTAAAGCGGGTATCCGGATCGTAGCACTGCGCTCGCTTCTCGGTGACAGGAATCTCAACAAAATGCCGCCAAACTTGTATGACAACACTCAATCATCATGCTGAAACAGACGATTTAAACTTATCGAATCCAGGCTCCTCGTTGCGATAAAGAGAAAATCACCGACTGAACAGATTCCAACAAAACCAAGTAAATACGCCACACAAAACCAAAAAAAGAATAAAAACCCGCCCACCTAACGCCATTTTGTTGAGAGACAGCCCTTGTCGGCCCGAAAAATCTAGTTGTATGATGTCTATCAACAACGCAACACCCAGCCACACCCCGCATAAAAATAACGAGTGGGAGAAAAAGAAGTGAATACATCCATACCCGGGATGAACGATGGCGCCGATTCGGTCCTGAAGTCCGCCATCTCGAAAGTGAAACGCCACGTCCTGCCGCTGTTCGTGATCATGTTCATCGTCAATTACATCGACCGTGTGAACATCGGCTTCGTCCGCGCCCATATGGAACATGACTTAGGGATTGGCGCTGCCGCCTACGGCCTCGGTGCCGGTCTGTTTTTTATTGGTTACGCGCTGTTCGAAGTACCCTCCAACATCCTCCTGCAAAAAGTCGGCGCGCGAATCTGGCTGACCCGCATCATGCTGACCTGGGGTCTGGTGGCCGCCTGCATGGCGTTCATCCAGAACGAAACCCACTTCTACATCCTGCGATTTCTACTGGGCGTGGCCGAAGCCGGTTTCTTCCCCGGGGTGATTTATTACTTCACTCGCTGGTTGCCCGGTGTCGAACGCGGCAAGGCGATTGCGATCTTCCTCAGCGGCTCGGCCATTGCGTCACTGATCTCCGGTCCGCTGTCCGGGTTGCTGCTGCAAATCAGCGGTTTTGGCATGCACGGCTGGCAGTGGATGTACTTCATTGAAGGGATGTTCTCGGTCGGCCTGTGCGTGTTCGTCTGGTTCTGGCTGGACTCCAAACCCCACGATGCCAAATGGCTGACCCGTCCCGAGCAGGACGCGCTGGTCAAAGCTATCGATGACGAACAACTGGCCCGCGAAGCCGCGACGCCGATCAAACCGTCGCTGGGCACGCTGCTCAAGGATCGTCAGATCATCCTGTTTTGCCTGATCTACTTCTTCATCCAGTTGACCATCTACGCCGCGACCTTCTGGCTGCCGAGCATCATCAAGAAGATGGGCGACCTGAGCGACATTCAGGTCGGGTTGTTCAACTCGATTCCGTGGTTGCTGTCGATCGTCGGCATGTATGCCTTCGCCACGTTGTCGGCCAAATGGAAACACCAGCAAGCCTGGGTCGCCGCTGCGCTGCTGATCGCTGCCGCCGGGATGTTCATGTCCACCACCGGCGGGCCGATCTTCGCCTTCGTCGCCATCTGCTTCGCCGCGCTGGGTTTCAAATCGGCATCGTCGCTGTTCTGGCCGATTCCCCAGGCGTATCTGGATGCGCGGATTGCTGCTGGCGTGATCGCACTGATCAACTCGGTGGGCAACCTCGGTGGCTTCGTTGCGCCGACCACCTTCGGTCTGTTGGAAGAACACACCGGGTCGATTCAGGGCGGGCTGTACGGCCTGGCCGCCACCTCGATCATCGCCGCGATCATTGTCTTCGCCGCGCGCAATAAACCGAAACCCGCACCTGTGGCTGCCTTGGGCAAACCAGCACCTAATCACGCCTGAACATTGGTTTTTAAGGACAAGAAAATGACCCCACAAGAAGCCGCAAAAGCCCCGATCATTACCAGCATGCAGGTTGTGCCGGTGGCCGGCCACGATGGCATGCTGCTCAACCTGAGTGGCGCCCATGGCCCGTTTTTCACCCGCAACATCGTGATCCTCAAGGACAACGCCGGCCACACTGGCGTCGGCGAAGTGCCGGGTGGCGAGCGTATTCGCCAGACGCTGGAAGACGCGCGCGCACTGGTGGTCGGCAGCCCGATCGGCACTTACCAGAAGATTCTCAATCAGGTGCGCAAGACCTTTGCCGATCGCGATGCCGGTGGTCGCGGCCTGCAGACCTTCGACCTGCGCATCACCATTCACGCGGTCACCGGCCTGGAAGCCGCCCTGCTCGACTTGCTCGGTCAGCACCTGGATGTACCAGTCGCGGCCCTGCTCGGCGAAGGCCAGCAGCGCGATGAAGTGAAGATGCTCGGTTACCTGTTTTATGTCGGTGATCGCAACGAAACCGATCTGGCCTACCGCAGCGAACCGGACGCCGACAACGACTGGTTCCGTGTGCGTCACGAAAAAGCCATGAGCGCCGACGCCGTGGTGCGCCTGGCGGTCGCCGCCCACGCCCGTTATGGCTTCAAAGACTTCAAACTCAAGGGCGGCGTGTTGAGTGGCGACGAGGAAATCGAAGCGGTCACTGCCCTCGCCGAACGTTTTCCCGACGCGCGCATCACCCTTGATCCGAATGGCGCCTGGTCGCTCAAAGAAGCGATCCGCCTGTGTCGGGATCAGCATCACGTTCTCGCTTACGCCGAAGACCCGTGCGGTGCGGAAAACGGTTACTCCGGCCGCGAAGTCATGGCCGAGTTCCGTCGGGCCACGGGCCTGAAAACCGCGACCAACATGATCGCCACCGACTGGCGGGAAATGGGCCATGCGATCCAGTTGCAATCGGTGGACATTCCTTTGGCGGACCCTCACTTCTGGACCATGCAGGGCTCGGTTCGAGTCGCGCAGATGTGCCACGAATGGGGCCTGACCTGGGGCTCGCATTCCAACAACCACTTCGATATTTCCCTGGCCATGTTCACCCATGTCGCAGCGGCTGCGCCGGGTGAAATCACCGCCATCGACACCCACTGGATCTGGCAGGACGGCCAACGCCTGACCAAAGCGCCGCTGCAAATCGTCGATGGCTGTGTGCAGGTGCCGAAAAAACCTGGCCTGGGGGTTGAGCTGGACATCGATCAACTGGCCAAGGCCCATGAGCTGTACAAAGGCATGGGTCTGGGTGCGCGGGACGACAGCGTGGCGATGCAGTTTCTGATTCCGGGGTGGAGGTTCGATAACAAGCGGCCGTGTCTGGTGCGGTAACCCTCCGAGGACACTACGCATCCCCATGTAGGAGCTGCCGAAGGCTGCGATCTTTTGATCTTGACGGCTGGCGAAGCTGAAATCGCTATAGATCAAGATCAAAAGATCGCAGCCTTCGGCAGCTCCTACGATTCATCATGTGCCACTTGTAGTAGCCAGTCCTTGAACGCGGTCATCGCCGACGTTTCAGGGCGCGACTGCAAGCGGGTCAGCCAGTAGCTGCCCGTGGTGATCCCGATGGCGAACGGTTGCTCGATTACGCCCGCAGCCAGTTGCCGGGAGAACATCAAGGGCGGCGCCAATGCTACGCCCGCCCCTTGCAACGCCGCTTCCATCATCGCCAGCGAGGAATCGAAGACGATGCTTCTCGGCGGTGCCGCATGGATTGAGAGCCCGGCTGCCTGAAACCACTCCGGCCACTCATCCGTGCGATAGGAGCGCAACAGTGTTTGCTGCAACAGATCAACCGGTGTGTGCAATTGCCGCGCAATCTCGGGAACGCAGAGCACCGACAGCGGCGCCTCGATCAACCGTACCGCTTCAATCCCATGCCACGCTCCCGCGCCAAAGCGAATGGCGTAATCCAGGCCTTCAGCGGCCACGTCCACCCGGTTGTTGTTGGTCGACAGGCGCAAATCGATGAACGGATATTTCGTCTGAAAATCCGCCAGCCGCGGCAACAGCCAACCGACCGCAAACGTCCCCACCGCCCCCACCGTCAACACCTCGCGAAAATGCCCGCCCTCGAATCGCTCCAGGGTCTCGGCGATCCGGTCGAAGGATTCGCGCAACACCGGCAGCAGGGTTTCACCTTCGCTGGTCAGCATCAGGCCTCGGGGCAAGCGTTTGAACAAAGTCACGTTAAGCTGGGCTTCAAGGCTTTTGACCTGATGACTCACCGCCGCCTGCGTGACACACAACTCCACCGCCGCCCGTGTGAAACTCAAATGGCGTGCCGAAGCCTCGAAAGCGCGCAGCGCATTCAGCGGCAGATGAGGTCGAATCATGCCCACTCCCAAAATTTTCTAATGGCTCATCCGAAATATCGTCGTTTGTCGGTCTTTGCCAAACTGCATAGATTTGGCTCGCCCAGCGACGGACCAGCTTGAAAAACCGCTCGAAGTGTAGCGGTTAACACCACAGAAACTCATGGAAAGTAATTCAATCATGCCTAAAAAGAATCAGAGAAAACTCGCGTCTTACAGCGCTTTCGCACTTCTACTCGGCGTTAGCCACAGCTTTGCTGACGACCGCGTCGAAGCCATCGTCAAGGCCGCCATTGAACCGGTGATGCAGCAACAGCAGATCCCCGGTGTCGCGGTCGCGATTACCGTTAATGGCCAACCTCATTACTTTAACTACGGCGTGGCTTCAAAAGAAAACGGTAAAGCCGTCACCGAAGACACCCTGTTCGAGATCGGTTCGGTGAGCAAAACCTTCACCGCCACCCTCGCCGCCTATGCGCAGGCGACAGGCAAACTGTCCCTGTCGGACAATGCCAGTCAGGTTCTGCCGACATTGCGTGGCAGCGCGTTCGACAGCATCAGCGTGTTGCAACTCGGTACCTACACCGCCGGTGGCCTGCCGCTGCAATTCCCCAGTGAGGCAGACCATCAGGACAAAATGCTTGGCTACTTCAAACAATGGAAACCGACCTACGCCGCAGGCACTCATCGCCAATATTCAAACCCCAGCCTTGGGTTGTTCGGCTATCTGGCGGCGCAAAGCATGGGGGCGCCGTTCGATAAGCTGATGGAAAAAACCTTGCTGCCGAAACTCGGCCTCAAGCACAGCTACCTCAAGGTACCGCAGGATCAGATGGCGCTTTACGCCCAGGGCTACAACAAGGACGACAAGCCTGTGCGGGTCGGACCGGGCGCATTGGATTCCGAAGCGTATGGCGTGAAAACCAGCGCCTCGGACCTGCTTCGCTATATTGAAGCGAACATGAATCCGACGTCGCTGGAAAAGCCCCTGCAGCAAGCCATCGCCATCACTCACACCGGTTATTACACCGTCGGCGAGATGACTCAAGGGTTGGGATGGGAGTTCTACAACTATCCGGTGACGCTCGACGCATTACTCGTCGGCAACTCGTCGCAGATGGCGATGGAGGCTCATGAAGTCCAACTGCTGAACCCGCCGCAGCCGCAACGCGACACTGTACTGATCAACAAAACCGGTTCAACCGGCGGCTTTGGCGCCTATGTCGCGTTTATCCCGGCGAAGGACATCGGCATCGTGATCCTGGCCAACAAAAACTACCCGAACGCCGAGCGAGTCAAAATCGCTCACAAAATACTGAGTGCGCTGACTGAATGATCCCGACAACCCGTTAAGGCTGGGTAACCGCGATCCTGTGGCGAGGGGGCTTGCCCCCGTTGGGCTGCGCAGCGGCCCCAAACCAACCACCGCGTTGCATCAGATAGATCTCAGATGCCGGGTTTACGACTGCTTCGCAGCCGAGCGGGAGCAAGCTCCCTCGCCACAGTGGGTGGTTAGATTCCAGATTTCTGGTGGCAAAAAAATGGGCGGCCTCTTGAGGTCGCCCATTTTTGTTTAGCAAGGATTGGAGCCTGCTTCGCAGGCCAACGGGGGCAAGCCCCCTCGCCACAGGGATTTTCACCACAATGGAGGAAATTCAATCATCCGGCTGCTCAGGCGGTTTGCTGGGCTTCGTCGGTTTGCCTTTTGCGCCTTTGGCCGGTGCAATGTCAGCCACCGGCGCTGGCAACGGTACTGTCGCTTCCTTTTCAGCGGCTGGCAGCTCGTCGATGGTGCTGAAAATCTCTTTCAGCTCGACCACATCCTTTTCAAGCTTCTTTTCGCCGTCCTTGCCGACCAGGATGATTTTGCTCTTCGCCCCGGCGCCCAGCTTGAGCGAGCGGATCAACGCCATCGTCGTTTGCGGGTCGAGGTCTTTGCCGTCGCGTTGCCCCATCGTGTTGATCACGGTGTACAGCACCATGTTTCGCTCGGTGAAGCCCTTGCGGCTGGCGGGTTCATCCAGGGATTTTTTCAGGCTGACCCAGGTGGGATCGACCGAACTGGGCGCGATGACAATCAGGGGACGGTCCCTGCCCACATCTTTAACCAGAGGGGAATCGTCATCGGCGGCGAACAGGGGGCCGACGAAAACCAGCAGAGTAGCCAGGGTCAAAGACCTGATGAGCATGCGCATCTCCTTTTGATATCCACGCTCTAATGATTGCGCATCGCGGCGAACGTTCCGGGTGACGCACTGCAATTGTGTTTCGCCTTGCCCCAAGCTTAGGTCAGGGCGGTCATTGCGCAACAGCCTGAGCTAATCTCATAGCACCACTTGCACGACCTGATTCGCCGTGAGGATTTTTCCATGAGCGCTCAGCTGAACCACACCATCGTCTGGTGCCGTGACAAACAGGTGTCGGCCCGCTACCTGACCGACCTCCTCGGCCTGCCCGATGCCGAGCCGTTCGGGCCAATGCTGGTGGTCAAATTCGATAACGGAGTGTCGCTGGATTTCTACAATAACGATCCGCCCATCGCGTCCCAACATTATGCGTTCCTGATTGGCGACGAAGACTTCGATGCGGCCTTCGCTCGCCTGCAAGCGCGCAAGCAGCCCTGGTGGGCAGATCCTGGCAAGCAACGGCCGAACGAGATCAATGATTACGGCGGTGGCCGGCGGGTGTATTTCGATGACCCGGACGGGCATCTGCTGGAGATTTTTACCCGGGAATAGGCAGAACCTGCGGGCTTCTGTGGCGAGGGGGCTTGCCCCCGTTGGGGCGCGAAGCGGCCCTAAAAGCTTTGCGACTGCTTCGCAGCCGAACGGGGGCAAGCCCCCTCGCCACAGAAGCCAACTCCCACAGGGATTTCTCTTAACTGACTGGCATAGATACCCGTCATTTGCGGGTCATATACCGAACGGAAAGGTGTCTTCCTCGTGTTCCATGAACTCGGGCTCCGGCAATGGCGAGACCGCATGGGTTTTTTCGATCCAGATAAACGCATCGAACTGCTCCGCCAGCACGGCCTGAAAGTAATGGCTCTGGCGCTCGGTCCTGGGGCGATAGATGACGCCGATGGCGCGCTCGAGCAATGGCTCGGCCAGTACGTCCAGCAATTCCTCGCTCGGTGACGTCCGCCAGTCGAGCAGCGCTGCGGGAACTCCGGCCTGGAGAAACAGTTGTTCCCAGCTGCCGGCCAATGCCGGGGTCACCTGTTTGACCTGCATCGGCTCATCCCAATCATCGGCGGCAGCGACGGTGCCGTGGTCGGTGCCCATGCCGATCAGCACCGCTTGTGAGCCGTAGGCCGTGCGGCACAACTGACCGATGTTGAACTGCCCCTCCCAACCCATTTGCGTGGCGGCGGCGTTGCCGATGTGTGAGTTATGCGCCCACACCACCGCTTTGGCGCCTGCCCCGCGATGCGCCATCAGGGTTTGCAAGGTATCGAACATGTGCAGGTCACGCAGGTTCCACGAGGCGGTCGAGCCGCGATACATGGCTCGGTAATACTGCTCGGCGGCCCGCACGACGCGGGCGTTCTGGGTGGCGCTGAAAAACGCCTCGTCGTCGGCGACCATCGGATCAAGCCGTTCGCCCAGCAGCACATTCAATTGCTCGACCACTGCGTCCTCGCACGTGGCCATATTGCCCCGCTCGGCGAAATGACCGTACAGCGCAGGGTCGTCGTTCCACGGCGTCAGGCAGCTGTAGCGATGGCGGGCCTCTTTCGCCAGCTGCGGGTCGGTCTTATCGAGATAGCCCAGTACTTCGTCGATGGAGTGACGCATGCTGTAAACATCCAGCCCCCGAAACTCCACACGCTGCTCGGGCGTCAGCCCACGATTATGGTGGTGCAGCCAGCGGGTAAAAGTCTGCACGGACGTATTGCGCCACATCCAGGTGGGGAATCGGGCGAAGGCCTGTTTTTTCCAGGCGGAGCGGCCCAGGTCGCGGACACATCGGTCGATCTGCCCAGCATCGGGCCAGTCGGCTTCGACCGCGACGATGCCGAAGCCGTGCTGCTCGATCAGGCGGCGGGTGATCGCCGCTCGGGTCTGGTAGAAATCCTGGGTGCCGTGGCTGGCTTCACCGATCAGCACTACGCTGGCATCGCCAAAGCGGTCGAACAGTTCGCCGAATTCAGGTGAGTCGCGTGCAGGCAACGGCTCGGCATGACGGCGCAACACTTCGGCCGCGTTGCCGGGTGGCTCGCCACGGGGGCGGCGGAACCGTCGCAGAAGATCGTTTACGGGGCTGTTCATGGACGTCATGACCTCATCTGAACGGGGTCATAGTTTTGACTACGTCAGCGAGAGCATGATTCCGCTAAATTCAGTGATCTATACGGTGCCGGATCAGAACGCCAGCTTGTAGCCGATCAGCACCAGCATCGTGGCCAGACACGGACGCAGCAGTTCGTCGGAGATCCGCCCGGTCAAATGGCTGCCCAGGTAAATCCCCGGCAGCGAACCGACCAGCAAGTAGCCCAAGACGTGCCAATCCATGTTGCCCATGCTCGCGTGGCCCAGGCCGGCGACCAGGGTCAGGGGCACCGCGTGAGCGATTTCGGTGCCAACCAGGCGGCGGGTCGGCAACAACGGATACAGGATGAACAGCGCGACGGTGCCCAAGGCGCCAGCGCCGATGGAGGTCAGGGCCACCATGGTGCCCAGGACCAGACCGGTAATGACGGTCAGCACATTCAACCGCGAGCCGCTGGGGTTGTAGTGGCCGCCCGCTCGTTTGTGGGCGAAATCGAGCAAGCGTTTCTTGAAGAAAATCGCCAGCGCCGTGGCGAACAATACGAAGCCCAAGGCTTGTTTGATGACGGCATTCATCGCGTCGGGCGAGGTCTGCAAACTGCTCAGGAACCACAGCGTCAGCGCCACTGCCGGCACACTGCCGAGGGTCAGCCAACCGGTGATCGCCCAGTCGATGTTCTTGTTCTTGCGATGAACCAGCACACCACTGGATTTGGTAATGGCCGCGTACAGCAAGTCCGTGCCCACCGCCGTAGCCGGGTTGACGCCGAACCACAACAGAATGGGGGTCATCAACGAACCGCCCCCGACGCCGGTCATGCCGACAATAAAGCCGACCACCAGACCTGCAACGACCAACCCGAAATTGCCGAATTCCATTAATACGCCCAGAGAATCGCAGGAGAATAACCGGCTCGCAGCATAGCGATTTTTCTTATAACCAGTTATATCGATACGGTCTATCGTTATGCCAACTCATTGGGCCGGAACACGATCTTCTTTCTTTCAAATCCCCTGTGGGAGCTGGCTTGCCTGCGATGCAGACGACCCGGTTTAACGTCCAACCGAGTTGATGCAATCGCAGGCAAGCCAGCTCCCACAAAAGCTCTCCCACAGGGATTGGGTTTGGCACTCGCTCATTGCACCGGCAAGAAATTCAGGAACAGCAAACTCTGGGCGTAGTTGAGGCCGATCCGTCGGTAGCGTTCATCGAGCATCTGGGTCAGCAGGTCCAGCCGCGCGACGATTTTGCCGAACTCCACGGCAAAACTCAGGTTGCTGCCCTCCTCCGAGATTTCGTTGGAAAACAGCAAGGGCTCGCCTTGCTTGTTTTGCCGCTGACTCAAGATCCAGGTGGCTTTCTCGATGTTGCGCGCGGCATTGCTGACGAAAGTCGGGTTGATCGCATCCGTCATGTAGAACTCCAGCCGATTGCCATGGGCGGTGACCAGCATGCTGCCGATGGCATAGATGAAGGCACCGACCCGGTCGCCGAGGAATTCCGGGCTCATGGCGTAGCTCAGCGCGGCGAGGTCTTTTTTGCCGCCGAGGGTGGGCAGTGGTTGTTGCTGTTCGATGGCCATGCGCACTTGTTTTTCTGCGGTGCCGACATCGAGGAAGCCGGATTTTTTCAGCTCCTCCGGGTTGCGCAGGTAGAGCTTGTTCATCAGCAGGTAGAGGCTTTCGAGGTTGTCACGCATCGCCAGGGTCGCCATGCGGTCGACGCTGGTCTGGAGAAATTCCTGGGGTTTGCCGTTGCGAAACTGGCTAACGAGGTCGTTGCCCGGCTGATGGCTGCAGCCACTGGCGAAGAGCATCGACAGGCCAATCAGCAGCAAGCAATAACGGCGAATGTGCGGGGTAAAGCGGGGTAAAACTCGAGCCATGGGTTCTTGAACTTGGGCATGGGCCGGCGGTGGGGATCGCCGCGGGCTGGCCAAGGATAGAACCGCGAAAGCCGAAAAAGTGCAGTGCCGGTGGTCCGTAAACGTGGATCACCGTGAAAGCAGCTCCGCATTAGTCATACTTTATGATTGCAACACTGCATAGATAAGCTATAAATCCTTCCTTGATCGCGTTAAAACTCGATTATTAGTATGACTACTTCTCACAAAACAACAAAAAGGAAGGTCAACCATGCTTCAATCTCGATACCTGCTCTCCGGCCTCGGACTGTCCCTGATGATCGCCACCCTCCCCGCTCATGCCGCCGGCTTGTCCAGCGAACACAAAGCCTTCGGCAAAACCAATGACGGCACGCCCGTCGAGCAATACATCTTGCGCAACAGCCATGGCCTGCAAGCCACGGTCATTACCTACGGCGGGATTCTGCAGTCGCTGAAAGTGCCGGACAAAAACGGCAAGCTCGACGATGTGGTGCTGGGCTTCGACGACGTGCAGGGTTATCAAAGCGGCACCGCGTACTTCGGGGCGACCATTGGCCGCTTCGGCAACCGCCTGGCCAACGGTGCCTTCGAGCTGGACGGCAAGCGCTATCAGGTGCCACTCAACGACGGCAGCAATTCACTGCACGGCGGAGCCCAGGGTTTCGATAAACGGGTGTGGAAAGCCGAACCGAGCAAAGGCAAGGATTCGGTGGGCGTGACCCTGACGTATCTGTCGGTGGGCGGTGAAATGGGTTTCCCGGGCAACCTTAAAACCGAAGTCACCTACAGCCTCACCGAGAACAATGAGCTGCGCATCGAGTACAAAGCCAGCACCGACAAACCCACGGTGCTGAACCTGACCAACCACAGTTATTTCAACCTGGCCGGCGCGGGCAATGGCGACGTGCTAAAACAGCTTGCGACCTTGCATGCAGCCCGTTACACGCCGGTCACTGGCAAACTGATCCCCACCGGTGAGCTGGCCCCGGTTGCTGGCACGCCGATGGACTTCACTCAACCGACCGCCATCGGTCAACACATCAAGGCTGATCACCCGCAACTGAAATTCGCCGAACCGAAACAAGGCGGTTTCGATTTCAACTGGGTGCTGGACGCCAAGGGTGATCTGGGCAAACTCGCCGCCGACGTCAGCGATCCGCAATCCGGGCGCCGGTTGCAGCTCTACACTACTGAACCGGGTGTGCAGTTCTATACCAGCAACTTCCTCGATGGCACGGTCAAGGGCAAGGCTGGCAAGATTTATCCGCATTGGGGGGCGTTCACTCTGGAAACGCAACATTATCCAGATTCGCCGAACCAGCCGAATTTCCCGTCCACACGGCTGGATCCGGGCAAGAGTTATAGCCAGACTACGGTGTATAAGTTTTCTACCCTGTAGATCAAAAGATCGCAGCCTTCGGCAGTTCCTGCACCGGCCCCCAATATCGGGTATGCCCCCGCCCCTGTAGGAGCTCTCGCAGGCTGCGATCTTTCGAGATATCCACGGAACCACCGGACTATTTTGCTGCCAACTGAAGTATCGATCGGACTTCAGGAAGGAGGATTCATGCGTACTCTTGAGTTGGCCGGCATCAATGTGCCGGTCATCGGCCAAGGAACCTGGCGCATGGGAGAGGAACGCTCCCGACACACAAAGGAAGTTGCAGCGTTGCGTTTGGGCATCGAGTTGGGCATGACCCTGATCGACACCGCTGAAATGTACGCCGAAGGAGGCGCTGAAGAGGTGGTGGGTGAAGCCATCGCCGGCCTTCGCGACCAGGTTTTTCTGGTCAGCAAGGTCTATCCCTACAACGCCAGCCGCAAAGGCATCCCCCAGGCCTGCGAGCGCAGCCTGCGGCGGTTGAATACCGATTACATCGATCTCTACCTTTTGCACTGGCGCGGCGACTATCCCCTTGAGGAAACCGTCGAAGCCTTCGAACGCCTGCGCGAAGAGGGCAAGATCGGCCGTTGGGGCGTGTCCAATTTCGACCTGGACGACCTGCAAGAATTGGCCTCGCCAGCCTGCGCCACCAATCAGGTGCTGTATAACCTGGAAGAGCGCGGCATCGAATTTGATTTGCTCCCCTGGAGCCAACACCAAAGGATACCGGTGATGGCCTATTGTCCGATCGGCCAGGGCGGGCACATGCTGGCCAATTCGACACTCAAGCAGATTGCCGTCCGTCACGAGGCGACACCTGCGCAGGTAGCGCTGGCATGGATTCTGCGTCAGAACGGCGTGATCGCCATCCCCAAGGCGGTCCGTCCCGAGCATGTGCAGCTCAATGCGCAAGCGGCGCAATTGCGGCTTGAGGTCGGGGATCTGGAGGCGCTGGACCAAGCTTTTCGCGCGCCACAACGCAAGCAGCGGTTGGCCATGGTCTGAGCCATCGCTGTTCTGTCAGAGGGCATCGGCATGAGAAGTACCGATCAGCTCGACTCTTTCAATTTGCCACGCTTCGTTCAGGCGCAGGACCCTGTGTTCGAGTGGGTGCAGGAGGAGCTGCGCGCCGGCCAGAAGCGTCGGCACTGGATGTGGTTTATCTTTCCGCAGTTTTCCGGGTTGGGTGACAGCGAGATGTCCCGCTACTTTGCCATTCGCTCCAGTGAAGAAGCCACGGCGTACCTGGAGCATCCGTTACTGGGTCCACGCTTGCGTGCCTGCACGCAATTGGTCCTGGACGTTCCTCATCAGTCGATCGCCAAGATTTTCGGTCATCCCGACAACCTCAAGTTTCACTCATCGATGACGCTGTTCGCCCAGGTTTCGCCAAAAGGCAGCCTGTTCCATCAGGCGCTGGATCAATATTTTCATGGCATACCGGATGGCTGGACGTTGTCGCTGCTGGACTCAAAACAGGCCCAGTTGCCCCCCAATCAGCGTTGAGAAATCGTCATCCACGAACGGCAGGATCGCATCCGCCACCGGTTGCAGCTGCCGAGTGACGTAATGGTCGTAGTCGATGGGCGCGCTGCGGATTTCCAGCGGCTCGGGGCCGGCGATAGTGATTACATAACTGATCCAGCCGCCATTCTGATATTGCCGCGGACGTCCCTGCTGGTCGTTGTAGTCGTCGGCGATCCGCGCGGCCCGCACATGGGGCGGCACGTTACGTTGATAGTCGTCGAGGGTACGGCGCAGGCGTTTGCGATAGATCAGGCGCTCGTCAAACTCACCGGCCAACGTCTTGCGCACATAGTCACGTACGTAATCCTGATAGGGTTTGCGATTGAAGATGCGCAGGTACAGCTCCTGCTGGAATTGCCGGGCCAACGGCGACCAGTCGGTGCGCACGGTTTCCAGGCCTTTGTAGACCATTTCATCAGTGCCATCGGCGCGGGTGACTAATCCGGCATAGCGCTTTTTGCTGCCCTCCTCGGCGCCGCGAATGGTCGGCATCAGAAAGCGCTTGTAGTGGGTTTCGAACTGCAACTCCAGGGCACTTTCCAGCCCGTATTCCTGTTTCACATGCTCGCGCCACCACTGGTTGACGTGATCCACCAGCGCGTGGCCGATCTGCGCGGCTTCTGCCTGACCGTGGGCGCGGCGCAGCCAGACGAAGGTCGAGTCGGTGTCGCCATAGATCACCGCGTGGCCTTGGGCTTCGATCAACTGGCGGGTGCGCAACATAATCTCGTGACCGCGCAGGGTGATGGACGAGGCCAGCCGTGTATCGAAGAAGCGGCAACCGCTGGAACCGAGGACGCCGTAGAAGGCATTCATGATGATCTTCAGGGCCTGGGACAACGGCGCATTGTGTTCGCGCTTGGCGGTTTCGCGACCTTCAGCGACCCGGGCGACAATGGCCGGCAGGCAATGCCGGGTTCTTGAAAAACGAGCACCGCGAAAGCCCGGCACCGACTCGCTGTCGTCGGGATGCTTGAGCCCTTCGATCAAGCCCACCGGATCGATCAGGAAGGTGCGGATGATCGACGGATAGAGGCTTTTGTAGTCGAGCACCAGCACCGATTCGTACAGCCCTGGTTGCGAGTCCATGACAAAACCGCCGGGGCTGGCCTCCGGTGGTTTGCCGCCAAGGTTCGGCGCGACGAAGCCCTGCCGGTGCATCAACGGCATATACAGGTGAGTGAAAGCCGCCACCGAGCCACCGCTGCGGTCCGCCGGCAAACCGGTGACGCTGGCGCGCTCGAGCAGGAAGGTCAGCAACTCGGTCTTGGCGAAGATCCGTGTTACCAGTTCGCAGTCCTTGAGGTTGTACTTCGCCAGGGCCGGTTTGTCCTCGGCAAACATGCGATTGATTTCGTCCATCCGTTGGTACGGGTTGTCGATCGACTTGCCCTCGCCCAACAGGGTTTGCGCGACGTTTTCCAGGCTGAAGGACGGGAAGCTCCAGGTCGCCGAACGCAGCGACTCGATGCCGTCGATGATCAACCGGCCGGCGGCCGAAGCGAAGTAATGATTGCGGCTACCGTGCTCGCGCCACTGCATTTCTTCACCGCCACGCCCCAGCTTCAGTGGCACCGCCAAGCGGCGAGCATGTTCGTGCAGTACGCGCAGATCGAACTGCACGACGTTCCAGCCGATGATGGCGTCGGGGTCGTGCCGGGCGAACCATTCATTGAGTTTTTTCAGCAGCAGGGTTCGCGAGTCGCAGTATTCGAGCTGGAAATCCACCGCACTGTCATCGCCATTGGGTGGCCCAAGCATGTACACCTGCCGCTCGCCGCAGCCTTCCAGGGCGATGGAATACAACTCGCCCTGAGCGGTGGTTTCGATGTCCAGCGAGACCAGCCTGAGCTTCGGTCGGTAGCCGGGGTCGGGTTTCATTTGCGCGTCGAGCAACAGACCTTCGGCGCTGGGTGTGCCGCCGAACAGAACGGGCGCGGTGATGAAACGCTCCATCATGTAGCGTTCCGGCGGGCGAATGTCGGCTTCGAATACCTCGACGCCTGATTTGCGCAGCGCGGTTTCCAGACGCATCAATTGACCGTGCTGCTGGCAATACAGGCCAAGCACCGGGCGATGTTCGAAGTCCAGCAGTGCCAAAGGCTTCAGCTCGACGCTTTTCTCGCCGCGCAGCAGCGCTTCGGCTTGCTCGCGCTGGGCTGCCGGAATGAACGCTACCGACGGTTGATGTGGCAGGCGGATGCGTCGGGGACCGGCATCGGTCGCCAGCCAGAACTCGACTTCCGTACCGGCCGGGGTATCGCGCCAATGCCGGGTCAGGACGAAGCCCTGCTGTAAATCCACCACTGCAACCTCAACGAACTGATTCAAGGGGTAATTCTACGCGTGATCGACGGTGTGGTGAGGGGCCTTGCCCTAATGCCGGTCAGTTAAGACGCAGAACCTGTGGGAGCGTGGCTTGCCCGCGAAGAACGATGACGCGTAGTACCTGAAAAACCGCGGTGCATTCTTCGCGGGCAAGCCACGCTCACACAGGATTTTCGTCGCTCAAATTTCTTAACTTACCGGCATCAGGGGCGGACATTTACAAAGAAAAATCGCTGAATGACGCTTTTTGCGCGGTATCTGCCGCTTTCTTCCTTGCTCTGTGAGCGCGTCTCTACGATTCTTCAAGAACAACGACAACACCCGAGAATCCGCCATGAAAACCGTCGCCCAACTGCTCAAGTTAAAGGCCCAACAGAATCAGGAAGTCCACACCATTGCGCCTCATCAAATGGTGCTGGAAGCGCTGATGGTGATGGCCGCAAAAAACGTCGGCGCGTTACCGGTGCTGAAAGAGGGAAAGGTCGTCGGCATCATCAGCGAGCGTGACTATGCGCGCAAACTGGTGCTCAAGGGGCGCTCCTCTGTCGGCACACCGGTCAGCGACATCATGGTGGCGCCGGTCATCACCGTGGACACCCATCAAACCGTCGAAACCTGCATGGGCATCATGTCCGAAAAACGCCTGCGGCACTTACCAGTGGTGGAAAACGGTGAGTTGATAGGCTTGCTGTCCATCGGCGACCTGGTCAAGGAAGCCATTGCCGAACAGGCTGAACTGATTCGGCAGCTGGAGCAGTACATTCGCGGCGAGTGATCCTGTGGCGAGGGGGCTTGCCCCCGTTGGGTCGCGAAGCGGCCCCAAAAGCTTTGCGACTGCTTCGCAGCCGAATGGGGCGATGCGGCGTTCCGACAAGCCCTCTCGCCACAAAAGCCCCCCACATTTGTTTGGCGGTATTCCTATGGCCAATGCCGCGCGAAAACCGGTGCCAATGCAGGGTGCCGGTCGAAGCGTTCAAGCCAGGCGGAAAACCCCGGCCGCGCAGCGCGCAAGTGCTCTCGGGCACCCGCCCACCGCGTCACCACCGCCGCAAGAATATCCAGCGCGCCCGGTGATCCCTCGCCCAGGTACAACTTGCCGGCGAACTGATCGGCAAACACCTCCCAACTCCAGTGCAGGCGCTGGCGGGCACCGACCATGAGGTTTTCCCTGGATGATTCGTCCGCCTCGGCCAGCCAGCGTTCGGGATAATCGATGATGCCGATCGCGGCATAGCAATTGCTGACGATGTACACCAGGCCCCGAATAACCTGATCACGCTTGAGCGGGTTTTCCGGCAACAGGTTCGACTCCGGGAACGTGAGGCCCAGATGAATCAGGATGGCCGCACTCTCGGTCAGAACACCGCCATCGGGCAGTTGCAGGGTGGGTATCTGCTTGAGCGGGTTGAGCTTCTCCAATGCCTGAACCGCCTCCGGGGACGATGAAACATCGATGAAGCGATAAGGAACCTCGCACAGTTCCAACGCGGCTTCGATGGCGGCCGCACCTGAGTTCTGATGCCCGTAGAGCTGGTACATGACTAAATCTCCTCTGCGACTCTCTCTTTGTAGCAGCTACCGAAGATTGCGCTCGGCCAAAGCGGTGGGCCAGTCAATTCATCCGTCAAATGTAGTACCGCTTTCGCGAGCAGGCCCACAGGGCCGTCGTTGTAATCAGGTTCGGTTACATCCCCGCGCGCTTCATACAGCGCTGATAACGCTCATCGACCCGCTTGGCGAACCACGCCGTGGTGAGTTTGCGGGTGATTTTCGGGCTTTGCAGGAGGATCCCCGGCAACACTGCTCGGGGCAATGGTCGGCCTTCGGCCTGTTCGGCCAAGGCGAAGACCCGTCGATAAAGCTTGGTGTCCTCGAATTCGAGACCTTTACCCTCCTCCAATTGATCCCGAATGGTCAGGTTTCGCATGTCCAGTTGCTTGCCGAGGGTGCGCACCGCCAATTCCGTGGTGCCCGGCATGATCGAACCGTAGCGCACCAAATCGCCATCCAGCGCCAGCGGAATACCCGTCGCACGACTTACCGCGTTCTGAAACGCCGCATTGCGGCTGGCGTACCAGCCGGCGTTGAAATCGGCGAAGCGATACAGCGGCTGCTCGTAGCTCACCGGGTAACCGAGCAAATGGGCAATACCGAAATACATACCGCCGCGACGCGTGAACACTTCGCGGCGAATCGAGCCGTCCACCGGGTAGGGATAATCCCGCGCCTGCTGCTCTGCAAAATCGATGCTGACTTGCATTGGCCCGCCGGTGTGCACCGGGTTGAAACCATCGAACAGCGTCCGCCCCATGGGCACCATGCCGATGAAGTCATCGAAAATCGCGCTGAGTTCTTTTTCGCTGCGCGCGGCATTCAGCCGGTCACTGTAACTTTTGCCATTGGGTGAGCTTACCTGCAAGGCACCGCTCACCAGCAGGCCGGGAATGTGGGCCTTGGCGGCGCGGCGGTCGATCTCGTCCCGGGCGATCTTGCCCAGGCCCGGCACCCGCGGATCAGCCTGAAACGTCGATTCCTGCTCAGTGACCGCGAGTACCGAACACAGGTTTTGCGTGGTCGGTGGAATCTTTTGTGCGGCAAATGCCGCGTAGATGTCCGTGGCCCAGCCTTGGCGGTCGGCTGTCTTGGCCGGGAGCAGACGCATGATCTCTGCCTTGACCTCGGCAGGCTTGCGGACCGGCGGTTCCTGCGTGCGTTGACTACCGCAACCGGCCAGAACCAACAGTGTCGCGACGCTCATGATCAATCGATTGGCTTGCATGTTGCTCCATCAAAATCCGTTGAGCCGGGTTAACCATACGATCAATGGCATGGCGCAGGCTATGACTGTGACCGTCGCGGACTGTTCCCCTGCCCTCTGCCCCATAGCTGTAGCGCTGTAGCAGCTGTCGAGCTTGCGAGGCTGCGTTCGGCTGCGAAGCAGTCGTAAAACCTGCAACTGAGTTCTTTCAGGTAAACGGCGTTCGCCGAATTCACGACTGCTGCGCAGCCGAACGCAGCCTCGCGGGCTCGACAGCTGCTACACGCGTAGTTTTCCGTTGGGCAGCCGGGAGGCCGGTGCATCCGGGCTGAACCATACTTGATCCACATACCGCGGAGGACAGGTTCATGAACCGTAGCGACGTGCTGATCATCGGCGCCGGCCCGACCGGGCTGGTACTGGCGCTGTGGTTGAGCAAACTGGGGATTGCGGTGCGGATTATCGACAAGACGTCGACACCCGGCACCACTTCACGTGCGCTGGCGGTACAGGCGCGAACGCTTGAACTGTATAGCCAGCTCGACCTCAGCGACGCCGTTGTGCAAAACGGCCATAAAGTGGCCGCGGCGAATTTCTGGGTCAAGGGCGAAGCGGTCGCACGCCTGCCGCTGAGCACCATCGGCGAGGGTCTGACGCCCTACGCGTTTCTGGAAATCTATCCGCAAGACGAGCACGAACGCCTGCTGATCGAACGCCTGGAAGCCTTCGGTATTACGGTGGAACGCAATACCGAACTGCAAAGCTTCGAGGAAACCAGCGACGGCATCACCGCCCGGCTGCGCTTGCCCGATGGCCAGCAGGAAACCTGCCAGGCCTGTTACCTCGCAGGCTGCGACGGCGCCCGGTCGATTGTGCGCAAGACGCTGGACACCGGTTTTCCGGGCGGCACTTACCAGCAGATTTTCTACGTGGCGGATGTGCAGGCTCGCGGACCCACGTTCAACGGTGAACTGCATGTGGATCTTGATGAAGCCGACTTCCTCGCCGTTTTCCCCTTGTCCAACGAAGGTCGCGCCCGACTGATCGGGACGGTTCGTGATGAGCGTGCCGAGCGCGCCGAAACCCTCCAGTTTGAAGACGTCAGCAGCCGGGCCATCGAGAATTTAAAGCTGCAGATCGATCAAGTGAACTGGTTCTCGACCTACCGCGTGCATCACCGGGTTGCGGATCACTTTCGCACCGGGCGCGCGTTTCTGTTGGGTGACGCCGCCCATGTCCATAGCCCGGCGGGAGGCCAGGGTATGAACACCGGGATTGGCGATGCGATCAATCTGGCCTGGAAACTCGCCACGGTGTTGAGCGGTGGCGCCACGCCCAAACTGCTCGACAGTTATGAAACCGAACGCATCGCCTTTGCCCGGCGCCTGGTGGCCACCACCGACCGGGTTTTCAGTTTCGTCACGGCCGACGGGCCAATTGCCGACTTGGTGCGTATGCGCGTGGCACCCTTTTTGATCCCGAAAATGATCTCGTTTGAGGCGGCCCGGGAGTTCATGTTTCGCACGGTGTCGCAGACCACTCTCAACTATCGCGGCATGCCGTTGAGCGAGGGCGTTGCAGGCCATGTTCATGGCGGTGATCGCCTGCCTTGGGCCCACGACGGTGAAGGGGATAATTTCGAGTCATTAAAAAATCCGACCTGGCAGGTGCATGTGTATGGCGAGACCAGCGATGAGATGATTGCCTGGTGCACCGAGCATCATTTGCCGTTGCAGGTATTCGACTGGCGACCAGTGTTTGAAACGGTGGGGCTGGCGCGCAACGGGTTTTACCTGCTGCGGCCGGATACGTATGTGGCGATTGCCGACTACAGCGCCGATCCGAAGGTGATCGAGCGGTATTTCCGGGACCGTGAGATTCGGCTTTTCTTTGGCTAAACCCGAGAACGGCGAAGATCAAATGTGGGAGCGAGCCTGCTCGCGATGACGGCGGCACATTCAAAATAGATGTAGCTGAACGTCCGCTATCGCGAGCAGGCTCGCTCCCACATTAGATTTCTGGTGGTCTTTAGATCCCGGCCAAGGCCAGGTCCATCGCAAAGTAGGTGAAGATCAAATCCGCCCCGGCCCGTTTGATCGCTCCCAGGCTTTCACGCACCACTCGGTCTTCATCAATCGCTCCGGCCTGGGCGGCGAATTTGATCATCGCGTACTCGCCGCTCACCTGATACGCCGACAGCGGCAAACGCGAGGCTTCGCGGATGTCGCGGATGATGTCCAGGTACGCACCGGCCGGTTTGACCATCAGCGCGTCGGCGCCTTCCTGCTCGTCCATCAGCGATTCACGCACGGCTTCGCGGCGGTTCATCGGGTTCATTTGATAGCTTTTGCGGTCGCCCTTCAGCGCACTGCCGCCGGCCTCGCGAAACGGACCATAAAGCGCCGAAGCGAATTTGGTCGAATAGGCCATGATCGCGGTCTGGCTGAAACCTGCTTCATCGAGCGCCCGGCGAATGGCCTGGACCTGCCCGTCCATGGCCGCCGATGGTGCGATCACATCAGCGCCAGCGCGGGCGGCGGCTACGGCTTGTTTGCCGAGGTTGATCAGGGTCTGGTCGTTGTCGACTTCGTGGTGGTGCAGCACGCCGCAATGGCCGTGGTCGGTGTACTCGCAGAAACAGGTGTCGGACATCACGATCATTTCCGGCACGGCGTCCTTGGCGATGCGCGACATGCGCGACACCAGGCCGCTTTCGCTCCAGGTGTCGCTGCCGCTGCTGTCCAGATGATGGGACACGCCAAACGTCATCACCGATTTGATCCCGGCCCGAGCGTAACGCTCGATCTCGCCGGCCAGCTTCGACTCGGGAATGCGCATCACCCCGGGCATGCTCTTGATCGGCACGAAATCGTCGATTTCTTCCTCGACGAAAATCGGCAGCACCAGGTCGTTCAAGCTGAACTCGGTTTCCTGGAACAGGCTGCGCAGGCTCGCATTGCGGCGCAGGCGGCGTGGACGTGCTTCGGGGAACTGACTGGGCATGGGCCTTCCTGAAAAACGGTGGATGAGACAAAAGTCGTAGGGGGCGAAGCTTATGCCCTGCACGGCGCGAGGCACAAACCTCGATCGCTCAAGACTGCGTTACCGCGGCGGCAACAATTGGCCGCATCCAGCACAGAACCCTGTGGGAGCGGGCTTGCCCGCTGCCACAGGTTCAGTGCGATAACTCAAAGGGGTTGCCTGGGGATTTCCAGCCCGCGAATCACCGCCGGCCTTGCCAGGAAACGCTCCAGTACGCGGGTAACATTGGGGAAATTCTGGATACCGACCAGATCACCGGCCTCATAGAAGCCGATCAGGTTGCGCACCCACGGAAAGGTCGCGATGTCGGCGATGGTATAGCGTTCGCCCATGATCCAGTCGCGCCCTTGCAGACGGCCGTCGAGGACTTGAAGCAAGCGCTTGCTTTCCTCGACGTAGCGATCACGGGGACGCTTGTCTTCGTAGTCCTTGCCGGCGAATTTGTTGAAAAAACCGAGTTGGCCGAACATCGGCCCTATACCGCTCATCTGAAACATCAGCCACTGAATGGTTTCGTAACGCGCCGCCGATTCCTGCGCCAGCAGCTGCCCGCTCTTGTCGGCGAGGTAAATCAGAATCGCCCCGGACTCGAACAACGCCAGCGGTTGATCCCCCGGACCGTGGGGGTCGAGGATCGCCGGGATCTTGTTGTTGGGGTTCAGCGAGAGAAACTCGGGAGACAACTGATCGTTGGTGTCGAAGCCCACACGATGCGGCTCGTAGGGCAGCCCGATCTCTTCGAGCATGATCGAAACCTTGACGCCATTGGGCGTTGGCAAGGAATAGAGCTGGATCCACTCCGGGTACTGGGCCGGCCATTTTTGAGTGATGGGGAATGCAGACAAATCGGTCATAAGGGGCATCCACGAGAAAATCGGACTGAAGATCATAATCTACAGAGGGATCAGGTGTGTCCCGTGTCCATAAATCCGCAACATCCAGTCGATAACCTTTTCCCCAATCCGTTCAAGGTTGCCGTTAAAGTGCCAAGCACCTCACTCGGATCGAACCAAAGGGCTTCAAAGGACTCTGAGCATTGCCCTGTAGGAAACGAACCGGGTCAATGACATGGAAAACACCCGATGGAAGCTCGGGGTGTCAAGGTTTGTCAGCCTTAACCGAATGCGCTGAAGATGACCAATTCGATGATGAATCCATTGAAATTCGCCAAACGCTTCAAGCATCGCGCCTATATCTTCCTGCCCCCCCTGCTGGCGGTCAGCGCGTTGTTCTTGTCGCTTGAGGTCAGTGAAAGCCGCGCCCAACCGGCGGATGGCACCCAGACGCTGGTATTCCTGCGCCACGCGGAAAAACCCGCCGGCGGCCTGGGCCAGCTCAATTGTCAGGGGTTGAACCGCGCCATCGACCTGGCCACCTTGTTGCCGGAAAAATTCGGCAAGGCCAACTACGTGTTTGCCGCCAACCCGACACGCAATGTCGAGGAAGGCGAACTGGATAATTCCTACAGTTACATCCGCCCCCTGATGACCATCAGCCCCAGCGCAATCAAGCTCGGTTTGCCGGTGAACATCGAGTTCTCGGCCAACGACACCAGCGACCTGGCGGATGAACTGCTGCACGACAAGTATCACAACTCGGTCATTTATACGGCCTGGTCCCACGGCTATCTGCCCGAGCTGATCAACAAAGTCGCCGGGGAAGCCGTCGGCAAAAAACAGAACATCACCGATGACTGGGAATCGAGCGACTACGACTCGCTGTACGTGCTCACGCTGACCTGGCACAACGGCAAGGCCACCCTGCAGAGCCACAGCTACAAGCAGGGGCTGAATAACGGTCAGGAGACCTGTCCGACGTAAGCTGTGATCGTGGTGGTGCTTCGAGTTTTATAGTGCCTGTCACGGCCTCATCGCGGGCAAGCCCGCTCCCACATTGGTCTGTGGTGGAACACAGATTTGTGATCGACGCTGCCCCTTGTGGGAGCGGGCTTGCCCGCGATGAGGCCAGCAAAAAAAACATCAAAGCAGCTGTTTGCCACGCTCCCGCAGGTATTCAAGCACCGCACCCCACTCCCCCACAAACTCGATCCGCGTCCCCTTCTTCTCCCGCTGAAACGCATACATCGGGTCGTAATACTCACGCAGTAACCCTTCGATCCAGCCCCGGTGCAAATCCACCGCACCGCTGTTCGCCTGTTCTGCCAGCGCGTCTTCCATCAAGGTCAACATCCGCTGATGACGTTCGCCGCCCAACCGTTTCTGGACATTGTTCAGGCTCGCCAGCAAACGCTCGGAAAACAGCGCGAAGCCTTCATCGCCATGCACTTCGATGAACTCGGCGCACAAGTCCACCACGTAATCGCGCAGGATCCGCTCGACTCGCCCTTCCAGGCTGTCTTCCAGCCAAACCATCGGAAACTGCTGCATGCCCTGATACAGCGGCAACGGCAAGGCGCAACTGCCGATCGCGCGGCTCTCGTCTTCCAGCACGAACTGTTCGATGCCGCGGGCACGCTTCTTCAGCACGTCCACGGCCAAGCGGTTTTCAAAGTCGATGTTGGAGGGTTGGCCGGTGGCGCGCTTGCCGAAACTGGAGCCGCGATGATGGGCGTGGCCTTCAAGGTCCAGCCCGTTGCTCAACTGCATGAGTACCTCGGTCTTGCCGGTGCCGGTCATGCCGCCCAGCAAAACGAAATCGCACTGGGTAATGGCCTGATCGAGCGTATCGAGCAAAAAAGTGCGCATGGCCTTGTAGCCGCCACCGACCCGCGGATAGTCGATACCCGCTTCGTCCTTGAGCCATTGCTGAACGATCTGCGAACGCAGCCCGCCACGAAAACAATACAAATACCCATCCGGATGAGCCCGGGCAAAATCGGCCCAGGCCTGGATGCGCTCAGCCTTGATCTCGCCAGACACCAATTGATGTCCCAGCGTGATGGCCGCTTGCTGACCTTGCTGCTTGTAGCAAGTGCCGATCCGTTGCCGCTCGAGGTCATTCATCAGCGGCAGATTGACCACGCCGGGGAATGAGCCCTTGAGGAATTCGACCGGCGCGCGGGTATCCATCATCGGCCGGTCGTTGAGAAAGATGTCGCGGTAATCGGTGAAGTCGATGGACATCAAAACACCTCTACCGCGTTAGTCTGTCGCTCAACCAGTTCGCCGATCGGCTCAAGGGTCAAGCCGAGTTCGGCTGCCACCACCAAAAACTGTTCATTGCCCTCAGGCGTGACCGCAATCAGCAGGCCGCCGCTGGTTTGCGGATCGCAGAGCACGCGTTTGTGCAACTCCTGGAGCCGGCCGACCTTGCTGGCGTAGCTGTCGAAATTGCGCAGCGTGCCGCCCGGCACGCAGCCCTGATCGAGGTAATACTCGACACCCGGCAGGCGCGGCACACGGTCATATTCGATGCGGGCGGTCACGTTGCTGCCGTCGGCCATTTCCACCAGATGCCCGATCAGGCCAAACCCGGTGACGTCAGTCATCGCGGTCACGCCGTCGAGTTTGCCGAAACGGCTGCCGGGTTTGTTCAAGGTGCACATCCAGTCACGGGCCAGGCCGATGTCGACATTGCGCAACTTGCCCTTCTTCTCGGCCGTGGTGAGGATGCCGATGCCCAAGGGTTTGGTGAGGTACAGCAAACAACCGGCAGTGGCGGTGTCATTGCGCTTCATGTGGCGCTTTTCCACCAGCCCGGTCACGGCCAGGCCGAAGATCGGCTCTGGCGCGTCGATGGAATGGCCACCGGCCAGAGGAATTCCCGCCTCATCGCAGACCGAACGCCCACCGCGAATCACTTCCCGGGCAATCTCCGGCGCCAGCACATTGACCGGCCAGCCGAGGATCGCAATCGCCATCAACGGATCGCCGCCCATGGCGTAGATATCGCTGATAGCGTTGGTGGCGGCAATGCGGCCGAAGTCGAACGGATCGTCGACGATCGGCATAAAGAAGTCGGTAGTCGAAACCACACCGCGCTCTTCGTCGATGGCATACACCGCCGCATCATCGCGCGAGGCGTTGCCGACCCAGAGTTTCGGGTCCAGATTCTGCGCGCCGCTGCCGGCCAGAATCACCTCCAGCACCTGGGGCGAAATCTTGCAGCCACAGCCTGCGCCATGGCTGTATTGGGTCAGACGAATCGGCTCGCTCATCAGGGGTGCACCTTGTGAAGTCAATGCCGAGGATTCTACAGCAACCTAAAAGCTCTATTGCCACAGATCGGGTTACTGATCTGACAGTCGACACCACTTTGGTGCATATCCCAGCCAGATCCCCTTCACCCTGAATACAACTCCGTCTGCTCATCCCCTCGAAATCCTTGACCAAAGGGACAGTAAAACTACCAATTCCCCCTATTTTTCAGCCAATTGAACAAAACTGGTATGCCTTGTGCAAACGTTTGCGAGTCGCCGATACCGGCCTGTTCGCCACCTAACCGCGCTAACCCGTATCACCGGGCTTTCGATCCGCACGAAAAGGGACTTTTAATGCATTGCACCTCCAGCCGCGTGACTTGCTCGCGCACCTTTGCTGTTTCCTTGCTGCTGGCCAGCGTTACAGGACTACTCAGCAGCCACGTTTTGGCCCAACCGGCCACCGCCGAAGAATCCGCCCAGGGCGAAGCCCTCAGCCCTGAAGCCAGCCCGCCGAAAAAAGGTACCTACCTGTCGGACTGGTTCAACCAGGACCTGACCGTCATTGGCAGCAAGGACATCAGCTTCGGCCCGCAACCGGCTGACGATATCTACCTGGAATATGAATATTTCGGCCGCAAGGGGCCGTTCGAGTTGTACGGCTACATCGACATTCCGAAGATCTTCGACATCGGCAACAGCCATGACAAAGGCGTCTGGGACCACGGCTCGCCGGTGTTCATGGAGCACGAACCGCGGATTTCCATCGACTACCTGGCCGGCCGCAGCCTGGCCGTCGGGCCGTTCAAGGAATGGTACGTGGCGTTCGACTGGATCTACGACCACGGCAGCAACAGCGCCAACCGCGCCAACACGCTGTACAGCGGCCTCGGCACCGACATCGACACCCATTCGCGGGTCAACCTGTCGGCCAACTTCTACGGTCGCTACCAGTGGGAAAACTACGGCGCCAGCAACGAGTATTCGTGGGACGGCTACCGCGCCCAGCTCAAGTACATCGTGCCCATCAGCAGTTTCAGCAACGGCGCTTCGTTGACCTACATCGGTTTCACCAACTTCGACTTCGGCTCCGACCTGCACAAGGACAACCCGGCCCGCACCGCCAATGCCACCGTGGCCACCAACGTGTTGCTCTACGCCTTCACCCACTTGCGTTTCACCCTGGTCGGCCGTTACTTCCACAACGGCGGCAACTGGGAGGACGGCAGCGAGTTGAATTTCGGCGACGGTGACTTCCGCGCCCGCTCCAACGGCTGGGGCTACTACGCCGGTGTCGGTTATCAGTTTTAAGGCTCATTTGAATCAGGAGGTTTTATGAATGCAATGACGCGTCTTTCCTTTTCCGTGGCCCTGGCCTGCGGCACTCTGCTCTCTTCTGCTGCCTGGGCTGGCGACGCGCCGATCCAGCCGAAAGTGATGCTGATCACCATGTTCGCCCCCGAGGCGCAGAACTGGATCGATCGCCTGGAGCTCAAGCAAGAAGTACGCGTACCCGGCCTGTCCGCCGAGTACCCGAATATTCGCTGCAACACCCAACAGGTGTGCCTGATGGTCACCGGCATGGGCCAGACCAATGCCGCGGCCTCGACCCTGGCCCTGGCGCTGTCACCGAAATTCGACCTGCGCAAAAGTTACTTCCTGATCGCCGGGATTGCCGGCATCAGCCCGCACCACGGCACCATCGGCACCACCGCGTGGGCACACTATCTGGTGGAGTTCGGCACCCAATGGGAGCTGGATTCCCGGGATGCGCCGAAAGACTGGCCGACCGGTTACCTGGGCATCAACACCAAAGGCCCGAACGAAAAGCCACCGCTGGACTACAAGACTGAAGTGTTCGAACTCAATCCGAAGTTGCAGGCCAAGGCATTCGCCCTGAGCCACAAGGTGCAGCTGAGCGAGAGCAAGGAATCAGCGATATGGCGCTTGAAGTATCCGTCTGCACCGGCCAATCAGCCACCAGTGGTGACCCAGTGCGACACGCTGGCGGGCAATACCTGGTTTTCCGGGACGCGGTTGAGTGAGCGGGCGGAAGTCTGGACCAAGCTGCTGACCAATAACGAAGGGGTCTATTGCACGACTCAGCAGGAAGACAACTCCACCTACGAGGCGCTGCTGCGCGCCAGCCGCGAGGGGTTGGTGGATGTCCGCCGCCTGGCGGTGGTGCGCGCCGGTTCCGACTTCGACCGGCCGGCGCCGGGCCAGAGCGAGGTGGATAACCTGCTCAAATACGCCGATCAGGGCGGTTTTGTGCCGGCGCTTGAGAACCTGTACCGCACGGGGAATCCGTTGGTGCAGGAGATTTTGCAGAACTGGTCGGCTTGGGAGAAAGGTGTGCCTGAAGTCTGAGTTCGGCTTGAGGCCGTCATCGCGAGCAGGCTCGCTCCCACAGAGGTCTGTGTTGGTCACAAAGCATGTGAGCGGCGCAGATCAACTGCGGGAGCGAGCCTGCTCGCGATAGGGCCAGAACATTCAACATCAATGCCGACTGTGACGGTTCCGCCGGCGCACCTTGAACCATAGGCTAGGATCATCTGGGGGTCAGGAAGGCTCCATGATCACGAGGCGTCCGGCTGTCGCCAGTCACTGTCACCGTCCGACAATTCGACTGAATTTTCCCCGCGCCTCGCGATCCCTCTATAACTACAGGGAGGAATACAGGCTTTATGAACAATGCAAAACTTTTCGTTATTGAATACACCCTTCATGGCCAGCCCAAGTCTTTCATTATCCGCCTGGACAAAATGGACAATGCAGAGGCTTGGCACTGGGCAAGTTGCGACGCCGGAGTCGGCCGGATCCCGCGCTTTGGCCGTGAACGGGTGCAAAAGACCAGCAAACCGCTGGCGGAAAAATTCGGCATCGAGAATGTGACCTGGCGACCAGCCAGTTGAGCGTCAAAAAGGAGGGGAAAGATTCAAACCGAAGTGGAGCCTGGAAGGCTCCACTTTTTTGCCTGAACGGTCAGTGTTGAGCACACTTGCAGCCTTTGGTGGCGCATGTTTCGCCGTTTTCGTGGTGTTTGGCGCAGGCTTCACAGCAATAGTGCTTGCCGTGGCGCACGATAGGGTGTTCACCCAGCTTACAGTTGCATTTCGGGCAGTCGCAGGTACCGTCATTCATAAGTCTGACTCCGTGGTTAGGGTCGTCCGGGTGCCGCGAATGCGCGACACCTGAAGCAAATGACCGCCCGTTCCGGATACGGGTTCAAACAAACGCTTGGACGGTGCTTGCTTACTAATGAGGGTAGTCGCGATGCAGCTACTCATGGATGAACACTGCCCTGTGGTAAGGGGGGAAACCCTGATGCCAGCAAGGCGCAAAACCTGTGGGAGCGTGGCTTGCCCGCGAAGCTCCTACAGGATTTCGTCGCTCAAATTTCTTGATTTACCGGCATCGGGGAAACTCCCCTTGCCATACGAGCACTATCAATCAGATACGGAATTGCCCGACCAGTTTACCCAGGCGTTGACCGAGGTCAGCCAGGCTGCGCGAGGTCTGGGCGCCGAGCTGGGTTTCGCCGGCGACGCTGTCTACGGCCACGGCAATTTGATGCACGCTGCGGTTGATTTCTTCGGCGACGGCGGTTTGCTCTTCGGCGGCGCTGGCGATCTGGGCGTTCATCGAGTTGATGGTGCCGATCAATTGGGCCATGGCGTCCAGAGAGGCCCCCGCCTCGTTGGCCTGGGCCGACGTGCCGTCGCCGGCCTCGCTGGAGCGGCGCATGGCCTCGACTGCCGATTGGGTGCCGGCCTGCAAGCGGTCGATCATGCTCTGGATTTCCTGGGTGCTGATTTGCGTGCGACTGGCCAATGCACGCACTTCGTCGGCGACCACCGCAAAACCACGCCCGGCCTCACCGGCGCGGGCCGCTTCGATGGCGGCGTTGAGCGCCAGAAGGTTGGTCTGCTCGGCAATCGAACGGATCACCCCGAGTACGCTGACAATCGACGATACATCTTTCTGCAGGCTGTCGAGAGACACGCCGCTGCTGCGAATGTCGTTCACCAGCGCATGAATCTTCACGATGCTGCCGGCTACCACGCGCTTGGCGGCCTGGCCTTCTTCGTCGGTCTGCTGGGCAGCGACCGCTGCGTTTTGCGCGCTTTTTGCCACTTCCTGAGCCGCCGCCGACATTTCGTTGATCGCCGTGGCCACCTGATCGGTTTCGTGACGCTGGCGCTCCATGGCCTGATCCGAACGCTGGGCCTGATCGGAGACCTGATTCACCAGCCCGGTCAGTTGCGAGGTCATTTCAGTGATCTGCCGCACCAAACCGTGGATCTTGTCGACGAAACGGTTGAACGAGCCGGCCAGTTCGCCGAGTTCATCCTGGCTGGTGATGGACAGGCGCCGAGTCAGGTCACCCTCGCCCGCCGCGATGTCGTCGAGGTTGGCTTTCATCAGGTTCAGCGGACGCAGAATGGTGTTGGCCAGCAGCATCCCGGCAGCAGCGATCACCAGCAGCACCACCACGGCAATCCCGACAATGCTCAGCACCACGCCTTGCATGCGTTCCTGGACCTTGGCCTCAACCACCGCCACCTGAGCTTCGATGCCGTCGAGGTTGACCGAGGTGCCGACCGCCATGTCCCACTTCGGCAGGTATTCGGTGTAGCCGAGTTTGGGCACCAGCACTTGGGTGTTACCGGGCAGCGGTGAGCTGTATTGCAGGTAGTGGGTACCGTCCTTGGCGACTTTCACCAGGTCGCGGTTGACGTAGACACCGTTCGGGTCGCGATTGTCCTTGAAGCTCTGGCCCACGCCTTCCGGGCTGTTGGCCTTGAACAGGCGCACGGTGTTGGAGTCGTAGCCGAAGAAGTAGCCGTCCTTGCCGTAGGTGATGCTCGACAGCAACTTGATCACCTGCGCCCGCGCCGCATCATCACCGGGGGCGGCTGCGTCGTAGAGCGGCTTGATCGTGGTCATGGCCACGGCGACGTAACTTTGCAGGGTCGCCTTGGCATCGCTGAGCAGGCGCTGACGGGTTTCGTCGACTTCCTTGCGGGCCTGCTCCTGCAGAATGAACAACGTGGTCAGGCTGATGACCAGCGCAAAGAGCAGCACCGGGAGGACGGCAAGGGACAGGACTTTAGCCTTCAGGCTCATGCGCATGACGTTCACTCTTTTGATTTTGTTGGCGTGGTTAAAGGCTATAACGGCAGGCCAATTCAAAAGTTGAACGCGGTCATTGTGGGAGCGTGGCTTGCCCGCGATTCAGGCGCCGCGGTTTATCAGGCACACCGCGTAATCGTTCATCGCGGGCAAGCCACGCTCCCACAAGGTAAATGTGGTTACAACACCATCGCCGCCACCCAGCCAAACGCCAGCAATGGCAGGTTGTAGTGCAGGAAAGTCGGGACCACGGTGTCCCAGATGTGGTGATGCTGGCCGTCGATGTTCAGACCGGAGGTCGGGCCCAGGGTCGAATCCGACGCGGGTGACCCGGCATCGCCCAATGCGCCGGCAGTGCCGACGATGCACACGATGGCGATCGGGCTGAAGCCCAGTTGCACGCACAGCGGCACGAAAATCGCCGCCAGAATCGGTACGGTGGAAAACGACGAGCCGATGCCCATGGTCACCAACAATCCGACCAGCAACATCAACAGTGCACCAATGCCTTTGCTGTGGTTGATCCACGACGCCGAGGACTCCACCAGCGTCTGCACATGACCGGTGGCTTTCATCACTTCGGCAAACCCGGACGCGGCAATCATGATGAAGCCGATCATCGCCATCATCTTCATACCTTCGGTGAACAGGTCATCGGTGTCGCGCCATTTGACGATCCCCGACACCGAAAAGATCAGGAAGCCCACCAGCGCCCCGATAATCATCGAGTCCAGCAGCAACTGAACAATGAACGCGGCGGCAATGGCCAGACCGGCGATCATCAGGCTCATTGGGTTGTACTGCACCGCGACCTGTTCGACTTTCTCGATTTTCTCGAGGTCGTAAACGCGCTTCTTGCGGTAGCTGATGAACGCTGCCGCGAGGCCAAACACCATGCCCAGCGCCGGAATACCCATGGCATGGGTGACGTTGATACCGCTGATGTCCACGCCACTACGGGCGACGTTGGCCAGCAGGATTTCATTGAGGAAGATGTTGCCGAAACCCACGGGCAGGAACATGTACGGCGTGATCAAGCCGAAGGTGATGACACAGGCAATCAATCGACGGTCCAGTTGCAGTTTGGTCAGCACATATAACAGTGGCGGCACCAGCAACGGGATAAAGGCGATATGAATCGGCAAAATGTTCTGGGAGGCGATGGCCACCACCCACAGCAGGCCGATCAGCAGCCATTTGACATTTCCGCCACCGTTGGCGTGCTGGCGATCGACCATGGCCAGGGCTCTGTCGGCCAGCGCATGGGCCAGGCCGGACTTGGCGATGGCCACCGCGAACGCGCCGAGCAAGGCATAGGACAACGCAACCGTCGCCCCGCCACCGAGGCCGCTGTTGAAGGCTTTCAGGGTCGCGTCGATGCCCAGGCCACCGGTCAAGCCACCGACCAGTGCGCCCACAATCAGCGCGATCACCACATGCACGCGGGACAGGCTGAGTATCAGCATGATGCCGACCGCGGCAATTACTGCATTCATTGTTGTTACCTCAAAAGCAGCGCGGTGAGGCAATCACCGCCAAACGGAATGAGTCCGGCCGGCAGTCTGTATGAGCGCCGCCAGCGGATGGAGAAAAGGGTTTTATTAGAGGGCGCGCACTGTGCCGGACCGATGCTGGCTTGTCAAAGCCAACGCCAACCCCGTAGGAGCTGCCGAAGGCTGCGATCTTTTGATTTTCAACGACCTCGATGACGCCAGAAGATCAAAAGATCGCAGCCTTCGGCAGCTCCTACAGGGTATGAATCAGTGCCATAAGGGTGTGAGTCGATATTCGGCCCAACGACATAAAGAAAGCCGAATCACAGCCGCTACAGTGCAAAGTCTCAGATATTTATCGAATAAAAGGACGTTTCCATGTCGCTCAGACAACTTTCCATTCAATGGAAAATCACCCTGCTGGCCGGGCTGTGCCTGGCGGGCATCGTGACCCTGCTGGTAGGGCTTTCGCTGTATCGCATGGAGCACAGCTCCGCGCTAGTAAAAGCCTCAAGCATGGAGATGCTGACCGAAGCCGCCCAGGCGCGCATCGAGTCCCAGGGGGAAGTCCAGGCGCTGGGCATTCGTCAGCAATTCATGGACGCCTATCAATATGGCCATGGCTTCTCGCGGCAGGTGCTGTTTTTGCGCGATCAGGCGGAGAAGCGCTTTCTCGATGCCTTCGACCTGCGTGAAGACCTGACCCGACAGGTCAAGTCGGCCCTGCAAGCCAACCCGGAACTGCTCGGCCTGTCGCTGGTGTTCGAAGCCAATGCGCTGGACAACAAGGACGAGCTGTTCGCCGGCCAGGCGGAGTTGGGCAGTAACGACAAGGGCCGTTTCGCCCTGTACTGGTCGCAACCTGTGCCTGGCAAGGTGGCCTCCATGGCCCTGCCGGAAAGCGACATGGCCGACACCAGCACCGGCCCCAGCGGCGAGCCGGCCAACGCCTGGTTCACTTGCCCGCGCACCACGCTCAAGCCTTGCGTGATCGAACCCTACTTCTATGTGATCGACGGCCAGAACGTGCTGATGACCAGCATCGTGTTCCCGCTGATGGTCAACGGCAAAGTCATCGCCTCGCTGTCGGTGGACATCAACCTCAACAGCCTGCAAGCGATCAGTCAGAGCGCCAGCAAAAAACTCTATGACGGCCAGACCAGCGTCAGCATCATCAGCCCGGTCGGCTTGCTGGCCGGCTACAGCCGGGACGCCAGCAAACTCAGCCAACGCCTGGACGCCGTGGACACAACCGACGGTGCCGAACTGCTCCGCCGCCTGACCACCAGCAGCAAGACCGAAAGCCTGCACAGTAATCAGCAATTGAAAGTGCTGTCGCCGTTCCAGCCGATCCCCGGCGGCAAATCCTGGGGCGTGCTGCTCGACGTGCCGGAGAAGGTCCTGGTCGGCCCCGCCGAAGCGCTGAAAAAACAACTCGACGACAGCAACACCGCCGGTACGCTGATTGAACTGTGCCTGGGTGTGCTGGCGGCGCTCGTCGGTTTGCTGTTGGTATGGCTGATGGCGCGTAGCGTGACCCGACCGATCCTCGGCGTGGCCCGCATGCTGGAAGACATTGCCAGCGGCGAAGGCGACCTGACCCGGCGCCTGGCCTACGACAAGCCGGATGAACTGGGCCAGTTGGCCGGTTGGTTCAACCGTTTCCTCGACAAGCTGCAACCGATCATCGCCCAAGTGAAACGCTCGGTGCAGGACGCCCGCAGCACGGCGGATCAGTCGTCCGCCATCGCCACCCAGACCAGCGCCGGCATGGAGCAGCAATACCGTCAGGTCGATCAGGTCGCCACCGCGTCCCACGAAATGAGCGCCACCGCCCAGGACGTCGCCCGCAGCGCCGCGCAGGCGGCACAAGCGGCGCGCGATGCCGATCAGGCGACCCGTCAGGGTTTGACCGTGATCGGCCGCACCACCGCCAGCATCGACCACCTCGCCACCGACATGAGCGCGGCCATGGTGCAGGTCGAAGGCCTGGCAGCGAACAGCGAGAAAATCGGTTCGGTGCTGGAAGTGATTCGCGCCATCGCCGAACAGACCAACCTCTTGGCACTGAATGCCGCCATCGAAGCCGCCCGCGCCGGTGAAGCCGGACGCGGTTTTGCTGTGGTGGCCGATGAAGTGCGCAACCTGGCGCGGCGGACTCAGGAGTCCGTGGAGGAAACCCGTCTGGTGATCGAGCAGTTGCAGAGCGGTACTCAAGAGGTAGTGAGCTCGATGAACAATAGCCATCGCCAGGCTCAGGGCAGTGTCGAACAGGTCGGTCAGGCGGTGACGGCGTTGCGGCAGATTGGTGATGCGGTGACGGTGATCAGCGATATGAACCTGCAGATTGCCAGTGCGGCTGAAGAGCAAAGCGCGGTGGCTGAAGAGATCAATAACAACGTGGCGACCATTCGGGATGTGACCGAATCGCTATCGGGGCAGGCCAATGAATCGGCGCGGGTGAGTCAGTCACTTAACAGTTTGGCGAATCAGCAACAGAGCTTGATGGATCAGTTTCGCGTGTAACGCAGATTCCGCGTCCACCGAGGATCCAAATGTGGGAGCGAGCCTGCTCGCGAAGTCGTTGTGTCAGGTGACATCGATGTTGACTGTACTGCCGCTATCGCGAGCAGGCTCGCTCCCACAGGGGTTAGTGATTGTCCGAAAAATTTGCAGGCAACACAGATCCATGTGGGAGCGGGCTTGCCCGCGATGAGGCCATAACATCCAACATCTATGTTGACTGTTACATCGCCATCGCGGGCAAGCCCGCTCCCACAGGTTAAGCAGCGTTCTTTGGATCGAGGTCAGCGTTTGGGCAACTCGATCATCACCTTCAACCCGCCCCACTCGCTTTCCTGCAACTTCAACGCCCCGCCCCACGTGTCGACGATGTCGCGCACGATGCCCAACCCCAACCCATGCCCATCCGTCTGTTCATCAAGCCGGGTACCGCGGCTGAACACCTGAGTGCGCTGGTCTTCGGGAATTCCCGGCCCATCGTCTTCCACACTCAACTCAAACCTTTCTGCCGTTTCGACCACGCTCAACCGCACCTCGGCATCTGCCCATTTGCAGGCGTTGTCCAGCAGGTTGCCGAGCAACTCCAGTAGATCTTCGCGATCCCACGGCAGTTGCAAACCGGCCGGCGCGCGGTAGCTCAGCTCGAGGTGTTCGCCGTGGATCATGTTCAACGTGGCCAGCAATCCCGGCAGTTCCGCATCGCAATCAAACAGCGCCCCCGGCAGTGCATCGCCGGACAGCCGGGCGCGGTTGAGTTCGCGATTGAGCCGTTGCTGAACCTGTTCCAGCTGCGCCTGCATGACTTTGCGCAGCTGCGGGTGAGCATCGAGTTTTTCGCTGGAAGCCAGGCTCAACAACACCGCCAGCGGGGTTTTCAAGGCATGCCCAAGATTGCCCAGCGCGTTGCGCGAGCGCTTGAGGCTGTCTTCGGTGTGGGCCAGCAAATGGTTGATCTGCGCCACCAGCGGTTCCAGCTCCAGCGGCACTTCTTCATCGAGTTGCGAGCGCTGGCCCTGCTGCAACTGGGCGATTTGCTCGCGGGCTTTTTCCAGAGGACGCAAGGCGCGGCGCACGGTGATCCGTTGCAACAGCAAAATCAACAACAGCCCCGCCAACCCCAACCCGAGGCCGACCTGTTGCATGCGCCGGAAGCTCTCGCGCACCGGGGTGTAGTCCTGGGCGACGCTGATGGAAATCGCCTGGCCCAACCGACGGTAGTCCGAACGCAATACCAGCAGCTGCTGCCCTTCCGGCCCCAATTGCAGATTGCTATGCAGGCCAGGGTGTCCAAGCTGCGGCAGCTCCTGATCCCATAACGAGCGGGAACGCCAATGGCTGTCGGCGAAATCGATACGAAAGTAATGCCCGGAGAACGGTCGCTGATAGGCCGGCGCCAAGTGTCGCTCATCCAGTTGCAATCCCTGCGGCCCACGCACCAGCGCCACCAGCAGGTTTTCGCTGTCGTTGCGCAGCCCGGCTTCGAGGTAGCGCTGCAACCCCATTTCGAACAGCCAAAGGCTGGTTTGCGCCAGTACCAGGCCGACGATCACCATCACGCTGATCAGGCCCAGGCTCAAGCGGCGCTGAATCGACCTCACTGGGCTTGCCCGCCGAACAGGTAACCCTGACCGCGACGGGTTTCGATCACGCTACGGCCGAGCTTGCGTCGCAGGTGATTGACGTGAACTTCCAGCACGTTGGAATCGCGCTCGGTTTCACCGTCGTAGAGATGTTCGGCGAGGTGGCTTTTGGAAAGGATCTGTTCGGGGTGCAGCATGAAGTAGCGCAGCAAGCGAAACTCGGCGGCGGTGAGCTGGATGTCGGCACCGTCGCGGGTCACGCACTGACGACCTTCATCCAGATGCAAACCGGCGGCCTTGAGCGTCGGCTGATTGGCGTGGCCGTGGGAACGGCGTAACAGTGCCTGGACTCGCAAGTGCAGCTCTTCGGGGTGAAACGGTTTGGTCAGGTAATCGTCGGCGCCGGCCTTGAGGCCTTCGATCCGCTCGGCCCAGGAACCGCGCGCCGTGAGGATCAGCACTGGCGTGGCCAAGCCCCCGGCCCGCCATTGCGCCAGCACGTCGAGCCCCGGCAAACCCGGCAGGCCGAGGTCGAGGATGATCAGGTCATAGGGCTCGCTGCTGCCCTGGTACACCGCATCGCGGCCGTCGGCCAGCCAGTCCACGGCGTAACCCTGCCGGTTGAGGCCGGCCATCAATTCGTCGGCCAGCGGCACGTGGTCTTCCACCAAGAGCAAACGCATCGGTCAATCTTCCTTGTCTTTCAGTAAATGGCCGGTGGTGGCGTCGAGGTCCAGCTCGCGTACCACGCCTTCGGTTGTCAGCAGCTCGACCTCGTAAATGTAGACGTCGTGCTTTTCCTCAAGCTCGGCTTCCAGCAGCTTGGCCCCGGGATAGAGGTCCAGCGCTTGCTGCAAGAGCTGCTCCAGCGGCAGGATCACACCTTGTTGGCGCAGGCGCAGGGCCTCGTCCTGATCCAGGTCGCGGGCCATGACCACCGAGCAAAAAGCCAGGAGCGCCAGCGCCATCCGACTGCTGGTGCGCCGATTAAAAGAAAACACCTTCATTACGTATCCTGATGATCCTTGAGAACCTGCCCGCTGACAGCGTCCAATTCCAGGTCCCACTCAAGGCCCTGCGGATCGCGCAGTTCCACCTGGTAGATGTACTTGCCGTACTCTTCTTCAAGCTCGGTTTCGGTGATTTTGGCGCCGGGATGTTTGGCCAATGCCGTGGCGTTGAGCTTCTCGAAGGACACAATGGTACCAGCGTCGCGCAGTCTCAGGGCTTCGTCGGGGCCGAGGTCTCGCGCATGAGCGATGCTGGCGGTCATGGTGATGATGGAGGCGGTGAACAGGGCAGTCAGGATTTTCATGGGTGTCTCCGTATTTTTTTATGTGTTGCTACGAGCGTCACCTTAGTGATTCGAACTTAACTGAAACTGAATTGCCATCATTGGGGCTGGCACCACAATATCGCAGGCTCCCACAATGGATCCATGCACCTGCAGAACGCGCTTATAATCTCCCGCCTGCCAGACATCGAGACCGGTATGACCGCGATCCACATCAAGTTCCCTTCCCTGACCCTCAAGGCCGGGCCGCGTGCCTTGGCGCGCATCCGTGCAAATGGCTTGAGCGCCGCCGATGTGGGAACGTTGCCGGGCGCCGCCGGTGGCCCGAAAGCGTTGGGAATTCAGGGGCTGGATCTGGCGCTGTTCGGCGAATGGCTGCCGGCGGCGCCCCGGGAGCGTTCGCTGATTGGTGCGTCGGTGGGTTCCTGGCGCTTCGCCAGCGCCTGCCTGCCGGATGCCGCTGAAGGCATCCGCCGCCTCGGTCAGCTGTACACCGAGCAGAACTTCGCCAAGGGCGTGACCATGGCGCAGATCAGCCAGAGCTCCCGGCGCATGCTCGATGACTTGCTCGACGGCCGCGATGCGTCAATTCTGGATAACGCCCACTACCGACTGAACATCATGGTGGTCAAAAGCCACGGCCTGCTGGCGGACGATCATCGTGGTCGGCTGGGGCTGGGCCTGTCGTCGGTGATCGCCGACAACCTGCGCGGGCGCGCGCGGCTGTCGCGGCATTTCGAGCGGCTGATCATCCACGACCCGCGCCTGGCGCCACCGGTCAACGCATTGAATGACTTCCCGTCGCGCTTCGTTGCGCTGGATGCCGGCAACCTGCGCCAGGCCCTGCTCGCCTCGGGCTCGATCCCGATGGTCATGCAAGGTGTGCGCGACCTGCCGGGTGCCGGCGCCGGGACGTTTCGCGATGGCGGACTGCTGGACTATCACCTCGACTTGCCCTACAGCGGCAACGACATCGTGCTGTATCCGCACTTCACTGATCGAGTGATCCCCGGCTGGTTCGACAAGACCCTGCCATGGCGCCGCGCCTGCCCGGTGCGTTTGCAGGATGTTCTGTTGCTGGCGCCGTCGAAGGAATACCTGTCGCGCCTGCCCTACGGCAAACTACCGGACCGTAACGATTTCAAGCGCTTCATGGGTGACGCCCCGAGCCGGCAGAAATACTGGCGCGCGACGATGGATGAAAGCCGTCGTCTGGGCGATGAGTTCCTTGAACTGGCCGCCAACGGTCGCCTCGGCGAGCGCTTGCTGACCCTTTAGTCAGTGTTTTGCCCAGAGCTCTGGTAAACTCGCCACCTGCCCATATCGCCGCGGCGATCGCCACCTGACAGAGCTGAACATCACTGTGGAAATCTTCAAAGAATTTACCTTCGAGTCCGCCCACCGCCTGCCCCACGTGCCGGACGGCCACAAGTGCGGTCGCCTGCACGGTCACTCGTTCAAAGTGGCGATTCACCTGAGCGGCGACCTCGATCCGCACACGGGCTGGATCCGCGACTTCTCGGAAATCAAGGCGATCTTCAAGCCGCTCTACGAGCGCCTGGACCATAACTACCTGAACGACATTCCTGGCCTGGAAAACCCGACCAGCGAAGTGCTGGCCAAGTGGATCTGGAATGAATTGAAGCCCCTGCTGCCGGAACTCAGCGCGATTCGCATCCACGAAACGTGCACCAGCGGTTGCATCTATCGCGGTGAATAAACCGATCTAAAGACAACGAAAATCCCTTGTGGGAGCGACCTGTGGCGAGGGGGCTTGCCCCCGTTGGGTTGCGAAGCAGCCCCAAAATCGCTGATATACCAAAGATCTTGTGAGTGCTACGCACTCAAACGGGGGCAAGCCCCCTCGCCACAGGGCTCCCACAAGGGAAACTGCGTTTCGTCAGTGAATATAAAAACAGCCTTCAATGGCTGTTTTTTTATGCCTATGCTTCTTGGCTCGCACATGCCAAGAGGACGCTCCCATGGCTGACTGGCCGCTGGCTCAGACCTATCGCTTCAACGGGCATTCCGTGCGCTACGCCGTGCGTGGCGACGGTCCGCCGCTGGTGTTCGTGCATGGCACACCCTTCTCTTCTTATGTGTGGCACAGGATTGCACCGCACTTCATCACCACGCACCGGGTGCACTACTTCGATCTGCTGGGTTACGGGCAATCCACTCAGCCGGACGGCGACGTGTCGCTGGGCGTACAGAATCAACTGTTGGCGCAATTGCTGGAGCACTGGGGCCTGGAACGGCCAGACGTGGTGGCCCACGATTTCGGCGGCGCCACCGCGTTGCGCGCGCATCTGCTGAACGGCAAGGATTACCGCAGCCTGACGCTGATCGACCCAGTGGCGCTGTCGCCCTGGGGATCGCCGTTCGTGCAGCATGTGCGTCGGCATGAAGCCGCATTCAGTGGACTGCCCGATTACATTCAGCAGGCAATTGTGCCGGCCTATATTCGCGGCGCGATCAAGCGCGAGATTCCCGATCATGAGCTGGCGCCCTATGTGCAGCCTTGGCTGGGAGACCCGGGACAAGCGGCGTTCTACCGGCAGATCGCGCAGATGGATGAACGTTATACCCGTGAGGTCGAAGGGCTGTACCCGACGATTCGCTGCCCGGTGCAGATTCTTTGGGGGAAGGACGATCAGTGGATTCCCATTGAGCGCGGCCAGACGCTGCATCAGATGATTGCGGGGTCGCAGTTTCACGCCATTGCCAATGCCGGGCATCTGGTTCAGGAGGATGCGCCGGAGGCGATTGTGGCGGCGATATTGCGGTTTTTGCCGTTGGCAGGGTGATCAAAAATCAAAAGATCGCAGCCTTCGGCAGCTCCTACAGAGATCGGTGTAGGCGCTGCCGAAGGCTGCGATCTTGGCAATTCCAGCAACACCATAAATGTTCCAATTTGACTCAACCCCGCACCGCTTTCGAGCCCTCTCCGGGTCAAATCCGCCTGCTCGTCTATAAATAACAACACCCTCGCGCCATTGGCACGAGCACTGCAACACCCCCCGCGTCCTCCATCCAGCAAGGAACGCCACATGACGCAGAACGATTCGGGCAACGATTACCCCCTCAGCGAAGTCCCGATGCATGCCCGCAAGGGACTTGCCTCCACCGCCATGGTGCTACTGGGTTTTACCTTCTTCACCGCGACCATGTTTGCCGGCGGCAAGCTCGGTGTGGCGTTCAGTTTCGGCGAGATGATGGCGGTGATTATCGTCGGCAATCTGCTACTGGGGATCTACGCCGCGGGGCTGGGCTACATCGCCTTCAAGAGCGGCCTCAACTCGGTGCTGATGGGACGTTTCTGCTTCGGTGAAGTGGGCAGCAAACTCAGCGACCTGATCCTCGGTTTCACCCAGATCGGCTGGTACGCCTGGGGCACCGCGACGGCAGCCGTCGTACTCGGTAAATATTTCGAACTGAGCGACGGCACCGTTCTGGGGCTGATGGTGCTGTTCGGCCTGGGCTTTTGCGCGACGGCGTACATCGGCTATCGCGGGCTGGAGATTCTGTCGTACATCGCCGTGCCGGCCATGATGTTGCTGCTGATGCTGTCGATGTGGGTCGCAACAGTAAAGGTCGGCGGGCTCGAGGGCTTGCTCGCGGTGGTTCCGACGGGAACGCTGGATTGGTCGACCGCGATTACCCTGGTGTTCGGCACGTTCGTCAGCGGTGCGACGCAAGCAACCAACTGGACACGTTTCTCCCGTTCAGCACGGGTTGCGGTGTTGGCGAGCCTGATCGGCTTCTTCGTCGGCAACGGTCTGATGGTGTTGATCGGTGCCTATGGGGCCATCGTCTATCAGCAACCGGACGTGGTCGAAGTGCTGCTGTTGCAAGGTTTCGCCATGGCCGCGATGGCGATGTTGCTGCTCAACATCTGGAGCACCCAGGACAACACCATCTACAACTTCGCCGTCGCTGGCTGCAACCTGCTGCGCACCGGCCGACGCAGAACCGTGACCCTGTCCGGCGCGGTGATCGGTACACTGCTGGCACTGCTGGGCATGTATGACATGCTGGTGCCTTACCTGATTCTGCTGGGCACAGTGATTCCGCCGATTGGCGGAGTGATCATGGCCGACTTTTTCTTCCGCTATCGGGGCCGCTACCCACGTCTGGCCGACACACGGCTGCCCGCGTTCAACTGGCCGGGACTGAGCGCTTATGCGGTCGGCACAGTCGCCGCCTTCAGCTCGCCGTGGGTCGCGCCGCTGGTAGGGATTGCCGTAGCCGCGCTAACGTATGTGCTATTGACCGGGGTACTGGGTGCCCGTACCGCCGACGCACCACTACAAGATCTCTAAAAGGATTCGCCTGATGCATATCATCAACGCCCGCCTGCGCAACCAAGAAGGCCTGCATGAGTTGCACCTGGAAAACGGCCTGATTCACAGCATTGCCCGGCAAACCGAAGCCCCGTCCCTGGGGCCTGATGACCTGGACGCCGGCGGCAATCTGGTGGTGCCGCCCTTCGTCGAGCCGCATATTCACCTCGACGCCACCCTGACCGCCGGCGAGCCGCGCTGGAACATGAGCGGCACGCTGTTCGAAGGCATCGAGTGCTGGGGCGAGCGCAAGGCGACCATCACCCAGGAAGACACCAAGACCCGTGCCAAGAAGACCATCCAGACCCTCGCCGCCCATGGCATTCAGCATGTGCGCACCCACGTCGACGTCACTGACCCGGAACTGACCGCGCTCAAGGCAATGCTCGAAGTCCGCGAGGAAAGCCATCATCTGATCGACCTGCAAATCGTCGCGTTTCCTCAGGAAGGCATCGAGTCGTATCGCAACGGCCGAGAGCTGATGGAAGAAGCGATCCGTCTGGGCGCCGATGTAGTCGGGGGCATTCCGCATTTCGAATACACCCGGGATCAGGGCGTGAGCTCGGTGAAGTTCCTCATGGACCTGGCCGAGCGCACCGGTTGTCTGGTGGACGTGCATTGCGACGAAACCGACGACCCGCACTCACGCTTCCTTGAAGTGCTGGCCGAAGAGGCCCGCAGCCGCGACATGGGTTCACGCGTCACCGCCAGCCACACCACGGCCATGGGCTCTTACGACAACGCTTACTGCGCCAAACTCTTTCGCCTGCTCGGGCATTCGGGGATCAGTTTTGTCTCCTGCCCGACCGAAAGCATTCACCTGCAAGGACGCTTCGATAACTTCCCGAAACGCCGTGGCGTGACCCGGGTGAATGAGTTGCTCGAAGCGGGAATGAACGTGTGTTTCGGTCAGGATTCGATTGTCGATCCGTGGTATCCGCTGGGCAACGGCAACATCCTGCGGGTGCTCGAGGCTGGATTGCACATCTGCCATATGCTCGGTTATCGCAATCTGCAGAGCGCGCTGGATCTGGTGACCGACAACAGTGCCAAGGCAATGAACCTGGGTGATCGTTATGGGCTGGAACAAGGGCGACCGGCGAATCTGTTGATTCTGTCGGCGGACAGCGATTATGAGGTGATTCGTAGCCAGGGTTTGCCGCTGTACTCGGTGCGGGGTGGCAAGGTGTTGATGAAGCGGCAGATGCCGGTGGTGGAATGGGCGGATCAGCTTTAGAAAGTCGCTGACCAGACGGGCCTCTTCGCGGGCGAGCCCGCTCCCACAGGGATCACGCTGAACCTGTGGGAGCGGGCTTGCCCGCGATGGCGATGTTGAATTCACCCCATCAACCGCGCCGTACCAAACAACCTCACCCGACTCAACTCGCCATCCAATTCCTCCAGCAAAATCGGCGCCGTGCCGCCAGGCATGACCACCTTCACCTCACCCGCCGCCACCCAACCCACGCGCCACGCCGCACACGCCACCGCACTGGCGCTGGTGCCCGACGAGGCGGTCGGCCCTTCGCCACGCTCAAACACCCGCGCAACGATTCGCCCCTCGGATTCAAGCATCGCCCATTGCAGGTTCACCCCTGCCACACACGGCTGCCCTGCCCCGGTCGGCATGGCGTAAGCGATGCGGGTCAATCCTTCGGCCAATTCTGGCTCGCGCATCTGCGTGTTACTCGGCAACGTATCGGCGCCTGTCACCAACGTCACGCAATGCGGATTGCCGATACGCACGAACTGGCTGCGGTTCCAGGCAGGATCGAGCGCCGACAATGGCCGCACATGACTGACTTCGCGCCCCTTCAACGTCACGGGTTCAACCCCTTGCGCAGCCACCGCTTCAGGCCCGAACGATGGCTGTCCCAGATCCAGCCAGAACCCTTGCACACCATCGATTTCAGCCGGTTTCACTGAAGTCTCCACCGGCGAAACCGCATCGCTTTTGTCGTGATGAACCCGGAGCAGACAGGCCTCTTCCTTCGGCATCAGCCCTTGCTCCCTAAGGGCCTGGGAAAAAATCGTCAAGCCATTGCCACTGCGCTCGGCCAGGGTGCCGTCGGTGTTGACGATCAGCAGATCAAAAGGCGGCGACGATTGAAACGGCCCCACCAGCAGACCATCGCAGCGATGCGCCTTGCTGCCGGGCGGTTGTGTACCGGGGGCCCAGCCGCAGAATGCCTCGATGGCCGACAACGTCCACGCCTCACGGGTTTGCGCAGCATGGCTGGCCTGTTCAGACAGGTCGATACCGCTACTGCGCAGCGCATCGGGCGCCACCACCGCGTAGATATTGCCCCGAGCATCGTACATTCGCGTCATGGCACCCCCTCTCTATGAACAATTGATGCGTCGACGATATCGCGAAACAACGGCTGGCTGTGCAAGGATGTCACCCTGCCTGACTGCGATTCCACCCGGACATGATGATCGAACCCTTTGTGGTTGTTCACTGTCCCTTGGGGACGCGACGTTTTTTGCCAAGGATTGATATGACCAACCTCAATACCCAAGCCACCTTCGTCCCCGGACGTCTGGAACAGATGTCCACACGCATCGCCTTTTTCATCGCCGGGGTCGGCATCGCGGCCTGGGCGCCGCTGGTGCCTTACGCCAAGGCGCGGGCCGGGCTGGATGAAGGAACCCTCGGGCTGTTGCTGCTGTGTCTGGGGGTGGGCTCGATTCTGGCGATGCCCATGGCCGGTATTCTGGCTTCGCGTTTTGGCTGTCGTCGGGTGTTGAGCGGCGGGACTTTGTTGATCTGTGCGGCACTGCCGCTGTTGGCGACGGTGTCTTCGATTCCGGCGTTGATCGCGGCGTTGTTCATGTTCGGCGCGGGCCTGGGCACGGTGGATTCGACGGTGAACCTGCAAGCGGTGATCGTCGAGCGGGCCAGCGGCAAGACCATGATGTCGGGGTTTCATGGGCTGTTCAGCCTTGGCGGAATCGTCGGTGCTGCGGGTGTCAGCGCCCTGCTCGGTTTGGGGATGTCGCCGCTGGGGGCGATGCTGGTGGTGATCGTGCTGCTGGTGGTGGCATTGCTCAAGGCCGCGCCGCATCTGTTGCCCTATGGCAGCGAAAGCTCCGGGCCGGCGTTTGCCGTACCGCATGGCATCGTGCTGTTTATCGGCGGGATGTGTTTCATCGTGTTCCTGGCCGAAGGCGCGGCGCTCGACTGGAGCGCAGTGTTCCTGGCGCAGGAGCGCGGGATCGACACGGCGTATGCGGGGCTGGGTTATGCGGCGTTTGCGCTGACCATGACCGTCGGGCGTTTGACCGGCGATGCGATTGTCCGGCGCCTCGGTGCTACACGAGTGATTGTGTTTGGTGGCCTGACGGCCGCGGCGGGCCTGGCACTGGCGACGTTTGCACCGAGCTGGGAAGCGGCACTGGTGGGGTATGCGCTGCTGGGCGCTGGCTGTTCGAACATTGTGCCGGTGCTCTATACCGCCGTGGGCAAACAGACCGTCATGCCGGAAAGCATTGCCGTGCCGGCCATTACCACTCTGGGTTATGCAGGAATTCTCGCCGGGCCTGCGGTGATCGGCTTTATCGCCCATGGCAGCAGCTTGAGCTTTGCCTTTGGGTTGATGGCGGTGTTGCTGGTGGCCGTGGCGATTGGTGGGAAGGTGTTGAAGGTTTAAAAGAATCGCGGGCAAGCCCGCTCCCACAAGGATCTTCAGCGAACACAGCGTTTGTGTACGACGCAGATCCCACAATAGATCTTCAGCGAACACAGATTTTGTGTACGCCAAAGATCATGTGGGAGCGGGCTTGCCCGCGATGAAGTTAACTCGGTCGATCAGAACCCGACGCTGGCCTGCACAAAGAACGTACGCGGTGCGCCGACGTACATCCCCGAGTTGTTGTCGCTGGAGCGGGTGAAGTATTGCTTGTCGAAAATATTCTTCACCCCCGCGCCGACTTTCAGGTTCGACAATTGCGAGCCAAAGTCATACCCCCCACGCACGTTCCAGGTGACGTAACCCGGGATGTCGCCGTATTGGCCGTCCGCGCTGCCTTCGGTGATGTAGTTGCCGCTGAAACTGCCATCAGCGTTCACCGCGGTGCCTGGCGAGCGCTGTTTGGATTGGGCAAAGGCATCGAGGTTGTAGGTCCAGCGGTTGATGTCGTAACGCAGGCCGGCGGTCGCCACCTGACGCGAGTAGAACGGTAGGTCACGGCCCTTGAAGCCTGGAATCTCGCCTTCATAAACGGCGCGAGTGTAGGTGAAACCGGCATTGGCGGTCAGGCCGTCGAGCCGAGGGTCCAGCGCCGCCATGTCGTAATGTACCGAGGCTTCAAGGCCCTGGTGCGTGGTCGCGCCGAGGTTGGTCCAGCCCACATCGTTGCTGATGTATTGCAGTTCTTTATCGAAGTCGATGTAGAACAGCGTCACTTCCCCGCCCCACACGTCATTGTTGTAGCGCGTGCCGATCTCGTAGGTCTTGGCCTTTTCCGGGTTCAGGCCGTTGGCGGTGTTGTCACCCGAACCACCCTGACCGAGCTGGAAATATTGGAGGCTGCCAAACGAGGTTTCGTAGTTGGCGAATAGCTTCCAGGCCTCGGACATGTGATACATCACGCTCAGGGCGGGCAGCGGTTCGTTGCTGTCGATGCTGCGGCGTTTTTCCTGCACAGGTCTGCCGGCGGTGTCGAGAACCGGCCGGTCGTGCCATTCAGTGCTAATGCTTTCAAAACGGATGCCGGGGGTCACGGTCCAGTTGCCAACGTCGATCTTGTCATCGATGTAAATGGCATGGGCTTCGGTGCCGCCGGTGCGATCCTGGAACACATGGCCATCGGAGGTTGGGGTGACCACCGGCTGATTGTTCACCAGTGCCAGACGGCTCGCCTCTTCATGCATGCCTTCTTTCAGGTAGCGATAACCGACGCTGGCTTCCTGAGTGGTCGGACCCACATCGAACACATGGGACACCCGCGGTTCGATGCCGAAGGTGTAGTAAGTACGCGGATAAGAGCTGAGGGTTTTCTGGTCGCGAGCGGCGATGGTGCTGCCACGGAAGCTGTCGGAATAGTAGGTCAGCACTTCGGCCTGGGTGCGGTCGTCGATCTGCCGAATCCACTTGAACGACACGTCCTTGCGCCGGCCGCTGAAGTTGTCATGGTCGCGGTCGGACTGGAATGGATCGGCGTCATACTGCTTCTGCGTCAGGCCGCCGGGCATGTCGGCGCTGGCGTCGTAGTAATGGAAGTTGAGGCTGAAATCGTCCTGATCGGTGGGCGCCCAATGGGTCTTGAGGATCACGTCGTCGATGTCATTGCTGTTGTTGCTTTTGCGATACCCGTTGCCGTTCACGCCGGAATACAACAGCGCCACGCCCATGCCGTTATCGGCGGTGCCACCGAGAAACGCGGTGTCGATGTGCTTCCAGCCACCGCGCTGAGTGGTTTCCAGGGTGGTGCCGATTTCACCGGTGGCTTTCTCCGGGATCGCGCGGGTGACGAAGTTGATCACGCCACCGACGTTCTGCGGCCCATAACGCACCGAGCCGGCGCCACGCACCACGTCGATGCTGTCGAGGTTGCCGGAAGAAATCGGTGCCATGGACAGCTGCGGTTGCCCATAAGGGGCGAAGGCGGCCGGCACGCCGTCGATCAGCACAGTGGAGCGTGGCGACAGGCGCGAGGTCAGGCCGCGCACGCCGACGTTCAGGGAAATATCGCTGCCGCCGGTGCCGTTGGCGTCTTGTACTTGCACACCGGGTACGCGACGCAGCACGTCACCAACGTTCATGGCGCCCTGCTCGACCATGGCTTCACGACGAATCACCGTGCGCGCGCCAGGATGATTTTGCACCACGGCAGCATCGGCATCGCCGAGCCAGTCGCCGACCACTTTGATGTCGGTCACGCCCAATTCCAGCGGGCCGTTGGCGGCGGAAGTCGGGGCTGGCATCAGGGTCACCGAGCCTTCATCGATCTGATATTCCAGACCGCTGCCCTGCAGTAATTGGCGCAATGCCTGTTCCGGTGAAAGATTGCCGTCGACTGCCGGGGCCTGTTTGCCCGCCACCAGTTCAGGGCTGAAAAAAACCTGCAGCGAGGTTTGCTGGCCCAGCTGACTCAAGGCCTGACCCAGCGGCTGCGCCTGAATATGAATGGCATCGGCAGCGAACGCTTGGGGCAGCGCCGCGCTGACCGCCAAAGCGAGAGCGAGAGCGAGAGCGAGAGCGAGAGCGAGAGCGAGAGCGAGGGGCAGCCAGGATGATTTGTTATTTTTAGCGGTGGTTTTCTTCACGTCGAACATTGTCCTGTGGATCGCAAGAGTGTGCGGCTGTTAATGCAAACCAGTTGCAGTTGGACAAGTAGACGAAGAACTCGAAAAAAACCTGAATCTATCGGGCAATTATTTCCTGACTGCCGTCATCGAGGGTCCGAATGGCTACCGGCAGGATGCTCGGCAAGGCCTTGAGCAATGCGTCGGTGTTGTCGGATTTGAACACGCTGGTCAGGCGCAGATTGCCCACTTTGGCGCTACCGACCGTCAGCGGCTTTTCCCGATAACGCGACACTTCTTCGGCCACTTCGCTGAGGCTGGCGTTGTTGAACACCAGTTTGCCGCTGCGCCATGCGGTCAGTTCGGCAGGGTTGACCGTATAGGCCGCGGCCACCTTCCCCAAGGCATCGACGCGAGTACCAAGGCCGGCGGTAAGGCTGACGAAATCGGCACCGTCACCTTGAACCTTGACCGTGCCCTGCTCCACCGCGACCCGGGTTCCAGTGTTGTCGCGACGCACGTCGAAACGGGTACCAGTGACTATCACTTTGCCGCTGCCCGCCTCGACCACGAACGGTCGGCTGCTGTCGTGCTCGACGCTGAACATCGCCTCGCCTTGCGTCAACTCGATGCCACGACGGTCTTTTTCATAGCGCACCTGCACCCGGCTGCGGCTGTTCAGATCGATCACCGAACCATCCGGCAACGCCACATGACGACGCTCGCCAAGGGCCGTGGAATATTCCGCAGTGTAGGTCGCCGGATGATTCAAGCCACTGAACAACCCCAGGCCGAGCGCCATCGCCAACACACTGGCGGCCACCGCGTAACGCATCAGCGGGCGACGTTTACTGCGCGCCGGCGGGGTTTCGCACAAGGCGTGCAAACGCTTGGCGGGTAGCAGATCGGCCGCCGCCCACAGGCTCTGGAGCATTTGATATTCGTCGCGATGCTGAGGGTGTTCGTCCAGCCAGATCTCGAAGCCTCGCCGGTCTTCGGCGTTGACGGCAGGTTCCTGCAAACGCACAAACCACCGCGCCGCGTCGTCGCGAACCGTTGTTTGCCCGCACGCACAATCACGAGTATCCATCATGGAAAGTCCTGTTTGGCCGGGGATGAAAAGGCGCGGCGAATCATGGCTGTAACCCGTCCAGGCGATCACGCAAATGCCGCAGGGTGCGGATCATATACTTTTCCACCATGTTCTTGGACAGCCCCAGGCGCTCAGCTATTTCGGCCTGGGTCAGGCCTTCGATCTTCTGCCAGACGAACACCTTGCGACAGTTGACCGGCAGCTCGGTGAGCGCCCGTTCGATGGAATCCGCCAACTGGATCGCGTGCATGAAATGCTCCGGGTCGCCGGACGACGACACACTGTGATCGATCGCCTCGGACTCCATGGCGCCCCGCCGATCCTCACGCCGATAACCGTCCACCGCAATGTTGCGCGCGGTCTGGTGCAAATACGCCCGAGGTTGTTGCACCGCCGCCGAATCGGACTCAAGCACCCGCACGAAGGTGTCATGGGCCAGGTCCTCGGCCTGCTGACGATTTCTCAGGCGACGGGTCCAGGTGCCGATCAACTCTTCGTAATGCTCGAAAAAGCCGTGTCTGCGGGGCAGCTTGGGGATCATTGCGGTGTGCTGTGGAGAGGAGGCGTGAATAGTAATGCTTCCTATTAACTGGAAGCAATGGATTCCCTCGATCCCCCGTGCTGTGGCCCGTCGGAAGACTGGATGGGATGTTGAATCAGAATCAAAAACCGAGGGCGGGCGGCCAAGGCGTTCGATAAGAGAAGTCCGCGATACGTCCTATAACTCAAAACCAACCTGACGACCGGCAGCAGAAACCCTTGTCAGCAAATATTACCTAGGTCATATTACATCCATAATAAAGCATCATTTCTTACAGGTACTTCTCCATGACCAGCATGCCCAGCCTTGAACCCGATCTTGCTGTCGCGGTGAACACACCCAAGCCTCCCCTGCTTAAAAGGTTGATCTTGCTGACGGCGGCCATCGCGGCCCTGGTGTTCATCGGGCTATACGCAGCTCATTGGTGGACCGCCGGCCGTTTCATCGAAGAAACCGACGATGCCTACATCGGTGGCGACGTCACGGTGATCGGGCCGAAAGTTGCGGGGAATATCGAAGAGGTGCTGGTCACCGACAACCAGAAGGTCAAGGCCGGGGATGTGCTGATTCGTCTCGACGCCCGTGACTATCGCGCCAACCTGGCCAAAGCCGAAGGTGCGGTGGCTGCCGAAGAAGCGTTGCTGGCCAACCTCGACGCCACCGAACAACTGCAACACGCGGTGATCGGCCAGGCCCGCGCCGGCATCGATGCCGCGGGCGCCGAAACCGCGCGCTCGCGGGACGATAACGCCCGCTACAAACGCTTGGTGAACAGCAATGCAGTCTCGGTGGAAAGCGCACAACGAGCCGACGCCACTTTCAAGACTGCACAGGCCCAGAGTGCCCGGGCCCAGGCCGAACTGCTGGCCGCGCAACGCCAATTGAACGTGATTGAAACCCAGAAACAGCAAGCGCGCGCCGCGTTGATACAGGCGCGGGCCGAGCGTGATCTGGCGCAGTTGAACGTCGGCTACACCGAGCTGCGGGCACCCGTCGACGGCGTCATCGGCAATCGTCGGGCACGGGTCGGCGCTTACGCCCAGGCCGGTTCGCAACTGTTGTCGGTGGTGCCGGCCAGCGGGCTGTGGGTCGATGCCAATTTCAAGGAAGATCAGCTGTCGCGGATGACGCCGGGCCAGCGTGTGATCGTTCATGCAGACGTGCTCAAGGGGCGGGAATTCCACGGTCATCTGGACAGCCTCGCGCCAGCCAGTGGTTCGCAGTTCAGCGTGCTGCCACCGGAAAACGCCACCGGCAACTTCACCAAAATCGTCCAGCGGGTGCCGGTGCGAATCCTGCTCGACCCGGCCGATGGCGTGCTCGGTCATCTGCGCCCCGGTTTGTCGGTGACTGCCGAAGTGGACACCCGCGCCGAGCCTGAATCCCCGACCGTGGCCAGCACACCATGAGTCGCGCCCTCGCCGCCCCCGCGCAGCCGTTCAACGCCGCCAACATGGCGACGGCGACCAAGGTGTTCGCCTTCGCCACGATGTGCATCGGCATGTTCATTGCGTTGCTGGATATCCAGATCGTCTCGGCGTCGCTGCGTGACATCGGCGGCGGGCTCTCGGCCGGCACCGACGAAACCGCGTGGGTACAGACCAGTTACCTGATCGCCGAAATCATCGTGATTCCGCTGTCGGGCTGGTTGTCCCGGGTGTTCTCGACCCGTTGGCTGTTCTGCGCCTCGGCGGTGGGTTTCACTTTAGCCAGCCTGCTCTGCGGCGCGGCCTGGAACATCCAGAGCATGATCGCCTTCCGCGCCCTGCAAGGGTTTCTCGGTGGTTCGATGATCCCTCTGGTGTTCACCACCGCATTCTTTTTCTTCACTGGTAAACAACGGGTGATCGCCGCCGCGACCATCGGCGCCGTGGCCTCGCTGGCACCAACGCTGGGGCCGGTGATCGGTGGCTGGATCACCGACATTTCGTCCTGGCACTGGCTGTTCTATATCAACCTGGTACCGGGGATTTTCGTCGCGGTGGCAGTGCCGATGCTGGTGAAAATCGATCAACCGGAACTGTCGCTGCTCAAGGGTGCCGACTACCTGAGCATGCTGTTCATGGCGGTGTTTCTCGGTTGCCTGCAATACACCCTCGAAGAAGGCCCGCGCTTCAACTGGTTCAGCGACAGAACGATTCTGACCACTGCCTGGATCAGCGGCCTGGCTGGATTGGCCTTCATTGGTCGCACCCTGCACGTGGCCAATCCGATCGTCGATCTGCGTGCCTTGAAAGACCGCAACTTCGCCCTCGGTTGTTTCTTTTCGTTCGTCACGGGGATCGGCCTGTTCGCGACGATTTACCTGACGCCACTGTTTCTCGGTCGCGTACGTGGCTACGGCGCGCTGGACATTGGCCTGGCGGTTTTTTCCACCGGGGTGTTCCAGATCCTGGCGATTCCGCTATACGCCTTTCTGGCCAACCGCATCGACCTGCGCTGGATCATGATGACCGGCCTTGGGCTGTTCGCCCTGTCGATGTGGGATTTCAGCCCGATCACCCACGACTGGGGGGCTAAGGAATTGATGCTGCCGCAGGCCTTGCGCGGGATCGCTCAACAATTGGCAGTGCCGCCTGCAGTGACCCTGACCCTCGGCGGACTGGCGCCCGCGCGGCTCAAGCATGCTTCGGGATTGTTCAACCTGATGCGCAATCTCGGCGGCGCGATGGGTATCGCCGCGTGCGCGACTATCCTCAATGACCGCACCAACCTGCACTTCACCAGGTTGGCGGAGAACCTCAATAGCACCAACGAAGCGCTGAATCAGTGGCTGTCCCAGGTCGGCAATAACTTCGCCGCCCTCGGCCAGAGCGGTGACATCGGCGTCACCGCCAGCCTGCGTCAGCTATGGCTGCTGACCTACCGCGAAGCGCAGACGCAAACCTATGGCGACGCGTTCCTGATGATCATGGTCTGCTTCATCCTCGCCACGGCGATGGTGCCCTTGATGCGCAAGGTACAACCACCAGCCGCGCCGAGTGCTGATGCGCATTGAGCCCGATTCTTACTCTTGAGGCATTTTGCGAAAACCCACGGCCAGCCGATTCCAGCTGTTAATGGTGGAGATCGCCACAGTCAGATCGACCATTTCCTTGGGGCTGAACTCGGCGCTGAGCAATGCATAGTCTTCGTCCGGGGCGTGGGTCAGACTCAGCTGCGTCAGGGATTCGGTCCAGGCCAGTGCGGCGCGTTCACGATCGGTGAAGAACGGTGCCTCGCGCCAGGCCGTCACGGCGAACAGCCGGCGTGGCGTTTCCCCGCCTTTGATGGCATCGGCGGTGTGCATGTCGATGCAAAAGGCGCAGCCGTTGATCTGCGAAGCGCGCAGCTTGACCAGTTCGATCAGCGACTTTTCCAGGGGCAGCTTCGAGACGGAAGTTTCCAGGGCGATCATGGCTTTCAGGCCGTCTGGAGAGGCGGTGTAGAAATCGATACGAGGTTGCATGATGAGCTCCAATCACAGGTGGGGTTGGCGCTACGTTAATGCCCCGAGCCCACCTGCCAAATAGCCAATATTGCAGAAGTCGAGGAGGCCATTGGGCACCGTGAACAATAACCTGCGGCTTGAGCGTTTCCAGAACTCGGTCTGCGCCACTTAATTGCACTCAGGCCAGGACGCCGGTCTTGGCTGCAATGAACAGCCGCCAGCTAGCGACACAGCACATCAAGCGTAATAAACAAAAACAAATCCTCGCGCACACCCATCTCGCCAACTAAATCAATAACGTTACACTCCAGAGGCAATTCGCCTCATCAAACTTCAATATTTCCATAAGGATAAATTCGAATGGACTCGAATACCGATCACCACTTGCCTGTCGCAAGTTCTCTGCCGTTGCCTGAACATGAGCAAATAGCCAGAAGTATTCTTAGAATTATCTACCGACAACGCCGGCTGACCGAGGAGCATGACCGCTGCCTGATGTTCCCCTGCAAAGTTTGCCTGCAACTGCACATTCACAAGATCGTGACCTCGATGGAGCAAGGCGCCCCCATCCGCTTTATTCTGCCCGCCTTCCCGGCCAAGTCGCCCAATCTGTCGAAGGTCCTGGGCTCTGCTCCCGACCTTGGTGAACACCTTAGCCTGCAGCAACTCAACGAGTTATGCCTGAAAATCACCGCAGTCTATCCCCCCGGCGCGAACATCATCATCTGCTCGGATGGTCGGGCCTTTTCTGACTGCGTGGGGGTTAGTGATGAAGAGGTGACCCACTATGGACAGGCAATACGTCATATTCTGGACGAGCATCGCCTGGACAACATTCAACTGTTCAACCTTGAGGATTACTTCAACAGTTATAACTTCGAGCGCATTCGCCAACAACTTGTCGAGCGCTACGGTCGCCCGTTGGAAGCCTTGAAGGCCGCCGTTAAAACCGACCCGGAAACCGCTAACCTATTTAACGGCATTCACCGATTCATGTTTACTGATCTCAAGTTCCGCAAACCGGACTGCAGTAAAAACAAACTCAAAGAAGAGTCCAAGGCGCTCGCTTATCAGGTGATCATTCGCAGTAACGCCTGGAGTGCATTGGTGGAAGAAGTGTTTACCGAAGCCATTCGCCTGTCGATCCACCCTCAGCCACCGCACAGTAAAAAGATCGGCATCAAGCTGATGGAGTGCGACAACATCTGGCGCACACCGTGGCATGGAGCTGTGCTGGATGACGGCCAGAAATACCGATTGATGTCCCGCGCCGACATCGAAAAGCTGCCGGTCAACCTGGTCTATCAGAATGGCCGGCCGTTCTACTATGTCCTGCGTCGCTACGCCAACGCCCAGCCAGCGCAAGCAACCGAAGACTGACAGGTCCCATCGCCCGCCAATGCAATTGGCGTGTCAAGCGCGGCTACGTAACCACTGCAAAAACCCCTTTTTCGCCACCACCTTCGGCACCTCCTGAATCAGCGTCTGAGCCGCATGCATCCGGTAATCGAACAACGCCTTCATTGCTTCGCTGATGTCATGCCGCGCGTCCAGGCACGGCTTGAGGTATTCCTTCTCGATGCGGTAGAGCGTGCAAAAGGTCTTGGCCGAAAAGTCGGCGAGCGCCGATTCATCGGAAAGAATCCCGGCCTCGCCGATCACTTCACCCGGCCCCATGCGCCCGGCTTCGAACTTGGTACCGCCGCGACTCAGGGTGACTGACACCACGCCCGACTCGATGATGAACAGATGATCGCTGACCTCCCCCGCCGGCAAAATCATTTCACCGGCACGGAAGGTTTGCAGCTTCATGTTCTGGCTGAAGGTTTCTTTCTCTTCCTGACGCAGGGTCGAGAAGATGTTCGAGCTTTCCAGCAGCGCCCGCGGCTGTGACAGTGCAGCAGGCGCGTTGGGTTCGACGCTCGACAACAGGCTGACCCCGGACGCCTGCAGGTGCCGGAACGCCAGGTCGAACAGTTGATTACGCACCATGCGCTTCTGATCCATGGAGATCACGAAGCCACTGATTTCGTATTCCACGCCGGTGCTGCCAGAGCTTTTCAACGAGACACTCGGTGCCGGTTTGTTCAACAGAAAGCGGCAGCCCTGCATGGCCCGCTCCAGTGCATCAATCACCGTTTGCGGACGCGCGTGGGGGCTTACCTGCAAGCTGATCGACACCCCGAAAATGTCACTGGGCCGGCTGAAGTTGATGATCTTGGCCTTGGCTGCCAGGGAGTTGGGGATCACCGCCATGCTGCCTTGCGCGGTTTGCAGGCGCGTGGCGCGCCAGTCGATGTCGATGACCCGGCCTTCGGTGCCATCGATGGAGATCCAGTCATCCAGTTGATAGGGTTTGGTGGTGTTGAGGACGATCCCGGAGAACACGTCGCTGAGGGTACTTTGCAAGGCCAGGCCGACGATGATAGCCAACGCGCCGGACGTTGCCAGCACGCCCTTGACCGGCAACTCGAGTACGTATGCCAGGGCAGCGATGACCGCGATCAGGAAAATCACCGCGCCGAGCAAGTCCTGCAACAAACGCCCGGTGTGCCCGACCCGCTGCATCATCACCGCGCCGAGCAACACCGTCAGGGTGCGCGCTGCGTACAGCCACCAGCCGATCTGCAAACCGGTCGCCGCCAGGTGCAACGGTACATTGTCGACCCAGGGCGCCGGCGCCATGGGGTTCAAGCCTTCGTTGAACAGCAGCACGCTGAACAATGAGAAAATCACCAGCCGCACCGCCAGTTTCCAATTGCTGCCGCTGGCGGTGATCAAACGCCACAACACCAGATCGATCAGGATCAGAATCAGCGCGCTGAGCAACGGGTGATCGGTAAGCAGTGACAGCATCAAGCAACTCCAGTAGTAGTACGGATGGGCACAGTGTAGGAGGATTTGATGTCTTCAGAACAACACAAAACACTGTGGGAGCGGGCTTGCCCGCGATGGCAATTGATCAGTCACTGTGATGTTGACTGATCGACCGCTATCGCGGGCAAGCCCGCTCCCACAGGATATGTGTGCATGTGCTGCCAGGGTTTACTTGCTGTTGGTGAGGGTGTTGTAGCTTGTCATCAGGTTGCGGTAGTCCGGGATATGGTTGGAGAACAGGGTCGCCAGACCTTCCACGTCGTTGCGCCAGTCGCGATGCAGTTCACAGGCCAGGCCGAACCAGGTCATCAACTGGGCACCGGAGGACGACATGCGATCCCATGCCGATTGACGGGTCAGTTCGTTGAACGTGCCGGACGCATCGGTCACCACGAACACCTCAAAGCCTTCGGCCAGGGCCGACAGTGCCGGGAATGCCACGCAAACCTCAGTCACCACACCCGCGATGATCAGTTGTTTCTTGCCGGTGGCCTTGATCGCCTTGACGAAATCTTCATTGTCCCAGGCGTTGATCTGACCAGGGCGAGCGATGTACGGCGCGTCCGGGAACAATGCCTTGAGTTCCGGTACCAGTGGGCCATTGGGGCCGGTTTCAAAACTGGTGGTCAGAATCGTTGGCAGCTTGAAGTACTTGGCCAGGTCGGCCAGGGCCAGCACGTTGTTCTTGAAACGATCCGGATCGATGTCGCGCACCAGAGAAAGCAAACCAGCCTGATGATCCACCAGCAGAACGGCGGCGTTATCCTTGTCGAGACGTTTGTAGGAAGTAGTCATGGGGTAATCCTCGCTTTTTATCGATGCCGAACGGGCCGGCGTAAGTGAACTCTGTTTTTTCGTTTCAACGCGGCCAGGCAAGCGTAGTCAGACAAGCCCGGGACGCCACAGCGCTACAACAATGATTTCAATCGCTCATCCGGCCGAACTGGCCCGACTGGAAGTCGGCAAAGGCCTGGTGAATTTCTTGCTCGGTGTTCATCACGAACGGACCATGGCCGACGATGGGCTCGTCGATCGGATCGCCGCTGAGCAGCAGCACCACGGCGTCGTTATTGGCTTCCAGACTGAGCTGATCACCGTCGCGCTCGAACAACGCCAACTGCCCTTCACGCACCAGTTCCTTTTGATTGACCTGAACCGTGCCACGCAGCACCACCAGCGCCGTGTTGCGCCCTTCATGCAGATCCAGGGTCAGCAACTTGCCGGCGTTCAAACGAACGTCCCATACGTCGATTGGCGTAAAGGTGCGCGCCGGGCCGCTGTGGCCTTCGAACTCACCGGCGATCAAACGCAAGCTGCCAGTGTTGTTCTTCAGTGGGATGCTCGGGATGTCACCGTCGAGAATCGTCTGGTAACCAGGCTCGGCCATCTTGTCCCTGGCCGGCAGGTTGACCCACAGCTGCACCATTTCCAGAGTGCCGCCGCTCTTGGCGAAACCTTCGGAGTGGAACTCTTCATGAAGAATCCCCGAGGCCGCGGTCATCCATTGCACATCGCCGGGGCCGATCTTGCCGCCGCAGCCAGTGGAGTCGCGGTGTTCCACTTCGCCCTTGTAAACAATAGTCACGGTTTCGAAACCACGGTGCGGATGCTGACCAACGCCACGACGCTCGGTGGTCGGGGTGAATTCGGCGGGACCGGCGTGATCCAGCAGCAGAAACGGGCTGATGTGTTTGCCCAGGTTGTCGTAGGAAAACAGCGTGCGAACCGGAAAACCGTCGCCGACCCAATGAGGTCGTGGGCTGGTGTAGATACCGATGATGTTTTTCATCTTTTCCTCCAAATCTGTTGTGTGACGCGATGGACAAAGCTTAAAACCGACGCCTTTGCTGCGCTAGACTGCAAAAATCAGCCTTAGCGTTCTATTTGGAGAACGATGGTGGAAGACCTCAACACCCTGTACCTATTCACCCAAGTGGTGGAACACCACGGTTTCGCCCCGGCCGGGCGCGCGCTGGACATGCCCAAATCCAAGCTCAGCCGACGCATCGCCGAGCTCGAAGAGCGCCTCGGTGTGCGCTTGCTGCACCGCAGTAGCCGGCATTGCTCGTTGACCGAAATCGGCCAGGCTTATTACCAGCGTTGCCTGGCCATGCGGGTGGAAGCCGAAAGCGCCGCCGAGTTGATCGAACGCAATCGCTCCGAACCCCAGGGCCTGGTGCGCATCAGTTGCCCGACGGCGCTGCTGAATTCCTGGGTCGGGCCGATGCTGACCCGCTACATGCTCAAATACCCGTTGGTGGAGTTGTTTATCGAAAGCACCAACCGCCGGGTCGATCTGATCCATGAAGGGTTCGATATCGCTCTGCGCGTGCGCTTTCCACCGCTGGAAAACACCGACATGGTGATGAAGGTGCTGGGCAACAGCACCCAATGCCTGGTGGGCATTCCGGCGTTTTTGCAGCGCTTGTCGTCGCCGGCCACGCCGGCTGATCTCAGCGGTCTGCCGAGCGTGCATTGGGGTGGCGCACAGCGTGAATATCAGTGGGAATTGTTCGGTGCCGATGGCGCCAGCGCGCTGATTCGTCATACCCCGCGGATGGTCACCGACGACTTGCTGGCCTTGCGTCATGCAGTGCTCGCCGGCATCGGCATTGCCCATCTGCCTAGCGTGGTGGTGCGTGATGACATTGCTGCCGGGCGACTGGTGGAACTGGTGCCGGGCTGGACACCCAAGTGCGGGATCGTGCACGCGATCTTCCCGTCACGACGCGGATTGTTGCCGTCGGTGCGGACCTTGATCGACTTTCTGGGTGAGGAATTCAGCCATAGTGATATTGCTTAAGAGCAGCAGATCAAAAGATCGCAGCCTTCGGCAGCTCCTACAGAGGATAGGCGTACTCCCGTAGGAGCTGCCGAAGGCTGCGATCTTTTGACCTTTCAACGGTCCATTCATGACTTACGGTAAACAGTGCTTTGCCGATCCAGCGGTTTTTCTCAAGGGTAGAGCCGGGGATACTCCCGCTCATTCCCACTACAACCCCTGGAGTCATTGATGTCTATCCCCGCATTCGGTCTTGGTACGTTTCGCCTGCAAGGCCAGGTGGTCATCGATTCGGTGAGCACTGGTCTTGAGCTGGGTTACCGGGTCATCGATACCGCGCAAATCTATGAAAACGAAGCCGAGGTCGGTCACGCCATCACGGCCAGCGGCATTGCTCGTGAAGAGCTGTTCATCACCAGCAAAATCTGGGTCGCCAACTTTGCCAAAGACCGGTTGATCGACAGCCTCAGAGAGAGCCTGAATAAACTGCAAACCGATTACCTGGACCTGACGCTGATCCACTGGCCGTCGCCGGAAAATCAGGTGCCGGTCGAAGAATTCATGGGTGCGCTGCTCGAAGCCAAACGACTGGGCCTGACCCGGCAGATCGGCGTGTCCAACTTCACGGTCGACCTGATGCAACAGGCCATTGCCGCCATCGGTGCCGAGAACATCGCCACCAACCAGATCGAGCTGCACCCGTACCTGCAAAACCGCAAGGTTGTCGAATTCGCCCAAAGCCAAGGCATTCAGATCACCTCTTACATGACCCTGGCCTACGGCGAAGTGCTGAAGGATCCGCTCATCCAGCAGATCGCCGATCGCCTTCAGGCGACACCAGCCCAAGTCACGCTGGCCTGGGCCATGCAACTGGGGCACGCGGTGATTCCTTCCTCCACCAAACGCGCCAACCTGCAAAGCAATCTGCAAGCCTGCGCCCTGCCCCTGAGCGATGCCGACATGGCGCTGATCGCAGACCTGGATCGCGGCCAGCGGCTGACCAGCCCCAAAGGTATTGCGCCGCAGTGGGATTGAGCTTCAGCTCTGGCTTAAACGCTTATCCAGCGATGACATGGCGTCCTCCAGCTGGCGGACGGCTTTGTCGAGTGCCGCCTTGTCAGCCTTGTCAATCACACGCTCCAATTGCTCGCAGCCCTTGACCAAACGTTCCGCCCGGACCATGCGCGCACCGCCCTTGATGCGGTGTGCCAGGTCTCGCAGGTCATCGCAATTACCACTGGCGTGCGCCTGAAGCAGATCCTCACGATCGGTCCGATTGGTCACAACCAGTTCGCGCACCAGATGATCGAGCAGCGTACGGTCCGCACCGATGTATTGCTCCAGACCACTCAGGTCTATCTCGGGTATCGATTGCGCTTCGCTTGCAAACCTGGACGCCAACCATGCGCTCAAATCCGCCAGCAGGATGGGTTTGAACAGGCAGTCGTCCATCCCGGCCTCCAGGCAGCGGATTTTTTCCTCGGGCTGCGCATTGGCGGTAAAGCCCAGAATCAGCGTCGACGTTAATCCCTGGGCGCGCTCTTCATCGCGGATTGCACCCGCCAGTTCATAACCACTGAGCCTCGGCATATTGCAGTCGGTAACCACCAGATCAAACTCATGTTCGCGCCACAGCTCAAGCCCCCGCTCGCCCTCTTCGGCTTCCTGAACACGATGCCCCAGGTGGCTCAGTTGTCGTGAAAGCAACAATCGATTAGCCGGGTGATCGTCGACCACCAGAATCGTCAGTGAGCGCACCTGCAACCCGCTATTCACTGCCTCAATGGAAGGCAACGGTTGCAGTGCGATCAGCTCAAGGTTGATGTCAACCTGTGTGCCTTGCCCGAGGACACTGTCGAGTTGCAACCGGCCACCCATCATTTCGCACAGGGTGCGGCTGATCACCAGGCCCAACCCGGAGCCGCCGCGAGCTGACTGCTGGTTATTGCTGGCTTGGGCGAACGGGCTGAACAACCGTTGCCGATCGACGTTGCTGATGCCAATGCCGGTGTCTTCAATGCGCACACTGACCGCCAGATGCTCCGGCGTCACGGGCGTCACCCGCAGCGTCAGGCTCACCTCGCCCTCACGGGTGAACTTGATCGCATTGCTCAGCAGATTGGACAGCACCTGCTTGAAACGGGTGGGGTCGATCAACACGTCGCAGTCGCTGTGTTCATCCAGATCGATTCGCCACGTCAGTTCATTCTGGCGCGCAAGGCCTTCGAAAACCCCACTCACCGATTCCACCAGCCGCCGAAGATTGGCCCGCTCAGGTGTCAGGGATAAATGCCCCGACTCGATGCGGGCGATGTCCAGAATGTCACCGATCAGCGCCAGCAATTGTTGTGCGGCACCGGACGCCACCTCAATGGCAAAACGATCGGTGACGCCCTCGTCGGCACGTTTCAGGGCCAATTCAAGCATGCCGATCAGGGCATTCATCGGCGTGCGGATCTCATGACTCATGGTTGCCAGAAAAGTGGTTTTGGCGCGATTGGCATCGTCCGCCTCGTTCTTGGCATCCTGCAACTGCTGCACCCACTGCTGACGCTGGCGGATCTGCCGGCGCTGCCAGGCGATCCAGCCCAGGGCGAGCAACAGCAAGGCGCCAGCCACGGCAAACGCCTGAAGAATGCCCTGACGATGACGCAGCCAATAGCTGTCATCCAACACCACATCATGACTCCAGCGGGCCACCAGATCGTCCATTTCCTGAGGTGAAATGCTCAGCAACGCCTTGTTCAGAATCGAGTGCAACTCCAGCGCGCCGCGGCGGGTGGCCAAGGCGATACGAGCGGGTTGATCGCCCACGGTGCTGCTAACGCGCAGACGATCAGGGTAATGCCGAGCGATCAGGTAACGGGCGACGATCAATGAACTGAGCGTCGCATCTGCCTGCCCCTTGATCACCCATTCCATGCCCTCGGCCGGACTTTGCACCTCGACCAGACGCACCTGCGGCGCCCGGGCCTGGATGAACCCGAACAACGGATGACCGCGATAAATCGCCAGGCGTTTACCGGCCAGATCGTCCAGCGTCCTGGGGCTGCCCGTCGTCGTTGCGCTGACCAGCACAAATGGATTGCTGAGGTAGGCGCGGGTAAACAGCAACGCGTCTTCGCGCTCGGTGCTGGGGGTGACCACAGGCAACAGGTCGATCTCGCCGTTCTGGAGTTGCTCGATTTGCCGGTCCAGTGAGCGGCCGCGTTGCATCTGAAAGGTCAAACCGCTGCGCTGGCTGATCAGCATCAGCAACTGCGCCGTCAACCCGCTGAGCCGGCCTTGGGCATCGTAGAACGTCAGTGGGGCAAAGTTGTCGATCGCGCCGACAGTGACCGCCGGATGCCGGTCCAGCCAGCGTTGTTCACTGGGACTCAAACGCACCTGCTGTTGCCCCGCCGTGTTGGCCCTGCCGGCACTCCAGCGCACCTCGATGACCACACGCTGTTCCATCGGAATCGCCGCCAGGGCCTTGTCGATGATGCTTTTGAGACGCGGGTTGTCCATCGCCAAAGCGAAGCCGAACGGATTGGCATCCAGACCGGAAGGCCCCGCCAGATGCACATTGTTGAGGTAGTTATTGTTGATCAGGTAATTGGCGCTGATGAAGTCGCCGAGGTACACATCGTCTGGCCCGAACGCTACCGCTCCGAGCGCGTCGAGTGCCGAGGGATAACGCTGCAAACTTGCATCGGGATAAAACGCTTCAACGGTCTGCGCCTGCAAATAGTCATCGACCATGGCGATACGTTTGCCGGCAAGGTCGACGGGCATTCGCTCGTCCAGTCGGGTGACCAGCATCGGCTGATCTTCGGCATAGGCTCGGGACCGGGTCAGTGCGGGGTCAGCCGCTTCGAAGTTGTTCGATGTTCCGAGCAGATCCAGCTCATGGCGTTTGAGGGCGTCCATGGCGGCTTCACGGGTGGCATAACGCAGCACGTCGATTTTGACATGCAGCAGTTGCCCCAGCAGTTCGGCGTAATCGGCCGTGATGCCCTCCAGCTCATCGCGGTGGCGCGTCACTTCGAACGGCGGGTAATCCGCCCCCGTCACCCCCAGGCGCAAGGCCCGTTTATCGCGCAGCCATTGCCAGTCCTGTTCGTCCAGCTTGACCTGAAAACCCTCCGCCGTGGAGCGCCCCAACAGGTGCAACCGCTGCGGCTCGTCAGCCATCGCCGCAGGCAACTGCGTTAAAAGACTCAGTGCCAAGGCCAACAGCAACATGCGCATGATCGGGCTCACTCAGATCAGATGATTGCGCTTGGCAAAATCGCGCAAGTGCACCGCTGCGTTCACCCCGAGCTTTTCGATCAAGCGAGTCTTGTAGGTGCTGACAGTCTTGTGGCTCAAGTGCATAAGCTCGCCGATCGCCTTGTTGGTCATGCCCCGGGCCAGGTATTGCAGGATCGTCAGTTCACGGTTGGAGAGTTTGTCGATCATCTGTTTTTCGCTGCGTTGCAGGGGGTTCTGCGAACCCGAAGGCAGTCGTGCGAAATAGGTGTAGCCGGTCATGACCGCATGCACGGCCTTTTGCAATTGACTCAGGACGTTGGTCTTGGAGACATACGCCATGGCTCCGGCGCGCATGCAACGCTCTTGAAAAAACAGCGGATCCAGGGACGTGAAAACCAGTACCTGACATGACCAATCACCGGTCCTGATCCGGTCCAGCAGTTCCAGCCCGTCGCCTTCGGGCATGACCAGATCCAGCACCACCAGCGAGGGTGAATGCTCTCGCAGCATCGACAACGCCTCGCTACCGCTGGCAGCCTCATGAATCCGTTTGAAACCCTCCTTCTCCAGTACGATTTTGACTGCGGCGCGTACCACCGGATGATCGTCCACAATCAGCACTGACTTCATGGAAACTCCCTGTGCAAAAACCTGACGATTGCGCACGAATACATGCCGGATAACGACGAACCAGACGCAACGGCTGCGCTAAGACTTTTGCATGGAAGGCAGAAAGAATGTACCTGACAGAAGTGATAGTACCGACGAACGGTAGCCCCGAAAATCAACCGATCCGTTGCCGATATCGCTCTTGATTCAAGGCTGGTGCAGCTTCACACGCAGGTGGATCGATGAGCGTCATCAGCCGTTGAATGGACGCAAAATCCGGCAGCGCCGAAGCGTAAATCAAGGCATGACGCACCTGGCGGTTATCGAGAAAGAACCCAGGCAGGTCCAGTGTCCCACCCGCCAGCGAGGCATTGATGACGACCAGATCAAATGGCTCGCAGCCGTATTCGACCAGGGTCAGCATCTCCGCAAGGCTTTGTACCGGCGCCACCCTGTAGTAATCGAGCTGATTGAACAGCCGTTCGGTTTTCATCCGGTGAAAGTGCTGTTCGTCGGCGATCAGGATACGCAAGGTTTTGTTGGTCATCGCGTGCCTCCAGGTCAATGCCTGATGAGTGAGGCGGCAAGACTACGCAAGAGCCATGAAGCGTTCTGTAGGACGTTTCCTAAAAGCTGTGTCACTTATCCCTTCAGTACATGGCTCTCAGGGAACGGGTCGGGATTCGCCGCGCCGTTGCAGTGCGGGATTCTTCAGGAGGGTTGAGGATTCTGGATTTGTGGTGCTTTCGAGGGCCCCATCGCGGGCAAGCCCGCTCCCACAGGGATCTTCAGTGAACACAGATTTGGTGACTGAAGATCAAACTGTGGGAGCGGGCTTGCCCGCGATAGCGGCTTGGCAGGCGCCGAAAATTTAGCTGGCAGTGGCCAACAACAAATCCATCACCGACCGGCCATGCCCCCACGACTTGCCATGGTCATACAGCGAACCGGCGATTTCATCGGCACGGATCGGCAGGATCGACAGCAAGGTGTCGCTCAAGCCGTGGCTGGCCTGGCAGAAGCCCTGCATGTAGATGCCGGCCTTGCAACGTTCGTCGGTGATCAGTTTGTAGTTGCGATCAACCTCGAAATCGCCCAGGTATTGTTCCAGCGGTGCCAGCAGTTTGCGGTGCATCTGGCGCTCGTAACCGGTGGCCAGCACCACGGCGTCATAGCAACGAACGGTGACTTCGCCGGTGGCATTGTTGCGTACCGCCAGCTCGATGCCGCGCTCGGTGGCGGTGGCTTTTTCAATAGTGGTCAGGGTACGGAATGCATGACGCGCAATGCCCGAGACTTTCTGACGGTAGAAGATGCCGTAGATGCGTTCGATCAGGTCGATGTCCACCACCGAATAGTTGGTGTTGTGGTACTCGTTGACCAGGCGTTCGCGTTCGCTACTGGCCTGCTGGAACACCAGGTCGGTGAACTCCGGCGAGAACACTTCGTTGACGAAAGGGCTGTCATCGGCCGGCTTCAGGGCCGAGCCACGCAGAATCATGTCCACCTGCACCGACGGGAAGCTGTCGTTCAGGTCAATGAAGGCTTCCGCCGCACTCTGCCCGCCGCCGATGATCGCGATGCTCATCGGTTGGTTGTTCACGCACGGCTGCTTGGCCATGCGCTCCAGATACTGGGAGTGGTGGAACACCCGGCCGTCATCCTTGAGTGCCTTGAACGCTTCGGGAATGCGCGGTGTACCGCCGGCGCTGACCACTACCGAACGGGTGGTGCGAACATGCTGCTGACCTTGCGTATCACGCGAGATCACTCGCAGTGCCTCGACCTGCTGCTGGTGCAGCACCGGCTCGATGGCCAGCACTTCCTCGCCATAACGGCTCTGCTCGGTAAATTGCCCGGCGACCCAGCGCAGGTAGTCGTTGTACTCCATGCGGCACGGATAGAAGGTGCCGAGGTTGATGAAGTCCACCAGACGACCGTGGTGCTTGAGGTAATTGACGAAGGAATACGGACTAGTCGGGTTACGCAGTGTCACCAGATCCTTGAGAAAGGAAATCTGCAGTTCGCTCTGGGTGACCAGGGTGTTGCCATGCCAGCGGTAGTCCGCCTGCTTGTCGAGAAACAACACATCCAGCTGGCCCTGGCTCGGCCCGCGCTCTTGCAGGGCGATGGCCAGAGCCAGGTTCGAAGGGCCGAAACCGACGCCGATCAGGTCGTGAACGATGGGCGATGCAATTGCCTGTGTCATTTCCAGTGTCCTCTGGATGAACCCCGGGCCAGCGGGGATAAAGCCTGGGTGACCTGACCGGCCTTTGGTGGCAGCAGATCGTCTGTTGAATAGGAACGAGGACAATGAAAAAAAATTTAGCGAGGCCTGATTAAACGGTGGCGATCAGTGAGCGTCCCACTGACGCATTCGCACCCGGCAATGCTTCATGGCATTGACGATGTGCTTTTCCACCAGCGCCCGGGAAATACCCAGCTGCTCGGCGATTTCCGGGTGCGACAAGCCATCGATCTTGCGCAAAAGAAAACTCTCGCGACACAACCGTGGCAACTCCGCCAGTGCGCGCTGGAGCATGTCCAGACGCTGGCCGTGATCGATACTGTTGTGGGGGGATGGCGTGAAATAGCGCTCTTCGCTGTCGAGCACGTCCAGGGATTCGACCTGCCGCAAGGCATTGCGTCGATGGTCGTCAATCACCAGATTGAGCGCGGTGCGATAAAGAAACGCCCGGGGTTGTTCGATCGGCGTCTCACTGGAACGCTCCAGCACCCGCAGATAAGCGTCATGCACCACATCTTCGGCCACCTGACGGTTGCCTAGCTTGGCGTTCAGGAAACACACCAGCTCGCGATAGTAGTTTTCCAACATGACTCCCGGCCGCACAGGGTGCGGTTTCTATCCTTGAACCAGATCCGCGACCGCCAGGCAGGCAGGCAGTGGCACGATGGTGGCAGTTTCGAGCGTGTAATTTATAGTAATTCTCATATAGATTTAAAGCGCTGTTTCTATTTGCTTGATAAATAGTGCTGTCCTATACCTGTAACCCTTGCTCGTAACTCGATACGTCCACGCTTAAATTCCCCGCCGCCTTCATCGTTTACAGGACAGCTCCCCGTGTCTGTCGGCCCTCCGACAGCGTTCGGCTGTCGGCAGATTTTGCACGCCAGCTGAGCGACGGGCCGATTCCTATTGGCCGGAACCCTGCATGAAACGTCCCCGTCACACCCGACGCGCCCTGCTTGTAGCCCTTTGTCTGATCCCCGTTATCGCCGTCGCGGCCTGGCAGGTTCTGCCTCCCGGTCGAGATCGGTTCGCCACGGTCCAGGTCGCTCTCGGCGACATTGAAAGCAGCGTCACGGCATTGGGGACACTGCAACCGCGGCGTTATGTCGATGTCGGTGCCCAGGCCTCGGGGCAGATTCACAAGATTCATGTGGAGGTCGGTGACGTGGTCAAGGAAGGCCAGTTGCTGGTGGAAATAGACCCTTCCACCCAACAGGCCAAACTCGACGCCGGGCGTTTTTCCATTGACAACCTCAAGGCGCAGCTTCAGGAGCAACGGGCACAGCACGATCTGGCCCGGCAGAAATATCAACGCCAACAGAACCTCGCCGCCGGCGGCGCCACACGCGACGAAGATGTGCAGACGGCCCAGGCCGAACTGCGCACAACCCAGGCGCGCATCGACATGTTTGAGGCGCAGATCCGCCAGGCCCAGGCCAGCCTGCGCAGCGATCAGGCCGAACTCGGCTATACGCGCATTTACGCACCGATGAGCGGAACGGTCGTCGCCCTCGATGCCCGGGAAGGCCAGACCCTCAACGCCCAGCAACAGACGCCACTCATCCTGCGCATCGCCAAACTGTCGCCCATGACAGTCTGGGCCGAAGTCTCGGAGGCTGATATCGGACACGTCAAACCCGGCATGACCGCCTGGTTCACCACGCTCAGCGGTGGCAATCGGCGCTGGAGCAGCACGGTACGGCAGATCTTGCCGATACCGCCCAAACCGCTGGACCAGACCAGCCGGGGCGGCGGCAGCCCGGCCAGTTCCAATAAAAGCGGCACTGCCCGCGTGGTGCTGTACACGGTGTTGCTGGACGTCGACAACGCCGACAATGCGCTGATGGCGGAAATGACCACCCAAGTGTTCTTCGTTTCCAATCAGGCAAAAAGCGTCCTTACCGCGCCGGTCGCGGCCTTGCAGGGCGGCCCGCAAGCAGACAGTCAATCGGCTCGAGTCGTCGCCCAAAACGGTGACATCGAGCAACGCACCGTGCGTACCGGCATCAGCGATCGCCTGAAGGTACAGATCCTTGACGGTCTGGACGAAGGCGATCACTTGTTGATCGGTCCCGCCGACGGCAGCGGAGGCTGAATGCAAACGCCTCTGATCGACCTGCAGGACATTCGCAAATCCTATGGTGGCGGCGACTCGCCCGAAGTTCACGTATTGCGCGGCATCGACCTGTCGATCCACGCCGGGGAGTTCGTGGCGATCGTCGGTGCGTCCGGCTCCGGCAAATCGACGCTGATGAATATCCTCGGCTGCCTCGACCGGCCGACGTCCGGCGAGTATCTGTTCGCGGGAGAAAACGTCGCCCGACTCGACAGCGATGAACTGGCCTGGTTGCGCCGCGAAGCGTTCGGTTTCGTGTTTCAGGGGTATCACCTGATCCCGTCCGGCTCGGCCCAGGAAAACGTTGAGATGCCGGCGATCTACGCCGGCACCCCAGCAGCTGAACGTCACGCTCGCGCCGCCGCCCTGCTCGATCGGCTCGGCCTGGCGTCACGCACCGGCAACCGTCCGCACCAGCTCTCCGGCGGGCAGCAGCAACGGGTGTCCATCGCTCGCGCCTTGATGAACGGCGGCCACATCATCCTCGCCGACGAACCCACCGGCGCGCTCGACAGCCACAGCGGAGCCGAGGTCATGGCCCTGCTTGATGAACTGGCGAGCCAGGGTCACGTGGTGATCCTCATCACCCACGACCGTGACGTGGCGGCGCGGGCCAAACGCGTCATCGAAATCCGTGACGGCCTGATCATCAGCGACAGCGCCAGCGACAACCCCGCCGCCCAGACATCGGCCAATCCCGGTGCGGTGCAAGCGGTGGATTTGCGCAAGCGGCTGACCGAAGGTGCCGAGGCCACCGGGGCCTGGAAAGGTGAACTGGTGGATGCGGTACACGCGGCCTGGCGGGTGATGTGGATCAATCGCTTCCGCACCGCCCTGACGCTGCTAGGAATAATCATCGGCGTCGCTTCGGTGGTGGTGATGCTGGCCGTCGGCGAAGGCAGCAAGCGTCAGGTGATGGCACAGATGGGCGCGTTCGGTTCGAACATCATTTACCTCAGCGGCTCCGCCCCCAACCCGCGCACGCCGCCGGGCACCGTGACACTTAATGACGTCGCGGCGCTGGCCAGCCTGCCGCAGGTCATGCGGATCATGCCGGTCAACGGTGCCGAAGCCGGGGTACGCTTCGGCAACCTCGACCACCTGAGTTATGTCGGCGGCAATGACACCAATTTTCCGGCGATCTTCAACTGGCCGGTGGTCCAGGGCAGTTACTTCACCGAAGCTGATGAACACAACGCGGCGGCGGTCGCGGTGATCGGCCATAAGGTACGCACCAAGCTACTCAAAGATGTCGCCAACCCCATCGGCCAATACATCCTGATCGAAAACGTGCCCTTTCAGGTCGTCGGCGTGCTCGCGGAAAAAGGCGCCAGTTCCGGCGATTCCGACAGCGACAACCGGATTGCGGTGCCCTACTCGGCGGCCAGTGTCCGGCTGTTCGGCACCCACAACCCCGAATACGTGGCCATTGCCGCAGCCGACGCGCGCAAGGTCAAGGAGACCGAAAAAGCTATCGAGCAGTTGATGCTGCGCCTGCATAACGGCAAACACGATTTCGAACTCACCAACAATGCCGCGATGATTCAGGCCGAGGCCAGCACACAGAATACGCTGTCGCTGATGCTCGGTTCGATTGCGGCGATCTCGCTGCTGGTGGGCGGGATCGGGGTGATGAACATCATGCTCATGACCGTGCGCGAACGGACCCGGGAGATCGGTATCCGCATGGCCACCGGTGCCCGTCAGCGCGACATCCTGCGCCAGTTCCTCACTGAAGCGGTGATGCTCTCGGTGGTCGGCGGGATCGCCGGGATCGCCCTGGCGCTGATCGTCGGCGGCGTATTGGTGCTCAGCGAAGTCGCGGTCGCCTTTTCCCTGGCCGCCGTCATCGGCGCCTTCGCCTGCGCACTGATCACCGGCGTTGTCTTCGGCTTCATGCCGGCCCGCAAAGCTGCCCGGCTCGACCCGGTCACGGCCCTTACCAGTGAATGATCGATCTATGAAACCGCAACTGAGCCTGTTGACCCTTTGCCTGTTACTCGGCGCGTGCAGCCACCCCGCTCCGCGCCCGGACAGCGGCATTCAACCACCGCCCGCCTGGCAATCGCCACACCGCGAAAGCGCTTCCCAGAACAGTCGGCAATGGTGGACGCAGTTCGGCAGCCCGCAGCTTGATCGTCTGATCGAACAGGCCCGCGTCGGCAGTCATGACCTGGCCGCCGCCATCGCTCGAGTGCGCCAGGCTCAGGCCGACACGGTGATTGCCGGCGGCTCGCAGCTGCCGGAGGTCAAGGCCGGCATGAACGCCAACCGCCAGAAACTGCTGCATGGCAAGGGCTACAGTCAACTTGATGTCGATAGCAACGACAAGGCCGTGGATTTTTTCGACGCCAACCTCAGCGCCAGTTACGAAATTGACTTCTGGGGCGGCAAACGCGCGTCCCGGGACAGCGCGCAGCAAGGATTGCGAGCCAGCGAATTCGATCAAGCCACGGTTGAGTTGACCTTGCTCAGCGGGGTTGCCAACAGCTACGCGCAAGCCTTGTCGCTGGATGAACAGAGTCGCATTGCCGCGCTGAACCTGGCCAACGCACAGAATGTCCTGAAACTGGTGCAGACCCGTTTCGATTCGGGTTCGGCCACCGCACTGGAACTGGCGCAACAGAAAAGCCTGGTGGCGGCCCAACAACGGCAACTGCCGCTGATTCGACAGCAAGCCCAGGATGTACTGATCAGCCTCGCCGCCCTCCTTGGCCGGCCGGTCCAGCAACTGCCGCCGAGCCAGGAGTCCTTCGTTCAACTTCAGTGGCCAGCCATCGGTGCCGGGCTGCCCAGCGAACTGCTCAGCCGCCGCCCGGACATCGCCCGCGCCGAAGCGCAACTGGCCGCCGCCCAGGCCAACGTCACTGTCGCTCGCGCCGCCATGCTGCCCGCCGTGACCCTGAGCGCCAGCATCGGCTCGGGCGCCAACACGGCCAACGATATTCTGCGCAGCCCGTTCTACAACCTGACCACCGGACTGGTCGCGCCGATCTTCAACAACGGCCGCCTCGGCGCCGAGCGCGACAAGGCCACGGCCCGTCAACAAGAACTGCTGGAAACCTATCGAGGCGCGATCATCAACGGTTTCGCCGACGTCGAAAAAGCCCTCAACAGCATTCGTGGCCTGGATGAGCAGCGGGAGTGGCAACGCGAAGAGCTGAACCAGGCGCAGACCGCGTTCAACATCGCTCAAAGCCGCTATCAGGCTGGGGCCGAGGATTTGCTGACGGTGCTGGAAACCCAGCGCACGTTGTATGCGGCACAAGATTCGAATGTGCAGCTGCGGTTGTCGCGGTTGCAGGCGAGCATTGCGTTGTATAAGGCGTTGGGTGGGGGGTGGCAGGCGTTGTAATAGTGGTGACAGTTAAACCGCTATCGCGGGCAAGCCCGCTCCCACAGTGTTTGGTGGTGTTCACACTATTTGTGTACGACACGGATCCCTGTGGGAGCGGGCTTGCCCGCGATTGAACGATGACTCGGTCTTAGCTGGTAATCGGCTTGACCTTCAGATTCCGCGCATACCACGGTCGTTGCGGCACGCGGCGAAACAACCCGGCGAGTTTCTTTTCGTCAGTGCCGAAGGTGATGCGCAGCGCCAGCTTCATGGTTTCCGGGTCCATTTCTACCGACTTGCCGGCCTGTAATCCCGGCGTGGTGCTGCAACCGTGGGTACTCGGGCCGAGCCACGGATCATCGACTTCAACCCAGCGACCGGGGGCGAACCAGGGCACGCCATTGACCTCGAGCCGGCTGACCTCCCCCGGATGGAAGCGCTCGTGAGCGCGGAACCAGTCTTCCAGACGATCGTCGATCCAGCCGTGGAAGTGCCAGAACACCGGGCTCACGTGGGATGAAAACGGGTCACCGAGAAAGTCATTTTCCGGTGCATACCAACGCGCGGAAAAGTCCGCTGGATCCCGAGCAAAAGGCACCGGCTGACCGTTGGATGGATCGCGCGGCACCGAGGCCCAGCGCATGTGCAGCCAGTCGTGCAGGCCTAGCTCAATCTCTGAGCCGAACTGCCCCAGGGTCAGCTTCGACAGATAACGCGGATCACGGTAGCGCGATTCCCAAACCTGAAAATTGCTGTGATAGGTTTCGGCGGTCTTGATGTCGCTGACCCACCGCGTGTACTCGGTATCATCGGCGGCCAGCCAGGTGGGTGGCAACGCCGTGCCATCGTGATTGTCGAAATAGCGGGCGAAGCCCTGACGGTCGCGTTCAAGCTCCGGCTGCGGCATCGGGAAGCTCGGCCAGGACGGCAGGTCCTGCATCGAACGCGCAGTGCCGAGCATGTGCCGGTGCATGAAGAAAAAGTCGACCCCCGAGCCATTACGGTCTTTGCGCGGCCCACGGGCATCGCGCTCCTCGCCCCGCGGGCCCGGCTGCCAGCCGATGCCGCGCAAGGCACCGCGCTGGTCTTCGGAGAGTTTGTGCCATTTGTCCCGCGTGGCGTGCCAGAGCTGGTGGAACAAGCGGTGTTCAGGGGAAATCAGCCACGCCAGCAACGGCGGATTCAGACCGACACGCTCTCGGGCTTCTGGGAACAGTCGTTTGCGCGCGACAAATCGATTGTCCAGTTCCGCCAAGCCGAGCGGGCGATCCAGACGCAGGACCCGCCCGCTGAGGGTGCCACTGCCGGCATTGCCGAAATCAGCCCAGACTTCATCGAGCACGACCGCCAGTTCATAAGCCGGTGCGCCGGTGGCCGATTGCGTATCGACCAGGCGCCAGTACAGCTGGCTGGCGTCAGGCGAAACCAGATCGCCGATCACCCTGTAACGCGGCTCGGTTTCGCTGCGTAACTGTTGCGCGGTATCGAGGCAGCCACGCAGGCCGCGGCCGCGCTGGGCGATGTCGAGAAACAGTTCCAGCCCACTCTGCGGTAAATCGTCGAGGCCCGCGCGGGAACCTTCGAAGCGGATATCCCAGATGCCTCGCAGCGAGTTGGCCAACTGCTGACCCGCGGTATCCGCCAGGTCGACGGTCGCTTCACCCGGGGTGATCGTCGGGTCTGGCTTCGTCCATTCGCGATGCCCATAAAAAGCCGCAGGCACAGCAGCACCGGTCAGCGCCAGGCCTGCCATGAACCATCGTCGAGAAATCGTCATCGCCCTACCTGTGTCAGCCATGAAGCAGGCTTTATCCAAGCTAGAACGTTTGTTACCTCTACAAATTTATGGAAGGCCTTAAAAGATCGCAGCCTTCGGCAGCTCCTACAGGTGTTCGCCGTGCCTTTGTAGGGGCTGCCGAAGGCTGCGATCTTTTGCAAGCCACCTAAATTCCCTGGCCAGCCACTCGTTCCTCCCAGATAGCAAAAGCCCCAGCACCTGTACCGGGGCGGCGAACCTGACTGAGATGGCGATGACAAAACCACGTTCGAAAAAGGCTCTTTACATCGGCCTGCCGTTGGCCCTGGCGATCAGCGCCGGTGCAGGCTTCGCGGTCTGGTATTACGGGTTCAAGGACAACCTCGGTTATCCGATCAAGGTGATGAAACAGGCCGACGAGTTGCACGAGCGCATGCTCTCCTTCGATAGCCACATCAGCCTGATGCAAAATTTCGGCACCCAAGGCAACGAGGCTGACAAGGATGGCAAAGGTCAGTTCGACCTGGTCAAGGCCAACCGCGGACACCTGTCCGGTGCGGCCCTGACGATTTTCGGCTGGCCCGAACTGTGGAATGGCGCCAACGCGCCACACAGACCCACCGCCGGTTTCGTCGAAGAAGCACGTAACCAGCAGGAAATCCGCTACAAGATTATTTCCGGCATGGTCCGCGACTTTCCCAATCAGGTTGCCATTGCCTACACCCCCGACGATTTCCGTCGTTTGCACGGAGAAGGCAAGTTCGCGATTTTCATCAGCATGCTCAATGCCTACCCGCTGGGCCATGACCTGAACCTGCTGGACTTGTGGACGGCACGCGGCATGCGCATGTTCGGTTTCAGCTACATCGGCAATAACGACTGGGCCGACTCTTCGCGTCCCTTGCCGTTTTTCAACGATTCGCCAGATGCCCTCGACGGCCTCTCGGACCTGGGCAAGCAAGCCGTGCATCGCTTGAATGACCTGGGCGTGATCATCGACGTGTCGCAAATGTCGACCAAGGCCTTGGAGCAAGTCGCGCAATTGAGCCGCACGCCGATGGTGGCTTCGCACTCGGCGCCACGGGCGATGGTCGATATCCCGCGCAATCTCAGCGACAAGGAATTGCAGCTGATCAAGAACAGCGGCGGCGTGGTGCAGGTGGTCGGTTTCTCCCAATACCTGCGACCGCTGACCCAGACCACCCAGGACAAACTCAACGAACTGCGCAAACAGTTCGACCTGCCCCCCCTGCCGAACCTCTCCATGGCCCTGATGCCGGGTGATCCGGTCATCGCCGCCTGGTCCGAGAAAAAATTCGGCCAGTACGCCAGCCGCCTCTACGCGATTCTTGAAGAAGAACCCAAAGCCACCCTCAAGGACCTCGGTGACGCCATCGATTACACGGTGCGAAAAATCGGCATTGATCATGTCGGCATCAGCTCCGACTTCAACGAAGGTGGCGGGGTCAAGGGTTGGAACAACGTCGGTGAAATTCGCAACGTCACGGCGGAACTGATCTCGCGCGGCTACTCCGAAGCAGACATCGCCAAGCTCTGGGGCGGCAACTTCCTGCGGGTCTGGGATCAGGTACAGAAAGCCGCCAAGCCGGCGCTGATTTCACATCAAGGCACGAGCAAACCATGAGCGATCGTCGAACCTTTCTGAAACAGGCCGGGATTCTCGCCGCCGGCCTGCCCCTGACTGCGGGCCTGCACAACGTTGCCAGCGCCACCCCACAGCCCTCGCTGCCAGGGGACAAATGGGCGCAACTGCGACAACTGTTCGACCAGGATCCGGACTACCTGCACTTTTCCAACTTCCTGATCACCTCGCACCCCAAACCGGTGCGTGAAGCGATCGAGATGCACCGCGCCGCCCTCGATAAAAACCCTGGGCTTGCCATGGACTGGGACCTGGGTGTTATCGAGCAGCGCGAAGAAGAGGTGCGCGTCTGGGCAGGTCGTTACCTGCAAGCCAATGCCAAACAGATCGCGCTGACCGGCAGCACCACCGAAGGCCTGGCGATGATTTATGGCGGTGTGCATGTGCGCCCCGACCAGGAAATCCTTACCACCGCCCACGAGCATTACGCGACCCACACGATCCTCAATCTGCGCACCCAACGGGACGGCACTCGGGTGCGCAAGATCAGGCTGTTCAAGGATCCGCAGACGGCCTCCAAAGCCGAGATCCTTGCCTCGATCGACCAGAACATCAAACCCGAAACCCGTGTACTGGGTATGACGTGGGTGCACTCCGGCAGCGGCGTGAAACTGCCGATCGCGCAAATCGGCGCGCTGGTGGACAAGCACAACCGCCACCGCAGCGAGCAGGACCGCATCATCTACCTGGTCGACGGCGTGCACGGTTTTGGTGTCGAGGACCTGAGTTTTCCAGCCATGAACTGCGACTTCTTCATCGCCGGCACCCACAAATGGATGTTCGGCCCCCGTGGCACGGGCATCGTTTGCAGCCGCAGTGAAGAGGTCAAATACGTCACGCCGATCATCCCGACCTTCTCCGAAGCCACGGCGTTCTCCACCACCATGACACCGGGCGGCTACCACTCGTTCGAGCACCGTTGGGCGCTGAACGAAGCCTTCAAACTGCATTTGCAATTGGGCAAGGCCGATGTTCAGGCGCGTATCCATGCCTTGAACAGCTATATGAAAAAACGCCTGCAAGCGCACCCGCAGATCGAACTGGTCACGCCCCTGAGTCCCGAGCTGTCGTCCGGTTTCAGCTTCTTTCGGGTCAAGGGTCAGGACAGCGACAAGATCGCCGCCTGGCTGATGCAAAACCGCGTGATCGCCGATGCCGTGGAGCGCGACGTCGGCCCGGTGATCCGCACAGCGCCGGGGCTGCTCAACACCGAAGCTGAAGTCGACCGCTTCATGGCGTTGCTCGACAAACAGCTCTGATCCCAACCCCATGTTGAATGTCAGTCAGTTAAGAAAAGGATGTGCCAAGTGCAGACCTGTGGCGAGGGGGCTTGCCCCCGTTGGACTGCGAAGCAGTCCTGAAACCTGCAACCCTCGTTCTGCCAGGCACACCGCATGCACCGGATTTGCGACTGCTTCGCAGCCGAACGGGGGCAAGCCCCCTCGCCACAGGGCTTGGCCTTCACTTAACTGACGGGCATCAGCCCCTGATTCCTTTCAACTTTTTATCGAGAGCAATGATGAACAGTGAGCTGCGTAGTTTTTCCTTGAAGACGCTCCCCGCACTGGCCTTCGCCGCCGTGGTTGCAAGCCTGATGCCGGGCGCCGTTCAGGCCGCAGCACCTGCCCCGCCCGGGAAAATCTTCAAGGACTGCAAGGACTGCCCGGAGATGGTCGTGCTGCCCACCGGAACCTTCACCATGGGCACTCCGGACAATGAGGTGGGCCGCGAGCCCGACGAAGGCCCGTTGCACCCGGTAACCTTCGCCAAACCCTTGGCCATCAGCCGCTTTCAGGTGTTGGCCGGCGAGTGGGACGCGTACCTGCGCGACAGCGGTTACGTCATGCCCGACGGCGACACCCGGCCGGGCCGCGAGTGCAAGGCCGGTGTGCCCCGCTATGAACGCACCGCGAGGCATCCGGCGGTGTGCATGGACTTCCCCGAGGTCAATGCCTACGTGGCCTGGCTCTCGAAGAAGACCGGCAAGCACTATCGACTGGTCAGCGAATCGCTGCGTGAGTATGCCGCTCGTGCGGGCAACAGTGGCCCGTTCCCCTTCCCGTTCGATGAAGGCAAGGAATACAGCATCGCCAAACACGCCAACACCTACGGCGCCGCCGATGGTTACAACTTCACCTCACCGGCGGGCAGTTTCCCGGCCAACGCTTTCGGCGTGTACGACATGCACGGCAACGTCTATGAGTGGACCGCCGATTGCTACAACGAGAACTACACCGGTGCACCAAGCGATGGCAGCGCGTGGTTGACCGGCGACTGCAAGGCCCGGCGCATTCGTGGCAATGACTGGGGTGAAGCACCGGTGTTCTCGCGTTCGGGCAACCGTAATGCCACCTACCCCGATACCCGTGGCGACTGGATCGGTTTTCGCGTCGCGCGGGACCTGTGATGCGCGCCCAGGAACAGCTCAACTCTTGAACCTCAACCCTTGAACTTCTGCCCTTAACGGCACTTGAAGCGGAAACCCCCATGACCTCGAATTCCCGCGGAGCCATCAGTGAAGTCCTCAGCCTGCTCAAGCCTTTTCGGGTCGTCGTGGTGCTGTCGATCATGCTTGGCATGCTGGGTGGACTCAGCATTACCGCCCTGCTTGCGACCATCAACAACGCCCTGAACGGCGAAGGCAGCCCACCCGCCAGTGTGCTGGTGACGTTTGTCAGCCTGTGTGTGCTGGCCCTGGTGGCGTCGACTCTGTCGGATATCGGCACCAATCATGTCGGGCAGCGCATCATTGCCGGGCTGCGTAAATCCCTGGGTGAGAAAGTCCTGTTGGCACCGATCGAACAGATCGAGCGGTATCGCAGCCATCGGCTCATTCCGGTCCTGACCCACGATGTCGACACCGTCAGCAGCTTCGCCTTCTCCTTTGCGCCGCTGGCCATTGCCTTCACCGTGACCCTTGGTTGCCTGAGCTACCTGGCTTATCTGTCGCTGCCGATGTTTGCCCTGTTGCTGGTGGCGCTGGTGATCGGCACCGTGGTGCAATATGTGGCCCGGGCCAAGGGCATCAAGGGCTTCGAAGCTGCTCGCGAAGCTGAAGACGAACTGCAAAAACACTACAGCGCGATTGCGGCCGGCGCCAAGGAGCTGCGCATCCATCGCCCGCGCCGCCAACGCATGTTCAGCCAGCGCATCGAAGGCACCGCCGACTACATCTGCAATACCCACATCCGTTCGATCAACACGTTCGTGGTGGCCAAGACCTTCGGTTCGATGCTGTTTTTTGTGGTCATCGGCCTGGCGCTGGCCCTGCAATCGTTCTGGCTGGGCACCGATAAAGCGGTCCTCAGCGGTTTCGTGCTGGTGTTGCTGTACATGAAAGGTCCGCTGGAATACCTGGTCATCACCCTGCCGGTGGTCAGCCGCGCCAACATCGCCTTCAAGCGTATTGCCGACCTTGCCGAACAGTTTTCCTCGCCCGAGCCGCACTTGCTGCTCAGTGACAAAAACACCCCCAAAACGGTCGTCGAACACCTCGAATTGCGAGACGTGCATTACGCGTTCCCTCCGGTGGACGGCAGCAAACCCTTCACCCTCGGGCCGGTCAACCTCTCCATCGCCCAGGGCGAAATCGTCTTCATCGTCGGCGAGAACGGCGGCGGCAAGACCACGCTGATCAAGTTGCTGCTGGGCCTCTACGCACCACAGGGCGGTGAAATCATCCTCAACGGCTCACCGGTACTGGCCAGCAACCGCGACGATTATCGCCAGTTGTTCACCACGATTTTTGCCGACTACTTCCTGTTTGATGAACTGGTGCAAGGCGACCAGCAGGTTCCCGAAGACGCCAACCGTTACCTGGAACGCCTGGAAATCGCCCACAAGGTCAGCATCCGCGATGGCGCATTCAGCACCACCGATCTGTCCACCGGCCAGCGCAAGCGCCTGGCGCTGTTGAACGCCTGGCTAGAGGAGCGCCCGGTGCTGGTGTTCGACGAGTGGGCAGCCGATCAGGATCCGGTCTTCCGGCGAATTTTCTACACCGAACTGCTGCCGGAACTGAAGTATCTGGGCAAGACCATCATCGTCATTTCCCACGACGACCGTTACTTCGATGTCGCCGATCAACTGGTGCGCATGGAAGCGGGTCAGGTCATCAGTGAAAAAGCCCCGGCCGCCACGGCCTGAGACCTGCCCGAAGCATTGCCGCCTTTTGCGAGAACCCCATGAACGAACTTCTTGATGATGATCTGCTGGCGCTTTTACTGGCCGATGCCGCAGACGATGTACAGGCCTTGTCGCCCCGCAGCCGCCTGGATCGAGCCCCGCTGTCGTTTGCCCAGCAACGACTGTGGCTGGAGCAACAATTGGCTCCGACCAGCTCGGCCTATAACCTGCCACGCGCCTTGCGGCTGACCGGCGAACTGGATACCCGGGCGCTGGAAGTGGCGCTTGATCGGGTCATAGATCGACACGACATTTTGCGCAGCGCGTTCAAGGAAATCGACGGCGTACCGATCCAGGTCGTTGAGCGTCACGCCCGTCTGACCCTGCACAAGCAAGACCTCTCGGCGCTCGACAGCCAGGCCCGCGCCGATGAACTGGCGCAGCGTATCCAGAATCAGGCGCTGCGCCCGTTCGACCTGAGCCGAGCGCCGCTGATCCGCGCTACGCTGCTCAAGCTCGATACCCTGGAGCATGTGTTGCTGCTCAACATGCACCACATCGTCTCCGATGCCTGGTCCAATGCGATTCTCATGCAAGACCTGTTCTGCGCCTACGGCCAGGCCCGCCTCGGCGATACCGCGCAACTGCCGCCACTGGCGATGCAATACGCCGACCATGCCACCTGGCAACGCGGTGCATACCTCGACAGTGCCGATTGCGCGCGCAGCGGCGATTACTGGCACCAGTACCTGGGCAGCGAATTACCCGTGCTCGAACTGCCCCAGGATTCTGCCCGCGCAGCGGGTCAACAGCACCTCGCCGGGCGCCTTTCATTGAGTATTCCCACCACTCTGTCCCAAGCGCTCAATGCCTTCTGCCAGCGCCAGGGGCTGACGCCGTTTGTGCTGGCCTTGGGCGCCTGGCAATTGCTGCTCGGCCGCTATAGCAACCAGCACGACTTCACCGTCGGCGTGCCCAACGCCAACCGCAACCGTGGCGAAACCCAGGAACTGGTGGGCTTTTTCGTCGGCACTCAGGTGTACCGGGCGCGGATCGATTCGACCCGCACCACTGTGGATTTTTTACACGACCTGCGCGGGCAATCCCTGGCGGCACTCGAACATGCCGATTACCCACTGGAGCTGATGTTCGATCAACTGCAACGACCGGGCGGCCAGACGTCCAATCCATTGTTCCAGGTGTTGTTCAACTGGCGCACCGACACGGCCGAACCAGCCGCGATGGACTGGGGCGAGCTGACACTGGAGTTTCTCGATTGCGGAGAAAGACAGGCCAAATTCGATCTCTCGCTGGACATCGACTACTCGCATCAAGGCCTTGTCGCCACTTTCGAGTACAGCCGCGACCTCTACAGCCCGGCGACCATCGAACGCATGGCCGGGCATTGGCAGAACCTGTTGCAGAGCCTCATCGAAGCCCCCGATTGCGTCCTCGGCGAACTGCAGCTGCTAGCCCCGGACGAACGTCAACAAACCCTGGCCGACTGGAATCGTCAGCCCACCCGCCTGCCACGCGAACACTGCCTGCATCACGTGATCGAAGCGCACGCCAGTAGAGCCGGTGAAGCCATTGCCCTGAGTTTTGGCGATCAGCACATGAGTTACGCCGAGCTCAATCGCCAGGCCAATCGGCTGGCCCATCGGCTGATCAGCGAGGGCGTCGGCCCGGATGTACTGGTGGGCATCGCCGTCGAGCGCACGCCAGACATGATCGTCGGCGTGTTGGCGATCCTCAAGGCCGGGGGCGCCTACGTGCCGCTGGACCCGGGCTACCCGGCCGAACGCCTGGCCTACATGATCGAGGACAGCGCCATCGCGCTGGTGCTGACGCAGACGCATCTGCGCGAACAGTTGCCGCTGCCGGCCGAGGTTCACTGCCTGTTACTCGACCAGCCGCCGTCCAGCCACCCGCAGGATGAGCACAATCCCGAAGTGGTGGTACACCCGGATAACCTGGCGTATGTGATTTACACCTCGGGCTCTACCGGCAAGCCCAAAGGCGCCCTGCTGCCGCACCACAACGTGATGCGGCTGTTTCACGCGACCGCGAACTGGTTCAACTTCAATCAGGACGATGTCTGGAGCCTGTTTCACTCGTATGCATTCGACTTCTCCGTGTGGGAAATCTTCGGCGCCCTGTTGCACGGCGGCCGGCTGGTGATCTTGCCGCACGCCGTCAGCCGTTCGCCACAGGATGTCTATGCACTGCTATGCCAGGAACAAGTCAGCGTGCTCAACCAGACGCCGTCGGCATTCAAACAGCTGATGCAGGTCGCCTGCGAACCTCAACAGTCACTGACCCAACACCTGCGTTATGTGATTTTTGGCGGTGAAGCGATTGATGTGCAAAGCCTGCGTCCCTGGTTCGAACGCTTCGGCGATCGAGCGCCGCAGTTGATCAACATGTATGGCATCACCGAAACCACCGTGCACGTGACCTACCGGCCATTGTCACTGAAGGATCTGCACTCGGACGCGACCAGCCCCCTCGGCGAGCCGATTATCGACCTGTCGTGGTACCTGCTCGACCCGCATCTCAACCCGGTGCCCAAAGGTTGCATCGGTGAGTTGTATATCGGCCGCGCCGGCCTGGCGCGTGGGTATCTGAAACGCACCGATCTGACCGCCATCCGCTTCGTTCCCGATCCGTTCGACCCGCTACCCGGCGGGCGTCTGTATCGCACCGGCGATCTGGCGCGCTACGGCGTCGATGGCGGCATCGAGTACGTCGGACGCATCGACCATCAGGTAAAAATTCGTGGTTTTCGCATCGAACTGGGGGAAATCCAGGCACGCCTGCAGAGCCTGCCAGCCGTGCAGGACTGCGTGGTCCTGACCCACGAGGGCCCGAGCGGTCTGCAACTGGTCGGTTATGTGATTGCCAGCGAACCGGCCAGCACCGAGCTGCGCGAACAGTTGCTGAACGCCCTCAAGGCGCAGTTGCCAGACTACATGGTGCCCGGCCACCTGCTATTTATCGATCACTTCCCGCTCAACGCCAACGGCAAGCTCGATCGCAAGGCCCTGCCCGAGCCGGATGTCAGTCTGTGGCAGCAAGCCTACGTTGCACCGAGCAACCCACTGGAGGAGGCACTCGCCCAGCTCTGGCAGCAATCGCTAGGCATCGAGCGCGTGGGGGTGACCGACAACTTCTTTGAATTGGGTGGGCATTCGATTCTGGCCATTCAGTTCATTTCCACGCTCAAGACACGTCTGAACATCGAGCTGCGCCTGCAAGAGTTACTGGCCCATCCGAGCATCGGCGAACTGGCGGCGTTTATTTCGCGCAAGCATCGGGAACAGACTCAGTGCGTGGTCGAGTTAAATGCAGCCCCGGCCAGCGCACCGACCCTGTTCTGCCTGCACCCCAGCGGCGGAATCGTGTTCTGTTACCAGCCGCTGGCGAAGAAACTCAAGGCCCATGCTTCGGTCTGTGGCGTCATGCATCGCGGTTTCAGCGATGGCAGCCAAAGCTGGGACGAGATGGTGGCCGATTACAGTCAAGAAATCGTCAAGGCACAACCTCAAGGTCCCTACCACTTGATGGGCTGGTCGCTGGGGGGCGCGATAGCGCTGGATATCGCCGCCACACTGGAAGGCCTGGGTCATCAGGTGGCCTTTCTCGGCCTGGTGGACAGCACCATCCCGGAACACCTGTACCCTGAGGATTTACCCCGTTATCGACGCTTGCCAAGTGCTGAACAGAGCAGCGAGGCTTCGGAAGAAATCCTCGATGCCATTCACTATTTCGATCTGCTGTTCCCGACCCTGACAGACCGTACGGCGGCGTATTTGAAAGACTCGCCACACAGCTCGGTCAAGCAGTTCTATGACTGGGCAGCAAGCCTGGTCGAACCGGGCCAAGGCGACTTGTTGTCGATCGTGCAAAGCGTGAAGAACGAAGTCATGAATGCTCAGGCGTTCTCGGTGCATGACCGTCTGCTGGAGGCCTTCAAGCTTTATACCTTCAAACCTGTGCAAGTCCGGCCCAGTTGCTGGTGGGCCGTGCCGGAAAAGACCGCGCAAGAACTGGCGTTCTGCGAGGCATTGATCCGGCGTTACAGCCCCTCGGGCGAGCTGAAATGCTCGGTGCACTCACCGCTGTTGCACCGCAGCATGATCTTTGATGGCGCACTGATCGACTCACTGATCGAAGCCTTCCTGTCCAGCACCACCCCACACTGATCTCCCCCGCCCCATCAACCCGCCGGCAGGCTGCGGCGGGTTGCCAGTCAGATAAGCCGTCATGCGGTCCGTAGCAACCTGCGTTCGGTCTGGGCCGCATTCGGAAAAATCAGGCACTGCAAAACCCTTGTGTGCGAGCCTGCTCGCGATGAGGCCATCACCTTCAACATCAATGTCGCCTGCCAGACCGCTATCGCGAGCAGGCTCGCTCCCACAGGGAGTTGTGTGTCCGCCCGCCAAATCGCAGGCAAATAAAAAGCCCGGCCCGCAATGTGCGGGCCGGGCTTAGGTTTTGTTGACTGGTGCTTGCAATCAGAACTGCGGTTTGTACGTCACGCTGAACATCAGATTGCGCGGGTCGCCAAAGTTATTGTTGCCATTGAGCTGGTTGTAAGCGGGCGAAATGTACGTCTTGTCGAACAGGTTGTTGGCGTTGACCGCCAAACCGATCTCCGGCGTCAGCTGGTAGCCGATGCGGGCATTCCACACGGTGTAACCCGGTACATCTTTGTTAAGATCGTAAACCAGCGTGTGGCTTTGGGTGGTGAAGCCCAGACCGGTGCTGACACGGCTCCAGTCACCGGTGAACTGGTAGTTGCCCCACACGCGCAGCATGTGTTTCGGCGTCCAGGTACTAAAGACGCTGCCTTCGTTGGTCAGGTCTTCCAGGTATTTTGTGGTGTTGTAGGTATAGCCCGCAAATAGCTGCAGATTGTCCGTCACTTCACCACTGATTTCCGCGTCGATACCCTGGCTACGAACTTTCCCCGAGGCTACCGAGCAGTACGAGCCAGCACACTCCAAACCACCGGCGATGTCGTTGACGGCACGGTTTTCCTGGTCGTAACGGAAGATGGCCAAGGAGGTATTGACCCGACCGTCCATCAACTCGCCCTTGAGGCCGATTTCGTAGTTGGTGCCGACGATGGGTTTGAGCACCTTACCGCTGGTATCACGGTTGGTTTGCGGCTGGAACACGTCGGTGTAGCTGGCGTATACCGCCCATTCGCGGCTCAGGTCATAGACGATACCGGCGTAGGGCGTGACCACTCCGGTTTCAGTTCCGGTGCTTGGATCGTTGGGCGTGATACCGGTTTGTCTTTCGGTTTTCGACTTGTAGCTGAAGTCGTACCAGCTAACCCGGGAACCCAGTATCAGCGTCAGATCGTCAACCGGCTTGACGCGCCAGGTGCCGTACAGGCCTTTCTGACGGATATCGTATTTGCTGAGGGTGCCCTGGCCGCCCGCGGCAAGCAGACTGTCGTAGCTGATGTCCGGACGGTCATTGTCGAGGTCGAAGATGGTGTCGCTGCTGCTGTTGAAGGTACGGGCGAAGCGATCATCCGTCTCCAGCTGAGAGAAGTTGCCGCCCAGCATGACTTCCTGCTGCATCGACAAGGCTTCGAACTTGCCGGTCAGGTTCACGTCCAGACCGGCCTTCGTGGACTGGAAATCGGTCACGAAGTCGGCATATTGCACGCGACTGCCATCCGGCAAGAGACCGCCAGGACTTTGGGTTCGCTGGTTTTTCGACTGATTGTCTTCGGTCATGTACACGGTGCCGACCTTGAGGGCCCAATCGTCGTTGAAGCGGTGCTCGAGATCGGCGTAAAGGGTGGTGACGTCGATTTCGGAACGGTTCCAGCGCGCGCCGGTGTAGGTCGAACGCGAAACGTCCGGCATCGACCCGTCGGCGTAGAGTGGCAGGCCACGGATGTTGCCGCGCGATTCGCCGTTGGATTGGCTGACCGCGAAGCCCAGGGTGGTGTCTTCGCGCAGGTCGATATCCAGGGCGCCGTACAGCGAGTGGGTCTTGCTCCACGCGTGGTCGATGAACGAGTTGCTCTGGTCTTCGTCTACGACGATGCGGCCGCGGATGTTGCCGGCCTGGTTCAGCGGGCCGCCGGCATCCACTTGCAGACCGTAGTGATCCCAAGAGCCGGCCTTGCCGGTCAGGGTCACGGTCGGTGTGCTCTGGCCACGCTTGCGCACCAGGTTGATGGCACCACCGGGGCTGCCGGTGCCTTGCAGCAGGCCGGAGGCGCCGCGCAGGATTTCCAGGCGGTCATAGAAGATCAGGTCCTGGGTCGCCCAGTTGCCCAGCGAATAGGTGTTACGCGGGATCGGCACACCGTCGTACTGCCAATCGTCGATCTGGAAACCACGCGACGACAGAATCATGCCTTCGCCGACGCCCTGCAGGCCGACTATGCCGGTGGTCTGGTTGACGGCGTCCTTGAGATCGACCAGGTTCTGGTCATCCATCTGCTTACGCGTCATCACGGTGATCGACTGGGGAATTTCCTTGAGGGTGTGGGTACCCTTGCCGATGGTCACCGCGTTACTGGTGTATGAGTTGCTGCCTTCGGTCGTCGCATCCAGCTGCTGTGCATTGACGGTGGTCGCGCCCAGCTCAAGGCCTTCAGTGGCGGAACCCCGCACCAGCATCAACGTGTTGCCTTCAAAACTGTAGCGCACGCCGGTGCCCTTGAGCAGTTCGGCAATGGCCGCTTCGGCGCTCAGTTTGCCGCTGACGCGGTTACCGCGCAGGTCGGCGATGTCGGCGGCGTTGTAGATCACCTGCCGGTTGGTTTGCTCGCCAAACGCTTGCAACGCCTGGGGTAAGGGCTGCGCGGCAATGTTGACGGCGATCTCTTCGGCGCAGACCTGCGCGCTGAACGGCATCAGACAGGCCATGCCCAGACCGGCCAGCGAATGACGTGAGCGAAGCGTACGGGAAACGATCAAAGCCTTGAACAGAGGTTTCAACTCATGAATTGCTGACATCGTGCTCTCTATTATTCGTTAGAAGTGGATAAGACCGATGGGCCACCAAGTGCCCGACGCTGCCCAAACACGTAAACCGCTCTGTCGGCCACCTCTAGGGCAGCACATCAGTTGGCGGTCGACCCGGCCCCTCCCCGGGCACAGGTCATCTGTCTGGACAACGGAAAAAATCGTGTTCTGCCCTACAAACCCGAACCCTGGGGCTACCCTGCCCGACCCGAATTGTCTGCATACCTTAGTAAGACGTAGCGCCACGCAGAAACCGGAATGAGTTTATTTATCATTAACAGCATATTTAAAAAAAAGCCGACGCGTTGGGCGTCGGCCTTTTATTTGCGGGGGTTCTCAGCTGTTCTGTGCAGCCTTGGCGTTTTGCAGTTGCCGGGCTTTTTCCGTCAACAAGGCTTTTTCTTCCGGGCTCATGCTGTCCAGGCGCAACCGCGTCCGGGCCAGTTTCTCCAGTTGACCGGGGCTGCTTTCCCGAGATCGCAACACCAATGCCAAACCCGCCACGGTCGGATGATCAAACACCACACCGGGATGGATTTCGCACTGCAACAACTTGCGAATACCGGCCACCAGTTTGATCACCAACAACGAATGGCCACCGGCGGCGAAGAAATCCCGATCAATGCCCAAACGCTCAATACCCAGCAGCTGCGCCATGCGTGCCGCGAGCAATTGCTCGAGCGCATCCCGTGGCGCCTGACCGTCATCGTCAGCCAGACTTGCGCTGAGTTGCTGCAACGTCTTGCGGTCGATCTTGCCATTGGCCAGCCGTGGAAAACGCTCGATGAACTGCACGTGCTGCGGCAGCATCACGGCGGGCAGGCGCTGGGCCAGTTCGCTGCGAACGATCTCAAGCAAGGCCGGCGAAGGTGGCTGATGAGGCACGACGAATGCCTGCATCCCCTGTTCAGCTGTAGCGCCTGGCAACACCAGTGCTTCAGCCACCTGAGGCAGGCGCAGCAGTTCAGCTTCGATCTCCACCAGTTCGATACGGAAACCACGCACCTTGATTTGTTGATCGCGCCGACCGTGCAACTGAATCGCCAAATCCGGGCGATAACGCGCCAGATCTCCGGTGCGATACAGACGCTCCTGAGGATTGAACGGGCTCTGAATGAACACCTGCGCATCGGCTTCGGCATTGATGTAACCACGGCATAATTGCGCGCCACCCAGGTACAGTTCGCCCAACATCCCGACCGGGGCCAGTTGCAGATGGTCGTCAAGGACATACACCTGATTGTTACCCAGCACCTGGCTGAGGGCGGCAGGCTCTTGAGTTCCACCGTCCAGCACCAGCGGATGGATCAGCACACCCACCGTCGCCTCCGTCGGGCCGTAGTGGTTGAACACCCGGCAATCGCTGCGCAACTGAGCGATACGCTCAAGCAGCGTTGGGGCGATCGGTTCGCCACCGAGAATCAGCGTAGACGGCAGTAGCGGACTGTCGCTGTCGAGCAGCGCGGCAAGGTGCGACGGAACGATCTTCAGGCAATCGATAGCCTGCTGTTTCAGGTAGTCGGCGAACAACCGGCCGTCCTGCATCTGCTCGTCACTGGCCACATGCAACGTCGCACCGTTGAACAAGGCGCCAAACAATGCGGTGTTACCCAGGTCTGCCGCCACGGTAGACGAGAAGCCAACGTGTTTGCACTGACTCAGCCCCAGGGCCTGACTGGCATGAGCGGTGTAATTGAGCAATTGTTGATGTTCGATCACTACGCCTTTGGGTACACCGGTGGAGCCTGAAGTGAACAGCACATAGGCCGCATCGCTGCCCTGGGTATCGAATTCGATGACCGGTGCCGACAGGTCCGTCGATTGGCACAATTGATTCAGTGTGGAGACGCTCAACGGATGACCGTGCCACTGATCAATTTGCGCGACATCCACCAGCAACAAATCGGCCCCGGCCTGTTCCAGCATCAGCACCTGACGCGCCATCGGCCATTGCGGGTCCAGCGGCAGATACGCCGCACCGACACGCCAGGCCGCCAGCATCGCCACCACCAGATCGGCCGAGCGCGGCAACGCCAACGCGACGATCGAACCTCGGGCCAGGCCTTGGGCTTTCAAAGCCTTGGCCAACACGTCGACATTGGCCTGCAATCGCCCGTAGCTCAGGTGTTGCTGCGCGTCGGTCAGCGCAACGGTGTCCGGTGTGGCATGCGCCCAATCGGCAATGCGCTGCGGCAGGTATCGGCCATCCACCAGCGGTCGGGGTGGCGGGTTGATTGCCAGCAAGCGTCGTTGCTCGGCGGCCCCCAGCAATGCCAGTTGCCCCGACTCGGCCTGAGGATTGGCCACGATGCTCGCCAGCAATACGCTGAACTGCGTCATCAGCCCTTCGACAGCCATCAGCGAATAATGCTGCGTGGCGTAATGAAGATGCAGGCGGCCCGATTCGCCCGGTTCGATTTGTAGCATCAGTTCAAATTGAGTTTCCCGAGCAACGGGACGCTGCACGGGCGTCCACTGCAGCGTGCTTGAAGTCTGGGGCTGCGGTGCACGCCAGACCGCGAAACCATAGGCCGGTCTGGCCGCTGCGGGTGCGAGTTCCGGTGACCAGTATTCCTGCCAGGTGCGGTGCTCCTCCAGGCGCGCCGCCAGTTCACTGACCCAGGCGCTGAACGAAGTACGTGCCACCATCGACAAATGCAGCGGCAGGGTTTTCTCGAAAACGCCCACGGCGTCGCAGAAATACTCATAGTCGTCGCGACTGTCGTGCCGCACCCCGACCAGCAGCTGTTCATTTCCACCCAGACGCCCCAACAGCAACCACCAGGCGGCTTGCATCACGACGCTCAGCGGTTGCGCCAGCGAGCCTGCCAACTGCTGCAGCGCGTTGTGCAGCGTGGGCTCAAGCGTGGTCGTCAACAGCGCTGTAGCGGACGATGTCTTGGCGGTTGCGGCCCGGTAGCCCAGCCATGGGGTGGACAGGTCGACATCCGCGCCTTGCAGGTGCTGCTGCCAGTAAGTCCGGGCACTGGACGCATCCTCGTCGAGCACCACTTCGCTGCGCCATTCCAGGTACTGGGTGAATTCCCCGGTCTCGTCATCAGCCTCGGCCAGCCCCTGCTCATACGCCCGCAACAGTTGCTGATAAATCAGCCGCAAGCCGCTTTCATCGATACAGTGCCGGGCAACGCCGAGCACCAGGGTCCAGTGATTGTCCGCCTGGCGATAGAGCATCGCCTGAGCGTTCTCCGACTCACCGACGACAAACGATCGTGCCGCCCATTCGGCGACTTGAGCCTGGATTTCGGCCGCCGTTTCCAGGCGTGTCTGCACCGTCAACGGGAAGCGCCCGACGCCCCCGGCAAACTGGCGAAGACCATGGAAGCCCGGCGCCTTGGCCAGGCGCGGCACCAGCATCGGTTGCTGCGCCAACAGCGCATCCAGCGCCGCTTGCAGACGCTGCGGGTCAAGCGCACCGGTAATGTCCACTTCCAGCAAATGCAGCGCATCACTGCAGGCCGGGGCCTTGGGCAGCTGCTCAAGCAGCCCTTGCTGCTCGGGAGTGAAGGCGTAACCCAGGTCCTGCGCGTCCATCGATACCTCGTTCATGCTCCGGTTTCCTCGGTGTTCATGGTGCCTTGGGCGTTCTGTGCGCTTTCAAGGGCACTGCGGTCGAACATGTCGCCCATGGCGACGACGATTTTGCGCGGGCCTTCGAACGGATCACGGGCGTGAGCTACGAGCATGTTGTCCAGCAGGATCGCATCGCCTTTTTGCCAGTCGAAACGCACCGCGCATTCCTCGTACAACTCACCGATGCACTGCATCACGTCGTCTTCGATCGGCGAGCCATCGCCGTAATAGACATGACGCGGCATGCGCTCCAGGCCGAACATCGACAACAAGTCTTCACGCACATCCGGCTCCAGCCAATAGATGTGGTGCAACTGCACCTGATTGAAGAACGACTTCTCGCCGGTGACCGGGTGACGGATGATCGCCGGCCCCGGAGTACGGGTTTGCAACTCATCGTTATCGAGCCAGCGCCATTCGATACCACCGGCACGGCAACGCGCCTCGACCTCGGCGCGATCTTCGGTCTTGAAGAAGTGCTGCCAGGACACGTCGAGTTTGTCGGTGAACGTGCGCACATAGAGCAAGCCCTTGTTTTCGAACTTCTCACGCAAGTCCGCCGGCAGTTTTTCGTACATCAACCGGCAATCGACCACCGGGGTCGCACCGCCCACGGGCGCCGCCTGCTCGCAATAGAACATCTGCTTGCGCGGCCAGCGGTCCTGATGCGAACTCTCGTTGTGGAACAGGATCATCTTGCGTTCCGGGTACGGCGTGGAGCGGTAGGTGTTCTTGCCGCCCTCCTTCTTCGGCAGGTCACCATACTGGCCATAGAGCCCCGGCTGGATCGCTTCGGCAAAAGCTTCAAAGCCCTGAATGCCGTCCAGTTCGAAGCCGCGGAACAAAATGCCGGCGTGCTCGGCCAGTTTCTGTTCGATCAATGGCCGGTTGTGGTTGATCCACTCGATCACGTCCAGGTGCGGCTCGTTCGGCTCCAGCAGCAACGGAAACCGCTGCGGTGCAACCAGCAGGGATTCACGCAGCGGCGACGGCCGGATTTTGGCGACCGGAGTCGCGGAACGCTTGAGGAATTTGCCGAGTTTGTCGGCCTTGGGTCCCGGGGCGGCGGCGGGCATAGCAGCCACCGCGCGGTTGTCGACAGGCATACTGAGAGCTCCCAATTGAATGTCCTGATCAGCGACGATCTGTTCCAACAGGGCTATCCAGGCCTTGACCAGGTACTGAATGCGCTCATGTCCGAACAAGGTTGTGGCGAATTGCCAAGTACCCAGCAATTGCCCTTCTTCATCGTCAACGAACAATGCCATGTCGAATTTAGAATGGGTCTCGAGCGCCGGCAGCGCTTCCACGCTCAAACCGCCCATGGCCTGGACGCGTCCCGGCAGGTTGTTCATCACGAACAACACCTGCACCAACGGGTTCATGCCCTTGTGTCGCGGTACGCCCGAGGCGTCGACGATCATGTCGAACGGCAGGTCCTGATGCTCCAGGGCGCTGAGCAGGGTTTCCTGGGTCTGCGCGAGGAAGTTAGAGAACACGGTGCCGGCCTCGAACCGCGAACGCAGAGGCAGCACGTTGACGAAGAAGCCGATCAGCCGCTCGAGCTCCGGCTGCTCACGCCCGGCGACATCGGCACCGACCAGCACATCGGCGCCACCACTGACCTGGTGCAGCAGCACCTGGAACGATGCCAGCAGCGTGCTGTACAACGTGACGCCTGCGTCCACGGATAGCTTGCGCAGTGCGCGGCTCAAACCGGTGGTAAGCCGGAACTGCACCGCGTCGCCCTCATAGGACGGCGTCAGGCCGCGCGGGTTATCCAGTGGCAGCATCAGCTGCCCGCTGTAACCGGCGAGCCGGTCTTTCCAGTACTCGGCCTGTTGCCCCAGAACCCCTTGCTGCTCAAGCGCCTGCTGCCAGAGTGCGAAGTCGGAATACTGCACCTCCAGCGCCGGCAGTGGCGTCAGGTCGCCGTCCTCGGCACGGTCGTAGCTGTCGTAAACTTGCACCAATTCATTAATCAAAACCCCCATCGACCAACCATCGGAAATGATGTGGTGCATGGCGTACAGCAACACATGTTCGGTCGGCCCCAGGTGCAGGATTCGCCCACGCAACAGCGGTGCCTGTTCCAGGTCGATCGGTGTGCGCGCGTTATCCAGTGCCGTTTGCGCCACCTGTTCTTCCTGAGCACTGCGCGACAGCCCGGACAGGTCGATCACCGGGAAGTCCAGCTCGACATGCTCGGCGATCAGCGCAATTGGGTCGCCCTCGTCGTCCTGCGTATAGGCGGTGCGCAGCACTTCGTGGCGGCGCACCACCTCGGCAAAGCTACTCAATAGTCGCTCGATCGACAGCTCGCCGCGCAAGCGCAGGGCCATCGGCATGCCGTAGGTCGACGTGCCGCCGGACAACTGCTCGGCGATCCACAGACGGCGCTGCACCAACGACAACGGTGCGCTGTCCTTGGCGCCATGGGCCTTGAGCGCCACGGAACCAGCGCCCGTGCCCGTCGTTGGCGCGTCCTGCTGCTGGCGCATCCAGATCGCCAGTTCCTTGAGGCGTGGATGGTTGAACAGGTCACGCAAGTTCAAGGCGCCGGCCGTGAGTTTGCGCAGGCACGAAATCGCCTGAGTCGCCAGCAGGGAGTGCCCGCCCAACTCGAAGAAGTGATCCTCGCGACCGACCCGCTCGAGTTCCAGCACGTTCTGCCAGACCGTCGCAATCTGTTCTTCGAGTTCGCCGACCGGTGCGACAAAGTCCCGAGACGATGCGCTGACATCAATGCTCGGCAACGCCTTGCGATCGATCTTGCCATTGGGCGTCAGTGGCAGGCTTTCGAGGAACAGCACATGCGCCGGCACCATGTAATCCGGCAGGCTTTCCTTAAGTCGTGCTTTGAGTTCTTCGCGCAGTACGGCCTGTGCCGAGGCCTCGCCAAGAGTCTGCGCCGGGTCATCGAACACTACGTAGGCGACCAACTGCTGGCCCAACGCGCCCGGATGCGCCACGACCAGCGCCTGTCGCACGCTCGGCGCCTGAAGCAGACGGGCTTCGATCTCGCCCAGCTCGATACGGAAGCCACGCACTTTCACTTGATGGTCGATACGCCCGGCGTATTGCAATGTGCCGTCGGCCTGATAGCGGGCCAGGTCACCGGTGCGGTACAAGCGTTCGCCGTTGCTGGCAAACGGGTTCGGCACGAACTTCTCGGCGGTCATCGCCGGGCGCCCCAGGTAACCGCGGGTAATGCCGGCTCCGGCCAGGTACAGCTCGGCCGATGCGCCCAGCGGCGCCGGTTGCAGATCGGCACCCAGCAGGTAGCTGGCGGTGCCGTTGAGCGGCCGACCGATGTTCGCCGTGCCGCCGGCTTCGCGGCGACTCCAGGTGGAATAGGTGGTGTCTTCCGACGGGCCATACAGGTCGTAGACATGTTCGATGCTCGCCTGCTGGTACAACGTCTCCACCAGACTCTGCTTCAGTGGCTCACCGGCTAGGTTGATGATGCGTACGCCCGGCGGAATCTGCCCGGCGTCCTGCAAAGCGGCAATGGCCGACGGCACGGTGTTGATCAGGCGCACCTGCTCCCGCGCCGGCAAGTGCGGCAGTTCCAGAGCATTGCGGGCGATGATCAGCGAACCGCCGTTGGCCAGGGTGACGAACAGCTCCCACACCGACAGGTCGAAACACACCGACGTCGAGGCCAATACCCCTTGAATGTCGTCGCGGCTGTACACCGATCGCGACCAGTCCATCAGCGCCAGCACATTGCGATGGGTAATCGCCACGCCTTTGGGCTTGCCGGTGGAACCGGAGGTGTAGATCACGTAGGCCAGGTTGTCCGGCGTCACCGCAGTCACCGGCGCGTGATGCGGATAAGCCGCCAGTGGCGCTTCGAGCTGATCGAGCAACAGCACCTGAGTATCAGCGCCTGTGGCCAGCGTCGTCGCCACCGCCTGTTCGGTCAGCAGCACCAGGGCACGGCTGTCCTCAAGCATGTAGGCCACGCGATCGGCCGGATAATCCGGGTCCAGCGGCACATAGGCGCCACCGGCCTTGAGCACCGCCAGCAGCGCCACCAACAAGTTGTCGGAACGCTGCATCGCCACGCCAACACGGACTTCCGGGCCGACACCGCATTCAATCAGCTTGTGCGCCAGACGATTGGCCCGCGCTTCGATGTCGGCATACGTCAGCTGCCGGTTGCCGAAGGTCACGGCCAACGCTTGCGGCTGCACAAAGACCTGACGATCGATCATCTGGTGAATGCACAGATCCTCGACCCCACAGGCTTCGGTGCGGTTCCAGTCGCGCAGTACTAATTGCTGTTCGGCTTGGTCCAGCAACTCCAACTCGCCGAGGCAACGCTCGGCGCTGGCGCTCATATGGATCAACAGGTGCTGCAACTGCGCCGCCAGTGTCGCCACGGTGGCCGCGGCAAAACGGCTGTGCTGATAGCTGAAATGCACCGTCAATCGGCTGTCCAGGCTCACCGCCAGCGTCAACGGGTAGTTGGTTTGCTCATGCCTGGCCACCTCGCCGAAGCGCAGATCTTGTGGCGCGCCCTGTTGCAGGGCTTCGGCGATCGGGTAGTTCTCGAACACCAGAATGTTGTCGAACAGGGCTTCACCGCCCTGCCCGGCCCAGCGCTGAATGTCGAACAGCGGCGTATGTTCCTGCTCACGCAGCAGCAGATTCTGCGCCTGCACCTGCTGCAGCCACTGCGCCAACGGTTGTTCGGCACGGGGGCTGGCGATGACCGGCAAGGTGTTGATGAACAGACCGATCTGCTGTTCGACCCCACTCAGCTGCGCCGGACGACCAGAAACCGTGGCGCCGAAACTGACGGTGTCCTGCCCGGTGTAGCGCTGCAACAACAGCAGCCAGGCGGCCTGAACCAGCGTGTTGACGGTGACTTTCTGTCCCCGGGCAAAGGTGTTGAGGTCATCGGTGACAGCGGCGTCCAGGGTCAGGAAGTGCTCACCCTGCGTATCGATGCCAGCCTGGTTGCCACGGTAAACAAGCGCGTCGGCCAGACGGGTCGGCGCTTCGAAGTTCGCCAGTTGGCCCTTCCAGAAGTGCTCGGCGACTTGCGCGTCCTGTTGCCCCAGCCACTGGATGTAATCCCGATAACGACCCGCCGCGATCGCCGGTGCCTGGCCGCTGTAGCGTTGCAGCACTTCGCCCAGCAGCTGCGAGTTGCTCCAGCCATCCATCAGAATGTGGTGGCTGGTGTAAATCAGCTGAAAGCGTTCGGCGGCGACTTGTACCACCACCAGGCGCAGCAGAGGCGCCTCATGCAGGTCGAAGCCCTGTTGCCGTTGTGCATGAGCCAGTGCCTCGAGCGCCTGGGGCAGGTCGTTCTGCCCACGCCAGTCATGGAAGGTGAACGGCACTGGCAAGCGCTTGTGGATCACTTGCTGCGGCCGCTGCAATTCGCCGTCCCAGATAAAACTGCTGCGCAGCACATCGTGCGCATCCAGTGCCGCTTGCCAAGCGTCGCGGAAACGCTCGACCTGCAAACCTTCGACGTCCACGCACAGCTGATTGATGTAATCGCCGACCTGCTGCTCGTAGAGGGTGTGGAACAACATGCCTTGCTGCATCGGTGACAACGGGTAAATGTCTTCGACCTGGCGTGGCGCCACGGGCAACGAATCGAGCTGGATTTGCGTCAACCCGGCCAGCGGGAAATCCGACGGTGTCAGCCCCTGATGCCGAGCCTGACAGCAGTGCTCGATCAAGATCCCCAGTTCCCGCGCATAAGCATCCGCCAACCGCGCGATGGTCGATTGATCGAACATCTGCCCGCTGAATGTCCAGCCGATACTCAATTCGCCGCCATACACCTGACCATTGAGGGTCAGCCAATTGTCCAGAGGCGCCAGCGGACTTTGCTGCGCGCCGGCCGATTCGCTGGCTGGGGTGAACAGTGCACCCGCCTCGTCGCCGAACCCGGCATCGAACTGGCCCAGGTAGTTGAAGGTAATGCGCGGCACGGGCAAGGCTTGCAGCGCCTGCCGGGTGCGGTCATTGCCCAAATAGCGCAGCGCGCCAAAGCCCAGGCCCTTATCGGGGATCGCCCGCAGCTGCTCTTTGATCGTCTTGATCGAGTCCTGCGCAGTCGCCGCCGGGGTCAGCCTGACCGGGAACAGACTGGTGAACCAGCCTACGCTGCGGCTCAAGTCGAGTTCTTCGAACAACGCCTCGCGACCATGGCCCTCGAGCTGGATCAGGGTCGATGCGTCGCCCGTCCAGTCAGCGATCACTCGCGCCAGAGCCGTCAGCAACAGATCGTTGACCTGTGTGCGATACGCCGCCGGCGCCTCCTGCAACAGCTGGCGGGTCTGCTCTTTGTCCAGACGGGTCTGCACATGCAAGGCGTGACGATTGTGCAACTCGCCCTGTGGTCGATCGCAAGGCAAGTCATTGCGCGAATCCTGCAATTGCCCTTGCCAGAACGTCAGCTGAGCCTGCATCACCGCACTGTCGGCATGTTGTTGCAAGCGCCGCGCCCAGGCCTGGGTGGCGCTGGTCTTGGCCTGCAATTTGAGCGCTTCGCCGGCCTGCAACTGCTCGTAAGCCTGTTGCAGGTCTTCGAGCAGAATGCGCCAGGACACGCCGTCGACGACCAGGTGATGGATCACCAGCAACAGACGCTGACTGCCATCGGCCATGTTCGCCAGCACGGCGCGCAGCAGATTGCCGCTCGCCAGGTCGAGGCTGCGCTGGGCCTGCTCGCCCAACTGCTCGAGCGCCGCCGGATCGGCGATCTCGGCGGTCCACAGCAAAGGAGACTGTTGCCAGAGCACCTGTTGCTCAGCCAGCGAACGATGCTGCGCGGTCCAGCGGTCGCCTTGACGGATGAAGGCCAGACGCAACGCGTCGTGATGCGTGATCAGTGCCTGCAACGCACGCTCCAGGTGTTGGGCGTGCAACGGTTTGGCGGAGTTGAGCAGCACCGACTGGTTCCAGTGGTGCGGCTCGGCCATCTCGCGCTCAAAGAACAACTGCTGGAATGGCAGCAACGGCGTGTCGCCGGTGACCGGGCCCTGGTCGATGCTCAACCCGCTGTCGCCGACAGTCGCCACCGCCGCGAGGCTTTGCACGTTCTGGTGCAGGAACAAATCTTTGGGGCTGAAATGGATCCCCGCCTGGCGCGCCCGGCTGACCACCTGAATCGAGATGATCGAATCGCCGCCCAGCTCGAAGAAGTTGTCGCTGATACCCACCTGCGGCCGACCCAGCACGCTTTGCCAGATCTCCACCAACGCCTGTTCGGTGGCAGTGGTCGGTGCGGCGTAAGCCTTGCTGCTGGTGGTCGTGTCAGCCTTTGGCAACGCCTTGCGTTCCAGTTTGCCGTTGGGGCTGACCGGCATTTTCTCCAGCCACAGCCAATGCTTTGGGACCATGTAATCCGGCAAGGTCTGGCTCAAGTATTCCTTGAGACTGCGCTGCACGGCGTTGCGAACGTCATCATCGGCATGCAGCAGTGCGTCGCGGGCCGGCACCACATACGCCACCAACAGCGTGCCGTCCTGGGCGATGACCACCGTTTCACGGACTTCGTCGTGTTCGGCCAGACGCGCTTCGATCTCGCCCAATTCGATGCGCAGGCCACGGATTTTCACCTGATGGTCCATGCGCCCGGCGTATTCGATCACCCCGTCGGCGCGATAACGCGCCAGGTCACCGGTACGGTACAGACGCTGGCCATCACCGAAGGCACTGGTGACAAATCGCTCGGCGGTCAGTGCTGCACGGCGGTGATAACCCCGGGCCAGGCCTTCGCCGCCCAAGTACAACTCACCGACCACACCCACCGGTACCGGCGACAACTCGTGATCGAGAATGTAAGTGCCCAGGTTGGCGATCGGCTGGCCGATCGGCACGCTGTCGCGATCTTCCTCGATACACGTCCAGTGCGTAACGTCGATGGCTGCTTCGGTCGGGCCGTAGAGGTTGTACAGCCCGGCATTGGGCAGCTTGGCAAACACTTGCTGCTGCGCATCCACTTGCAGGGCTTCGCCACTGCAGACGATCCGGGTCAGGCTGGTGCACTCGCCCACCGAAGGGTCTTGCAGGAACGCCTGCAACATCGAAGGCACGAAGTGCAGCGTGGTGATGCGTTGTGCGGTGATCAGTTCAATCAACTGCGCCGGATCACGATGAATACCCGGCGCGGCCACTACCAGTGTCGAGCCGGTCAACAGCGGCCAGAAGAATTCCCAGACAGAGACATCGAAGCTGAACGGGGTCTTTTGCAGCACGCTGTCCGTGGCGTCGAGTCGATAGGCCTGTTGCATCCAGCACAGGCGATTGACCAGCGCTGAATGACGGTTGCCCGCCCCTTTCGGTTTGCCGGTGGAGCCCGAGGTGTAGATCACGTAAGCGAGGTTTTCACCCTCAAGGTCGATGCCTGGGTTGGAATCGCTGTGCCCTTCCAGCCAATCGCCGTCCTGATCCAGCACCAGGCTGCGAATGCCTGCCGGGATCGGCAATTGCTCAAGCAAGTGGCTCTGGGTCAGCAACAGCTGAATGCCGCTGTCTTCAAACATGTAGGCCAGGCGTTCCTGCGGGTATTCCGGGTCCAGCGGCAAATAGGCACCGCCCGCCTTGAGGATCGCCAACAAGCCCACGACCATTTCCACCGACCGCTCGACCGCGATGCCCACCAGCACATCCGGGCCGACGCCCTGCTCGATCAGCACGTGAGCCAGTTGATTGGCTCGGCCATTGAGCTCGGCGTAGCTCAGACTTTGTTCGGCAAACACCAGCGCACACGCATTCGGGGTTTTACCGACCTGTTCTTCGATCAGGTCATGCACGCTGCGGTGCAACGGGTAGTCGACAGCGGTGGCGTTCCAGTCGACAACCGTCAGTTGCCGCTCCTGGTCATCAAGCACTGCCAATTGCCCGACCGGCCGGTTGATGTCCTCGACCAGGCCCCGCAACAGATTCAGCCAGTGCCGGCCCATGCGCTTGATGGTCGATGGTTCGAACAAATCGGTGGCGTAGGTCAGCGAGGCGTGCAGGCCTTGCGGGTTGTCGCTGGTGTCCAGGGTCAGGTCGAACTGCGCGGTGCGGTGCTCCCAACTGAGGTTTTCCAGATCGATGCCCGGCAAGGATTCGGCCAGCGTTGACGCCGCTTCACTGCGGTGGTTGAACATCGCCTGGAACAGCGGGCTGTGGCTCAGGTTACGTTGCGGTTGCAAGGCATCGACCAACTGCTCGAACGGCAAGTCCTGATGCATCTGCGCCGCCATGGCCGTCTGCTTCACCTGTTGCAGCAATTGAGCGCCCGTCATCTGGCCGTCAAACTCGGCGCGCAGCACCTGAGTGTTGACGAAGAAGCCGATCAGACGCTCGGTTTCCAGTCGGTTGCGGTTGGCAATGGGCACCCCGACGCGGATGTCGGCCTGGCCACTGTAGCGATGCAGCAAGGTCTGGAACGAGCCGAGCAACAGCATGAACAGCGTGACGTTTTCGCGCCGGGCCAATGCCTTCAGGTCATTGCTCAGGGATTCGTCGAGGGTGATCGGCAGACGCGCGCCGCGGAAACTTTGCTGCGCCGGACGCGGATGATCCAGTGGCAACTCCAGCAGCGGTTGTTCGCTGCCCAGTTTTTCGGTCCAGTACGTCAATTGCCGATCCCGTTCACCGGCGGCCATCCATTGACGCTGCCAGACCGCGTAGTCGGCATACTGCACCGGCAACGCTGGCAGTTCGGCCGGCCGGCCCTGGCTGATCGCCGAGTACAGGCCCATCAGATCATCGATCATCACCTGCAACGACCAGGCGTCGGAGACGATGTGGTGCAGGGTCAGCACCAGCACGTGATCCTGCTCGCCCACCTGCAGCAGGACGAAGCGCACCAACGAACCGTCGAGCACATCGAACGGACGTTGCGTCTCCTGTTCGACAAAGGCCTTGATGCTCGCCTCATCGCCGGTGGCCAGACGCTGTTCGACGAAACTCACGCGACCTTGCGGGCGAATCACCTGCCAAGTCCGGCCATCTTCCTCGACGAACGCCGTACGCAGGCTTTCGTGGCGCTCCACCAGCGCCTGGAAGCTGCGTTGCAGTGCGCTTTTGTCCAACTCGCCGCGCATCCGCAGCGCGGTCGGGATGTTGTAGGCGGCGCTGTCGGGGTCCATTTTCCACAGGAACCATTGACGTTCCTGGGCAAAGGACAGCGCCAGCGGTTGATCACGGTCGACCCGGGTCATCACCGGTGACTGCTCGCCGGGTTCGGCGCCCAGTGCCAGAACGAAATCCTCCAAGGTGCTGTGCTCGAACAGGCTGCGCAACGGCACCTGGATGTCCAGCACCCGACGTACCCGCGACACCACTTGTGTCACCAACAGGGAGTGCCCGCCCAGCTCGAAGAAGTTGTCGGTCAGGCCTACGCGATCCAGCTTCAGCACGTCCTGCCAGATGGCGGCGACTTGCTGTTGCCGTTCGCTCTGCGGGGCGACATAACGCGTCTGCAACTGGCTGGCATCCACCGCCGGTAACGCCTTGCGATTGAGCTTGCCATTGGGGGTCAGCGGCAGGCTGGCGAGGAATAGAACATGCGCCGGGACCATGAATTCCGGCAGGCATTCCTTGAGCCGCGCCTTGAGTTCATCACGCAGGCGCAGTTGATCGTCGGCGGCATTGAGGTCCAGTTGCGGCGCGACCACATAGGCCACCAGTTGCTGGCTGCCCAGGGCTTCCTGCGCCAGCACCGCCACTTCGCGAACCGCTGGCTGCTCCAGCAAACGCGCTTCGATTTCACCCAACTCGATGCGGAAACCGCGGATCTTCACTTGATGGTCGATGCGCCCCATGTATTCGAGCACGCCGTCGTGACGATGGCGCGCCAGGTCGCCTGTGCGGTACAGCCGCGCACCATTGCCGAACGGGTCGGGCAGGAAGCGCTCGGCGGTCATCGCCGCACGGTCGTGATACCCACGGGCCAGGCCGTCGCCACCGATCAGCAGTTCACCAATGGAGCCCGCCGGGTTCGGCGCCAGATCGTCGCCCAAAATGTACAGCGTGGTGTTGGCAATCGGTTTGCCGAGGTACGGCTGGCGCTGCTCGCGGGTCAGCTGCCAGGCCGCCGACCAGATGGTGGTTTCGGTCGGGCCATAAAGGTTCCAGACCTGTCCCGCCAGGCCAAGCATGCGCTGGGCCAGGTCATCGGCCAGCGCTTCGCCGCCGCAGAGGAATTTGCAGCCCTGGAGGATGGGAGCCTGTTCGTGGTCGAGCAACATGCGCCAGGTCGACGGCGTGGCCTGCACCACCGTGACCTCCTGCTGCCGGATCATTTCCAGCAGCGCTTGTGGATCCTGGGCGGTCTGCTTGTCCACCAGCACCACACGGGCACCGCTGAACAGCGGGCCGTAGATTTCCAGGCCGAAGATATCGAACGAGAACGTGGTCAGTGACAGCATGCGGTCCTGGGCGTCAATGCCCGGCTCTTTGACCATGCTCACCACAAAGTTCACCAGCGCCTGATGGCGCACCATCACCCCTTTGGGCTTGCCGGTGGAACCGGAGGTGTAAATCGCATACGCCAGGTGTTCACCGCTGATCGCTACCTGCGGATCGGCTTCGCTGTAACCGCGAGCGTGCTCGCCTTGCGGGTCGAGCGACAGGGTCTGCACACCAGCCGGAATCGGCAACAGCCCGATCAAATGTGCCTGGGTCAGCAGTAGTTGCAGACCGCTGTCTTCGATCATGTGCGCCAAACGGTCTTCGGGGTACTGCGGGTCCAGCGGCACGTAGGCACCGCCCGCCTTGAGAATCGCCAACAGACCAACGAGCATTTCCAGGCCGCGGTCGATGGCGATACCAACCAATTGATCCGGACCGACGCCCAGTTCGATCAGCCGATGCGCCAACTGGTTGGCCTGGCGATTGAGTTGTGCATAACTCAACGATTGCCCGGCGAACACCAGCGCGGTGGCCTGAGGCGTGCGCAGGGCCTGGGCTTCGATCAGTTGATGGATGCAGCGGTCGGTCGGGTACTCGGCGGCGCTGCGGTTCCAGTCCACCAGCACCTGCTGTTGTTCGGTTTCGTCGAGCAGGGCCAGTTCGCCCACCCGCTGCTGCGGATCGGCAACGATGCTGCCCAGCAGGTTTTGCCAATGCCGTGCCAGACGCTCGATGGTCGCGCCGTCAAACAGGTCGGTGGCATAGGTCAGCTGTGCGCCGAGGCCCTCGGGGCCGTCGAACGTTTCCAGGGTCAGGTCGAATTGCGCGGTGCGCGACTCCTGATGCAAGTGGCGGATCGTCAACGCAGACTCGCCCGTGCCCTGCCGGCTTTGGGTGGCACCGGTGCTCTGGTGGTTGTACATGACCTGGAACAGCGGGCTGTAACTCAGGCTGCGTTCCGGCTGCAAGGCCTCGACCAGCTGTTCGAAAGGCAGGTCCTGATGAGCCTGGGCGGCCATCGCCGTGTTCTTGACCTGGGCCAGTAACGCGCTGAACGAGGCCTGCGCATCGAATTCGGTCTTGAGCACCTGGGTGTTGACGAAGAAGCCGATCAGCCGCTCGGTCTCGACCCGGTTGCGGTTAGCGGTCGGCACGCCGACGCGAATGTCAGCCTGGCCGCTGTAGCGATGCAACAAGGTCTGGAAGGACGCCAGCAACAGCATGAACAGCGTGACGTTTTCGCTTTTGGCCAAGGCTCTCAAGCGCTCGCCCAGTGCCGCCGGCAACGCCAGTTCATGACGGGCACCCCGCAGACTCTGGACCGCCGGACGCGGGTAATCGGTGGGCAATTCCAGCACCGGATGCTCGCTGCCCAAGTGCGCCTGCCAGTAGTCCAGTTGCCGCTCGCGCTCCCCGGCTTCCATCCAGTGCCGCTGCCAGATGCCATAGTCGGCGTACTGGATCGACAACTCCGGCAAAGCGAGTTCGTGGCCCTGACGGTAGGCGCCATACAGTTGCAGCAGCTCATCGACCATGACCCGCATCGATGCGCCATCCGAGGCAATGTGATGCTGGGTCAGGGTCAGCACGTGCTCCTGCGCGCCAAGGCGCAACAGGCTGACGCGCAACAGCGGCCCGTTGACCAGGTCGAAAGGCTGTCCGGTCTGCTCAGACACGAACGCCTGAATCTGCGCCTCTTGCGACGGAGCACCAGGGTTGTCATCCAGTTCATGCACGGCGACGGTCAGGCTCATGTGCGGATGAATCACCTGCACCGCCCGCTCATCCTGCTGCTGGAATGTGGTGCGCAGGCTTTGATGACGGGCAATCAGGGTATTGAAACCGCGTTCGAGCGCCGATACGTCGAGCTCGCCCTGCAACTGCATGGCACTGGGAATGTTATAGGCGGCGCTGTCGGGGTCCATCTGCCAGAGAAACCACTGGCGTTCCTGAGCAAAGGACAGCGGCACCGGATCGAACTGCGACTGTGTTTCGGGAATCGGCAAGTTCGCCGGCGAAACACCCTCCTCAAGCATCTTCTGCAGATAGACCCTGCGCTTGTCGAGCGGCAAAGTAATGAAGCGCCGGGCGATCTTCAAAGCGACATTGGTATCCATCAAGCTTCCTCCATTTCGTCAAGCAGGGCGTCCAGCTTGCTCAGTTTCAACGTATCGACCTGCTCACCTGCGGTTGCCAGACTGCTGACGAAATCCGTGAGTACGGGGTGTTGAAAAATCAGTTGTGGGGTCAGTTTCAGGCCCAGTTCCAGTTGCAGGCGTGAAACCACATTGACGGCCAGCAACGAGTGGCCGCCCAGTTCGAAAAAGTTATCCAGCAAGCCGACCCGCTCGATTTGCAGTACGTGCTGCCAGATCGCCGCGACCTGCTGCTCGCGCTCGCTCTGCGGGGCGATATAACGCACCTGCAAATGACTGGTCTCCACAGTCGGCAACGCCTTGCGGTCGAGTTTGCCGTTAGGCGTCAGTGGCAGGCTGGCGAGGAACAACAAGTGCGCCGGAACCATGAACTCCGGCAGGGATTCCCTGAGCCGTGCCTTGAGTTCATCGCGCAAAGACTGCTGATCGTTGGCGGCAGTGAGGTCCAGTTGTGGCGCAACCACGTAGGCCACCAGTTGCTGATTGCCCAGGGCTTCCTGCGCCAGCACCGCCACTTCGCGGACCGCTGGCTGCTCCAGCAGACGCGCTTCGATTTCACCCAGTTCGATGCGGAAACCGCGGATCTTCACTTGATGGTCGATCCGCCCTCGGTACTCGAGCACGCCATCGGTCTGATAGCGGGTCAAATCGCCGGTGCGGTACAGGCGCTCGCCATTGCTGGCGAACGGGTTCGGCACGTACTTCTCGGCCGTCATGCCCGGCCGGCCCAGGTAACCCCGGGTGATGCCGGCACCGGCCAGGTACAGCTCGGAGGACACGCCCAAAGGCACCGGTTGCAAATCGGCATCCAGCAAGTAACTGGCGGTGTGTTTGAGCGGCCGGCCAATGTTCGCCGTGCCACCCGCCTCGCGGCGGGTCCAGGTGGAATAAGTGGTGTCTTCCGACGGGCCGTAAAGGTCGTAGACATGCTCCACGGTCGGTTGCCCATAAAGCGCGTCGACCAGCGACTGCTTCAGCGGCTCACCAGCGAGGTTGATGATGCGCACACCCGGCGGAATCTGCCCGGCGCTCTGCAGCGCATTGATCGCCGACGGCACGGTGTTGATCAGGCGCACCTGATCCCGAGCCGGCAATTGCGGCAACTCCATGGCGTTGCGCGCGATGATCAACGAACCACCGTTGGCCAGGGTGACAAACAACTCCCACACCGACAGGTCGAAGCACACCGAGGTCGAGGCCAACACACCCTGAATGTCGTCGCGGCTGTACACCGATTGCGACCAGTCGATCAGCGCCAGCACATTGCGATGGGCGATGGCCACGCCTTTGGGTTTGCCGGTGGAGCCGGAGGTGTAGATCACATAAGCCAGGTTATCCGGCGTGACACGAGTGATCGGGGCGCTGCGCGGATAATCCGCCAGTTGCGGCTCGATCAGGTCCATCAGCAGCACTTGGGTTTGCGCCGCTACGTTTAATGTTGCCGCAACAGCCTGCTCGGTCAGCAGCACCAGGGCGCGGCTGTCGTCGAGCATGTAGGCGACGCGATCGGCCGGGTAATCCGGGTCCAACGGCACGTAGGCACCGCCGGCCTTGAGCACCGCGAGGAGCGCGACCAGCAGGCTGTCCGAGCGCTGCATCGCCACGCCGACCCGCACTTCCGGGCCCACGCCCAACTCGATCAGCTTGTGGGCGAGACGGTTGGCGCGGCCATCAAGTTCGGCGTAAGTCAGCTGTTGGCTGGCGAACGTGACCGCCAGCGCGTCCGGTTGGGCGGCGACTTGGCGGTCGATCAACTGATGAATGCACAGGTCTTGGGCAAAACCTTCGTCAGCGCGGTTCCAGTCCAGCAAGAGCTGTTGCTGTTCGGTCTCATCCAACAGCACCAACTCGCCGAGGCAGCGTTCACCGGCGTCGATCATCTGGCTCAACAGGTGCTGCAAATGAGCCGCCAATTGCGCCACCGTCGCCGATGCAAAACTGGCGCGCTGATAGCTCATGTGCACCGACAATTGAGTGTCGAGGCTCACCAGCAGGGTCAACGGATAGTTGGTCTGCTCCAGACTTGCCACCGGACCAAAGCGCAGTCCTTGCGGCGCGCCCTGCTCCAGGGCCTGGGAAATCGGGTAGTTCTCGAATACCAAGATGTTGTCGAACAGCGCTTCACCGCCCTGCCCGGCCCAGCGTTGAATATCGAACAGCGCGGTGTGTTCGAACTCGCGCAATGCCAGGTTTTTCGCCTGCACCGCTTGCAACCAGCTGTTGAGCGATTGCTCGGCCCGAGGGCTTGCGATCACCGGCAAGGTGTTGATGAACAGACCGATCTGTTGCTCGACACCCGGTAGGTCGGCCGGACGACCGGCAACCGTCGAGCCAAAGGCCACGGTGTTTTTACCCGTGTAGCGTTGCAGCAGCAGCAACCAGGCTGCCTGCACCAGCGTGTTGACGGTGACTTTCGAGGCCCGGGCAAACTCGCCCAGACGCCGGGTTTGATCGGTATCCAGTACCTGGAAATGATCGCCATAACCTTGGGTGTCGATAGACGCTTGAGGCTTCGCGACGGTCTGGGCCAAACGCGTCGGTTCGTCCAGCGCGTGCAGCGCCGGGGTCCAGAACGCTTCGCTGGCCGCCGTGTCCTGGCGTCGCAGCCAGGCGATGTAATCGCGATAACGCCCGCTGTGAGTGGCGTTGAACTGACCGCTGTAACGCTGCAGCACTTCACCGAGCAACTGCGAGTTGCTCCAGCCATCCATCAGGATGTGATGGTTGGTGTAGATCAGGTGATGACGGTTGTCGTCGATGCGCGCGATCACCAAACGCAACAAGGTCGACTCGCTCAAGTTCAGGTGTTGGCGCTCAGTGTCGGCGAGCGTCTGCAAGTTCTGATCGCGCTGCGGATGCACGCGCAAATCATGCAGGCTGTAAGGCATTTGCGCGTGTTTGCTAACCACTTGCACCGGGTTTTCCAGTTCGCCCTGCCAGACAAATCGTGTACGCAGAATGTCGTGGGCGTCCACGGCCGCTTGCCAGGCCTGATGGAAACGCTCGGGGTCGAGCCCTTCGACGTCCAGGCGTAACTGGTTGATGTAATCGCCCGTGGTTTCTTCGTACACGGCATGGAACAACATGCCCTGTTGCATCGGCGACAATGGATACAGGTCTTCGATCGACTGCGGCGCCAGCGGCAAGCCGTCCAGTTGTGCCTGGCTCAAGCGCGCCAGCGGGAAGTCCGACGGGGTGATGCCGTGATTTCCGGTCTGGCAGCAATGGGCGATCAGTGCTTGCAGTTCCAGTGCGTAATCGTCGGCCAGACCCTGGATGGTCGCCTCATTGAACATTTCACGGCTGAAGGTCCAGCCCAGGTTCAGTTCGCCGCCATACACCTGACCATTGAGGGCCAGTTGGTTAGCCAATGGCGCGTTGGCATCCAGCTCATCGCCAGCCGCTTCGCTGGACGGCACGAACAACGCGCCGTCAGCTTCGGTGAAGCTGCCGTCGAACTGGCCAAGGTAGTTGAAGGTCAGACACGGCACCGGCAATTGGCTGAGAGTTTTACGTGCAGCCTCGTCACCCAGATGGGCCAGCGCACCAAAACCGATGCCCTTGTTCGGGATCGCGCGCAGCTGTTCCTTGATCTGTTTCAGCGAGCCGCCAAGGTCTGCGACCGGCGTCAGTTTCGCCGGGTACAGGCTGGTGAACCAGCCGACCGTGCGGGTCAGGTCAATGCCGTCGAACAGCTCTTCACGGCCATGACCTTCAAGCTGGATCAATGTGCTGTCGGCGCCGGTCCAGCGCACCATGACGCGGGCCAGTGCGGTCAGCAGCAAATCGTTGACTTGGGTGCGATAGGCCGCCGGGGCGTCTTGCAGCAATTGGCGGGTCAGTTCCTTGTTCAGTTGCGTACGCACCGTCAGTGCGTGTCGGTTCTGTTGCCCGCCCTGGGGATTATCCGCCGGCAAAGCCACTTCGACGCCTTGCAACTGCTGTTGCCACCAGGCCAGTTCGGTGCGCAGTTCAGCGCTGTGAGCGTAGGTTTGCAGGTGCTCGGCCCAGACCTTGGCGGCACTGGTTTTGGCTGGCAATTGCAGGGTTTCGCCGGTCAACAGTTGACGGTAGGCGGTTTGCAGATCGTCGAACAGAATGCGCCACGACACGCCGTCCACCACCAAATGGTGGATCGCCAGCAACAGTCGCTGACTGCCGTCATCGAGGTTCGCCAGCACCGCACGCATCAGTGGCCCGTCTTGCAGGTTCAGGCTGCGTTGCGCTTCGTTGGCTACCGCTTCCAGTGCCGTGGCGTCGGCGACATCGACCGCCCAGACCATCGCATCGGTCTGGCTGTCCAGCGCACGGTACTGCGCCTGCCAACCCTCGGCCTGTTCGGCGAAGCTCAAGCGCAAGCCATCGTGGTGCGCAACCAGTGCGCCCAAAGCCAGCTCCAGCACGTTGGCATTCAAGGTTTGCGTCGGCTTGAGCATCACCGTCTGGTTCCAGTGCTGGCGCTCGGGGATGGCCTGTCCGAAGAACACCTGTTGCACTGGCAACAACGCCAGTTCGCCAGTCACCGGCCCTTGATCGATGACCTGAGCCTGTTCGCCAAGCCGCGCCACCGTGGCCAGTGCCTGAATGGTCTGGTGCTGGAACAGGTCTTTTGGCGTGAAGCGGATACCGGCCTGTCGGGCGCGGCTGACCACTTGAATCGAGATGATCGAATCGCCGCCCAACTCAAAGAAGTTGTCGCTCAAACCGACCTGATCGAGCTTCAGCACGTCCTGCCAGATCGTCGCCAGTTGCTGCTCCAGAGCGCTTTGCGGCGCGACATAGGCTTGCTGCAATTGACTGACGTCCGGTTTGGGCAGGTTCTTGCGGTCGAGTTTGCCGTTGGGGGTCAGAGGCAGGCGCTCAAGCAGCAGCAAATAAGCCGGCACCATGTGCGCCGGCAGCACGGCTTTAAGTTGTTCGCGCAGGCTTTCGGCGAAATCGGCGCGATCGGCATTGAGCGCGTCGGCCACCACATAAGCCACCAGGCGCTTGCCGCTGCCGGCGGTGCCTTCCTGGGCAACCACCACGGCTTCGCGCACACCTTCGAGGGTTTGCAGGCGCGCTTCGATTTCTCCCAGCTCGATACGGAAACCGCGAATTTTCACCTGATTGTCGATGCGATCCAGATAATCGAAAGTGCCGTCGGCACGCTGACGCACCAGGTCACCGGTGCGGTACAGCAGGCCACCGACAACGCTGAACGGATCGGCGACAAACCGTTCCGCCGTCAGCCCCGGACGGTTCAGGTAACCCCGGGCAAGGCCCGTGCCGCCCAAGTACAATTCACCGGCCATACCTTGGGGCAGCAGGTTCAGGTCGGCGTCCAGCACGTAAGCGCTGCGGTCACCGATACGACTGCCGATCGGCGCATAGGCCGCACCACACTGCACGTCGCGCCCGGCCTTCCAGATCAGCGGCGTGACCACGGTTTCGGTCGGGCCGTAGCCGTTGATGATGTAGTCCGGATCGAGCGCGCGCTTGACCCGCTCGAAACTGGCGTTGGGCACGGCATCGCCGCCGAAGCAGTAGATCCGCACCTTCGGCGGGTTGCCTTCACGTTCGGCATGCTCGGCCAGTTGTTGCAGGTAGACCGGCGGGAACGCCACCACCGTCACGCCGTGTTCGCGCATGGCGTTGTAAGTCTGCTCCGGGGTCCAGAGACTGTCGTCGCGAATCAGCAGCGAGGCGCCGTGGGTCAGGCTGGTCAGCCAACGCTCGTGGGCGCCGTCGAATGCGAAAGACATGAAGTGGAATTCACAGTCACTGTCACGCATTTCATAGCGCTCGCCGATGGCCTGGCAGTGCATCGCCAGCGGGCCATGGGCAACGCTCACGCCTTTGGGATTACCGGTGGAGCCGGAGGTGTAGATGACGTAAGCGAGGTTCTGCGGATCGAGCTGCACCTCAGGCGCATTGAGGGATTGGCTGCGCAGATCGAGGCGGTCGAGCTCCAGCACCGGGACCGAATCTTCCACCGGCAACTGCGCAGAAACAGAAGAATCGGTCAGCAACAATGCCAGCCCCGAATCCTCAATCAGATAGGCCAGGCGTTCACGGGGGTAGCTGGTGTCCAGCGGCACATAGGCACCGCCGGCCTTGAGCACCGCCAGCAACGCGACGATCACCCCTTCGCTACGCGGTAAGGCCACGCCAACCCGGCTTTCCGGGCCGACACCTCGCGCGATCAGGGCGTGGGCCAACTGATTGGCGCGTCGGTCGATATCGCCATAACTGAAACGCTGACCGGCGAAGATCACCGCCGTGCGCTCCGGGCGCTGGGCAGCGAGCTCGGCGATGCGTTGGTGAACGGCGACATTCACCGGATACGGTTGCGGGCGGTTACTGGCCTGTTGCTGCGCGAGTTCGGCGGCGCTGGCCAGGGCGATTTCGCCGAGGTTGCGTTCGGCCGACTCGGCAAACTGCTCCAGCAGTTGCAACAGGTGCGCACTGATGCGCTCGATCGCCGACGTGGAGAAATGCGCCCGGTCGAAGCTGTAATGCAGTGCCAGCGTCTGGCCCAGCGTCACCGCGACACTCAACGGATAATGGGTTTGCTCAAGGTTGGCGACTTCGCCGAACACCACACCTTGCTCCGCCCCCTGTTGCAGCGCCTGGGCAATCGGGTAGTTCTCGAACACCAGAATATTGTCGAACAGCGCTTCGCCACCCTGCCCGGCCCAGCGTTGAATGTCCGCCAGCGGCGTGTGTTCAAACTCGCGCAAGTTGAGGTTTTGCGCCTGTACCGCTTGCAACCAGTGGCCGACGCTCTGGTCCGGACGCGGCGCGCCGATCACCGGCAAGGTATTGATGAACAAGCCGACAGCTTGCTCGATGCCGGGCAAGTCTGCCGGGCGCCCAGCCACCGTGGCACCGAAGGCCACGGTTTCGTGACCGGTGTAGCGTTGCAGCAACAACAGCCATGCGGCTTGCACCAGGGTGTTGAGGGTGACTTTCTGTAGTCGGGCAAAGGCTTCAAGGCCTTGGGTGCGACTGACTTCCAGGGTCTGGAAGTGATCGCCGTGCCCGCTAAGGGTTTCGTTGCCAGACACCACCAGGGCCAGCCGGGTCGGCTCTTGCAAGGAGGCCAAGGGCTCGCTCCAGAAATCCTGGCTCGATTGCGCGTCCTGACGTTGCAACCAACCGATGTAATCGCGATAGCGCCCGACGGAGGCCACCGGCGCGCGACCGCTGTAACGCTGCAAGACTTCGCCGAGCAACTGCGAATTGCTCCAGCCGTCCATCAGGATGTGGTGATGGGTATAAATCAGGTGCCAACTATCGACGGCGGTTTGCACCAGTACCAGTCGCAGCAACGGTGCCAGGCTCAGGTCGAACCCTTGTTGGCGTTCGGCATCAGCCCGCTCACTCAGGGCCTGAACCTGATCGCCACGCTCACGCCAGTCGAGCACAGTGAACGGCAACTGAACCTGCTTGTGGACGATCTGAACCGGTTGCTCCAGTTCACCCTGCCAGACAAAGCCTGTGCGCAGGATGTCTTGAGCATCGACAGTGGCCTGCCAGGCCGCGAGGAAACGCTCGGGGTCGATGCCTTGCACATCCACCCGCAGCTGATTGATGTACTCGCCCGCCGCCTGCTCGTAAAGGGTGTGGAACAACAGCCCCTGCTGCATCGGCGATAGCGGGTAGAGGTCGTCGAGTTGTCCGGCGGCCACCGGTAGTGCATCGAGTTGTGCCTGGGTGATGCGCGCCAGCGGGAAGTCCGACGGCGTAGCCTGTGGGGTTTCGAGGGTGCAGCAATGTTCGATCAACGCATTGAGTTCGACAGCGTATTGATCAACCAGCTGCTGGATGGTCGCCGTGTCGAACATCTCACGGCTGAAGCCCCAACTCATCGACAGCTCACCGCCGTACACCTGACCTTCGACCGTTAGCCAGTTGGCCAACGGCGCCGACGGATCCTGGGCCGCTCCACTGCCATCGCTGGACGGCACAAACAGCGCCGCCTCGTCGAACTGGCGGTCGAACTGCCCCAGGTAGTTGAAGGTGATGCGCGGCTGCGGCAGGGCTGCCAGTGCGGCGCCAATTTGCGGATCGGCCAGGTAGCGCAGCACACCGTATCCCAGACCTTTGTCCGGTACCGCGCGCAATTGCTCCTTGACCGTTTTGATCGATGCGCCGAGATCGCCGGCCGGGGTCAGGTTGACCGGAAACAGGCTGGTGAACCAGCCAACGGTGCGGGTCAAATCGATGTCGTCGAACAGGTCTTCGCGGCCATGCCCTTCGAGCTGGATCAGCGTGCTGCACTGCCCGGTCCAGCGGCACATGGCCCTCGTCAGCGCAGTCAGCAGCAGATCATTGACCTGGGTGCGGTAGGCGGCTGGCGCCTGTTGCAGCAGTTTGCGGGTTCGCTCGGCGTCGAAGGTCAGTTCGATTTTCTGCTCGAAACGGTTTTGCAGTGCGCCGTCAGGGCGGTCGCACGGCAAGTCGTTTTGCGCAGCATCGCGCAGTTCGGCCTGCCAATAATCGATACTGTTCTGGAATGTCGGCAGGTGGCTTTGCAGACGAGCCACCCAGCGTTGGTAGGAACTGGTTTTCGCCGCAGCGGTCAGCGTCGAGCCGTCGCGTACCTGACAGTAGAATTGCTGAAGGTCCTCCAGCAACACCCGCCACGAAACACCGTCCACGACCAGGTGATGAATAGCCAACAGCAGCCGTTGCGTGCCGTCGGCCATGTCCACCAACAGCGCTCGCAGCAATGGGCCGTGTCTCAGATCAAGACTGCGCTGGGCTTCATCGCACAGGGCATTCAGTTCTTCGGCCGATTGCGCCGAGCGTTGCCACAACACCGACTCGCTGGACACCGCGTCATAGGCTTGCTGCCAACCGACATCAGTCATTTCATATCGCAGACGCAAACCGTCGTGATGCTTGAGCAACTGCGCCAACGCTTGATCCAGCACCCCGGCATCCAGCGTTTCGCGTGGGACCAGCAGCAGCGACTGGTTCCAGTGTTGACGCTGCGCAATGGCTTGCTCGAAGAACCAGTGCTGCACCGGCGTCAGGGCCACCGCGCCAACGGCCGGACCTTGATCGATCAGGTTCTGTTCACCGCTGCGGGCCACTTGCGCCAGGCTGCGAATGGTCTGGTGCTGGAACAGGTCCTTGGGACTCAACACGATGCCCGCCTGACGCGCGCGGCTGACCACCTGCATCGACACAATGGAGTCGCCGCCCAGTTCGAAGAAGTTGTCTTCCAGACCGACGTTGTCGATGGCCAGAACGTCCTGCCAGATCGCTGCCACGGACTTTTCCAGCGCCGAACGTGGCGCCACGTGTTCGCGTTGCTGCTGAGTGCCGTCGACCGCAGGCAAGGCTTTGCGGTCGAGTTTGCCGTTGGGCGTCAGCGGCAATTGTTCGAGGAACAGCAGATAAGCCGGCACCATGTAATCCGGTAAATGTTGGCGCAACGCGGCTTTCAGGGTTTCACGCAGGCTCGCTTGAGCATCGGCATTGCCCGTCAACACGCCTGCATCGGTCGGCACGATGTAGGCGACCAGTTGCTGACCGCTGGCGCCGTCCTGCGCCAGCACTGCCAGTTCGCGCACCGCGTCCTGCTGCAACAGCCGCGCTTCGATCTCACCGAGTTCGATACGAAATCCCCGAACCTTGACCTGATGGTCGATGCGACCGACGTATTGCAATGCACCGTCGACCTGATAACGGGTCAAATCGCCCGTGCGATACAGGCGCTCGCCGTTGCTGGCGAACGGGTTCGGCACGTACTTCTCGGCGGTCATGCCCGGCCGCGCCAGGTAACCTCGGGTGATGCCGGCGCCAGCCAGGTACAGCTCGGCCGATACACCTTGGGGCACCGGTTGCAGATCGGCGTCCAGCAAATAGCCGGCGGTGTGTTTGAGCGGGCGGCCGATGTTGGCGGTGCCGCCGGCTTCGCGCCGAGTCCAGGTGGAATAGGTGGTGTCTTCCGATGGACCGTAGAGGTCGTAGACGTGCTCGAGGGTCGACTGCTGATACAACGCATCCACCAAGCTCTGCTTCAGCGGCTCACCGGCGAGGTTGATGATGCGCACACTCGGCGGAATCTGTCCGTCGCGCTGCAATGCATTGATCGCCGATGGCACGGTGTTGATCAGGCGCACCTGATCACGAGCCAGCAATTGCGGCAACTCCAGGGCGTTGCGCGCGATGATCACTGAGCCGCCATTGGCCAAGGTGACAAACAGCTCCCACACCGACAGGTCGAAGCACACCGACGTCGAGGCCAGTACACCCTGAATATCGTCGCGGCTATAGACCGATTGCGACCAGTCGATCAGCGCCAGCACGTTGCGATGGGCGATGGCCACGCCTTTGGGCTTGCCGGTGGAGCCGGAGGTGTAGATCACGTAAGCCAGATTATCCGGCGTGACGCGGGTCACCGGCGCGCTGCTCGGGTAAGCGGCCAGCCACGGCTCTGCGGCGTCCATCAGCAGCACTTGGGTTTGCGCAGTCACGGGCAGCGTCGCGGCCAACGCCTGCTCGGTCAACAGCACCAAGGCGCGACTGTCTTCGAGCATGTAGGCCACTCGTTCGGCCGGGTAATCCGGGTCCAGCGGCACGTAGGCACCGCCGGCCTTGAGCACCGCCAGCAACGCCACCAGCAGACTGTCGGTACGCTGCATCGCCACGCCGACCCGCACTTCCGGCCCCACACCCGACTCGATCAGTTTATGGGCCAGACGATTGGCCTGAGCGTCGAGTTCGGCGTAGGTCAGTTGTTTGGCGGCGAAGGTCACCGCCAGCGCGTCCGGCATGGCCGCGACTTGCCTGGCGATCAGCTCATGGATGCACAGATCATCGGCGAATCCTTGGTCAGCGCGGTTCCAGTCGTGAACGATGCGCTGATACTCCGCGGTCTCAAGCAACGGCAAATCGCTGATGCGCTGCTGGCTGTCGTTGACCATGCCGCGCAACAGATGGGTCCAGTGCCGTGCCATGCGGGCGATGGTCGCGGCGTCGAACAGGTCGTTGGCGTAGGTCAGCGCGGCGTGCAGTTTGCCGGCCTTTTCATAGGTATCCAGGGTCAGGTCGAACTGGGTGGTGCGCCCTTCCCATTCGATCACGCCCAGTTCCAGGCCCGACGCGGTGGCGACTGTGGAAATGTCTGCCACCTGCGGCTGATGGTTATACATCACCTGGAACAACGGCGTGTGACTGAGGCTGCGCTCCAGCTTCAACGCTTCCACCAGCCGCTCGAACGGCAAGTCCTGATGGGCCTGGGCGCCGAGGGCGGTTTCCTTGATGTCACCGAGCAAATCGGCCACGCGGGTCTGGCCGTCGAGCCGGGTCCGCAGCACTTGGGTGTTGACGAAGAAACCGATCAGGCCTTCGATTTCACCGCGGTTGCGATTGGCGATCGGCACGCCGACGCGGATGTCGGTCTGCCCGGTGTAACGGTGCAGCAAGGCGTTGAAAGCGCCGAGCAACAGCATGAACAAGGTAATGTTGTGTTTCTGCGCGGTGGCTCGCAGTTGCTCGGCCAGTTGGCCATCGATCCCGAACTCATAACGTGTACCGCGATAGCTGGGCATCGCCGGGCGCGGGTGATCGGTGGGCAACTCCAGCACCGGGTGCTCGTCGCCCAATTGGGCTTGCCAGTATTCCAGTTGCCGCGCCTGTTCCCCGGCTTCCAGCCAGCGGCGTTGCCACAACGCATAGTCGCTGTACTGAATCGGCAGCGGTGCGAGCTGCGGTTGCGCGCCTGCATCATGGGCGTCGTAGCAGCGGATGAACTCATCGATCAACACATTCATCGACCAGCCATCAGAAACGATGTGGTGCAAGGTCAGTAGCAGCACGTGCTCCTGCTCGGCGAGCTTGAGCAGCTTGACCCGCAGCAGCGGCCCGACGGCAAGGTCGAACGGCAGCAACGATTGCTGCTGGGCGGCCTCGGCCACGGCCTGCTCGCGCTCAAGGGCCGGCAAGGCACTGAAATCGACCTGTTCGATCACCAGCGGCACACTGGCCGGCACTTGTTGCAGGGTCTCGTCGGCCTGACGCTGGAACACCGTGCGCAGGGTTTCATGACGCGCCACCAGGCTGGCGAACGCCTGCTCCAGGGCCGGCAGATTCAACCGCCCGGTCAGACGCACCGCACCCGGCAAGTTATAGGCGCCACTGTGCGGGTCCAGTTGCCAGAGAAACCACATGCGCTGCTGAGCGTAGGACAGCGCCTGCCGGTCCTCGGCCTCGACCCCTTGCGGAATCGGAAAACGGGCGAAGTCCACGCCCTCCTTGTGCAAGGCCGCAAGGAACATCTGGCGCTTTTCCAGGGGCAACCCGATAAACCGGCGAGCAAGTTTCAAGGAGTCTTCAGCATTCATTTCTTAGCATCCGGATCAGTAGGCAGGAAGCACAAAGGCACGTCGTCCCTATAAAACGAATGCAGACCGGAAAAATTAGCGTTTGAGAATAAGTATCAGGAAGGGAGGTCGAGCGAGGAAACACAGATGGTCGTAGCCCTTGTGTGGCGAGGGGGCTTGCCCCCGTTCGGCTGCGAAGCAGTCGTAAACCCTATGTATGCGGTTTGACTTTGAAATGCCGGGGGCGCTTCGCACCCCAACGGGGGCAAGCCCCCTCGCCACACAGGCTCGCTTCCACAAGGTGAAACAGGGTGGAATTCAGGCCGTGGCAACCATGGCTCCCCGCCGATGATGAACCTCCAACTGATCCTTGATCACCCGTAGCACCTTGGCTTCGTGCTCATGGATGAAGAAGTGCCCGCCGGCCAGCATGTCCACCGAAAAGCTGCCATGGGTTTCCTTGCTCCAACCGATCAACTGTTCGGTGGTGGCCTTGTCGGACTTGCCTCCCAGCACGTGCACCGGGCACTTGAGCAATGGCCGCTGCACCGGCTGAAAATGTCCGCACAGCAGAAAATCCGCGCGCAGAATCGGCAGCGTCAGGCTCATTAGCTCTTCATTGGCCAGCACCTCTTCGCTGGTGCCGTTGAGCGTTCGTAGCTGCTCGATCAACTGCCCATCGGTTTTCGGCTCGGCAAAGCCGCGGTCGTAGTCGGCCCGCATCGTGGGTGCCGCCGTTCCCGAGGCAAACAGGGCCACCGGTTCCGGGCAGCCCAGCTCACGAAAGGCGTGGGCCATCTCGCACGCCAGCAAGGCACCCAGGCTATGACCAAACAAGGCGTAGGGCGCCTTGAGCGTCGAACGCAGCTCCCTGGCCAATTGCATCGCCAGTGCGCGCATGTCGGTGTGCAGCGGTTCGCCGAACCGTGCGCCCCGCCCCGGCAACTCTACCGGCTGCAACTGCAGCCATTGCGGCAACTTGCGCCGCCAGCGGCTGTAGACCATGGCACTGGCGCCAGAGTACGGCAGGCACAGCAAGGTCAGCTTGGTCACCACGTTCACCTCAAAAAGTCGTCTGTAAGGAGGGACGGTCCGCAAGCGACGCAAATTAGTCAGCGCCGGTTAAATTTCCGCTGCAGGTTATCGTCCCCTGTTAAGACCAAAACCAGCTCAGACCAAAACCAACAAGGGGCAAAAGCCGTGGACCTGCAGACCATCCTGGGCAAACTGTTCGCCAATGCCGGTGCCGTCGGCATCGAAGGGGTTTTTCAATTCGTGTTCGGCCCGCACCAGGCGTACTGGTCCGAGGTCAAGGCCAGCAGCCGCACCGAAGCCGGCCGACATGCCAGCCCCGACGTGACCATCGAAGTTGCGGAAAAGGACTTTCTCGGGATCATGGGCGGCATGGCCAACGTCGAGGAGCTGTTCGCCAGCGGTCGCTTGAAAATCGGCGGCAACATGGGCCTGGCGACGATGCTGCCGCAGATCATCGATCACGCTCGCCATGGGGGCGGTGTGGTGGAAAAGGTCGACATGAACAAGCGCTACCCGACCCCACCGCGTTTCAGCGAAAAGGTCTCCGCGAGCCTGCCAACCCAATATTCGGTGGAGCGCCGGCCACGCAGCGAGCTGTCGGTGCTGGAGTTCGAGACAAGCTACCTGCCCCACGGTATTCCGCTGGTGATCAGCGATGCCCTGCAAGACTGGCCCCTGTTCAAGCTCAGCCGTGAAGAATCGCTGGTGCATTTCGCCGAACTGCAAGGCATCACCCGACACGGCGATTACGTGAAGAAAACCTTCTCCACGGAACGGGATTTCCGCTCCACCTCCATGGCCGCGTTCATCGCCTCGCTGGATACCCCGGCGGTCAAAAGCGCCGATGGCGAACCACCGGCGTACATGGGCAACAATATCCTGCCCGCCCAATTGATGGAGCAGATCAAGTACCCACTCTATTTCGATCAAGCGCTGTTCATCCCGCCACGCATCTGGATCGGCCCCAAGGGCACGCTGACACCGCTGCATCGCGACGATACCGACAACCTGTTCGCACAAGTCTGGGGCCAGAAAACCTTCACCCTCGCCGCGCCTCATCACCGCGAAGCCCTCGGCACTTGGTCGACGGCCCCCCAGGGCGGGCTCGACGGTTGTGATTTCAATCCGGATGCGCCGGATTATCAACGCTTTCCCGGCGCGCGGGACGTGACGTTTCTGCGGGTGACCCTGGAGGCCGGCGACCTGCTGTTTCTACCCGAAGGCTGGTTCCATCAGGTGGAATCGGTGTCGACTTCGTTGTCGGTGAATTTCTGGGTGAATTCGGGAAGAGGCTGGTAATCCTTTATGGGAGCAAGCCTGCTGCACTCTGGATCTGCATTGCCCCGGTTATTTATGCTCGACATATAACCCCTGTGGGAGCGGGCTTGCTCGCGAAGAGGCCATCACCTTCAACATCAATGTCGCCTGCCAGACCGTCTTCGCGAGCAGGCTCGCTCCCACATTTTGAATTGCATTGCACCGGGCTACCCCACCGACAGCGGCGGCCCGACAATAAAGCACCTCGTCCAGCACCGATTCCAGCGCATAAGCGGTTTGCAACTCAGTCCGACCGCGATGGGGTCCGGCCTCAACAAGGGCCTGCAACTTGCCACATGCCGGCAAATGAACTCTCTGCGGCTCAAACCGGTCAGCTAGTTAGACCCTCGGTTCCCCGGAGCACTGCGGCAATGGTTGATCATTCCGAACGACAAAGCGCCATCGACGCCCACGGCATCATTGGCGACATGCGCAGCGCGGCGCTGGTCAACGACAAGGGCAGCGTGGACTTTTTCTGCTGGCCGGAATTCGACAGTCCGTCGATCTTCTGCTCGCTGCTGGACAGCCCCGAAGCCGGCATCTTCCAATTGGCCCCGGACCTGCCCGATGCCCGTCGCGAGCAGATATACCTGCCCGACACCAACGTCCTGCAAACCCGCTGGCTCAGCGATCACGCGGTGGTCGAAGTCACCGACCTGCTGCCCATCGGCGACAGCGAAGATGATTTGCCGATGTTGATGCGCCGGGTGCGAGTGGTCAGCGGACAAGCGACGATCCGCATGCGCTGCGCTGTTCGTCATGACTATGCTCGGGCTCCGACCAAGGCTCGCGCACGTGATCGAAGTGTGTATTTCGAGGCCACCGGCCAGCCAGCCATGCAGCTGTGTTCGGATCAGCACTTACGCATCGAGGGCCATGTGGCCGTCGCCGAATTCATCCTCGAACAGGACCAGAGCGCCGAGTTCCTGCTCGGCGGCGTTGACGATGCGCGCTTCAAGGAAGGCGCCGCCGCGCTGTGCCTGGAACGCACCCTGAAGTTCTGGCGTGACTGGATCGGGCAGTCCAATTATCGCGGTCGCTGGCGGGAAATGGTCAATCGCTCGGCCCTGGCCTTGAAGCTGCTGACCTCGCGCAAGCACGGCGCCATCCTCGCCGCCGCCACCTTCGGCCTGCCGGAAACGCCCGGCGGCGAACGCAACTGGGACTACCGCTACACCTGGATCCGCGACGCCTCGTTCACCGTCTATGCCTTCATGCGCCTGGGCTTCGTCGAGGAGGCCAACGCCTACATGCGCTGGCTGCGCTGCCGGGTCAGGGATTGTCACGGCAAGACCAGGAAACTCAACATCCTCTACGCCATCGACGGTCGCCAAGAACTGCCGGAGGTCGAACTTCCACACTTGGCCGGTCATGGCGACGCGACACCGGTACGCATCGGCAATCAGGCCTACGAGCAAATCCAGCTCGACATCTTCGGTGAGCTGTTGGACGCGGTGTACCTGGTCAACAAGTACGGTGAGGCCATCTCCCATGAAGGCTGGAAACACACCGTGGAGGTGGTCGATCAGGTCTGCGAAACCTGGCAGCAAAAAGACGTCGGCATCTGGGAAATGCGCGGCGAGCAGTATCATTTCCTGCACTCGCGACTGATGTGTTGGGTAGCCGTGGACCGGGCCATCCGGCTGGCCTCCAAACGCTCGCTGCCCGCCCCGTTCGCCCGCTGGGACCAGACCCGTCAAGCGATCTACACCGACATCTGGAGCAACTTCTGGAACGAAGAACGCGGGCATTTCGTCCAGCACATCGGCGGTACCGGCCTCGACGGCTCGATGCTATTGATGCCGCTGGTGCGCTTCGTCAGCGCCAAGGATCCGCGCTGGATTTCGACCCTCGAAGCCATCGAAAAAAACCTGGTGCGTGCGGGCATGGTCTACCGCTACCGCAACGACGACAGCCAGATCGACGGCCTGCCCGGCACCGAAGGCGCCTTCGCCGCGTGCTCGTTCTGGTACGTCGAATGCCTGGCCCGGGCCGGCCAAGTGGAGAAAGCGCACCTGGAGTTCGAACAATTGCTGAAGTACGCCAACCCGCTGGGGCTGTATGCCGAAGAGTTCGACAGCCATGCCCGACATCTGGGCAACACACCACAAGCGCTGACGCACCTGGCGCTGATCAGCGCGGCGAGTTTTCTGAACAGGAAGTTGAGCGGGGAGAAAAACTTCTGGCAGCCTTGAGACCGAGGCGCCTGCATCGCGGGCAAGCCTCGCTCCCACAGGTTCAGTGTGAATCCGTAGGAGCGAGGCTTGCCCGCGAAAGGGCCATCAGCCCAGCACAAGGCTTACTGTCGCCAAAACCCGTCGGAAATGCCTGCTTTCGCTGCATTTTTTGTAGGAGAAAGGCTTACAGGCAGTAAACAAAAACACATTCTACATACCCCTGTGGCGAGGGAGCTTGCTCCCGTCGGGGCGCGCAGCGGCCCTGAAATCTACAACCACATTCCTCCAGAAACACCGCATTTGCTGGGTTTACGGCTGCTGCGCAACCGAACGGGGGCAAGCCCCCTCGCCACAGGATCGTGTAAGCCAAACACCTACATTTATTAAACAAACTCGCCTAATCAACACGCAGTCACTCATTCCTACATCCAGAAATACTTTGTTGCCACCGCTTACATCCATCCCTACCATCCACGTCAACGGGCACAGCGGAGCTGTCCAACAAAACCCGAATTCAAGGAACCAGAATGACCCAGCGCATCCATCGCAGCATCGACACCCCACTCCGATCAGGCCTGAACCGGGATGAACTGTGGGAAGGCCACGACAAAGGCCTGATCAAATGCTGGGAAATCGGCCGCCAACGCGCCGTCCGCTTCCCCGACCTCGCCCAACAATGCCTCTCCGGCGAACTCCCGGTGCTGGGCTGGAAAGGTGGTGTCAGTCGCAGTCTGAAGAAACTCGAAAAATACGGATCCCTCAAATACCTCGCCCAATGGCAGGGGTTGCGCGGGGAAGATCTGGATATTGATTTGAGCTCAGAACGGGCATTGACCTGTTCCAGGACCAAAATGATGGTGACGTTTACGCCGGATCGGTCGAAGTATTTCAATCAGGTGGCGGACGTGGAAGCTTAAGGAGAAGGACGCATGGTCGACCTACATCAGGAATTTCAAAACAGCGGTTTCTTCCACGAAGCGCGGATTGATCGACGATCGGCTGACGCACTGGTGGGAATCGCCGCCGGGCTCGCTGCCGACGGTACGATCAACCAGCAGGAAGCCGAGTTTCTCAAGACTTGGATCGAAACTCATTTAAGCCATCTCGGCGATCCGGTGGTGAATATCCTCTACAAACGCCTCGCCGGCATGCTGAGCGACGGCGTGCTTGATGCCGAGGAGTCTGGCGAACTGTTGGAGATGCTTCACCAGTTTGCAGGCCTGCCGATTGGTTCGGCCCAAACGTTCACTGCACCGACCAGCCTTCCTCTCGATAACCCGGCGCCCTCTTTAAGTTGGGCTGACCGAGTGTTCCTGTTTACCGGGATCATGGCTTACGGTCCGCGCAAGGAGTGCGAATCACTGATAATTGAACGTGGCGGGCTTATCGGCGGATCCGTCAGCAAGAAGATCCACTATTTAGTGGTAGGCAGCATCGGCAATGATCAATGGCTGCATAGCACCTACGGGACAAAGATCAAAAGAGCGGTCGAACTGAGAGAAAGCGGTGTGCCGATAGCGATCATCAGTGAAGAGTATTGGCAAAAGGTGCTGTTCGGATAACCCATTACAGCCTCTATGGAGTGTCAAATGAACAAGCCCCTCAAGGCAATACTGGATCTGCAGGGGAGCTGACGGAAAACCGCTCGCGATAGGCTTGCGGTGTCACGCCCATGGCTCGCAGAAAACTGCGGCGCAAGGTTTCCTCGCTGCCAAACCCGCATTGCACCGCGACCCGTTTGATCGGTACACCGGTGTCGCTGAGCAGCCGTCGCGCGGTCTCGACCCGAATCAGTTCGATGGCCCGCGCCGGAGTCTGGCCGGTGTCGGCGCGGTAGTGACGGACGAAGCTGCGCTCGCTCATGCCGGCCTGCAAGGCCAAGGTCGGGATGCCGAGGTCCTTGGTGAGGTTTTCGCTGATCCAGGCATGAAGATCGTCGAATCGGTTGCCTTCCTTTTGCAGGGACAAGGTCACGCTGAACTGCGACTGGCCACCCGGACGCTTGAGAAACACCACCAATTGCCGGGCGACGTCCAGGGCCATGGTTCGGCCGAGGTCTTCTTCGACCATCGCCAGGGCCAGGTCGATGCCCGCGGTGACACCGGCCGAGGTCCAGACCGGGCCGTCGTTGATGAAGATCGGGTTGGGTTCGACCTGCAGTTTGGGATGCTGATGCGCCAATTGCTCGCAACGGGTCCAGTGTGTGACCACCCGCCTGCCATCAAGCCAACCGCTGGCCGCCAGCAAAAACGCCCCGGTGCACACCGACGCCACCCGCCGACACCCCGTCGCGTGCTCACGTACCCAGGCCACCAGCGACTCGTCTTTCGCCGCCGCGTAAACGCCCCAGCCACCGGCAATGATCAAAGTGTCGCTGCCCTGTTCCGGCAGTGGCTCTGCCAACAGCGCCAACCCCGCCGACGACATCACCGCCCCGCCACCGCTGGCAATCACCGACGGCGCATAGGGCGGTGGCAAACCTTGCTGGCGAGCAATGTCGTTGGCCGAGGCGAACACCTGCAACGGCCCGGTGACGTCGAGCAGTTGCACGTTGGCAAAGGCCAGCACATGGATGGTTTTCGGATGGCTCGTCATATTTGGCGTAATTCGTGGGGTTATTGGCGTATGCGCCAGATCCTACGAGCCTACAGTGAAGTCGTCCACCTCAACCAGGAGAAAAAACGCCATGACGTTGCAGATCGGTTTTCTGTTGTTTCCACAGCTTCAACAACTGGACCTGACCGGCCCTTATGACGTGCTGGCCTCGCTGCCGGACGTGAAAGTGCATCTGATCTGGAAGGACCTGGTCCCGATCACCGCGAGTACCGGACTGGTGTTGAAACCGACCACAACCTTCGACGATTGCCCGCCGCTGGATGTGATCTGCATTCCCGGCGGCAGCGGCGTTGGGCCGTTGATGGAGGATGACGAAACCCTGGCCTTCATCAAGGCTCAGGCGGCTAACGCGAAGTATGTCACTTCGGTTTGCACCGGCGCGCTGGTGCTTGGTGCGGCGGGGTTGCTCAAAGGCAAGCGCGCCACCACTCACTGGGCGTATCACCAATTGCTTGGGGTTTTGGGAGCGATTCCGGTGAACGATCGGGTGGTGCGCGACGGCAATCTGCTGACCGGTGGCGGGATCACCGCGGGGATCGATTTTGCCCTGACCCTGGCGGCGGAATTGTTCGATAAGGACACGGCGCAACTGGTGCAGTTGCAGTTGGAATACGCGCCGGCACCACCGTTTGCTTCGGGAAGTCCCGAGACAGCGCCGGTCAGCGTGCTGGATGAAGCCCGCAAACGCGCTGCCGCGTCGTTGAAATTGCGCTCGGAAATCACCGAACGTGCAGCGGCGAAACTCGCCCGCCAGTGAAAGAAACGGCTGCGGGAGCGCCTCGCCGAGCGAGGACATCGCCCGGCTACGTGCCCAGGCAATCCAGCGGCAAATCAAGGGCATAAAAAAACCCGCCTAAGCGGGTTTCTCAAGACCATTGCGACATCCTGTCGGCAGCCATCCTGGCGTATGGTCGATCATCCGTGATCCTGAGCACGTCCTGTGCTTCAGTTGATGGACCCAGATTAGACGTATCTGTGAAGCTTCAAAAGACGACATACCACTGGCTACGTGTAAGCCATTGACCATTCAACGCCTAAACTGCACTTGTAGCAGCTGCCGAAGGCTGCGTTCGGCTGCGCAGCAGTCGCAAAATCAGGAGCTGCAGTCTTTCAGGTACACCGTGCTTGTAGGGTTTACGACTGCTGCGCCGCCGAACGCAGCCTTCGGCAGCTGCTACAGGAAACCGCGCTGCAGTTTTCTGCAGGCAAAAAAAACCCGCCGAAGCGGGTTTTTCCCAAGACCATATCGACTCCCTGTCGGCAGCGATCCTTGCAATGGTCGATCATCCGTGACCCTGGAGCACTTCCTGTGCTTCAGTTGATGAGGCTAAATTACGCTTGGGATCCAATCTGCAATAGACGACATAGCTACTACCACGTGTAAGACATTCGCTATAGCCGCCCCTCCGAAAACCCTTAGATGTACCAGCCATCATGCGCTGAAGCCACGAGTTTCATGGCCTGCAGCCATCAACCTCCCTGACGCTCGTGGTCCTTGGTGTCTACCAGAAATTTTTCGATATTGCTCATCTGCTCATCCCAACCCCGGCTGTCCATGCGGAACGCCTTGAGCCTGCGCGACTGCGGGATGTGATCGAAACCGGACTCGACAACCGTCAACAACGTGCCTTCGTCCATATCCTGGAGTTCGAATTTCACCAGCGTTGTGGGCTCTTGGGAGTAATCGGTATCGGGTTCGACTGCATACGGGTGCCAGCGAAACGAAAACACCCGCTCCGGCTCGACCCGCTCCACCAGTACATTCCACAACAAGTGCTCATAACCAGGATAAGTAATCTGCCCCTGGGTCCACTCGCCGGCGACAAAACGCTTGCCTTCGAGTGCCACACCGAACCATTGCCCGAAGGCTTCGGCATTGGCCAGCACGCGCCAGACCTGCGAACGCGGGACCTTGAGCAGGATCTTCCTTTCGATGCGATCTGATGCTGGGTTCATAAGTCACCTCCTGTATTGAACAGTAGGCCTGTAAAGACCATAAGACCAACCTAAAAGTTGTATCAAACAGGTGCCGCAATCACCCGTACCTGAAATATTCGGCCTCAGTTTTGGCCATAAGTTCTGGTTTTTCGGGGGAGTCAGCGGGCTGAAACTGCTAACGTTTGCAACGACGAGGAACCCTTACAAGGAAGATTCATGCAGCCTTCACTCACGGAACGTTATCGCGCAACCCTGCTGGGGCTTGCTTGTGGGGATGCCGTTGGCACCCATGCCGAATTCCAGCCGCGCGGCTCATTCGCCCCTCTGAGCGATATGGTTGGCGGCGGCCCGTTCAATCTGAAGCCAGGGCAATGGACCGATGACACTTCCATGGCACTTTGCCTGGCAGAAAGCTTGCTGAACAAAAAAGGTTTTGATGCGGCCGATCAAATGGGTCGTTACCTCAACTGGTGGCAATGGGGTTATCTGAGTTCGACTGGCGAATGCTTCGACATTGGTATGACCGTCCGTGAAGCGCTGGCTCGTTATCAGCAAACCGGTCAGCCATTCGCGGGATCCACCGATCCTTATACGGCCGGTAACGGCTCACTGATGCGGTTAGCGCCAATAGTGTTGTACTACTTTCCCGACCCCGACCGGATCAGGAGGTTTTCCGCAGACAGCTCGCGCACTACCCATGCGGCGCCGGAGGCACTTGAATGCTGTCAGTTGCTTGCCGATCTGATCCGCAAGGCATTGCAAGGAGCGTCCAGGCAGGATTTGCAGAGCCTGCCAGAGACGACGTTTGTGGAACCGAAGGTCGCGAGCATCGCCCGCGGCGATTACCTCGGAAAATCCAAAGACCATATTCGCGGTACCGGTTACTGCGTTGCATCACTGGAAGCGGCCTTGTGGTGCTTTCACCACACTGACAGTTTTGAAGCCGCCATCCTCGAAGCCGCGAACCTGGGCGACGACGCCGACACCACTGCCGCCATCGTCGGCCAGTTGGCCGGGGCTCACTACGGTGTGCAGGCCATCCCTGACGGGTGGCTTGCGAAGTTGCACTTGCGCGAAGACATCGAGGCCACGGCTGACGCCCTGCTTCGGGCCGCCGCTGCCGACATATCAGCCACGCAACCAGGAAAAGCCCCATGAATAACTTGCATGGCAGCTGCTTGTGCAAAGCCATCGAATACGAACTTGATAGCCTCGACATGCCCATCAGTCACTGCCACTGCCACACCTGTCGCAAGGCACATGCAGCGGCATTCGCCTCGACGGCCGGGGTCATGCGTAAGCACTTTCGCTGGATAAAAGGACAGGATCGGCTAAGCACCTATGAGTCGTCGCCGGGCAAGCTTCGGCACTTCTGTTCGATCTGCGGATCGCATCTGATGGCAGAGCGCTTGGCCCAACCCCATGTAATCGTTCGCGTGGCGACGCTCGACGATGATCCGAAAATGACACCTCAGGCTCATATCTGGACGTCCCATGACGTGCCCTGGCTTGAATATGAATCGAATGAGAAATGTCAGGAGTGGCAGACATAGCTTTCCGGATACACCGCGCCAGACTCTGATTTGTTGGCTGGCGGCGCCCCGCTACACTGCATTCCAACTTTCCATCATCACAGCGAACCCCACATGCCCCCACGTTTTCTCCTTGCGTTGACGCCGCTGCTGTTTACCCCCTTTGCGCATGCCATTGACTGCGACAATGCCACTGACCAGACGACGATGAATCAGTGCGCGGCGCAGCAGAACAAGGCGGCCGACAAGGAGCTGAATGCGCTTTATCAGCAGATCACCACACGGTTGAAGGACAGCCCCGACGCGAAAAAGCTGTTGATCGGTGCGCAGCGCTCATGGATTGCGTTTCGCGATGCCGAGTGCAAGTTCTCGGCGTCCGGGGTGGCGGGTGGCAGTGTGTATCCGCTGATCTACAGCAACTGCACCACTGAGCTGACCAAGGCGCGGGTCGAGGCGTTCAAGACTTACTTGAAGTGTCAGGAAGGGGATTTGAGTTGTCCGGTGCCTGGGGCTTGATGCTGCGGTGTTCTTGAGGCCTCTTCGCGGGCAAGCATCGCTCCTACAGGGGGCTTCGGCGGTACATAAATTGTGTGCCCACCAAAACCCAATGCAGGAGCGAGGCTTGCCCGCGAAAGCATCCGCTCAAGCACCACAATTACCGAATGGTTTCGGTCTTGCCGGTTTTCAGGTCGATGCTGAACAGCCCGTAGAGGTACTCGGCGGTGGCCGGACTACCTTCTCGGCTTCGGGATTCACGCCGCCCCCCAACGTGGTGCGGCGTGACGCAGGTTCAGCGGTACAACGGAAGGTGAGTGCCTTTGTGAGCCTCGATTTCTTGCCGCATATCAGCCACTAGCGACGCGATCGCGTGGGGGCTATCCAGTGTCCATACCGGAACATGGGTGGCCACCAGATCCACTTTCCCGGTCATGCAATCGCAGACCCGAATTGTCAGGGACTGGTCCGCCTCCATGCTGCAAGTGCACACAGCGGGCAAAAAACTATGTTCAATGATGTTCTGAATTTCCAGGGTTGAAAGGAACATCGCTACCTCCCTCACGCCAGATGTGTGCCCGGGCAAAAGTTCCCTCATTCACCCAAAAATTCTAATCCTCAATAGCAGGTGTCTCAAGACCGTAACAGGTTGTTCGTCGTCTCATTGGTTGTCGCGATTTGCGACAACACTTGGGGGCTGCCCTGCAGGGCAGGCGAGCCGAGATAATGTTCGCAATCCGCCAGCACGTACTCATGCTTTGTGAGGCTGTGCTGTGAAGCTTTGATCGTTAGACGTGAGGGTCGCCCGGCGTTTTACTCGGCACAGCGTATTGCGGCTTCAGGTGACCGTCCTGATCGAGTAGCCAGGCATCCATGATCTGCCGCACCACAGGACCGGCAACGCGACCACCGGCCTCGCCGTTTTCGATCATGACCGAGATGACAATCTTCGGATGTTCGGCCGGGGCGAAACCGACGAACAAGGCATTGTCACGGTTGCGCTCCAGGGTTTTCGCCCGGTTGTAGCGCTCACCCTGTTTGATCGCCACCACTTGCGCGGTCCCACTCTTGCCGGCGATGCGGTACTGAGCCCCCGCCGCTGCCGCTCGGGCAATCCCGCGAGCGTCGTGCATCACCATCTGCATGCCGTGGTTGACCTGCTCCCAGTCACGTGGATCCTTGAGCAGGATGTTCGGCATCGGATGCTCGTCCACCGGCGCTATGCCATCCACCGTTTTGGCTAGGTGTGGTCGGTTCCATACACCTTTGTTGGCGATCAGCGCGGTGGCTTGAGCTAGCTGCAGGGGCGTGACCTGCATGTAGCCCTGACCGATGCCGAGGATCACTGTCTCGCCAGGGAACCATGCCTGACGGCGCGTGGCACGCTTCCAGGCTTGCGATGGCATCAAACCGGCAGACTCTTCGAACATGTCGAGCGAGACTTTCTCGCCGAGACCGAACATGGCCATGTAGTCATGCAGGCGATCGATACCCAGCTTGTGCGCCAGGTCGTAGAAGTAGGTGTCGTTGGAGCGCATGATCGCCGCGTCCATGTCCACCCAGCCATCGCCACTGTGGTTCCAGTTACGGTATTTATGATCGAAATCCGGTAGCTGGTAATAACCCGGATCGAAGACGCGGGTCTGCGGGGTGACCACCCCGGTGTCGAGACCGGCGATAGCCACTTCCGGCTTGATGGTCGAGCCCGGCGCGTAGAGCCCACGCAGCACACGATTGAACAGCGGCCGGTCGATGGAATCGTGCAGCGCCGCGTACTCCTTGAAGCTGATACCCGTCACGAACATGTTCGGGTCGAAGCTTGGCTTACTGACCATGGCCAGCACTTCACCGGTCGACGGATCGAGAGCGACCACCGAGCCACGGCGATCGCCCAACGCCTCCTCGGCTGCTTCCTGAAGTTTGACGTCGAGGCTCAATACGATGTTTTTGCCGGGGACCGGGTCGGTGTGTTTGAGCACTCGCAGCACGCGGCCCTGAGCGTTGGTCTCGACTTCTTCATAACCCACATGGCCGTGCAACTCAGGCTCGTAGAATTTCTCGATGCCGGTCTTGCCGATGGCTTGGGTGCCACGGTATTCCACCGTATCCAGGGCTTTGGATTCTTTCTCGTTGATGCGGCCGACGTAGCCGATCGAGTGTGCGAAGTGTGCGCCCATCGGGTAGTGGCGAACGAACTGTGGCTCTACGTCAATTCCTGGCAAACGGAACTCGTTGACTGCCAACACCGCAATCTGTTCTTCGCTGAGTTCGTAGAACAAGGTGACGGGCACGAAGGGGTGTCGAGCCTGCTTCATCGCCTTGTCGAACAGCGTGCGGTCTTCAGCCGGCAGGTGCAGGAGGTTGACCACCTCATCCAGCTCTTCTTTGACGTCGGAGGCGCGTTCGCGGGTGATGGTCAGGTTGAAACTGGGCCGGTTGTCCGCCAGTAGCACACCGTTGCGGTCGTAGATCAGCCCGCGGGTAGGGGCGATCGGCAATACGTGTACGCGGTTGTTTTCGGAGATCGTCGAGTGGTAGTCATACTCGACCACCTGCAGAACATACAGCCGCACCACCAGCGCGCAGGTAATAGCGACGACGAACAAGGCGCAGGCCATCAGTCTTTTATTGACCAGGCGCGTCTCTTTTTCGTGATCCTTGATTGGTATTGGTTCAGGCATTTCTGCAGCAGCTCTTTGACTGTAGAGGAGGTGCCGATCCGTAGGCTTGAAAGCAGTCCGTTAAAAAACGAGCTGCACCATACCAAAAACGGCGTGGTTACTTTAGCGTCCGTTCCACCGAAACTTCATGAACAATGCAGCTGTTACCGGGGATAGCCTCCACGACACTTTCCTGCGGG